>DATJNO010000176.1:0-54181 GCA_035508055.1 Bryobacteraceae bacterium | reverse complement strand
GTGTTGAAGCCGATTACGACGAGCCAGAAATTCCAGCGGCCCAACGTCTCGTCCATCATGCGGCCGCTCATCTTGGGGAACCAGTAATAGGCGGCGGCGAAGAGCGCGAAGACGGTGCCGCCGAACAGCACGTAATGAATGTGCGCGACGACGAAATAGGTGTCGGTGAGCTGCCAGTCCACCGGGACGGTGGCGAAGGCCACGCCGCTCAGGCCGCCGATGGTGAACTCCAGCAGGAACGCGATGGCGAACATCATCGCCGTAGTGAATCGAACCGCCCCGCCCCACATGGTTGCGATCCAGCCGAAAATTTTCACGCCCGTGGGCACGGCGATCAGCATGCTGGCGGCGGAGAACACGGCGATGAAGTTGCGGCCTAGTGCGACGGCGAACATGTGATGCACCCACACGCCGTAACTCAGAAACGCGATGGCCAGAGTGGAAGTGGCCATAAATGGATAACCGAAAATCGGCTTGCGCGAGAAAACCGGAATGATCTCGGAAATCATGCCGAAGGCGGGCAGCACGACGATGTAAACCTCGGGATGGCCGAAAATCCAGAAGTAATGCTGCCAGAGCAGGGGCGAGCCGCCGTGCGTAGGGTCGAAGAAATGGGCGTGCAGCATGCGGTCGCTCAGCAACAGAACGAGCGCCGCGCCGAGGGCGGGGAGCGCGAAGAGAATCATGACCGAGGTGACCAGCGTCATCCAGACGAACAGCGGCACCAGGCGCATGGCCATGCCTTGCGCGCGCGAGGTGGCGATGGTCACGATGAGGTTGATGGCCGCGCCGATGCTGCCCGCGACGACGAGAAGCAGGGCGAGCGCCCAGTAGTCGAGACCAGTTCCGGGCGCGAAGGGCTTTTCAGTCAGCGGCGCATAACTGAACCATCCGGCGTCGGGTGCGCCGCCAGTGGCGAAACTCAGGTACAGCAGCACACCGCCGAAGAACTGCAGCCAGAAGCTAAGCGCGCCCAAACGCGGAAAAGCCGTATCGTTGGCGCCGATCATCAGCGGGACCAGGTACACACCGAAGCCGGTGAGCACGGGCATCGCGACCAGGAAGATCATCGTGGTGCCGTGCATGGAGAACATCTGGTCGTACGTTTCCGATGTGATGAGCTTGAGGTTCGGCGCCGCCAGTTGCGCGCGCATCACCATGGCTTCCAGGCCGCCGGCCAGGAAGAAGAGCAAAGAGGAGAACAGATAGAGGATGCCGGTGCGTTTGTGATCGATGGCGCAGAACCACGCGGCCGCGCCGCTCATCGCAAGGCCTCCAGGTAGGCCAGCAGCGCCTGTGCTTCGCCGGCAGTGAGCGAGGTGCCGGGCATGCGGTTGCCGGGCTTGGCCGCCTGCGGACTGGTCAGCCAGAGCGCGAGATTTTCCGGCGTGTTCTGCGCAATGCCGCCGCCGAGCTGTTGACGGTCAACCAGGTGCGCGAGGCTGGGGCCTTTCGTGAGCGGTGCGCCCACTCCGCCAGTCGCGTGGCAGTCAGCGCATTTCTTCGAATGAAAAAGCTGCTCGCCTTGGGCGGCAAGGCCGGTGACTTGAGGCGGCGGCTGTGCCTGCCGCGTCAACCACGCTTCGAAGGCGTGCTCCGGCTCGGCGATTAAGCGGAAGCGCATCCAGGCGTGATCGGCGCCACAGAATTCCGAGCATGTGCCGAGATATGTGCCGGGCTCGGCGGCCTCGAGCCAGATGTAGCTGGAGCGGCCGGGCACCGCGTCCATTTTGCGGGCCAGTTCGGGCGCCCAGAAATCGTGGACGACGTCCGCCGATTCGATGCGCACCAGCAGGCGGCGCGATGCGGGAATGTGGATGTCGGCCGCGGTCTCAGCGCCATTGGGATAGCGCGCCTCCCACCACCACTGATGGCCGGTAACGACCAGGTCGGGCTCGCGGCTGGAGTTCTGCGGCGCGTCGATGAATACCATGGCGCGGACGGTCATGATGAACAGGCCGGTCACGATGAGAAGCGGCACGACGGTCCAAGTGATTTCGACCGTGCGCGAGCCGAAGCGCTGATGTGGCTCGCCGTCACCGCCGCGCCAACGGTAGCGGACGATGGCCCAGACCACGCCGGCGGCGACCACCAGAAACACGACGGCCGCGATGGTGAGAACGAGTAAGAAGAGGGATTCGATCGACTGCGTTTGCGGAGAATGAGGACTGAGTAGAGACCCCACGTCGTTCGTTTCAGTCTAGTCTCGCGCCGCCGGGAGGGTCAATGCGGCGTGGGTCAGTGACCGGTCAGTGACCCCGCAGCTGTGGAACCGCATACAATAGGTCGCAGCGAAAGGCGTCACATGGCCGAAGCGAACACCATCGATGTTTCGGAAATCATCGAACGCCAGAAGCTGGGCGGCTTCCTGGTCGGGCTGGTTCTGGTCTCCTGGATTATCACTTTCTTCGACGGCTTCGATACGAACCTCATCAGCTTCGCCGCGCCGTATTTCGCGCCGGATTATCACTTGAGCCGCGTGCAGCTCGGCAACATCTTCGCGATGGGGTTGTTGGGCACTTTGATCGGCGGCTTCGTGCTGGGCTATTTGGGCGACCGCATCGGGCGGCGGCCCGCGGTGATTCTGGCGACGGCGGCATTCGGCGCGCTGACGATGTGCTTTACGTTCGCCAGCGGCTACCGGTCCATGGTCGGCCTGCGGCTGGCGACCGGAATCCCGCTGGGAGGCATGCTGCCGCTGGCCTGGTCGCTCAACTTGGAATACGTGCCCAAGCGATACCGTGCCACGGTGGTCACGCTCATCATGATGGGTTTCTCGATGGGCACCGGTTTTGGCGGGCCGATTGCCGTGTGGTTGATTCCACAAATGGGCTGGAAGGCGGTGTTCGTGGCCGGCGGTGTGGTGTCGATCGTGTGCGCAGGCATTCTCTGGCTCATGCTGCCCGAGTCGATCCGGTTTCTGGCGAGCAAAGGGCGCGAGCCGCGCCGCATCGCACGAGTCCTGGGAAGGATCGATCCAGACGAGCATTTCGCGCCGGACGCGAAATACGTCGTCGCCGACGAGCCCACAGTGAAGAAAGATTTCAAGCCATCGCTGCTGTTTCTGGGCGAGTTGAAAAAGATCACGCCGCTGGTCTGGCTGGCTTACATTTCGAGCTCGTTCGCCGTGTACTTCCTGGTGAACTGGACGCCGCTGGTGTTCGAGGCGCTGAAATTCTCGCGCAAGGACGCGGCCACGGCGGCTTCGTTGATCTCGCTGATGGGCGCGATCGGCGGGTTGGTCCTGATGCGCTTCACGGATCAGCGCGGCGCGGTGGCGGTGACAGTAATGCCGGTCATGACGATGATCCTGCTGCTGGTCGCCAGCTTCGTCAACTTCCCGCAGCGGGCATTCATCGCGCTGATCGCCTGCATCGGCTTCTTCCTGGTGGGCGGCCAATTCGGCGTGATCAGCGTTTGCGGTATTTTCTATCCCAGTGCCTACCGGGCAAATGGCACGGGCTGGGCCAGCAGCGTCGCGAAGGTCGGTTCGGTGATGGGGCCGCTGGTGGGCGGCTGGGTGTTGTCGACGAGCCTGCCGGTGCGGAATATTTTCGCGGTGCTGGCGATCTGCCCGGCCGTCTTCGCCATTTGCATCTACACCGTCGGCCGCATGCACAGCCGCATTCTGGGCCGCGAAGCGCTGGAGGAACTCGCGCAGACCGCGGGAGTCACGCGTTGACCCGCGAGCTGCGCAGCAATCGCGTCAACAATCCCATGCGCCGCGCGCAGTGGCTGGCGCTGGGGCTTTCCGAAGACGACATGACCAAGCCGAAGATCGCCGTGGTCAATTCGTCTTCCGAGATCGCGATTTGCTTTAGCCATCTGGATGGCATTGCGGCCGTCGTGAAGGATGCCGTGCGCCAGGCGGGCGGGCTGCCGTTCGAGATCCGCACCATCGCGCCCAGCGACTTCATCATCAACTCGGGGCGTGGGGGCAACTACATCCTGCCGAGCCGCGATCTGCTCACCAACGACATTGAAGTGGCCGTGGAAGGCGCGCAGTTGGACGGCATGATTTGTCTCGCCTCCTGCGACAAGACGCTGCCCGGACAGGTGATGGCTGCGGCGCGCATCAATATTCCCACGATCATCGTGGTTTGCGGCTATCAGAAGAGCGGCGAGGCGCTGGGGCATCACTGCGACATCGAAGACGTGTTCGTGGCCTCGGCGCATGCGGCCATGGGGCGTATCTCGCCCGATGATCTCCGCGAGATGACGGTGAATGCGGTGCGCGGGCCAGGCGTTTGTTCTGGACTCGGAACGGCGAATACGATGCACTCGGTGGGCGAGGCGCTCGGGATGTGCCTGCCCGGAGCGGCGCCGGTGCGCGCGAACAGCGAGAAGATGCTGGACTCCGCGCGGCGGTCCGGGGCGCGCATCGTCGAAATGGTGTGGGAAGACTTGCGCCCGCGCGCCATCCTGACGCCTGGCGCTTTTCGCAATGCCGTCGCAACGGTGCTGGCCATCAGCGGGTCCATTAATGCCATAAAACATTTGCAGGCGATCGCGATTGAGGCTCAAGTGGACGTGGACGTCTACGGGCTGTTCGACGAATTGGGCCGGCAGGTGCCGGTGCTCTGCGCGATCCGGCCGAATGGCGATTACCCCATTGAAGCGCTGGAGGACGCCGGCGGCGCGCGGGCCGTCCTGAAGCGCCTGGAACCCTTGCTGGCGGCTGACGCGGTCACGGTCACGGGGCGGACTGTCGCGGAAAATCTGAAAGACGCCCCCATCGCCGATGGCGAAATCATCCGGCCGCTGGGCCGTCCGTATTCCGATCAACCGGCCATCGTTTTGCTGCGTGGGACGCTGGCGCCCGGCTGCGGCGTGGTGAAGATCGGCCTGCGGCAGGAAGGGCGCCCGACGAAGTTTCGCGGCCCGGCCAAGGTGTTTGAAGATCGCGTGCCGGCGCTGGAGGCGATCCGCAGCGGCAAAATTCAGGCGGGCGACGTCGTGGTGCTGCGCGGCGACGGTGTCAAGGGCGGGCCGGGCATGGGCGGCGCAGCGAACATGGCGGTCTTCGCGCTGGATGGCATGGGCCTGGCGCTGAAGGTCGCGGTAGTGACCGATGGGCAGATGTCGGGACTCGCGAACAAGGGTCTCGTGGTCGCCGAAGTGGAGCCGGAAGGCGGCGTGGCGGGACCGCTGAGCGTGGTTCGTGACGGCGACGTGATCTCCATCGATGTGGATCAGCGCACAATCGATCTCGAAGTTGCGGAGGCGGAGTTACTGGCCCGGCTGGAGCACGCGCGAGTGGTGGCGAAACCGGCCCGCGGCTGGTTGTCCATCTACCGCCACATGGCCGCGCCGCTTTCCGGAGGCGCGGCATTGGTGAACAAGGCGGTTAATAAGGAGTCGTAGCAGCGGTACCGGCTGCGCTTCCGGCGGATAGCTGCCTGCAGGCGGTCTCGACGTCGGCGTCCACATTCAGAATGCGCTCCGCGTGGACCACGGCGAACACTTTCGACACTGCGCCCTGTGCTCCCGCAACACGCATCTTCCCGCCATGCTGGTCCATGCGGCCGTTGCAGCCGATCAGCATTCCCAGCCCGGAGCTGTCGATATAATCGAGCCGCACCAGGTCGAGCACCAGCTTGCGGGTTCCGCCGTCAATCAGCCGGTTGATCGCATTCTCGACATACGTTAGCGAATTGCCGAGATGGAGCCGTCCGCTCATCGCGACCACGGTGATGTCGCCAATCAGGTTCGTGCTTGTCTCTACCATGTCTTGCCGCCAGAGGCGTGACCTCCAGTATACGCCTGTCAACCTGGCTGCGTACGTACAGGATTGCATATACAATACGTATGAATGGCCAAGCTCACTCTCAGCGTGGACGCGAGCGTGATCGCGCGCGCCAAGCGCTATGCCAAGCAACGCGGGATGTCCGTCTCCCAGATGGTAGAAACCTATCTGGGCGCTGTCGCGGGGGCCGCTCCGGACGCCTCGCGTGACACGCCGGTCCTGCGTTCGCTCCGGGGGACGCTCAAAAAGGCGGACCTCGAAGAATACCGGCGTCATCTGGCGGCCAGGTATCGATGAAACGGGTCCTGGTCGACATCAACGTGGTCCTGGATGTGCTACTGGACCGGCAGCCTTACGTGCAAGCCGCGGCGGCGCTATGGGCGTCGATTGAAAGCGGCGCTCTCGAAGGCGCTCTGGCGGCTGATGCGGTCACTACCATTCACTATTTGGTTCGAAAGGAACTGGGCACGGCGAAAGCGAAACGCACGGTTGCAGCGATCCTGGGAGTGTTTCGCGTGGCTCCGGTGGACCGCGCCGTACTGGAAGAGGCGCTGCGATTGCCTCTGCCCGATTTCGAGGATGCGGTAACAGCAGCGGCCGCGCAGACTCACGCCTGTGACCTGATCGTCACACGCGACCCGAAAGGGTTTCGGGGATCTCCAATTCGGCCTCTGACACCCGAGGCGGCGCTGCCGCTGCTGGCTCAATAAGTCCGCTCCAAACTGATACCCTGGAAAGCGCACAGACCATTCGCCGGAGGAGCATGTGCAATGGCCAGCGAACTCAAGATCAAAGTCAACGAAAAGACGTGGCGCATCGCCGCCGCGCCGGACACGCCTTTGCTGTACATCCTTACCAACGAGCTGCAGCTCCAGGGTCCGCGCTTCGGGTGCGGGCTGGCGCAGTGCGGTTCCTGCTCGGTGCTGATGAACGGAGTGGAAATCCGTTCGTGCGTGACGCCGGTGTCCGAGGTACAGGGGAAATCGGTGATCACGCTCGAAGGCCTGCCCGTGTGGTACGCCGGGCAGAGGAGGCACGGGCCGGCGCCGGAACTGCATCCAGTGCAGCAGGCCATGATCGACGTGCAGGCGTTGCAGTGCGGCTACTGCTACAACGGCATGATCATCAAGTCGGCGGAACTGCTCTCGAAGACGCCGGAGCCCACCGAGGACCAGATCCGTTCGCATATGAACGGGCATTTGTGCCGCTGCGGAACCTACCCGCGGATTATCCAGGCGGTCCAGCGGGCGTCCCAACGGATGGCGGAGGTGCGGAAATGACGCTCCGGCGTGATTTTCTGAAAACCGGTGGCGCGCTGGTCGTCGGATTTCCACTGCGCGAGTCCCTTTTTGCCCAGCCATCCGCCGCCGCCCGCGGCACACTGGCCGGCCCGCCCGATCCCAAGCAGGTGGATACGTGGCTGGCGATCCACTCCGACAACACTGCGACTGTTTACATCGGATTCGCCGAACTCGGGCAAGGCAACTCGACTGCGCTGCTCCAGATGGCGGCCGAGGAGCTGGATCTGGATATGAGCCAGATCAAGACGGTGCGTCTGGATACCAACGTCACGCCGAATCAGGGCGGCACGTATTCAAGCGCCTCCATCCAGCGCGGCGGTCCCCAGGTCCGCCAGGCCGCCGCCGAGGCGCGCGCCGCGCTGCTGAAGATGGCAGCGGCCAAGCTGGATGCGCCGGTCTCGCTGCTGACCGTATCGCAGGGCGTGGTTTCGGTAAAAGGGAGTTCGCGCTCGGTGACCTATGGCGCACTGGTAGGAGACAAGCGATTCAATCTGCCGTTTAGCGGGTCCGCGCGGGTGAAGCCGCCTTCGGAATATAAAGTAGTCGGCGCCGCCATCCCGCGCAACGACATCCCGGACAAAGTCAGCGGCACATATGTCTACATGCAGCACGTGCGCGTGCCGGGCATGCTGCATGGCCGCGTGGTGCGCCCGCGCGGACAGCGGGCTTACGGGGCCGGGGCGAAGATCCTGGCGGTGGATGAAGCTTCCATCCGCAACATCCCCGGCGCGCGAGTTTTGCGCAAAGCCGATTTTCTCGGCGTGGTGGCGGAGAACGAATGGGACGCCGTTCGCGCCGCGCAGCAACTGAAGGTCACCTGGGACAACGCGCCCACGCTTCCGGGCAACACCGGCCTGTACGAACAGATGCACGCCGCGAAAGCCGAAGAACAGATCGTTACCACACGCGGGGATGTTGCGGCGCTGTCTTCGGCCGCTCATGCCGTCTCATTGACTTGCCACGCTCCCTACCAATCCCATGCTCCCTTCGGACCGAACTGCGCCATCGCCGACGTAAAGCCGGATTCGGCGCTGATCGTGTGCTCGACGCAGGACGTCTACGGCACGCGCGGCACGCTGGCGCGTCTGCTGGGCCTGCCTGTGGAAAAGGTCCGCGTGCAGTATTACGAAGGCTCGGGAACTTATGGCCACAGCTGCTATGACGACGTCGCGCAGGCCGCCACGCTGCTGTCGAAACTGGCGGCGAAGCCGGTCCGGCTGCAGTTCATGCGCTGGGATGAGCACGGTTGGGACAACTACGGCCCGGCGCACGTCGGAGAAGTGCGCGCCGCGGCCGATGCCGACGGCAAGCTGGTCGCCTATGAATACCATGGCTGGCAGCACAACTGGAGCGGAACGGAAACTTCCGCGCAATTGGCCGGAGCGCCCGCGGCCGAATGGGGATTCGGGCCCGCGCAAGGCGTGCAAGGCGTGAACCCGCGGACCTGCGGCGGGATGTATAAGATCCCCAATCTGCGGCTGGTGAATCACAAGCTGCCGGGGATGGGCTATCTGAAGGGCGCATGGCTGCGGTCGCCGCTGGATCTCGCGTTCGCTTTCACCTCCGAGCAGGCCATCGATCAGCTGGCCTACGAGCTTTCGATGGACCCTCACGAATTCCGGCGGAACAACATCGCCGATGAGCGCTGGCAAGGCGTTCTGGACGCGGCTGCGAAGGCGGCCAACTGGAGCCATCACCGGGCGGCATCCAATCTGTCGAAGGATAAAGTGGTCACCGGGCGGGGAATCGGCCTGGGCACGCATCTGCAGTCGTGGGGCGGCGCCGTCGCCGACATCGAAGTGAATAAGGAAACGGGCCGCGTCGCCGTGAAGCACCTTTACGGCGCGATTGACGCGGGCCTGGCCGTAAATCCCGGCAATGTCGAAAGCCAGATCATCGGCCAGCTGGTGCAGACCGCCAGCCGCATGTTACACGAGGAAGTGACATTCAGCACGACCGGCGTCACCAGCGTTGACTGGACCAGCTATCCTATCCTGCGGTTTGAAGAATGTCCCGCAGTTACGCCTGTGGTGGTGCAGCGCCTGACGGAGCAGCCGTCCGGCGCAGGCGAGGAGGTCATGGCGGCTGCGGCGGCTGCGATCGCGAACGCCTTCTTTGACGCCACCGGCGTCCGGATGCACGAGTTTCCTTTGACGCCGAAGCGTGTTTTGGCGGCGCTCAGCCACGCCTAGGCGGCGTGTGGCAACGGGTGCTCTTTCTTAGTCAGCTCACTCGCCGGCTGGACGGCGTTGCTTTCCTTGGGCTTCTGCACGGGGCCGGAAGTTACGTTGAAGATCACCGTGTAAAAAGTCGCGACCACGGCCCACATGATCAGCAAGAGCACAATAAACGAGCCTTGAGACATATGTCCTCCCTTCCCGTCTGTTGGATGCAAGCGATGTTCCGCGGGGGTACCTTTGCGGACGGTCGGCCGTAAGTACAAGCAAGGCTTGACGATTGGCAGTAGACGCTGGGCGGTTTCGCCCGGGGCCAGCGCGATATCCCCCAGGCTGCAGGTGCGAAAAAGCCGCTATCAAGCACTTGCTCGACGCGCGCAGCTTCCGCCTTGTTCCACCAGGCCGCGATAATGATGCGCGTCCTCGCTCAGGACCAGGTCCAGCTCGGGGCCGGTCAAATAACGAAGGTGGGCTTGGCTGTCGAGCCGTTGGACAACTTCCGCCAGACCGCTCAGCATCTCGCGTCCAGCGCCGTTCATGGCCTTACTCACGATCACGCCACGGTCCTCGACGAGGATGAATTGCGGCGCCGCTTGGCGGAGCCGGCCACGGGCTTCGCGCGCGGGGGGCATAGGGACAGGCCAAACCGCCACGCGAGGTCCCAGGAAGATCGCCTGGCACGGATAAAGGGTCCCGGCCTGGAGAATCGCTCGGGAAATGGCGTCCGTACCCAAGGCGTGCACCACCTCGCGATCTGGCAGGCTCCAGCTGGACCCGGCGATGACCTGTTCCAGCACCTCGGCGCTAGGCTGGGGCGCCTGGCGAGGCCGGATGGCGAGACGTTGCTCCACTTCCAGGAGCAGCGCCTCGGCCTCCAGGATATCGTCGCCGCAGACCACCAGACCATGGTTGGCCAGCACGAAGACTTTTGTGCGCGGCGCCAGGGCGAGGCGTTTCCGCACCTCACGCGCCAGGGGCAGCCCCGAGGAGACGTACGGAATCCACTGCCACTCCAGACCCGCGAGACGCTCGGCGCAGCGCGCGCGGCCATCTTTGCGCACCGCCCAGGCAATGACGTTCACGGAGTGCACATGGATGGTGGCGCAATGAGGGATGACGGCGTGCATCGCCGTTTCAATGGACGGCCTCAAGTCATCGGCGGCCCGAGCCGGGACCCTGGCCAGATCCAGCCCGCGTTCGACGCCTGCCTTGGTCTCGTCCAAGTCCAGGGGGACAAACATCTCCTCCTGGCCGGCGCGCGCGAGCCACTTGCCGGACGCTTTGATCCACAGAACGCCGTCCAGTTTGATGGAAGTATTCCCGGAAGCGGCCTGCACGAGCAGAGGATTGCGGCCCAGGCGCGCAGAGACGGCCGTGAGGGCGGCAATTTCGGGATGGCTCTCGCTTTGCACCTGTATGCTCCTATTTCGATCCATGCAAGGCCACCCGGTTCTCCCGGCTATGGTCCCGGCCGGCAGCCACGGGGTGGCTGAGATTTGCTACGAGACAGAATCAGGAGGAGACGAATCGGCAGCCAGCCGCAGGAACCGCGGACGGTCCAAGCGGGGCACGGCGTCACGGCTCTGGGGGCGGACGCGCCACCTCGGTTCAGCGCGGTGAACATCCGCGTCGCGCACCGGAATCCGTACGGGATCGACGCTCGGACGGGCCTGGTGGTCGCAGGAAAATGCCGTAGTTCGAGTGAGCTGCTTGAGTTCCGCGGGACTATCGGGCACTTTGTCAACGGTCGCCGAAATCAGCAAACCGCAGAGCGCCAAAGCGATCCAAGCCCCGCACCGGATAATCCTGTTCACGCGCTTTTGCAACCGCCGTTTATTTTATCCTAACGATGCCGCGCAGGCCAGCCCCTCGCGCCCTAGCGGGTCCAACTCGCCAGGTGAAGACGCGGGGGCAATTGTGCGTGAACCAGATCCAAATCATCCTGGGTGATCGGAATCATCAGCGTCACCTCGGCGGGTGCGGAGGGATAGTTCTGGCGGATGGAGAGCCGCAAGCTGCGGGCCGGCTCGCCCTTCCCGGACACAGGCTCGCGCTCCACCAGCGCGACTTCCCGCGAGGCACCGGCATAAGAGCGCAGCGATTCCGCCTGCTTGGGATCGTCGCTCGTGACCAGCGCTTCGCGGATCACGCGCCCGCCGGAGGCGTAGGTCAGCACGGCTACCACGTGGGGCTCCTTCAGACGCGCGTCCGTGGCGTCATCCGGTGGAACCTCCAAACCAGCGTAGCGCATGGTCTGGATCCGGCGCGAAATCGAAAAGGACACCAACGGCACGTAGGTGTCGAGCAGATGCTGCCCGGTGCCCAGCCTATAAAGCGACCACCATTCCACTTCTTCGAGGCCGCGCGAAATCGACAACAGCTCGCTGCCGACCGGCTTCGGGTCCACGCCTTCCACCTTGAGCGAGTACAGCGGCTTTTGCTTCAAGTCGACGCCCAGCGGCCAAGCTTCGACGGTAGTGGAGGCTTCCATGCCGATCTCACCAACAACCTGCTTGGTGTGGATCGTCATGCGCAGCACGAGCCGTTCGTTGGTGGGGCGCCCGGGTATGCCCTCCCCGACAATATCGAAGGCAGTGTTGCTGATCTCGGCGGCACGATCGCCTTCTTTGTTGGGCCCGTAAGTAAAGCTGGAAGGCGCTTGCGACTGAACCGGCTTCACCGTGCCCTTCTGTTGAGCGAGAAGGGCAGTGGTGGCGGCCAGCAGCGCCGCCCACCTACTCATAAAATTGCGGAGCCTTTTTGAGCTTCGAATTGGCGATGTAATCGTGCTGGATCCACAATTGCGCGCCGCTTTGCTTCAGGAACTCTTCGATCTTTTCCCGCGTGGCGGCGGTTTCGGCCTGGTCGAACTCGAAGGTCGGCACCCGTTTCAGCTTGCGCTCCTCCGGATAATGGTAGAGATCGCCGCTGAGCACGATGGGGCCGGTTTTGGCCAGCTTCAGGTACAGCACCTGATGGCCGGGCGTATGCCCGGGCGCGTATTTGATCACCACGGTTCCATCGCCGAACACGTCATAGTCCTCCACGGCCGGGATGATGATCGTCTTGCTGTCCCGCAGCAGGTTGTAATTGGCGGGATCGACGCGGTCAGGCGGCTTCGCGGCGAACATGGCGTCGCGCTCCACCCTGCGGACCAGCCAGGTGGCGTTCGCGAAATCGTTGGCGTTGGCGATGTGGTCGTAATGATAGTGCGACAAGGCCAGATAGGTGATGTCCGAGGGCGAGTAGCCGATGGCCTCCAGCTGCGGCTTCAGTTGTTTGGTGATGGTGGCGTAGCCTTGGGTGACGGATTTCTCGCCGGGCTTAAGCGCCCGGTCCGGCACCGCGCCGACGTCCCACATCAGCGTGCCCTTGGGATGTGCGATCAGAAAGCACGCGACGGACATGTTGGTGGTGGCGAGCTCTTCCTTGTGAAACCGGAAGCGCTCCGGATCGGAGATGTTCAGGCTGCCGCAGTCGAACACGTATAGCCGCAGGGAGTGCGGCGGGGGAGGCGCATGGTGCTGCGCGCGAGCGGCGAAGGGAACCAATAGCGCCGCGACGGCCAATGACTCGCAGACTCGCTTCATGAAGGGTTTCGACAATCATAGCGGAAATCGCTGCCGCGGTTGCGGGACACCCAGCCGGCAGGCCAAGCCTCCCAGCACCACAATCTGAAAACTACGAATATGTATATATGCGTGACTGTGGCGCGTTCGGGCGCTTCTCGGTGGTGGGCGGCAGGCTCATGGCCCTTCTTCTTGCGCTCGGATTCGCATGGGCGCAGGCCAACGATCCACCGCGGCCGATCACGCTCGATTCCACACCGGTGGACGTCGATCGCGGCGCGGCCGGCCTGACGCATTGGCTGCACGCGCTCCAAACCCGCGCCAGCCTGCTGATGGTGACGGCGCATCCGGACGACGAGGACGGCGGGATGCTGGCGCGCGAGACGCGCGGCGCCGGCGCACGCGCGGTCCTGCTGACGCTCAACCGTGGCGAAGGCGGCCAGAATGCGATGTCGCCGGACTTGTACGACGCGCTCGGCCTGGTGCGCACCGAAGAACTGCTGGCGGCCGACCGGTTCTACGGTGTCGATCAATATTGGACTCGCGCCGTCGACTACGGCTTTTCCAAAACCCGTGAGGAGGCGCTGGAGAAATGGGATCATGACCGCGTCCTTTCGGATGTGGTGCGGGTGATCCGCATGACACGCCCGCTGGTGATCACGTCGGTTTTTATCGGTGCGCCAACCGATGGACATGGCAATCACCAGGTGGCCGGCCAGATGGCGCAAGAAGCCTTCCTGGCAGCCGGCGATCCCACGAAATTCCCCGAACAGATTCGCGAGGGCTTGCGGCCCTGGTCCCCGCTGAAAGTTTACGCCCGAGTGCCGTTCTTCGACATCACGCCGAAAGGCATGTACGACTACGCCACCGACAAGTACGTACCGGTGCGCTTCTTCGACTACATTCACAAGACGTGGTCGGAGACCAAGCCCTCGACGACGCTCGACATCCAGGAGGGCGATTTCGCGCCTGCGGCCGGGCTCACTTACCTGCAGATCGGCCGCGAAGGGTTAGGCTTTCAAAAGAGCCAGAACGATGGCGTCGGCATTCCGCAGCCTACGCCGATGGCCTCCGGATATCATCGCTACGACTCGCGCGTGCCCGCGGCAGAGCACGAAGAATCGTACTTCGACGGCATCGATGTTTCCGTGGGCGGGATCGGTGCGCTAGTCCCCGGCGAGCCCGAATATCTGAAGAAAGGTTTGGCGGAGATCGCGCGGCTGGCCGCTCAAGCTTCGGCGGAATATCATCCGGATAATCCGCAGAGCATCGCGCCGGGTCTGGCCGACGGCCTGCGTGAAACGCGTTCCCTGATCGAAGAAGTCCGGATGGGGAGTCTGCCGGAAGGCGGCAAGGACGACGTTCTCTTCGAGTTGGGCGTCAAAGAAGATCAATTCCAGCACGCGCTGGTCTGCGCTTTGGGCCTTTCGATGGATGCCGCTGTAGCGCCCGCGCGGAAGGCGCCGGCCCGCAATCCCTTTGCGCCGTCGGGCCCGACCTTCGGCGTCGCGATTCCGGGCCAGTCTTTCGAGGTGCAGGTGGACCTGCTCAGCCAAAGCGCGGAAGCGTTGAAGGTCGAGTCTATTTCGGTGACGGCTTCGGATGGCAAAGCCTGGCAGATTCAGAGCCGCGAGGCCGCGCCCAAGACGGTTACCAGCCGCGCACTGGCGCATGCGCGTTTCTCGGTGACCGCGCCCGCCGACGCCGCGTTCACCCGCCCCTATTTCACGCGTCCGAACGACGAGCAGGCCTACTACGACCTTACCGATCCGCGCTATCGCAATCTTTCGACCGCGCCGTATCCTTTGTCGGCGCTGGCGCGGGTCTCCTATCGTGGCGTCGCGCTGGACATCGCCGAAGTAGTGCAGGCGCGGCAGCGAATCCAGAGCGATGGAGTTGTGGAAGAGCCGCTCATCGTCGGTCCGGCAATTTCCGTGTCCGTCGCGCCGGCCGCGGGCGCGGTGCCGGTGGGCGCCAAGTCGTTCGCTTTTTCCTGCACCGTGCACAGCAACGTGAAAGGCCCCGCCAAGGGCGTCCTGCGGTTGGAACTGCCGGACGGCTGGCGCTCCTTGCCGGAATCCGCCGACTTTTCCATGGCGCGCGACGGGGAAGACCAGACCATCACCTTTTCGGTGCTTCCGAACGTGGTGGCGCCGGGTGAACACCGCATCACCGCGGTGGCCGAAGCTCAAGGCAAGCGTTACGAGGAAGGCTACCGGCTGGTGGGCTACGCCGGGTTGCGGCCCTATCCTTACTACCGGCCGGCGGTTTATCGCGCGGTTGGCGTGGATGTGAAGATTCCCGAAGGCCTGCACATCGGCTATCTGCCGGGCACGGGCGATGATGTGCCGCGCGCGCTCGAGAACCTGGGCCAGAGCGTTCGCACGCTCGCCGCCAGCGACATCACGCAGGGCGATCTGGCGGGCTACGATGCCATCATTCTGGGCACGCGCGCTTATGCCGTCCGGCCCGAACTGAAGGCCGCCAACACGCGCCTGCTGGACTACGTGAAAAACGGCGGAGTGCTGATCGTGCAGTACAACCTGCAGGATTTCGATCAGAACTACGGACCGTATCCGTTCGAGCTCGGCAACAATCCCCAGAAGGTGGTGGACGAAGGCTCCGAAGTCACGTTGCTCCAGCCGGACAGCCTCGTGTTTAGCTGGCCCAATCGCATTACAAAGGCGGATTTTTCCGGTTGGGTGGAAGAGCGCGGCCACGGCTTCCTGAAGAGCTGGGATCCGCGTTATGAGCCGTTGGTCGAAGCGCACGATCCGGATCAGGACCCACAGCGCGGCGGTCTGCTTCTGGCGCGCTACGGCAAGGGCGTTTACATCTACGACGCCTTCGCGCTCTACCGGCAATTGCCGGACGGCGTTCCGGGCGCTTATAGGATTCTGGCGAATCTGGTCAGCTTAGCGAAAAATCCGGGCCTTACACCGAAGCCCTGAAGGGCGCAAACTACTTCGCCTTCTTCTGCTTCTGTTGTCCTACGCGGACCTTGAAGTGCAGCTGCTTGGCTTCCTGGTAAGCCTTGTGGTCGTGCCGCGCTACGGCATCCGAGAGATAGGTATCCACATTGGCGTCCTTGGGCAGGACTGCCATAATGGTGAAGTTCTCGTTGCAGGTCGGGCAGAAGGGCCGGAAGCGCTTCACGTTGGGAATTGCCATAACAGCTCCAGGATATCATACGCGCACCGGAGCGTCCGCAATGCTGGTCTGCGGGGCCGCGGCCTACGCGCTCTGCGCCGGGGCGGCGGATCTTTGGGTGGTGGGCATGCCGGAGGGCAATCGTTATGTCCACCTGGTCATACTCACGCTGCTCGGGCTCGCGTTTGTAACGGCCGCGGAAGCTTTTCTGGCGTTCATCGGCGCGATTTCACCGGCCGACATGTTCGGCTGGCCGTTCCGAGCGGCCGCGATCGGTTCCCTGGCTTACTCACTTGCCTGGGCGCAGCCTGTCTTTGTCAATTACTGGTATTACGACGACTGGGGCTATCTGCGCGGCGCACCTTCGGCTGTGGCTTACCTGCTTGCGCCGCTCAACGACCATTTCGTCCCGCTCTTGAAGATCGTCATCCTGGGGATGACTCGCCTGTTTGGATTCGATTACATCGGCGCGGCGTGCCTGCAGCAGTCGGCGTTCCTGATCATCGTGCTTGTCTTGGCGCATCTGTTCTGGCCCGCCGCTCGCCGTCCGTGGCTGCTGATTCTGAGCGTGGGTCTGTTCGCCATGTGGCCAACCTACGGCGTCGCGCGCACCTGGTTCGCCGGCGGATTTTGGCTGACTGCTTCCGCGGGGTTCTTAGCGGTGTACATCCTGCATGGCCGCCGGGTCATCTTCGGCGAAAACATGCACGGGGCGGACGTTGCCGTATCCTTCGTGCTCGCGTCCGCGACCGCGTTCATTTCGTCCCAGACGCTGGCGCCCTCCATTTATCTCGCTGCTTTCTGCCTACCGCCCTTACTGCTCTCTTCGGGCCGAAGCATGGCGCTAAAGAGGCTTGCCATCCTTGGCGCGGTTTCCTTGCTACCCACCGCCTTCGCGCTATGGGGCCGGAGCGTGTACGTCATCAGCCGCCAGCTGAATCCCTCGGGCCTCTGGAACGGGGCCCTCTTCGTCAATCTCGGCGCCTTTTTTCTCAACAAGGTCCTGTTGGTTCGCTCCTTCCGCAATTGGCGATCGCCCGTTGAGCTGCTGGTGCTGGTGCTTCTGCCTATGGCTGCCGCAGCCAAGAGACTGGCGGCGCTCAAAACCATTCCGCCGGACCGGAGGGCCGAACTTGCCGGCCTAATCGTAGGGGGCGGCGCAATGCTTGTTCTACCGATCGCCCAGATTGGACTGGGGCGCCGCTGGAGTTATGATGCAGCCCTGAATGCCTACTATGTAACCTTGCCATTTCTTGGCCTTTGGCTCGCGTGGGTGGGAAGTGGTTTGGCTTGGCTTCGCGGCAACGATGCAGCGCCTGCAAGGTTCCCTTGGAGCGTGGCCTTGGTCAGCGCCATTCTCATACTGGCAGCGGGGCTCTCTCCCACGCTGCATCAGGGTGAGCCTTCCCTGAACCGGCGGATTCGAATCGTCCACGACGAGCGGCAATTCATGGACAGCCTCGGCGCTGCGGTCTGCGACCTTGCGCGCCTGCATCGTGACGGCCCACCCGTGCGCTGGGCGCCGGACGCTGATATCCTGAGTTGCCGTGTCTGCCGCACGATCATCGGTCCGCCACAGTTTCGGCGCGATCTTGGGTTTGATTCTCTGATTCTCATCGGTCGCCGCCGGAGCTGCCCGCAAGCCAGCGCTATCCTCACTGTGCCTGGCGCTCCGCCGACCGATGGAAGCGAAAGCCCGGCCGCTGTCTCCTTCCTCCGCACCTATTTTGATCCGCCCCATTGATGTTGGCCGCTTGCCGCGGTCCTCGTTTACCTCGTACGTTGGTAATAGATGCTCTCGAACGTGGAGAGAGGCGCGCCGCCGTTTTGGCTGTGGCCCAATTTGTTCAGCCTGGATGCGCCGCTGGTGGCCGTGGTGTGGCAGGGCTTCATCGCCTACTGCTACTCGGTGCCGCTCCATCCCGGTGGACGCGCAGCCCTGGGACTGACCGTTTGGTGCATCTACCTGGGCGACCGGCTTCTGGACGCGCGTCAACCGCCGGTTCCCGGAGAGCCCGCGCGCCATCGCTTCTATCGACATCACCGGACCCTCATGCTGGTGGTGTTCGGCCTGGCGCTCGCCGCCGACGCGCTTGCCGCCGCTTTGTGGCTGCGCCCGCCCCTGATGCGCGAAGGCATCCTCCCGCTGGCAGGCGTGCTGATTTACCTGGCGGCCTGGCACACGCCCGGCGGCCGCGCGCGTGTTCCTAAAGAACTTGCGGTCGCAGTTTTATTCACTGCCGGAACCTTTCTGATTTCCTGGACGCCCGGCGCGTCTTCGATGCTATTGTGGCCGGCCTTGACGTTCTTTCTGCTCTGCCTGGCGAATCTGGTGGCGATCGAAGCCTGGGAGTGGCGCGAGTTGCCTCGCCCCAGCAAGCCTCATCTGTGGACGCGATGGCTGGCCCGCACCTACCTGCTGTGGGTTCCGGCTCTGGGTGTTCTGTGCCTGCTTGGCGGACGCACCGCGTGGTATCAATCCGTCGCGCTGAGCGCCGCGGCCAGCGCGGTGTTGTTTGGAACGCGCGGGCGTCTTTCGCTCGATCTGCGGCGCGTTCTGGTGGACGGCGTTCTGCTGAGTCCGCTCTTGTTTCTGCGATGAACGCGGACCCGCTGGCCGCAAGCTACCGCTGGCTGGAGTATGCCGCCTTTGGCCGGGCTTTGGAACGCTGCCGGTTCGATTTTCTCTCGCGCGCGGTTACAGCCCGGCGAGTGTTAATTCTCGGTGAGGGCGACGGCCGTTTTCTGACCCGGCTGGTGGAGTGCAATCGGCATGCGGAGATCGTGGCCATAGACAGCAGCGCCCGGATGCTGGACCTGGCCCGCCGCCGAATTTCGAGCGGTGCGCACGAACGCGTCGCGTTTCACCAGTTGGACGCGCTCGCTTCCCCTCTGCCGGCCGGCGCGTTTGATCTCGCGGTGACTCACTTCTTTCTGGATTGCTTCGATTGGGGCGGTGTTGCCGCGATCATCTCCAAGGTGAATGCGGTCCTGAAGCCGGGAGCATTGTGGCTGGTCGGCGAGTTTCAGGCGCCCGAGCGCGGGTGGCGCCGGATCCACGCACAACTGTGGCTGAATACGATGTATCGCTTCTTCGGCGTCACAACCGGATTGCGGACGTCCGCGCTACCGGATTACCGGGCCTTACTGATTGCTTCCGGGTTCGCTGAGCTGGAGCGGCGCGAGCGGCGGAACGGCCTCATCGTTTCGCAAGTCTGGCGCAAAGAGACTTGAAGCTCCGCTCACTTCCAAACAAACCTCGCCAACTCGCGGTCTTTACGCACGCGATCCACCGGGAACACCTGATTGTGCATCACCACATAGACGCCCGGCGTAAGCAGGCGCGCGGCCAGCAGGCTTTCGGTCAGATTTTGCAGCCCGTCGCTGCCCTCGAATCCCAGCGGCGTCATTGCGCCCGTCAGCACGATGGGATGCTGCAAGCCTGCCAGGCGCTTCTCGAGCAGCAGCCCGGTCTCGACCATCGTGTCGGTGCCGTGGGTGATGACCACCGGCGCCGGTTCTCGCAGCCGGTCGCGCACGGTCTCCAGCACCAACTGGCGGTCGTCGTCGGTCATCTCCAGGCTGTCTTTGTTCATCAAGTGCGTGATGTGGACCTCGGCGTCCGGCAGGCGCAACAGGCGGAAGTACCGGTCGATCTTGCTGTCCAGATTCTCGACATTGCCGGTACGCTCCGAGTACACTTTCTCGATCGTGCCGCCGGTCGCGATCACGTACATCTTTTGCATCGAGTTATTGCAATTTGACAATCACCGCCATCAGGACTTTTCCCACCACCTCCAGGCTGTGCGCGCTCAGCTTATCCATGGTGTCCTGATCGGTGTGCCAGTAGCTGTTGTTGGGGCCAAAGTCGAAATCGATCAGATCCAGCGCATTCACGCCGCGTTGGAGAAACGGGAGGTGGTCGTCTTCCATCGCCGCGCGCGAGCCGAGGAAATATTTCCCGTAGCCCAAATCCGCGGCAGTCTCCCAAACCAGCCGTTCCAGCGACTGGGAGGAGTTCATCTCCCACAGGATGCCCAGGTCCTTGTCGCCGATCATGTCCACATTGATTAGCGCCTTGATGCGGCCCAGCGTGCCGTCGCGCGACCATTGGTCGGCCAGGTGGCGGCTGCCATACGTGCCGTTGGTGGACGACCATTGGCCGAAGGCTTCCTCGCCGTCCAGCCACACCAGGTCGAGTTCGTCACGATGCGGCATGGTATTGATCGCGCGCGCGAGTTCCAGCAACACTCCCGTCGAGGAGCCGCCGTCGTTGGCGCCCACGAAAACGCCGCCCGGCGTCGGGCGCGTGTCGAAATGCCCGGTGATGACGACCGCGCCGCCCGACGTGCCCGGGAACCTGGCGATGATCGTGTGCATGGCCACCGGGCCCACCGGCGTTTGCGCCGTGAACACGTCGCCGGAAATCTGGCAATGCAGCATCCTCAACTGCGACTCGATGTAGGCCTGTAACTTCTTGTTGGCCTCCGAGCCCGGCGGCCGCGGTCCGAAGGCGACAGCCCTCCTGGTAAATTCGTACGCGGCGGTTCCGCTGAAGTCCGCGCCATACAGGCCGGCGCTCAACAAAAGGAGCAAGGCTGTCTTGGAGTGCATCACCTTCAGTGTAGAGGTTCCCGGTCAAATTGCTTGCCGCATCAGTTGGCGCAAGGGGATCCGGTGGTCGAGGATCAGCCTGCGAACTTCGCCGGGGGAAAGCTTGCGAAAATTGTTCACGGTCCGGCGCTTGGCCAGCATACGCGGCAGCAGCGCCAAAGCTTCCAAGTCTCCTTTCAACAGCGCCAAAGCCGCCCGGATTTTCCCGCCGATGCCTGGGAAACGGCCCACTTCACCCTCACCCCAGAGCGCGGCCCATAGCCCCGCGGCAAGACGCATCAGATAGTAAGCGCCGTTCAGCCAGAGCAGACTCCAGGGGAACAGCTTCGCGGCGAGCAGCACGCGATTTCTCTCGATCAATTCCAAACGCCGCGACGAGCGCACTCCTAAGGTTGCGCCGCGATGATGCCGCACCACGGCGCCGGGCGTATAGAGGCATTTCCAGCCTGCGATTCTGGCCCGCAATCCCAGCTCGGCGTCGTCGGCGTAGGCGAAGAAGTCTTCGTCAAAGCCTCCGATCTCGTCCAACATCGCGCGCCGGTACATCGCGGCGCAGCCATCCGGCCAGAGAACCTCTTCGACGCGGTCATATTGGCCTTGATCCAATTCGCCGGTGCCACGGCCGCGATTCTGCCCGTCGGGATAAATCAAATGCCCGGCTTTGTCGATCCTCCGCGGATCCTCATAGACCAGAATCTTGCACGCCGCCATGCCCACATCGGGCCGGTCTTCAAACGCCGAGGCCAAAGCGGCCAGCCATCCGGGCTCCGCTTCCGCGTCGTTGTTCAGCAGCGCGACGAACTCGCTGGCCGACGCCGCGAATCCCTGGTTATTGGCGGCGCAGAATCCGCGGTTCTCCGGGTTCTGGATGAGGCGCACCGGAAAAGCCGGGTCTGCCGCGAACTCGCTCGCGACCATTTCCGGCGAACCGTCCCTCGAGCCGTTGTCCACCACGATCACTTCGAACGGCGCCTTGAATTCCTGTCTTTTGAGGGACTCCAGGGACGCCCGCAGAAGTTCGCGGCGGTTCCAGTTCACCACCACCACCGAAATGGTCCCCGGGCAGTGTGATCTCACGGACTGTAGTATTATAACCGTAAGCTAGCAAGCAACTTCCTATGTTTTCGGTTGGTGAAGCGCTTCGGCGAGCGCGTCTGGAACAGGGGCTGGATGTACCCACTGTTGCGGCACGGACGAAGATCAGCGCCCGGTACCTGGAGGCGATCGAGTCCGATGATCGCAAAGCGCTGCCGAGTGCCTTTTTCTACAAAAGTTTCGTCGACCAGTATGCTCGCGCTCTGTCGTTAGACACGCGCGAGATTGCCGCTGAGGTGGACCGCATCCTGAGTGCCGATGCTCCTTTGCCGTTGCCGGGGCAGGAACTCGATTATGTCCGAAGCCTGCCGCCCGTAACCGTGACGCCGCGTTTCCCCCAGCGCTCGCTATACACCATGCTGGCCGCTTTCGCCGCGTTGACCCTGGTGATTGGAGGCTGTTCGGCGGTTTATATCTGGTGGCACGGCCGGCGCACAACGGTAATCGCCAAAGCCGAGTCGGCTGGTGTCAAAGCCCAGCCCGTTAAGGCCGCGCCAGCGCCGGCTGCTTCAACCGCGCCACCTCCGCCAGCGAGCGTCACACACCAACGGGAGGCCGCTCCGGCGAACACCGTTCCAGTCGCGTTGGCTAAAGCGGCAGCCGATTCGCCGCCAGTGGTCGCGCCCGTGGCAAACGGCTCGAAGGTGCTCCTCGACCTGGTGGCCCGCGAGGCGACCTGGTTGTCCGTTTCCTCCGACGGCAAACCGGTGTTCTCGGGCCTGCTGCGTCCCAATGAAAGCAAGATTGTCGAAGGCGAAAAGATCGCCAAGATGCGCGTGGGCAATGCGGGAGGCCTGGAAGTGCATTTGAACGGCCGCCTGCTTCCGACACTCGGCGAGCGCGGCCAGGTTCTGATCGTGGTCTTCACGCCGGACAACTTCCAGATTTTCGCCCCACCCAAGGAAAGTGGCGACTAGTCCTTAAGACTGGGACTGCGTCTGGCTCAGTTTCCGGGCAGCCTTCTCCTCGGCTCGTGCCATGCGCCGGCGCTGGCGCTCGATTCGCAGCAGTTCCTTCCGCCGGCTGTGTTTGATGGAGTAATCCACTTTCCGCCAGAATTTGCGGAAATATTGCACCGCGGAGGCGATGCCGAAAATCACCACGCCCCACATCCATAACATGGCGAAGCCCGTGAGCGCGGTCCAGCGGATGCTGACCAGGACCATCGAGATCGCGACCACCTGGGTGATCATCTTGGTTTTGCCGAGATCGCTGGCTTTGATGGTGTAGCCTTCCGCGGAGGCGATGCTGCGCAGTCCGGAGACGGCGAACTCGCGGCCGATGATCAACACCACCATCCAGGCGGGAACGCGGCGAATCTGCACCAGCGAAACCAAGGCTGCGGAGATGAGCAGCTTGTCGGCGATCGGGTCCAGCAAAGTTCCCACGGTGGTGATTTGCCGCCAGCGCCGGGCGAGATAACCGTCCAACAGATCGGTGGCGGCGGCGAACCAGAAAATCGCGAGCGCCAGAAACTCATTGGCCACCAGCACCGCGCCGTGCCACTCGATGCGGAGATCCTGCTCCACCAGCACAGCCACCAAAAACGGCACGAAGAAGATGCGCAGGATGGTGAGCGTGTTGGGCAGGTTCATGCAGGGCACCCAAATCCGTGCAGGATGTCTGATGCCAGAATATCATCCGACAAGGTAGCGGGACAGCCGGCGTTTCACCGATTCCGGGACTTCGGCCTCCACTTCGCAATAGGCGTCCTGGTACCGGCTGGAGAGTACTTTGGCGCGTTCGTGAAGCAAGTGAATGGGCGCGCCTTCCCCCGCCGGAATCCGGAACAGGGCGTGCGATACGGGATCCAGAGGCAACGCCTGGTCGATCGTTTGCAGCAGAGCCTCCACACCTGCGCCGGTGCGAGCGGAAACGGGCGCCGTCGCCGTACGGGCGCTCAGACGAGCCTCGCCTAAAATCCGCTGCGCCAGGCTTTCGGTTGCCTCCGCGGACTCAGACAGGCAATCCATTTTATTGAGAACCAGGATTTGGGGCGTCTGCTCGGCTCCGATATCGGCCAGTACCTTCAGGACGTGCGCGGTCTGATGGGGCGCATGCGGAGACGAGGCGTCCACGACGTGCAGCAAAATGGCCGCCTCGGTGACCTCTTCGAGTGTGGCGCGAAAAGCTTTTACCAGCGTCGTGGGAAGATTGCGGATGAAGCCAACCGTGTCGCTCATGAGAACTTTGCGGTGCGACGGCAGAGTGACATGCCGCACGGTCGGATCGAGAGTAGCGAACAGGCGCGCGTCGGCCAGCACGCCGGCGCCGGTGAGCCGGTTGAACAGCGTGGACTTGCCGGCATTGGTGTAGCCGACCAATCCCACTGTGGCGAGCGGAACCGATTGCCGCTGGCGGCGCTGTGTGCCGCGGCCACCGCGCACGCTCTCCAGTTCTTCCTCCAGCTTTTGGATGCGGCGGTAAATCCGCCGGCGGTCGGTTTCGAGCTGCGTTTCGCCGGGGCCTCGCGTGCCAATGCCGCCTCCCAGCCGGGACATTTGCGCGCCGCGTCCGGTGAGGCGCGGCAGCAGGTAGTTCAACTGCGCCAGTTCCACCTGCAATTGGCCTTCGCGCGTGCGGGCGCGGCGGGCGAAGATGTCCAGGATTAACTGCGTCCGATCAAGTATCTTGCAATCCAGGGCACGTTCCAGATTGCGCAGTTGCGTAGGCGTCAGTTCGGAATCGAACAGAACCACGTCCGCTTCGTGGAAGCCGGCCAGGCGGCGGAGTTCTTCCAACTTGCCGGAGCCGATCAGTGTAGCGGCATCGGGCGCGGGCCGGGATTGAATGACGGTATCTGCGACGCGGGCGCCGGCGCTCTCCGCGAGCGCTTTGAGCTCGGCGAGCGATTCCTCCGCCCCGTATAGCAAATGATCAGCCGCCCGGCGGTGGCCGGATTTCAACTCCAACCCGACCAGGATGGCGCGTTCCTGCCCCTCAGCGGTCAACGAGACAGCTATTCCTCAACGGGATCGGCGGGCGCGGAGTGCCCGGCAGTGGTCCCCGCGGGGCCGGCGGGATGAACGCCCGCCGTCGCATGGAAGGGTTTCGAGACCACGACCGTGGAAATGGCGTGTTTGAAGATCAGTTGCTCCTGATTGTTGGTCTCGAGCACGACCGAATACTTGTCGAAACTCTTGATGCGGCCGGAAAGCTTCACGCCGCTCATCAAATAAATAGTAAGGAAGGTCTTATCCTTCCGCGCGTTATTTAGAAAAGCTTCCTGGATGTTTTGTGCCAGCTTTTCCATGGGCGTCCTTTGGCCGGGTTTGGGCTCGTTATCTTGGATGGTAGTCCCCTACGCCACGAAATACAGCGTTCCAAGCTCATCATAGCGCAACAACACCAGCCGGGGTGCTCCGCGGATGTTGTCTTGAGGACAATCCCCTTGGCGGCCTACGCACTGGAAATGGGAAGCTACAATGTAGTCGGAGGCAAGCCGAATGATTCTGGAAGCGATTCCGATTTCCGAGAAGGAAACGAATCCGTGGGTTTCCGCCGAGGCGCGTTTCAATGAAGCCGCCGAACTGTTGGGCCTGGATGAGGGACTGCGGAAGGTGCTGGGCACGGCGGCGCTGGAGCTGAAGGTCAGCATTCCGGTGCAGCTCGACGACGGCCGCCTGGAGGTTTTCACCGGCTACCGCGTGCAGCATTCCATCGTGCGCGGGCCTTCCAAAGGCGGGATCCGCTTCGCTCCGGACGTCACGCTGGATGAAGTGCGCGCGCTGGCCGCGTGGATGACGTGGAAATGCGCGGTGGTGAACATCCCCTTCGGCGGCGGCAAGGGCGGCGTGATTTGCGATCCGGACCTGCTCTCGCCCGGCGAGCTGGAGCGCATCACGCGCCGTTACACCTCCGAAATCATGGACATCATCGGGCCCGAGCGCGACGTGCCGGCGCCGGACATCAACACCAATCCACAGACCATGGCCTGGATCATGGACACCTACTCGATGCACAAGCGGCAGACCGTTACGGCGGTGGTGACGGGGAAACCGTTCGCGCTGGGCGGGTCGCGAGGGCGCACGGAGGCGACCGGCCGCGGCTGCATGATCGTCACCATGCAGGCCTTGCGGCGCTACGGTCTCAATCCGGCCAATACGCGCGTGGTGATTCAAGGCTTCGGCAACGTGGGCGGGATGTCGGCCCGGCTGATGGCGCGATCCGGATTCAAGATCGTTTGCATCGTGGAGTACGACGGCGCGGTTTACAACAAAAACGGCCTGAATATCGAGGCTTTGATGAAGCACCGCCAGGAGACCGGCTCCATCACCGGCTTCGCGGAAGGCGAGGACATGGATCGCGACGAGGCGTTACTGCTGGATTGCGACGTGCTGCTGCCGGCCGCGAAGGAAAACGTGATCACCACCGCCATCGCCGACCGGATCAAGGCCAAGATCATCTGCGAAGGGGCAAACGGACCCACCACATCGGAAGCCGACGCGGTGCTGGCGGAGAAGAAAATCTTCGTGCTGCCGGATATTCTCGCCAACGCGGGCGGCGTCACGGTGTCTTACTTCGAATGGGTGCAAGACCGGCAGGGCTTCTTCTGGAACGAGCAGCTGGTGAACGGGCGGCTGGAAGAAATCATGGTGAACAGCTTCAACGACGTGGTGGGCTTCGCGGAAAAACACAAGGTCCACAACCGGCTGGCGGCGTACATGCTGGCCATCGACCGCGTCGCCAGCGCCATGCAGACGCGCGGACTCTATGCCTGAGGCCGCCGACGGCCCAGCGTCCCCCTCCACGCCGCTGATGCGGCAGTATCACGCGATCAAGCAGCAGGTTCCCAACACGCTGCTGATGTTCCGCCTGGGCGATTTCTACGAGCTGTTCTACGAGGACGCCGTCACGGCGGCGCGCGAGCTCGAGATTACGCTCACCTCGCGCAACAAGGAAAAAGGGCAGGCCATTCCGATGTGCGGTGTGCCGTATCATTCGGCCGAGAGCTATCTGGCGCGGCTCATTCAGAAGGGTTACCGGGTTGCGGTGTGCGACCAGATGGAGGAGCCGGGGCCGGGCAAGAAGCTGGTGAGGCGCGATCTGACGCGCGTGGTGACGCCGGGCACGGCGACCGAATCGTCGCTGCTGCGTTCGCACGAGAACAACTACCTGGCGGCGGTGTGCCGCAACGGAAACCAGGCGGGCATCGCGTACGTGGACGTCTCCACGGGCGAATTTCGCGCCACGGAGTTGGAGGCGGACGAGGTGAACGCGGCGCTGGAGAATCTGAATGTGCGCGAGGTGCTGGCCGCGGAATCGGTGAGCGATGTGCCGGGCTTGCGAACGGCGCTGGACGACTGGATTTTCACGTTCGATTACGCCGACCGCGCGCTGCGCGAGCATTTTCACTTGTTGACGCTGGATGGCTGCGGACTGGGCGCGAAGCCCTTGGCCGTGTCGGCGGCGGGCGCGGTGTTGCATTACTTGCGCGAGACACAGAAATCAGCGCTGGATCATTTAGACCGGCCGTCGTTTTATGACCGCTCCGACGCGATGATCCTGGATGCGGTCACGGTGCGGAATCTGGAGCTGCTGGAGCCGTTGTTCGCGGGCGAAACGCGCGAGTCGACGCTGGTTTACGTGCTGGATCAGACCGCCACCGGCATGGGTGGAAGGATGCTGCGCAATCGTCTGCTGCGGCCGTGCCTGCAAATGGAGGAGATTGAAGCGCGGCTGGACGCCGTCGAGGAAATGCTGGGCGCGACGATCGCGCGATCGGAGATTCGCAAGCTCTTGGGCGGCGTGCTGGATCTGGAGCGGCTGCTGGCGAAGCTGACGCTGGGAACCGCCGGACCGCGCGAGCTGCTGGCGTTGGGTCGGTCACTGGCGCTGGCGCCCAAGATCAAGGAGCACGTGGGTGCCTTCCGGGCCGCGCGGCTGCGGCGGCTGGCGGGCGAGTTGGACGAGATCCCCGAGCTGCGCGATCGCATCCTGACGGCGATTTCCGAAGAGCCCCCGGTGAATTTGGCCGACGGCGGGACCATCCGTGCCGGCTTTCACGCCGAACTGGACGAGTTGCGCGACATCAGCCGCAACAGCCGCCAATACATCGCGCAGATCGAGCTGCGCGAACGGGCGCGGACAGGGATCCAGTCGCTGAAGGTCCGGTTTAATAACATTTTCGGCTATTACATCGAGGTCTCGAAGGCGAACCTGCATCTTGCGCCTACGGATTACGAGCGCAAGCAGACGCTCGTGAATGCCGAGCGCTTCACCACGCCAGAACTCAAAGAGCTGGAGAGTAAGGTACTGGATGCCGAAGAGAAGATTCTGGCGCTGGAGCGCGAGATCTTCCAAGAGCTGCGGCAGTTTGCGGCTCAGCACGCGGTGCGCATCCGGCAGACGGCAGCGGCCATCGCCGAATTGGACGTCGCGTGCGCGCTGGCGCAGGTAGCAGCGGAGAATCGCTACGTCCGGCCGCGCTTTTCCGATTCCGGCGAGATTCGCATCGTCGCCGGCCGGCATCCCGTGATCGAGAAGCTCACCGAAAAGGAGGCGCTGCGCTTCATCCCCAACGATCTGTACTTCGATGCCGAATCGCAGTTCATTGCCGTAATTACGGGGCCGAACATGGGGGGCAAGTCAACCTATCTGCGGCAAGCGGCGGCCATCGTGATCCTGGCGCAGATGGGGTCGTTCGTGCCGGCGGACTCGGCGACGCTCCGCATCGTCGATCGCGTGTTCACGCGGATCGGCGCGGCGGACAACCTGGCGCGCGGGCGCTCCACGTTTATGGTGGAAATGACGGAGACCGCCGTGATCCTGAACACGGCGACGCCGCGCAGCCTGGTGGTACTGGACGAAATCGGCCGGGGCACGGCGACGTACGACGGCCTCGCGCTGGCCTGGGCGGTGATCGAGCATCTGCACCAGCGGATTCGCGCGCGGACACTGTTTGCGACGCATTATCACGAGCTCACGGAGCTGGCCGGCCAGCTGCCCGGCGTCGTGAACCTGCATGTCTCGGTGAAAGAAGCAGGCGACCAGGTGATCTTTTTGCGCAAAGTAGAACCGGGGAGCGCGGATCGCAGCTACGGCATCGAAGTGGCGCGGTTGGCGGGACTGCCGGTCTCGGTGATTGAGCGCGCGCGGGAGATTCTTTCGCTACATGAACGGTCCGAACAGGCAGTGACGGAAGAATTGGCTCCGCACGCCGCGGGTCCGGCGCAGATTCAGTTATTCGAGCCGGTGAATTATCAGATCGCCGAGCGCATCCGCAATTTGAAGGTGGATGAGCTGCGTCCGATCGATGCGCTGCAGTTGCTGAACGAGCTGCAGCGGGAGCTCAAGCGTTGAGAGTTGCGGGTTTGATGAGTGGGACGTCGGCCGATGGCATTGACGTCGCGGTGGTCGATATCGGCGCGAGCATCGAAGTCGTTGCCACCAGAACGGTCCCCTATCCCGCCGAAGTGCGAAGCGCCATACTCTCGGCCACGGATGTTGCAACAGTTTCGCGGCTCAACTTCCTCCTGGGCGGGCTGTTCGCCGAAGCACTGGAGCGCACCCCAGTTCCCTTGGAGAGTATCGAACTCATCGGCTCGCACGGCCAGACCATATTTCACGAAGGGCAGCCGATGGAGTTTTTGGGGCGCAAGGTCGCCAGCACGATGCAAATCGGCGAAGCGGCAGTGATTGCTGAACGCACTGGCATCGAGACCATCTCGGACTTCCGCGCCGCCGACATTGCCGCTGGGGGTCAGGGCGCGCCTCTAGTGCCTTTCCTCGACTATCAACTCTTCCGGCATCCGGAGCGCGCCCGCATCGCGCTCAATATCGGAGGCATTGCCAACGTCACGGTGATTCCGGCCAATGCGCCGCCAGAAGACGTCATTGCGTTCGATACTGGACCGGGCAACATGGTGATGGACGCACTAGCGCCGCCGTTCGATCGCGACGGCGCCCGCGCCCGCGCCGGGTTTAGCAACGCGGCATTGCTCGACCAGCTTCTGGCCGATCCCTATTACCATCGCGATCCTCCGAAGTCGTGCGGGCGCGAGCAGTTCGGCGCGGGGTTCATTGAGCGCACCGGCATCGACATCGCAACCGCAGCCGAGCTGACCGCGCGCACCATCGCGCTGGCCGTGGAACGTTACCCGCCGACGCAGGAAGTGATCGCCTCCGGCGGCGGAGTCCGCAACCTTTATCTGATGGAGCGTCTGCGGGCGCTGCTTCGGCCACGGCTGACAACTTCGGCGGAGTTTGGGATCGATCCCGACGCGAAGGAAGCGATTCTGTTCGCCGTGCTCGCCTACCAGACGCATCAGCTCCGCGCGGGCACCTTGCCGTCGGCGACGGGCGCGCGAAAACCGGCCGTCCTGGGCAAAGTTTCCTACGGAACAAAACGGGCGCCTGGCGCGTAGGTGATGATGAGGTTCACCTCGATGTTCTGTACAAAATGCGGCGTTCAGCTCAGAGATCAGGACAAGTATTGTCCGGAATGCGGTGTTGCGACGGGACGGGGCGCGCCGCCGCCGAGGCCTCCGGAACGCTTGAGCCGCCCGATGAGCGAAGCCAAGATCGCCGGCGTGTGCGCGGGTTTCGCGCGTTACTTCAATGTAGACGTGACGCTGGTCCGCGTTCTGTGGCTGGTCGTGTGCGTGTGGCCGCTGCCGTTGTTCGGGATCATCTCGTACATCGTGGCGTGGATCGTGATGCCGAAAGATCCGGTCGCGCTGCCCGCGGCGACGCAACTGAAGGCTCTGAACGGTCCAGCGGCCTAAACGCTACCGGAGCTGGTTCTCGACTTCTTCCAGCCAGTCCGGGCGCTTCAGCACTTCGCGCGGCTTGCTGCCGTCGGGCGGGCCGATGATGCCCTCGCGCTGCATCATGTCGAGGATGCGGGCAGCGCGGCCGTAGCCCAGGCGCAAGCGGCGTTGTAGCGTCGAAGTCGACGCCTTGCCCATTTCCAGCACTACACGCACGGCATCGGTGTAAGCGGGATCTTCGGCGCCTTCAAACTCAGCCGCCTCGGCGTCTTCCTCTTCAGCCGGCGGCGCTTGCAGGAAGGTCTGGTCGTATTCGGGCCGGGCCTGGCCTTTCCAGAACTCGACCACGCGATTGATTTCGGCCTCGGTGACAAACGCGCCGTGCACGCGAGTGAGCCGCGATGAACCGGGTGGCAGGAACAGCATATCGCCCTTGCCCAGCAGGTGCTCGGCGCCCATCACGTCCAGCACGGTGCGCGAGTCCACGCGCGTGGCCACGCGGAAGCTGATGCGCGACGGGAAGTTTGCCTTGATGAGGCCCGTGATGACATCCACGCTGGGCCGCTGCGTCGCGAGCACCAGGTGCATTCCGACGGCGCGCGCCATCTGCGCCAGGCGCGTGACGGCCTCTTCCACGTTGCCGCGCTCCACCATCATCAGGTCGGCGAGCTCGTCGATCACCACCAGGATGTAGGGCAGCGGCTTGAGATCCTCGTCCACCGGCTCGTCTTCCTCAAACAGGCTGCGCGGCTCATTCTGAAGCTGCCGGACTTTCTTGTTGTACTGATCGATATTCCGTACGCCGTGGCCGGCCAGCAGTTTCAAGCGGCGCTCCATTTCGAGCACCGCGTTGCGCAGGGCGTTGGTGGCCTTCTTCGCATCGGTGATCACGGGCGTGAGCAAATGGGGAATGCCCTCGTAAAGGCCCATTTCCAAGCGCTTGGGGTCCACCAGGATCATGCGCACTTCGTCGGGCGTGGCCTTGTAGAGGATGGACATGATCATGGAGTTGAGCATCACGCTCTTGCCAGCGCCCGTGGAGCCGGCGATGAGCAGGTGCGGCATGGATTCGAGCGCCGCCACTTTGATCCGCCCGCTGATGTCCTTGCCCAGGCAGATGGTGAGGTGCGAATGCGAGTCGACGAATTCCTCCGACTCCAGAATCTGGCGCAGGCTGATGACTTCGCGCCGCGAGTTCGGAACCTCGATGCCGACGGTGGGCTTGCCGGGGATGCGCTCGATCAGAATCGATTCGGCCTGCAAGCCGAGGCACAGGTCCTCGGTGAGCGTGGTGATGCGGCTGTACTTGACCCCGGCCTCCGGCTTGAATTCGAACGTGGTCACCACCGGCCCGGGATTGATCTGCACGACGGCGCCGTGCACATTGAACTCTTCGAATTTGGACTTGATACGCCCCGCGATTTCCTTCAGCTCCAGTGAATCGTAGCCGCCGCGGGCGGGGATTTCGTTAAGCAGTTCGGTGGCCGGCAAGCGGTATTCGGGATGCTCCGTTACTTCCGGAGCCGGGGACCTTGAGGCGCGCGGGCGCACTGCAGTCGCCTCCGGCTCGGGCTGCGGAGCGGACCCTTCCCAGGGCGCCGGTTCCTCGGCCGGCTGGCGTGACTCGAAGTCGAGAGTGTGGATCGGGATTTCGACATGTTCGGGCTCGGCTTCGCGCGCGATGGCCGGCTCCGGCATCTCCGCGCGCTCCATCGCGTCCATCACGGGAACGGAAGGTTCAAGCGCTGGCTGCTGCGCTGCGGCCCTCGCGGCTCTGGCCTCGGCTCTGCGCTGGGCGCGAAGCTCGGCGCGTTCCCGCGCGGCTTCCATCCGCTCGGCCCGCCAATTCCGCCAGCGCGCGGCGATCCGCTGCAGGAAGCCCAGTGGCCCGGCCAGCATCCACGCCACAGTTGACATGGAAAACCGGGACACCAGGTAGAGCGACAGGATGAGGCAGATCGCGGTCAACAACATGGTTCCCGTCAGGTTCAGCGCGGATTCTAGCGAAGCAGCGATTAGAATGCCGATGACGCCTCCGGCCGAAAACGCCCCGTTCCAGGGCTGCCAGACGGGCCAGAGGGAGAGCGCCGTGGAAAGGCTCAGAAACAGCAAGAGCGAACCCATGACCTTCACGGTCGCGGCCTGAATCGGCGCCGAGCGAATCCATTTCCACGCCAGCATCCATAGCAGCACGGGCAGGCTGAAGGCACTGAGGCCGAGCAATTGGAAACAGAGGTCCGCGGTGTAGGAGCCCGCCAGGCCCGTCAGGTTATGGGCGTGCGCCAAGCCGGTGGCGGCATTCCAGGAAGGATCTTGCGGGTGATACGAGATGAGGCTGAGGATGAAAAAGAGTCCTGCGAACAGGAACACTAATCCCCCGGCTTCATTGAGACGGTGGAAGCGCGTCGGTCCTAAAATCCTCATCCCGCTGTGAAGCGGAAGAATGCAGCCAGAGCGATTACTATTATGCCAAAAATAATGCGGTAGTAGACGAACGGCATCAGGCTGCGATGGCGCAGATAGCGGAGGAAGAAAGCGATGACGATGGCGCCCAGGATTCCTGACACGGCGATACCAACCAGCATGGGCAGCTTCATTTCGGCCGGCACGAAGCCTTCTTTATGGATGTCCCAAGCTTTCTTGGCGACTGCGGCGGCGATAGCGGGCGTCGAGAGCAGAAACGAAAAACGGGCTGCGGTCTCGCGGTTCATGCCGCGGAACAGGCCGGCGCTGATGGTGGAGCCGCTGCGCGAAACGCCGGGGATTACCGCAAACGCCTGAGCGACGCCGACTACGATGCCGTCCGCCCAGCTGATCCTTTCCATGGATTTTTCGCCGATGCGGCGGCGCTCGGCGATCCAGATCACCACGCCAACGACAATGAGCATCGCGCCGATCAAGTAAGGCTGGCGCCAGGTGGTGTCGGCTTGCTTGTCGAACAACAGTCCGACGATTCCGATAGGAATGGAAGCAGCCGCCAGCAACCACAGCAAGCCGGGATTCTTTCGAAGCTGCGGATCGCTGCCCCAGTTGAAACCGATGCCTGCGCCGATGATCTGCACCCAATCTTTCCAGAAATAGATCAGCACGGCGACCAAGGTGCCCGCGTGGAGTGCGACATCGAACAGCAGGCCACCATCGTCCCAATGCAGCAGCCAGGGCACCAGGATGAGATGCGCCGTGCTACTGACGGGAATGAACTCCGTGAGCGCTTGAATGATGCCAAGGACGACGGCGTGGAAAATGGGCATGAACTAGCAGGGTAACAACTAATGAATGACGACTTTGGCCAGACCGGCGTTGTTGGCGGAATCGTAAGCGCGCACCACCAGCAGGTGCTCGCCCGGGCGTAGATGGTCGAGCGTGATGTGATACTGCTCGTGTGGCGAATCGGTGAGGCCGTCGGCGGCCTCCACGGGCGACCACGGGCCGGCGTCGAGCGAGTACTCCAAGCGGCGCAGCGGCGAAGTTTTGTCCGCTACGTCGGCGTCCACCTGGACGCGATCGTTCGTGCGCTGGGGCGCGCTGAGCGTCACGTCCGGCGGCGTATTGTCGATCAAAAACGGCGGGCTGACCAGCTCGTCGGTGCGGGCGGCCGAAGCGGCGTTGGATGGACGGTCCGATGCTACCACGCGGAAATAGTAGCGTCCGTCGGCCAGCACGTCGCCGTCGAGCAGCAGAGAGTTTTCCGGCATGTTCGCGCGGAGCAGCTTCCATTCGCGCTCCTCCTCACCGCGGAAATACACGGCATAAACCAGGCGGTCGCCGTCGGGATCATCGGCCTGCCAGCTGATTTGCATCTGCGACCCCGAACCGCGCGAAAGCGCCGTGGTTGGCGTTCCGGCCGGCGTCGAAGTATCGCCGGTGTCGGTAACCGTGATGCTGTAGGCAGCAGCGGTGGAGCTGGTGGCCGCGGCCTTCTGCGCCGCGCCCGCGCCCCCCTGCATGGTCACGTTGATGCTGCGCACCACCGGCGGATTGTTCTGCGGCAGATAGGCGAGACTGACGTTCTCGACGCTCGCCCCCGCGCCCTCCAGCTCCGCGCGCCATTGGATGTACCGCGCATTCGGGCTGCGAACGATGGAATCCTGCGGGTCCGTCAGCGGAGCCGACCAGTCGCTCCAGGTGGCGTCGGGGCGCGACGAGTTGCCCGTTCGCGTGAAGAGCCGCGCCTTGCCGCCGGTGCTGCGCCAGCTGAGGCGGCCCCAGCGCGCCACGCTGCCGGAATCGTGCACGGGCGAATCGTAGCTTCCGCTCGCGCCTTCAGCGGCCGACAACCGGAACAGCTTGCCCACGTCGCCCGTGGCGGCCACCACGCCGTTGGGGGATTCCAGCAGCCGCGTCGCTTCGCCCTGGTCGGTCTCGACGATCAGCGTGGCCTTGCGGTCCGGACCCAGCCGGTAGATACGGCCCTGCGCGTCGGTGGCGAACACCAGGTTTCCGCCGGGCTGCGCCAGCATGCTGTAAACGTTCTCTTCCTTGGAACTCCATAGCGTCTCCACCGTGTCGTCCGGATTGACGCGATAGACCGCCGATTTCTCCACGCCCGGAATTTCGGCCAGCGGGCTGATTCCCGCCGCCGTGGTTTGCTGTAACGGCTGCACGGTGGATCTTGTCCCGCCGGCCGTGGGCTTGATGTCGGTTTCGGCCTGGGTGTTGGTGGAGGAGTCCGCCGAATCCGTGACCGTGATGGACATGGCGGGAGCTGTCACCACCGCGCCCGACGACGACGCAAGCGAGGTGGTCAAAGGCGCGCCGCGGTTGGCGACGGAACCGCCCAAGGCCGCGACGTACACGGTGCCGTCCGGCAGCGGCACGATCGAGCGGATCTCCGGCAGACTGGCGTTATACAACACGAACGCTTTATTCTGCCCGCTGATGCGATAGAGGATGCCGTTCGGCTCCGTTCCGGCCAAAACGTTGCCGTGCGCGTCGAAGGCAAGCGCGGTCACATGCGACTGGCCGGTCTGATAAAAGACTTCCGATTGGCCCGTCCTGTCGACGCGATAGATATTGCCGGGATCGCCCGTGCCGACAAACAGGCTTCCATCCTTCGCGAAAGCCAGCGACCAGATGTACTTCGCCTTGGGCGCGAAAAACTCGGTCGCCTTGCCGTTCTCGATCCGATAGACCTTTCCGTTGGGCGAGGTGGCCGCATAAAGCGTGCCGGAAGCATCCAGCGCAACGGCGAAAACCTCCGGTTCGTCGGCGGTCCAGACCAGCGTTCCGGCGCCTGACGGACCGACGCGATACACGCGCCCGCGATGGCCGGTTCCGGCGTAAATCGATCCGTCGGCCGCCCGTGCGATGCTCCAGATGGTGGGCTGGCCGGAGGAGAAAACGGTTTCCAGCTTGGGCGCGAGCAGCAGCCGCCCGTCGCGATCGAGCGAAACACCTTGAAAACGGCCCTTCAGGAAATCCTGGTAGGTGTTCATCTCCCAGGTGGTCGTGGTCGCGGACCAGAGAGGCGCAGCTAGCGCCGCCGCGAGGAGCCAAGATTTCCGGAGCCAGAGAATCAACTTCATTCTTTTACTTCCACCTGCGCCGTCTTCGACCCGGTTACGACGACGTTGCCCGTATCGATCTGCAATTCGTCAATCTTCGATCCGCGTGGAATCCACAGGCCCTGCGCCGCTTGCGCGCGAGCGAGGATGAGCCCTACCGACGGCGGCGGATCGGGCAAGTCGTCGCCCTGCACCTGGAACGCGGGATCGGTACGCCACACCCGCACGTAGGCGTTCGTGTTCGGCCGCAGGTTATTCAGGAAAGAGACCAGCTGTGTGGGACTTTTCGCCACCGTCGCGGCCATTTGCTGATAGTCCAGCGCATTCGACAAGGAGCCGTCGGAGACGGTGAAGCTCAGGATGCCCGTGGGCGCGCCCACTGGCACGCGATAGCGCACGGTCTTTTGTAGCTCGGCGCCGTTTTCGCCGGTGAACGTGACGTTCAGGTCGACGGAATCGCCCGGGTGGACTTTGGCCGGCGAGGCGACCACCTGGTCCACTTGCAGCATCCGCTTGCGCTCGGAAGCTTCGATCGCGAGCGAAATGTCCTTGATCTTCAGCTTGTCAAAGCCGGCGCCCAGTAGCGATGCCAGCGGCGAAGCCACGCCGAGCGAGGCCTGCGCGGGAACGTTGAAATCGCCGGCAAAGGTGTTGTCCAGCTTCAGGGGCGGCAGGCCGCGCTGGAACTCGATGCCGCCGCGCAGCGTGTAGCTGCCCAAACCCAGCGTGCGCTCCGTGGCGTCGATGGCCGAATACACCGCCATCTGCACGATGTAAGGCGACAGCACGCGGTCCTGGATCATCTGCATGTGATAAGCCAGCGGCGTGCGGCGGCCGTCCTTCACGGTGATGGCGAGCGGGACAGTGTCAGCCCTGCGGCCCAGCTCGCCGAAAACGCTGGTGCTACGGTCCTCTGTGATCGTGCCCATCCACTCCAGGGGCGATGCGATCTTGAAGGAGGACGACAAATTCGGTAACAGCGCCAACACTTCCGCGCGCGCAAATGGCAGCTCCGTGTTACCGACGGACATGAATTCATGCCCGAAGGCGTAGATCTGCTTGCCGTCTACGGCGGTAACGGTGCCTTCCGCTCCGATGCTCAAGTCGCCCGAGAGCAATTCGACCGCGATCATGTCGCCGGGCCGCAGCGCTTGCGGGCTGCCGAGCTTTGGAGGCAGCTTGCCGCCGCTCGAAACGCCCTGCCGCGGTTCGAGGCCGAGTTTCTTCAGCTCCGGTGCGAAGTGTTCCAGCGTGGCGGAGGTGAATCCGCTGAAGGATACAGGCGTCGCGATTTCCATCAGATTGGTGGAGAGCGCCCCGGCGCCGGACGATGCAGGCGCGAGCGGCACTTCCCGAGGAGAGATCCGCGCGACCAGGGGTTCTTTCTCCTGGACCGCGGCTTGCGCGCCTACTGCGAGCATTTCCTCGATGGGCCGGATCCCGGCGATCGGCTCTTTGGAAAAATTGAAGGCCAGCGCCACCGCACCAACCAGTCGGCCGTCGATATAGACCGGGCTGCCGCTCATGCCCTGCATGACCCCGGTCTTCTCCAGAGGTCCGCCGGAAAGGCGCGCCAGGATCACGGATTGCCGTGGGCCGACGTTTTCCAGCACGCCCAGGATTTCCACCTGGAATTCGTCGATTTTGTTGCCGGAGAAGACGGTCTTACCGATGCCGTGTTGTCCGGCCCGCACGTCCTTGAGGGGAAAGATCGGCAACTGTGCGAATGCACTGGCCGCCACAAGGAGTGCGACGAGGAACCGCAAAACGCCCACGTTCTTATTCTATCCCGCGCCCCGTCGCCCCGCCGCTACAATCGATGGGATGACCGGCACAACGGCGTTTGACGTCATCGTGGTGGGCGGAGGACCGGCGGGCGCGACGGCGGCCAAAGCGTTGGCCGATGCCGGCGTTTCCACGCTTCTGCTCGACAAAAGCGCCTTCCCGCGCGAGAAGCCCTGCGGCGGCGGCATCAGTGTGCGCGTGCTCAGCCGCTTCCCGTATCTCGCCGACGCGCTGGCCCGCATCCCGGTGAACCGGGTGAGCAAGGTTTACTTTGAATCGCCGGGTGGATTCGCTGTGGACTACCGGGCCGAGAGCGCGCTCTATCTGATGATCCGCCGCTGCGAATTCGACAACCTGCTGCTGTCGCTCGCCAGGCCGCGGATTGAGTTTGTAAACGCGCTGGTTCGCAAGCTGGCCGTGCATTCCGATCACGTGAGCGTCGCGACCGATGAGCACCAATATCGCGCCCGCCTGGTGATCGGCTGCGACGGAGCCAACAGCATCATTGCGCGTGCTGCCGGATTGCGCATCGGCGGCGTCCAGGACCAATACGCCATCGACATGATGGAAGAGACGCCGTATGCGGAGTTGAACACGTCCGAGCGCGACCGGATGTATATCTACTACCGCGTCCGGAGCCACTACGGCTATGGGTACGTGTTTCCCAAGACCAATCACGTGAACGCCGGCGTCGGATTCAAGCTGGACTACTATCTTTCGCACTTGCGCGGCGGGCACTACGCGCATCACAAAGCGTTCGTTGAGGACCTGGCCGGCAAGGGTCTGCTGGAAGGCGCGTCCAATCCAGCGAACTTCCGCGCTTTCCCGTTGCCCATTTCCGGCCCGCTCGCGCGCACCTATGCCGCGCGCGTTCTGCTCGCGGGGGACGCGGGCGGATTCGTGAACGCGATCACCGGGGAAGGCATTTATTACGCGATGGTCAGCGGCGATCATGCGGCGCGTACGGCCATCGCCGCTCTTCGCGCCGGGGATTTGGGCGCGGCGCAGCTCTCCGGTTATGAACGCGACTGGAAGCAGGAGGCCGGCGATGAATTGAAGCAGAGCGTCCGGCTCCAGAAGCTTCTGCTAGCCGACCCGGAGCGCATCGATCGCTTGATTCGCGCCGCCGCGCGTCATCCGCAACTGGCCGATGTGCTGGCGCGTTACACCACCGGCTCGATCACGCATCAACAATTCCGCCGCCTGATGCTACGCCGCGCGCTGCCGGTGTATCTCCGCGAGAAGATGAGGATGTTATTCTCGGTCTAGAAGCGCGGCCACATGAATCTCCGGCAATCGTCGTGGCTGGTGGCGGGCGGTCTTGCCCTGTTCGGCTCGCTGTATGCGTTTCAGCGGCCGTTTCGCCAATATCCGGGCATTGAATACGAAGATTTCGAGCTTCCGCCCGGCTACAACCTGAAAACCGAGTTTGCTTTCGCGCGCCTGATGTATCCGCCCGCCCCCACGGCCATGTTCGACCGCGCCGGTCCGCGCTGGGCCGAAGGCATGTCGAGCTGGACGCAGGATTATCCCCGCGCCGACCGCCACTTCCTGCTGGCGCTGCGGCGCCTGACGCGCATCGACGCACGGTCGGCGGAGCAGCCCGTCAATCTGGACGACGCCGACGACGTGTACAACTGGCCCTGGCTCTACGCGGTGCGTCCCGGCGAATGGCAGCTCACCGACGCGCAGGCCCACAAGCTGCGCGATTATCTGCTGCGCGGCGGATTTTTCATGGCCGACGATTTCTGGGGCACGCCCGAGTGGGCCGTTTTCTGGGACAGCATGCGCCGCGTGTTCCCGGATCGGCAGGCCGTGGAGCTGGAAAACAGCAACCCGATCTTTCACACGATTTACGATCTGGACGACCGCTACCAGGTGGTCGGCGCGTGGGGCCTGTACGGCCGCGGCTACCAGAACGACGGAAGAGTGGCGCACTGGAAAGGCATTTTCGACGACAAGGGCCGCTTGATGGTGGCCATCACGCAGAATTCCGATCTGGGCGACTCCTGGGAATGGGCCGACGCGCCCGAGTACCCAGAACGTTATTCGGCGCTTGGGATTCGCATCGGCGTAAACTACATCGTATATGCGATGACGCACTGAAGGGAGTGGAAAGATGATGATGCGCCGCCGTTCGTTTCTAGTTGGCGCAGCCGGCGCCGCGCTCGGTCCGGCATTTTCCGCTCGCGCCGCTTCAGGCACACTCGGAACTCTTGCCTTCGTTCAAGGCGATGCGTTGTGGATTCGCCGGCTGCCTGACAGCGAGCCGCGAGCGCTGGTCCGCGGCTCTCACATCGAGCAGCCGCGTTTCTCGCCATCGGGCGGATGGATCGCTTACACGCGGGCGGGGGTCCCTCACGTGGTGTCCGTGGAGAGCCGCGAAACCAAGCAGTTGAGCACCGCGCAGGCCGCTGCGCAATGGCTGCCGGACCGGGATGAACTGCTGGTGGAAAGTCCGGATGGACTGAATCTCTTTTCCGCCGCCAGCGGCTGGACGAAACCGGCGCTAGAGATTCGAGGCGCATGCCTGCCGGTCCTGTTCGGCCCGAACGGCTCGCAGATCGTATACTCCGACGCTGTGACGAAAGGCCGAGGCTCTGGCGGCGAGCCGATGCGTACCGGGCGCTTGTGCCGCACCGGACTGGCCCCCCGCTCGGACGATGTCCGGGTGCTCACCTCGAAATACCTGGGGGCTCAAATCCTGTTTGGATGGAGCCGCACCGGCGACGTCCTCTATTGGGAGGATCCGGATTTTTCCGGATCGGCAATAGCCGACGGACTCGATTTATACCGCATCTCCGCGACCGGTGGGCCGCCCACCTCTCTGGGCGTTTCGACTCTGGTCCACCAAGACATGTTGTCGTTTTCGCCCAGGCAAAACAGGCTGGCCGCGATTGTGGGCGACGGGCGCGAATCGTGGGCCAACAAACGCCTGGCGGTGATCGATCTAAAGACCAAGGGCACGACGTATCTGACAGGCCAGGGTATGACTGCGGTGAATCCGTCTTGGTCGCCGTCTGGCAATCGGATCGCATACTCGACCGGGCCCAGTCAGCCGCCCGGGCCCACCCTCGGCGGTGAGCCTGCACGGCGGCTTCTCGCGCAGCGCCGGATTTGGGTCGCGGATGCCGGGGGCGCTAGGCCGGCGCGGCAATTGACTCACGAGGCCCGTTATCGCGACGAGGCACCCAGGTGGTCACACGACGGCGAGCATCTCTTGTTCGCCCGTCTCGACACCCTCAACAACAAGACGCTGTGGCTGATGAACGCCGGCGGCGGTAATCCCGCGCAAGTCACCGGGCCGCTTCGAGGCAGCGGCGCCGAGGACGCCTGGTTCGGGTTCTACGGATACATTGACTGGCGCAACGCGATGGATTGGTTTCGCGGCTAGTCCCTGGGAACAAGTATTCGCGCGCAGGCGTCAAAACAGATTATGGTGTTCGCCCGATGCCTGGCGTGCGCAGCGTTCGTGACAACGGCCCTCGCGCAAGGCGTGCCGGCCTTCGAAGCGGCCCACGTGCAGTTGGGTAGCCGTCCCGCGCCGCTCGCGCCGGGAATGATCTTCTCCATTTATGGAGCGAATCTGGGACCCACGGCTGGATGCATTGGTCAGGCTGATCCGCAGAACCGCGAGACGCCCAGCCCTCTGCGTCCACGACAGTCGCAGGTCGAGACGCTGATTTATCCCCAGGACCTCTGCGACACCCAGGTATGGGTCGGCGGAATCCCGGCCGGCCTGCTCTACGTGTCCGCGAGCCAGATCAATTTCAAGGTGCCGCAGGAAACGCCGATCCAAGGCACCGCGCAACTGCGCGTCGTCTATCACGGGCAATCCAGCAAACCGGTTGAATTTCCGCTCGGCGTTGAGACCCTCACGATTTCTCAAGAGACTCCCGCGCGCGCCGGCATGCCCGTGTGGCTGCGCGTGAAGTTGCCCTACGAAGAAGGCCCCTCGCTGCGCTATCCCTTTATGATTTTCCCGGCATCGTTCGGGTGCTATCAAATCGAAGTGAGGCGCGATGGGAAACTGCTGCCACGCATCGCGGACGTGGGATCGCAGGCATTCCAGGGCATCGCCTTCGCCGGATTTATCTGCGGCTCTATCGCGATGTCCACCGAACCACATTTCCAGGGCAGGATTCCACTTCATTTGCAATACCGCTTCGATCAGCCGGGAACCTATGAGGTCCGCTTAACCGAGCGCAGGCCGGGCTCAAAGGAAGCGCCCATCGTTACGGACTGGACGCCCGTCGAAATTCTCCCCGCCGGCGATCGCGCGCAATGGCTCGCGGAACAGCAGGCGCACGCCCCCACCGGTGCGGCCGATTTGTTGAGCGGCTTCCTGCCGGATATTCTTGGCATTCCCGACGAACAGTCGCTCGCCATCCTGACCGGCTACCTGTACCATGCCGACAGAATCGTCCGCGAATATGCCATGTACGGCTTGACTTACTGGCCGCAGCCGCAGGCCGCGGCCGCCGTTTGGGACTTGATGCAGGTCAAAGGTCCGACTGACGTCACAATCGACTTTCTGACTCATGCGAAAGCGTTCGCCCCGGAGCATGCGGCGCAGATGGCCGAGGACTCCATCCCGTTCCTCCAGTCGGATTCGCCGGTCCTGTCGCTTGGCGCGCTGCGAGCGGTCTCCCGCATCGTTTTGGCGCAGGATTCCCAGGTCAGCGCGCCCCTGCGCGCCCGCGCCGAAGACGCGCTGATTGCGGCCGCCGATCATTTCTCCCAGGCCGATCCCCAAACGGTGAATGACTACGTCGCCGCTCTCGGCCAGGTGCGCGATCCGCGCGCGCACGAGCTGCTGCGGGACCTGCGCCAGGGTCGCGCGGTCGCGAAGTAAGAAGGGGTAGACTTCTTATGACATGCCGCTTTCCCCGGGCGACAGACTAGGCGCCTACGAAATCCTCTCTCAGCTTGGCTCCGGCGGCACGGGTGAAGTCTGGAAGGCGCGCGACACGCGCCTGAATCGCATCGTCGCCATCAAAACCTCGCGGCAGGAGTTCGGTGAGCGCTTCGAACGCGAAGCCCGCGCGGTGGCCGCCCTGAATCATCCCAATATCTGCCAGATTTACGACGTCGGCCCCAACTACCTGGTGATGGAGTACGTCGAGGGTGCGCCGCTCCACGGCCCCCTGTCCGTGGAAAACGCCGCCGAGTATGCCAACCAGATCCTGGACGCGCTCGACGCCGCCCATCAGAAAGGAATCATCCATCGCGATCTGAAACCCGGAAACATTTTCGTCACCAGCCAGGGCATCAAGCTGCTGGACTTCGGCTTGGCGAAACAAAGCGGACCCTTGAAGGAGACCGACGCGACTCTCACGCAGGCCATCACCGGCGAAGGCCAAATTGTCGGAACGCTGCAATATATGTCGCCCGAGCAATTGCAAGGCAAGGAAGCCGACGCGCGCAGCGATCTGTTCTCCTTCGGATGCGTGTTCTACGAAATGCTCACCGGACGCCGGCCGTTCGATGGGCCGAACACCGCCACCGTGATCGCGGCCATTCTGGACAAGGACCCCGCGCCCCTGCCCGTCCCGCCCGCACTGGAGCGGGTGGTCAAAACATGTCTTGCGAAGGATCCCGGCCAGCGGTTCCAGACCCCTGTCGAAACGAAGCGGGCGCTGGCTTGGGCCATCGCACAACCGGCCGCGGTTTCCGGGGACACGCGCTGGTGGGTGGCTGTCGCCGCGGCGCTCGTCATCGGCGTCGCCGGCGGCTGGGCTCTGTTCCACTTGCGGCAGCCGCATGTCTTGGCGCCGGCGCTCCACTTCGACATCGACCCGCCGCCGCACGGCCGATTCACGCTCGGCGCCGGTTCGGGCGGCTTAGCTATCTCACCCGACGGCGCAACCGTTGCTTATGTCGCTACCGCCGACGGAAACGGCGGCCTCTGGGTGCGGCCTCTCGACGGCACTTCCGCCCGGCTGCTGCCGGGTACCGAAGGCGCTTATTCTCCCTTCTGGTCGCCCGACAGCAAGTCCATCGGGTTTTTCGCGGAAGGCAAACTGCAGCGAGTGGATCTGGCCGGAGGAATGCCCGCGACGATTTGTAACGCCGGCTTAGGACGCGGAGGCACCTGGACCAACGATGGCCGCATCCTCTTCGCCACCTTCGGGTCGCCGTTGCTCCAGGTTCCCGCGTCGGGCGGGACCGTGTCGCGCTTAACCAAGTTCGCCGTCGGCGATGCCGCGCATTACTGGCCGCAGGCGCTGCCGGGTGGCAACGTCCTGTTTCTCGCTCAGAGCATTCTGCCCGATCAAACCGGCGTTTACGCGGCCTCGCTTTCGAATCCCGACCGGCGGGTCCGGTTGGTCAGCGTCGACTTCAATGCGGTCTACGCTTCCGGCTTTCTCCTCTGGATGCGCGGGACTACATTGGTCGCGCAACCCTTCGACCCGATCCATTTGAAGCTCTCCGGCGAGGCGCAGCCCGTGGCCGATCCCGTGGGCCGGTCCGCGATCACCGGGCGCGTGAACGTGGCCCCGTCCACCAACGGCTTGCTGCTGTACTCCACCAGCGGCTCCAATCAACTCACCTGGCTCGATCCGGAGGGTAAGCCACTCGGTACGCTCGCGGAACCAAACGATTACGTCATGTTCCGCATCTCGCCGGACGGAAACCGCGTCGCGGCGGCGATCGGCGGCCCCACGCGCGCCGACCTCTGGCTGCTGGATATCGCGCGCAACGTCGCCACCCGGTTCACGTTCTCCCGGAACGGCCACTCCTACCCGGTCTGGTCCCCGGATGGACGCACCCTCATGTTCCGCTTCGGCAATGGAATGTTTCGCAAAGATTCCAGCGGCGCCGGCGAGGAGCAACGGGTTTTGCCTTCGACGGCTCTCCAATTGCCCACCAGCTGGTCCCAGGATGGCCACTACGTTCTGTTCGACCAGGCGGCGCCGGGCGCACCTCCGAGCATCTGGTCCCTGCCGGTCACCAAGGACGGCGAAGCGGCGGGCCAGCCCAAGCGCTATCTGGATGCACCGCTCGGCGGCACGAATGGCGAGTTCTTTCCGGAAGCCGATCCCCGCTGGGTGGCGTACCAATCGGCCGAATCCGGCCAGGAGGAAGTTTATGTTCAGGCCTTTCCGGAACCGCGCGGAAAGTTTCAGATTTCGGCCGGCGGAGGCCGCTTTCCCCGCTGGGGGCCGGACGGCCGCGAACTGTTCTATGTCTCGCTCGACGACAAACTGATGGCAGTCGATCTCAAGATTCGCAGGGATTCCGTGGAGCCATCCGCGCCCCGCGAGCTGTTTCCTTTGCCGACGCCGACCATTAATTTCATCCCCTACGACGTCACTGCCGACGGCCAGCGTTTTCTTGTGCAGGCCCCACCCGTGCAACCCGCGCCGCTGACCGTGATCGTCAACTGGCCCGTGCTGGTAATGAGCCAGTAGGATGATCTGGCATTTCGCTGTGCTCTCGATTTAGACGCTAGGTTTTGAAGCAGCACCCCGGTAATTCGAAGGATCATTGATCGCGCCCGACGGGCGCTCGCCCCGCAGCGCCTGCAGAATGTTGCCGGCGGCGGCCCGCTCGATCGCGCGGCGCGCCGAAACGACAGCCGAACCCAGGTGCGGCGTGAACAGGGTCCGGTCCTTCATGCGCAAGAGGCGCGGCGCAATCGCGCGCGGTCGGTCCCGGCGCGCCCAATCCTCCATTTCGAACGTGTCGGCGGCGTAGCCGGCCAGGCGTCCGCTCTCCAGCGCATCGGCAACCGCTTCTTCGTCCACCACCGATCCGCGGCTCACGTTGATGAGGTAGCTGCCGGGCTTCATTTGGGCCAGCACCTGTTTGTTGATGAGGTGGAAAGTCGTCGCGTTGAGCGGAAGCAGTGGCAGCAGGAAGTCGCTGGAGGCCAGGAGTGCGTCCAGCTCCACCGATCCGCCGGCGGCCGGATCCGAGTATTGCAGTTGGCAGGAGAAACCCTGGAGGCGCGTAGCCAGCGCGCGGCCCACCGCACCTCTGCCGATCAGCCCGACCGTACTGCCCGCCAGACCCGTTCCGTAAAGGATCGGCCGCCAGCCTTCGAACCGGCCGCTGCGAATCAGGCTGTCACCCGCCAGCACGTTGCGCGCCAGACCCAGCATCAGCGCCAGCGCAAGTTCCGCCGTTGGCTCGGTCAACAGGTCGGGCACGATCGTGAACCAGATGCCGAACCGCGTGCAGGCCGCGACGTCGAAGTTGTCGAATCCCTTGAGCGCCGCGGCGACAATCTTCAGATTCGGGCACGTGCGCAGGAAGTCTTCATCCAAGGAGTCCGGCATGAACACCATCAAAGCGTCGGCATCGCGGGCAGGCGGCCCCACGGCCACGTCCGCATGCGTCGCCAGCAGTTCGACCGTCTCGGGAAAAACCGGCTGCGTAATCACCACGCGCGGGCGCGCGCTCACGCGAAGCGCTCCATCAGCCCCATGTCCGAGCGGAAGCGGCTGCTGAAGAAATCCACCGCCGCGACAATCAGCCACGTAATCGCGATGTAGGCCATCATCTGCCGGTAGAAGAACAACTGCTGCGCGTTATACAGCGCCTGGCCGATTCCGCCCGCGCCGATCACGCCGACGATGGTCGCCGCTCGCACGTTCCATTCCAGGCGGAACAGCGAGTGTACCGCGAGCGGCGCCAGCGCCAGCGGCACGTAAGCGAACCCGGCGATCGCCAACGGACGCGCTCCCGTGGCGGCCATCGCTTGAACCGGCTCCGCGCGGATGTTTTCGAACGATTCGGCGTACAAGCGCCCCAACGACCCGGTGCCGTGCAAGGCCAGCGCGATGATGCCTGCTTCCGGCCCGACGCCGATCACGCCGACCAGCACCAGCCCCCACACCACTTCCGGAATCGCGCGCAACGACTCCAGCAGCCGGCGCACCGGGACCGAGATCACCGGCGGTGCAAAATTGCGGGCCGCCGCCAAACCCAGGGGCAGCGCGCCAACCATGGCGAAGAACGTTCCTCCGACTGCGATTTCCAGTGTCTCCCACAATACCTGCGGCAGCTTCAGAACCGCGTCGTGCGGAAGCCTTGGCGGCAGCATCCCGGCGAAGGTCGACACGGAATGAGAGAACGCCAGCATGCCTGGGCGGTCCTGCCAAAAAGCCAGAACAGCCAGCGGGAAGAGCGCCGCGAGGATCGCAGGCTTTTTCTTCACCCACCGCGCCCCGAAGTCGATCAGCGCAATGAGCGCGATCAGCAATAAAATCACCGTCGTCGCCCGCCGGAAATCGAGCGCATTGATGGTGCCCACCAGTTCGGTGCCGATCCCTCCGCCACCCACTGCCCCGACGATCACCGAGCAGCGCACCGCACTCTCAAACTCGTACGACCCATAACTCAAAACGTCCTTCGATCGTAGCGGCAGCAAGCCGAACAAGGCTACCGACAGCCGGCTCGCGCCGGTAGCCTGCAAGGCGCGCACGGGTTCGCGATCGGCGGAGCGAAACAGATCCGCGAAGATCTTGCCCACCGCCGCGCTGTAGAAGATCGCCAGGGCCAGCATGCCCGCTGCCGGGCCGATACCCACGATCACGACGCAGAGAATGCCCAACGTCAAATCCGGAACCGAACGCACACTCGCCAGCGCCGCATACACCCAGCGGCCGCCCGGCAGTCCCGCGCCAACCCACAAGCCCGTCAGCATACCCACGATCACGGCAATCAAAATCCCGCCCGCGGCCATTTGGATGGTCTGCTCGAGCGGCGTCATCGCGGCTCGGAGGTAATGCGGCGAGACTTCCGGTGGAAAGAACTGGCGCAGCAGTGTGAAGGAGGCTCCCAATCCCATGCCCTAAATTCCTTCACCCAGGGCTGGAGAAAATTCCGGAGCATCCAGCCGGCTTTCGCCTTTACGTTGGCGGACGATGTGTCCGCCGTGCATCTCAATGACGCGGTCGAAATAGTGGTCGGCCAAGTGCGGCTGATGCAGAGAACACAACAGCGTGACCCCGCTCTCTTCCGCCAGACGGCACAGCAACTCCAGCGTCTGGTGGCTGAGGACCGGATCCAGCGACGCCACCGGTTCGTCGGCCAACAGCAGAACCGGTTCCTGCACCAGCGCCCGCGCGATCGCGACCCGCTGATGCTCGCCACCTGAAAGACTCGCTGTCCGCGCACGCAGCTTATGCTCCAGGCCGACGCGCCGCAGCACCGCTTGTGCTTCCTCCAGCTCCGCTGCCAGCGGCCACAAAAGAAAACGCAGCGCCCGCGCGCTGGACCATCGCCCCAACGCTCCCGCCATCACGTTCTGATGCACGGCCAGATTGTCGATCAGGTCGTGCCGTTGCGAAACCACGCCGATCCGGCTCCGCAGCATTCGCAGAGACCGGCCGCGCAGCCGCGTCACTTCCACTCCGTCCACGCGAACGCTGCCGGATGCCGCCGGCGCGAAACCGTTGATCGAGCGAAACAACGTCGTCTTGCCCGTTCCGCTCGGCCCCAGCACCGCAATGCGCTCGCCGCGCCGGGCCTCGAAGCACACTCCGTCCAGTACGGTGTGCTCTCCGAAGCGAACCACCAAATCGCGGATTTCGAGCGCGGAACCGGAGTCGGACAAGATAGCGACTAGCCTAAAGCATCTTCAGCTCGGCCGCAATTTTGCGGATGTTGGCGTACTCGGCGTCATCGGCGCGGACAAAATCCTTGCCGCGCAGGATGTTCAAAATCGCGTCGTCCTTGCCTTCCTTCAGCGACAAAAACGCCTGGGCGAACGATTCCCGCTGCGCGCCGCCGATATCTTTGCGAGCCACCCAGACGTAATCCACGAAAGCCGGCGAAGTGTGGAAGACACGAACCTTGCTACCGTCCACTTTGCCTTCCATCACCATCGAGTGAAAAACCGTCTCGTCGAGCGCGCCGGCGTCCGACGCGCCACCTTCCACGGCTTTGGCCGTCGCGCTGTGGCTGCCGGTGAAGCGGAATTGGAGATCGTGATCGGGATTCACGCCCGCCTTCATGAGCTCCTGGTGCGGAATCAGATGTCCGCTGGTGGAATTGATGTCGCCGAACGCGAAGCGCTTGCCTTTGCAGTCCGCCACCTTGAGAATAGCCGAGCCCGATTGCGTGATGAACAGCGAATGGAAATTCTTGTCCGCCGCGCGCTGCACCAGCGGCAGGACCCCGTAACGCTGGTGCGCCTTCACATAGGTCAGGGCCCCCAGATAGGCGAAATCCAGCGAACCGTTGCCCAGCGCCTCCACCGTGGCGTTGTAGTTTGTCGGGATGATCAGGTCCACCGGTGTGCCGGTCGCCTTGGCGAGATAATCCTTGAGCGGCGCTTTTTCGTCAATGGAGACTTGCGTGGCTCCCGCGTCGGGAATCATCCCGATCTTGATTCCGCTGGATCCATCGAGCGGCCGCGCGAGCATCCCCGCTACGCCCATGGCGCCCTGGATCCAATTCCGCCGTGAGAGAGATCTGGTGAAGTCCATAGCTCCTCTACTATATCGATAGACAAATCCCTCTTGAGTTACGAAATGGTTACGCCGCCGCTACTTGCCGGGCATCAGGACATCGAAGATCTGGCCCAGCACGGCCGTCACCTGCGCCTCGGAAATGGTCTCGGCGTCATAGGCGTGCTCTAGCACCAAGCCGTTCAGCACCGCCTCCAGCGCCGTCCGCCGCATTGCCCTGGACTCCGGCTTGCCGTTCAGCAGACTGGGAATCATGTTGCGGATGGTCTCCAGCTTCAGCGATTCGCGGATGCGCCGGTGCGTGCGCGCCAGTTTCGCCCGCAGCCGCGGATGGCGCAGCGCGAACAGCTTGAACTCCAGCGTCAGCATCACCCACTGCCGGTCGGCGGCGCGCTGCACGTAGAACGCGCGCAGTGCTCTCAGCCGCGCTTCGGCGGTGCTGCATTGTTCCAGCGCTTGGCGCAACATGGCCATCTGCTGGCCGGCCTCCTGCTCGAACAGCGCAAAGAACAAATCTTCCTTGCTGGCGAAGTGTGCGTAAAACGCCCCGCGGGTGCGTCCGGTGGCGGCGGCGATGTCCTCGATCCGCGAGGCTTCGAATCCGTCGCGGGCGAAAATGCGGTGCGCGGCGTCCATCAACGCCCGGCGCGTCGCCTCGGTCCTCTGCTGGTGTTTGGTGGGCTCCGAGCGCGCCTTCGAAGCAGCCGTCGTCATGCCTCCTCCATTATATGCATGCAAGTATGCATATGTTAAATTGGGAAACGTGCCCCATTCATCCCGCGCTCTGCTTGTATTCTCTCTGGCGCTTCCGGCGGCTTGGGCCCAGTTCTCCGCCCCGCCTCCGCCCCCGACCCCGGCGCGCCAGTTGCCCCTGTCCGGCCGCGGCAACCAGGTGGGATCGGTCGCAACGCCCCTGGCCACCATCCCCGGCGGCGGCGGCAACGACACCTTGACCGGGTCCGTTCAGGTTTCCGGCGGCTACCAGGGAAGCGTGCCGGCGGCCAATGTCCCCGCCGGCGCCATCACGATCTCGCTCGCCGATGCTGTGAAATTCGGCCTGTCGGCCAACCTTGGCATTCTTACCGCCGGCGATTCGACGCGCGTCTCGCATGCCGACCGCCTGCACGCCTTGAGCAACCTGTTGCCCTACATTTCCGTCAGTGCCTCCGAGACCAGCAACCAGATCAACCTGGCGGCTTTTGGCTTTCAGTTCAAGACTCCGCCGGGACTTGGTTTTTCGATACCCACGGTGGTCGGTCCTTTCGGGACTTCCAATTTGCAGGGTAATTTCAGCCAATCCGTTTGGGACCTGGTTCAGCGGCGCAACTGGCAGGCCACCAAGGATACGGAACGCGCCTCGGAGCTCTCCGCCCGCGACGCCCGCGAGCTGGTGGTGCAGGCGGTCGCCGGAGCGTATCTCGAAACCGTCGCCACCGCGGCCCGCGTGGAATCGCAGCGCGCTCAGGTGGCCAATGCCCGGGCCGTGAACCAGCAGGCCGAGATCCGGCGCGAGGCGGGCACCAACGCCCGCATTGAAGTGACACGAACCTTGGTCGAGCTGCAAGCTCAGGAACAGCGCCTCAGCGCCTTCGAGTCGGATCTGAGCAAGCAGAAGCTCGCCCTCGCCCGCCTCACCGGTCTCCCGCTGGACCGTGAATTGACCCTCAAGGACCCGCTCGCTTTCAACCCGTCCGCTGTTCCGGCTCCGGAAACCGCGGCGCAACAGGCCTTCCAGAAGCGCTGGGATCTGCAAGCCGCCGGCTCCCAGGTGAAAGCCGCCGAGCGCGTCCTGGCCGCTGCCCGGGCCGAGAACATGCCCAGCGTTTCGCTGACTGGCGATTATGGCACGTTGGGCTCCAGCCCCATCGCCGCGCACGGCGTCTACACCGTGGCCGGCACCGTGAGCTTCCCCGTGTTCCAGGGCGGTCGCGTAAAGGCCGACATCGAACAAGCCGAAGCTACGCTGCATCAGCGCCAGTCCGAACTCGCCGATCTGCGCGGCGCCGTCGAGGCGGAGGTTCGCACCGCCATCATCGAACTCAACACCGCCATGGGCCAGGTCCGGCTGGCGGACAGCAGCCGCAGTCTCGCCAACGATACCTTGCGGCAGGCGCGCGACCGGTTCAACGCGGGCGTAACCACGACCGTGGAAGTCGTACAGGCCCAGGAACAGGTGGCCGGTGCGGAAGGCGACTACATCTCCAGCCTCTTCGCCTTTGACCTGGCCCGCCTGTCGCTCGCCCGCGCCATGGGCGAGGCAGAAACCGATTTGCCCAATCTTTTAAAGGGGAATGCTCCATGAGCGTGCAAGACGAAAAGCTCGGGTTCGTCGAGAAGAGGATCGAGGCGCCCAGCCCCAAGGGTCGCAATAAGGCTTTCACGATATTCTTCCTCATCCTGCTGGTCGCCGGTAGCGCCGGCCTGTACTATTGGCTGCAGGTGCGCCAATTCGAAACTACCGACGACGCCGAGGTGGACGCGCACCTGAATCCCATCACCTCGCGAGTGGACGGCACCATCACCCGCGTTTATGTGGACAACAATCAAGTGGTCAAGGCCGGCGACCCGCTGGTGGATCTGGACCCGCGCGACTATCAGGTCGCCCTCGACCAGGCTCGCGCGCAGTTGGAGCAGGCCCGCAGTATGATTGCCGCGCCGCAGCTCAACGTGCCGATCACCGAAGTCGAGAACAACACCAATATTCAAGGCGCTGAGGCCGACGTCGCCAATGCCGAAGCCGTCGTGGGCGCGGCCGAACGCGACCGGGAATCCGCCGCCGCGCGCGTCACCGAAGCCGAAGCCAACAACGCGCGGGCGCAATCCGATCTGGCCCGCTACACCATGCTGGTGAAAAACGAAGAGGTCTCGCAGCAGGAGTACGATCAAATTGCCGCCACGGCCAAGGCCCAGGCCGCCGCGGTTCTGGCAGCCAAAGCGTCGCTCGAAGCGGCGGGACGAACCGTCGACCAGCGCCGCGCCCAGCTCCAGCAGTCCCGCAGCCGCCTGGCGCAGATCCGCAGCAACGCGCCCGCCCAGGTGGCCATCCGCCAGGCCAACGTCAAATCGCAGCAAGCCAGCGAGTTCACCGCCGGCACGCAGGTCGAGCAGGCCGAACTCAAGCTCAGCTACACCAAGATCGTATCGCCTGTGGCGGGAATCGTCTTGAAACGATCGGCCGAAGTGGGCGCGCACATCAACGCCGGCCAGCAGCTGCTGCTCATTGCTCAAGTGGGCGACGTCTGGGTGACTGCCAATTTCAAAGAAACCCAATTGCGCAACATTCGCCCTGGCCAGCCCGCCACCATTCACGTGGACGCGCTCCAGCAGGACTTCAGTGGCTACGTCGAAAACATCGGCGGCAGCACGGGCGCCATCGCCAGCGTCCTGCCTCCCGAGAACGCCACCGGCAACTATGTGAAAGTCGTGCAGCGGATCCCGGTCCGTATCCGCTTCAAGCCGGATCAGAAGGGTCTGGACCGGCTGCGCCCCGGCATGTCCGTGGAACCTGACGTTCGCATCGGAGGCTGATTGAATCCCACAGTCTCCCATCGCGATTGGAAGCCGTCGCACAATCCCTGGAGCGTGGCCCTTACCGTCACCCTGGCCACTTTCATGGAAGTGCTGGATTCTTCCATCGCCAATGTCTCGCTGCCGCACATCGCCGGCTCGCTCGGCGCCACTTACGACGAAGCCATCTGGATTCTCACCAGCTATCTGGTTTCGGCCGCCATCGTGCTACCCGCTTCGGCCTGGCTCTCTACCATCTTCGGACGCAAGCGCTTTTACATGACTTGCGTCATGCTGTTCACCTGCTCTTCGTTTCTGTGCGGCATCGCGCCCAACCTGCCGTTCCTGATCGTCGCCCGCATTCTGCAGGGAGCGGGCGGCGGCGGCTTACAGCCTTCCGAACAGGCCATCCTGGCCGACACGTTTCCGCTCGAAAAACGCGGCCAGGCGTTCTCCGTCTACGGCATGGCCGTGGTGTTCGCTCCCGCCATCGGCCCCACCCTCGGCGGCTGGATCACCGACAACATCAACTGGCATTGGATCTTCTTCATTAACCTGCCGGTGGGCTTGATGTCGCTGTTCTTCACCAGCCGCCTGGTGGAAGATCCGCCGTGGCTGAAGTCGGAGAAGCGCAGCGGAATCAAAGTCGATTACATCGGACTTTCCCTGCTGGTCATCGGGATCGCCTGCTTCCAGTTCGTGCTGGACAAAGGCCAGGAATCCGACTGGTTCGCTTCCCGCGTGATCACCGCGCTCTTCATGATCGGCATTCCGATGCTGGCCGCGTTCTTCCTGTGGGAGTGGTATCACCCGCATCCCATTGTCGACGTGCGGCTGCTCAAGAACCGCAACTTCGGCACCGCCGTCTCGTTCTCCTTTATCCTGGGCATGGTTTTGTTCGGGTCAACGGTGCTGATTCCTGAGTTTCTGCAAAGCAGCCTCGGCTACACCGCCGAACGCGCCGGCCTGGCGCTTTCCCCCGCCGGCTTCGTGCTCATGTTCATGATGGTGGTGGCCGGCCGGCTGGTCGCGACCAAAATCGATCCGCGCCTGTTGATCTGTATCGGTTTCCTCGGCACCTCCTTCGCCTTGCGCCTGATGACCAACATTTACCTGCAAATCGACTTCACCACCATCGTCCTGCTGCGCATGTTCCAGGTGATTTTCATGCCGCTGATCTTTATTCCCATCACCACGCTCAACTACATTGGCGTTCCCCGCGAGAAAAACAACCAGGTCTCGGGGATCTCCAGCTTCATGCGCAACATCGGCGGTAGCATCGGCACGTCCATGCTCAGCGTCTTCCTGACGCGCCAGAACCAGACCCACCTGGTGGCCATGGCGTCCCACACCTCCACCGGCGATTCCAACTTTCAGCAGTTCCTGAACGGCCTGACCGGCATGTTCATGTCGCAAGGTTACGACGCCGCCACCGCTGCCAAGAAAGCTCTGGCCATGGCCTATTACACCGTCCAAAGCCAGGCCAACGCGCTCAGTTTCAAGAACAGCTTCTTCGTCATGTCCATCATCATCGCCTGCCTGGCCCCGCTGCCGTTCATCATGCGCCGGCCCAAGCCGGGCGAACGCCAGCCCACTCTT
>DATJNO010000175.1:0-33771 GCA_035508055.1 Bryobacteraceae bacterium | reverse complement strand
GTTCGATAGCACCAGCCCAGATCTCTTCCATCATGGCAAGTGGAGTTACACGTCCGCCTGCTAAGTTGGCCGTGTTCTCGATCTCGATCAGCCCCGTCGACGCGCGTAGATTGCCCCACGGCTGGATGACTGGCTCAATGTGCTTCCATGTCAGAATTCCGCCCTCGGCAGCAACAGCACGGATGAGGCAGCCGGAGAAGACGGCCGCGGTGGCCATCTCCCAGTCGAGGATGTGCGCTCGGGACTCGGCGATGATCTCCTGCCCCGGCTGCGTGTGCAGGCGCATGGCGATCTGGTTGCCCATGGTACCAGTAGGGACAAACAGCCCGGCCTCGCGTGCAAAAACCTCGGCAGCGCGCCGCTCAAGAAGATTGATGGTCGGGTCCTCGCCGTAGACGTCGTCGCCCACCTCGGCAGCTGCCATGGCGGCACGCATCGCGGCAGAGGGCCTGGTGACGGTGTCTGAGCGGAGGTCGATGGTGTCGGGCAATGGCAACGGTTCCCTGCCTTACTGCGGTATCTGCGTCATGGGCAGCTCCATCACCGGCGTGCGCTGGCCATTCTTTACCGCGACAGCCCACAGGCCGTGAAAGTTTGCGCGGATGCCGGGCTGTGTCTTAAGAAATGCAGTCATGACCGATGTTGCTTCCGTGCGCTGCGCAGCGGGATCGGTGACGCCGGTTGACTCGTAGACGATGGCGAGATCGGCAGCGCGCCGCTCAAGAAGACTGATGGTCGGGTCCTCGCCGTAGACGTCGTCGCCCACCTCGGCTTCCGCCATGGCGCGGCGCATCGCCGGCGTGGGTTTGGTTACAGTATCACTGCGCAGGTCGATCATAGGGTGATGAACTCGGCAAAAACTTCGTTGGAAAAGAGCACGCCGCGATTGGTGAGGCGCAGGGTCTCGCCTTCGCGCTCCAGTAGACCTTCGTCCATGAAGCGCTGGATGGGTGCTTCGAACCTGCGCCACTCATGCGTGTCCGGGCGAATGCCTTGGGTCAGCCGGAGACCGACGAAGAAGCGCTCTTCGGCCGAGTTGGCTTGCGTTGCGGCGGCGCGCACGGATTTGCCTTGGCGGATCCGCTCGACATACTCGGGCGGCGATTCCACGTTCTCGCTGCGCACCGCGCCGTCGAAAGAATGCGCGCCTGCGCCGAAGCCGGCGTAAGGTTCCAGCCGCCAGTACTTCAGATTGTGCAGCGATTCGAAGCCCGGCCGCGCGAAGTTGGAAATCTCGTAGCGGTGAATTCCCAGGCGGCGCAACTCGTCGACGGCGGTTTCATAAAGCTCCGCGGTAAGTTGCTCGCCCGGAACATCCGGGGCGCCGTAGCGCTTGCCGTTCAGCATGATTTCCTGGCCCAGCCGGCTGTCCTCGTCGATTTCGAGCATGTAGACGGAGACGTGCGGCGGTTGAAGGCGTTCGATCCATTCGAGCGATTCCCGCCACGAAGCTGCACTCTGGCCGGGAAGTCCCGCGATCAAGTCGATGTTGATGTTCGCGAGGCCGGCGTCGCGTAGAAGGCCGATTTCCTGAGACACCACCTGGGCGGTGTGCTTGCGGCCGGTCCGCGCCAGTTCGCGCTGGATGAACGATTGCACGCCCAGGCTGATGCGATTGATTCCCGCGCGAACCCAAGCGGCCGCCGTGTGCGCGGTCACGGTTCCCGGGGCGACTTCAAGCGTAGCTTCCCGCCACGGCGCTCCCGGGATCGACGACAAGATCCGCTCCAGATCGCCCGTATTGATGCGGCTAGGAGTTCCGCCGCCGATATAAACCGTCTCGGGCGGCCAAGCCCACTGGCGCGACGCGATCTCGGCCACGAGCGCGTCTACGTACTGCGGCTCCAACTCGCGCGGAAACACGCCCGAGGCGAAGTTGCAATAGGTGCATTTCTGCGCGCAAAACGGGTAGGAGAGGTAGACGCCGGCCATTTAGAGAGTGATTTCTTCGCCGAGTTGCCGGGTGATGGCGCCCTGGATCAGCTCGGTCAACGTCTGGCCGGAGGGCTGCAGCACGAACGTGTTCTGCACGTTGTCCCAATCCAGTTTGAAGCTCTGGGAGTGCGCCGAGACCCAGATCTGCCGCACGGGCGCGTTCGGACTGACGACGAACTTGGCGGGCGATTCTTCGAACTCAATGGTGAGCGCGCCGGCGTTGAAGTCGGCATCAAATTCGGCATCGTCGGAGGCCGCGGCCAGCCGCTGGTAGAGTGCGTGCAGCGCCTCGTCGGCTCGCGTTTTAAACTCCTGATCGTCCATGGAAGTGGCCCGAACTTTGATTCTAGCCGAAATCGTCCGCCGGTAGCCCTTTGGAGCGAGTAACTTCGGGTGCTGAATGTAGCGTCTTTTGACGGGAAGCGATCATCTGCTACCCTTGGAACGTTGCTCATGATGGAGTCGGCCTGTCTTCGACACACTGAGATCCCGCATACCACATCGCTTTTCTCGGATTTTCAATACCATTTCGATCGGTTAGCTCGGTTCTACGCGCACAACCCGCACGATCCCCAGTCTTACGTCGCGGCGGCGAAGGCGATCGAGTATCCGGCCGAGCGGCGGCGGACGCTGGTGGAGGCACTGCGCGCGCGCAACGCCGCGAGCGAGTCCCTGGAGCTTTTGGCGAAGCCGGGAACCGTGGCCGTAGTCACCGGCCAACAAGTGGGCCTGTTTTCGGGGCCGGCATATACCATCTACAAAGCGTTGACCGCAGTGCGGCTGGCGAAGCGCCTGGGCGAGCAGGGAATTGCCGCCGTCCCGATCTTCTGGCTTGCGACCGAAGATCACGACCTGGCGGAAGTGAGTCACAGTTTCGCTTTCGGCCCGGATCAACGGCCGGTCGGCCTGACGGCAAACGGGCTCGGGGTATCCGAAAGGCCAGTGGGCGCGATCGCGATCGCGGATCCTCCGCTAGGCCGCTTGCGGGAGGTCCTGGCCGGTCTTCCTTATGCGGACGAAGTGCTGGAACTGGTGCACGACAGCTATCAACCGGGCGCGACGTTTGGCGAGGCGTTCCATGCGCTGCTGGAGCGTTTGCTGGGCGGCCGCGGTTTGCTGTTTGTCGATCCTTTGCAGGACGCCGTGCATCATCTGGCGGCGCCGCTGCTTCGTGACGTGGTGACCCGGGATGAAGACTTGCATCACATGCTGCTGGCGCGCAATCGGGAGCTCGAAGCCGCCGGTTATCACGCGCAGGTCCATGTGGAGCCGAAAACATCGCTCGTATTCCTGCTGGAAAGCGGGCGACGCATCGCCCTGCGAAGACAAAACGGCGAATACGTCTCCAAAGAGCGGCGCTATTCGCCGGCCGAACTGCTGGAGCGCATCGAAGATCTGTCTCCCAATGCCCTTTTGCGGCCCGTCATGCAGGACTATGTGCTGCCTACCGTCGCGTATGTGGGCGGTCCATCGGAGCTGGCTTACATGGCGCAGTCGCAGGTGCTGTACCGGGAGGTGCTGGGCCGGATGCCGGTGATCATGTCGCGCGCCGGATTCACGCTGCTGGATGCCCGCGCGGCCAAGCTGATGGGCCGGTACGGGCTGACGCTTGCCGACGTGTTTCAAGGCGAAGAGCACGTGCGGGATCAAATCGGAGGGAAGCTGGTGCCGCCGGAGCTGATGCGCGAGTTTGACGCGATCGAGCGGGCTGCCTCGGAGTCGCTGGCGCGGCTGCGCGACGGCCTGGTCTCGTTTGATTCCACACTGGCCGCCGCAGCCGATAAAAGCCGCGCGAAAATTCTCTACCAGCTCTCCAAAATCGAGCGAAAAACCGCGCGCGAGACGGTGCGCAAGAGCGAGCGCGGCGCCTGGGAAGCCGCCTATCTGTCCGGCTTGATCTTTCCCGAGAAACACCTGCAGGAGCGGTTGTATTCCATTTTGCCGTTCGTCGCAAAGCACGGTCCGGGGCTGATGGACACCTTGTACGAGAATATTTCTCTCGAGTGCCCGGATCACCGCGTACTGCTGGTCTGATCCGTTTCCTAAACCCGATCGCCGCCGGTACTAAACCGGAAGTTATCGTAGCCGGGGTGGGTCCGTGTTATATTGATAAACCTTGCCCATGGGTCGAACGCGAAGTAAAAAGCCAGTTGGATTACTTTTCCAGCTTCGGAAGCGAACGCACTTTCTGGTTGCGGTCGTGTTCCTGGCGCCGGTTTTAGCCGCACAATCGTGGACTCAACTTTCGCCTTCGGGCGACTTGCCGTCGCCGCGCGGCCTCAACGGCACCACTGGGGTCTATGATCCTTCCAGCAACGAAATGATCGTTTTTGGCGGGCGCGACAGCAGCGGCAACAACTTGAACGATGTCTGGATTCTGACCAACGCGAATGGCCAAGGCGGCGCCAGCCAATGGGTGAATCTGATCGCCGACGGCGCCTCCGGCTCGCCGCCCGCGCGTTCCGGACACGCGGCCGTTTACGACACGGTCAACAACGTCCTGATCGTCTTTGGCGGCTGTAGTGGAAGCTGTGCTCCGGCCTTGAATGACGTCTGGGCGCTCAGCAATGCCAACGGGCAAGGCGGGACCCCGGCCTGGACAGAGCTTTCGCCGGCAGGCGGCCCGCCCTCGGCTCGCGTGAACAGTGCGGTGGTTTACGATCAGACCCTGAACCGGCTGGTGCTGTTCGGCGGGCAGGATGGTTCAGCCAACCCGTGTTCCACGTTTTCCGACGTCTGGGCTCTCTCCGGCGCGAATGGATTGAGCGGCTCGCCGGCTTGGACGAAGCTGTCGACGTTCACCGAAAGCGGCGCCGGTCCGGCCGGCCAATATGGTCCCGCGGCCGCCTATGATCCCACCACGCAGGTGATGACGCTTTTTGGCGGCACGGGCACGATCAATCACTCCTGCCAGGCCTCGAACGCGGTATGGGAACTTTCTCTTCAGAATGCCGTACCCGTCTGGCAGAACGTCATTCCGGAAGGCGCCACTGGTTCGCCGGCTGCCCGGTCGTTTCATTCCGGCGTCTACGATGCTACCGGGGGAAGGATGTTGATTTTCGGCGGCAGCCGCGGCAATGGGAACTTGCTGGATGACGTTTGGAGCCTTTCGAATGCCACCGGGTTCGGAACCCCGGCATGGACCCAGCTCGCTCCCAGCGGCGGGCCTCCGCCAGCCCGAGCCGGTCAGGCCGCGATCTTCGATCCCACCAACCAATTGATGACTATATTCGGCGGAAACGGCCTGAGCGGCGGGTTGAATGACACCTGGGTTCTGTCCGCCCCGGGAGTCTCCGGGCTGTCGTGCAGCGCCGTCGCGACGCCTCTGACCATCCGGGCGGAAGGTCTCGCCGACTTGCTGGGCGACGATATCCTGATGTGCACCGGCGGAACTCCGACGCCTGCCGGCGAGCCCATCCCGGACTATACGCTAACCCTCAAACTAAACACGGATGTCACCAGCCGGCCGCTACCGCAGGGTGAGGGCCTCTCCGAAGCACTGCTGCTGATTGACGAGCCGTTTCCTTCCGAGCCGGTTCCGTCGTTCCTGACCGCAACGCAGCAACAACCGCCGCAAATCCTTTGCGAGCCGCTCGGCGCGGTGTGTTCGGAAACCGGAACCGGCGGCGCGTCCAGCCCATACCGGACCCAAGCGAACGTTTTCGTTGGCGCACAAACGGGGGCGGATGCATTGCAGTGGAAGGTTCCGATCGACCCGCCGGGAGTGAACGCGGTCCGCGTCATCCGCCTGACCAATCTGCGGGCGAACGCGCAGAAGCCCGGTCCTCCGTCCACGTCCACCCAGCCGCAGGTGGCCGGCGCCCTCACCATCCAAGGCAGCCAGACGGTGCCGTTGAACAATTCCCCAGTAACCTTGGGCGCCATCCAGCCGGCCATATCCACCACCACGAGCGGTACCGCGGTGCCCAAGTGCCAGCCGCACAACGCGAGCCTGGAGGGCGGCGCAGGCCCGGCTGCGTTCGACTTTACCGTCCAGGTGACGGAGACATTCCCCTATTCCTTCAGGGTGCGCAACTACGGTTCGATCCTATTTGGGAGCACCTATCCCGCCGACATCGCGGAACAAAATGTGACGGGCTTCGACTACTCGACCGAGAGCGGCTTGTATTTGCCCAGCCTGCTGGCCGCTGCGCCCGATGCCGGGCTGGCTGACACGGGAACTCGCATTCGCCTGGTCTTTTCCGGAGTGCGGACCGGGACACAGATTTTTGTCCCTGTGACCATCACCACGCAGGGTGATTTTGGAGGGAGGACGCCGGGGCAACTGCAGCTGGTGAAATCCGACATCCAGGGCGACAACGGGCCGGGATATGTCCCGGTGACAGCGACCGCGATGGTGGGAACGACTCCGGTGGCCGAACTGAGCACGTCAGGCAGCACCCGGTATGCCACCTACGAAGTCATCTATGACAATCCGTTCGTCGCAGAAACGGCCGCAATCCCGGTTGCCGTAGCCTACAGCAGCTCGCAAACGCAAATCTCTGGATTGGGGTCGGTGAGCGTGAATGCCGCCCTGGCTCCCGTCAGCTCGGTCGGTACCGCGGTTAGCTCCGCGCCGGTGCCCCGCTTTACGGGGATGTCGGCCACCGAACCAGCTTTCTCCTTCTACAGTTGTCCCACGGCGCCCCTGACCGGCAGCATCGCAAGCAAGTCCGGACCGCGGAACGCCCGCCTGTGGACCATAGCGGTCAGCGGCGGTGCGAGCCCGGCCGTCGGCGCACAAATCGACAGCCTGTCGCTGGTACAAGCCACCGGTCAGGCGTGTACGCCCGCCTTGGTGAGCCCTGCCAGCTTCCCGCTTGCATTGGGCAATATACCAGCTGGTGGGACCTCGCTCGGCCACATTACCCTCGACTTCAGCAGTTGCCGCAACTCCGCAACGTTCAATGTCACGATTCCGCTATCGGCGGACGGAGGCGCCTGGACCGGCACGATTCACGCCAAGCGCCAACTGCCCTAAGACGAGTCACGCGGCGGCGGGTGAAAAAGCAGAACGTCGATCCTACCGTGGGGTTGCGTTCACGCGGAGCCGGCGCGGTGGTAACAGGTGCCGGCCGGCCGGGCGGTTCCCGGCAGCGGATTTGGCGCGCGCTTCGGTGTTCGCGGTCGTGCCGGACCCGATGGGGAGCAGGCATTCCAAGGTATCGGAGTCGGTTCCCAGGATTTCCAGGTCCGCATCCCCCGCCGCCAGGCCGCTGGGGATCGTGAAGTCGATCTGGTACAGGCCGGCGAATCCGGGCGCGAGGCCCGAGAACGTCACACTGGTGGCCTGCACGTAGTCGCCGGCGCTGTCCAGCAAATACACCAGCGGCGTGTATCCGGTCTGGCTGAGCGGATTACTAGGCGCGCCTTCACCATCGTTGACTGTGGGGCTTACTTCACCGCCGCCGGCCAGATAGACGGCCACCGTCTCGCCAATCTGCGCCGGACTGGATTCGGAAATCACCGAGTAATCGGGATGCAGCGCGGCGGCGTAACCGATGCCGCCCACCGGGTTCTCGGTAAACACGCCCAATGAGGTCTGACCCACAAACTGCGTCACGATGTTCGAATTCACTTGGTTGTTGATGACCTGGATCTCCGCCACTGACTCGGTCAGGTACGGCACGATCACTGAAATCTGCGTGGGGCTTACGTAAAAGATGGGCGCCGGCCGCTCATTGATCATCACCTGGACGTTGTTCAGCGTAATGGGCAACGGAAGGGAAGAGGCCGTGGCGTCGCCGGATGACAATCCCGTGCCATAGAGGGTGATGAATTCGCCCGGTGAGAGGAACGACGTGAAGGGAGCCGAGCTGGCGGCGTTCACAATTCCCACCGGACTCAAATACACTCCCGAGCCGCTCAACGAGGGAGCCATGAGCGCCACGTTGAGGCCCAAAAACGGGCCGATGCCATAGCCGATGCGAATGCTGCCATCCGGGCTGCTCACGTAGTGTTGCGAGAAAAAGCTATCGTCGGAGCTGCCGTTGCCGTTCAGCGTGTAGGAATCGTAATACGTGAAATCGCTGGAGCCATCATAGAGCAGCAGCGAATTCAAGCGCTGGTGCCCGATGATGTTGGTGGAAAAGGCGTTCAGCGAGCCGTAGTAGCTGTCCAACAGGGTGTAACCGCTGTTGATGGGTGCGTCGTTGAGATCCACCCCGGCCTGATAATACAGCCCATCGTAGCTGGTAGGATTGCTGGTGGCGCCGCGAACGCCGACAAACATGTCAAACCCGTTGTAATTCCCGCCGAAGATGAAGTTGCCATCGGGCGAGATGTAAAGCAGCTCCGTGCCTTCGATGAGAGCTGTGCCGTTGGAATTGCCGCCGAAGTTGACCTGCGCCGCGCCGTTGCTGAAGGCATACGTTACGCCGCTGAGCGTTCCCGTGGTTGGCGAATTGGTCGCGCCCAGATACTCAGTAACATTGACGTTTCCGATGTGCCCCTGCCCGTCCGCGCTCATGCTGAAGAGAGCATCGCCTCCGGGTCCCTGGCTCGACGAGTAGGTGGGATCCATATAGGCGACGGTATAGCTGCCGTTGAGCGTGGCGTTGGTGGCGACGGAGCCGACGGGCGCTGCGATGAAAAGGTCGTTATAGCCGTTCGGGTTCTCCGTCGAGCTGCCGATGAAAATGCCGTGCGACACCAGCCCCAGAATCTGATCGGTGGGGAAGTTGGGGTTGGGGGAGCTGATGTAACCCAGCCCGCTCGCCGAAATCGTATAGGTGCCGCTCGACGTATATGTCTGCGGCGTGCCTACACTGCTATCCAGAATGGATCCGCTAAAGTTGTAGGTCCCGCCGGGATTGAACGTGATGGTGCCTTGAACGTTCATGGCCTCTTCGATGTCGCCCTCCTCATCCTCGACAAAGTAAAAAACCTGGCGGAGGTAGTAAGGGCCATTCAGCAGGGCGTCGCCGCTCGAATCAAAGGGCGGCTGCGCGGCGCACGGCAGTGCCAGCGCGGCGAGCAAAACGATGGGAAGAGTGAATTTCGGTGTCATGAATCGCATACCAGGCCGGTCAGATCCCCTCGGAGAAGTTGACGCACGAAACGGCGCCGCGGTTAACCTGGGGCGTGCAAATTCCGCGGAGTAACTCCTACACCGATTAGAACACGCGGCCTGGCCCGCCGGCTCTGGCGGCCCTGTAAAAGTTTGTCTGCCGGGCCACGCTTAGCATGCGATGGTACACTGGGTCAGTTGAGAGAGTGCCGCTAAGTTCCGCGGCCTACCTCTCCGTGGCGCCTGATTTTGCTGGAGTGGCGGAACTGGCAGACGCACGGGACTCAAAATCCCGCGCCCTTCACTGGGCATGAGAGTTCGACCCTCTCCTCCAGCACCAGTCCGTTCACACACCCTGGCGGGTGCCATTCCGCGAGGGCTCAGCTTCCGGATCCGGCAGCTCTGATTTTCGTCTGGACCGGCGCGGGCCGATTCTTCGGAGACCAACTGAGAATCGGCGATTCCAGCGCAATCCAGGAGATCGACGCAAACGCGAGCGTAATCAGAAAAGCAACCACAGCCGACAGGACCGGGGAAGGAATGTCGTGGTGGGCCAGCAACAGAACGCCCAAGTGGTACAGATAAAACGTGTAGCTGATCCTACCGAGATAGCGCAGACCAGGCGCGGCTAACAACCGATGCAAGAAGCCATCTTCGGACCCCAGCGCGTACACGATCACACCGCCGCAGATGATCCCGATCAGACTGTAACCCCAAACGTTGAATGGAATCAGATTGGCGCCGCGGCGAAAGAAACTGAACGCGGACAAGCCGCCAAGAATGCCGCTGGCTATTACGGCGCTCAGGCCGGCCAGATTGCGATGCAGGGCAGGCCACGACGGTGTCTCATATTCGGACACGGCGATCCAGGCTCCCCAGGCCAGCGTGTCGGTGCGGAACAACGGCAGCGTGTAGATCGGCCAATACGAATGAAAGAGAGGGGTGAACACCGCTCTCAAAACGGGCTCGCCTACAATCATGCCAAGCGCGATCCGCTTGACGGCCCGGTTGCTGAGAACGCGCAGCACGCAGGGCCAGATGAGGTAGAACTGCTCTTCCACCGCCAGGGACCAAAGCGGGACGATCGGAAGAAAGGCCAACCCGGTGATCGCCACCTCGATATTGGCGCCGAAGAACACGTACCAATACCACACGTGGGACCAATGGATGGGGAAAAACAGCCCGACGATCAACAGAAACAGAATGTAAGGCGGCAGGATCCGGCGGGCGCGGCGGAAATAGAATGCCCGCCAATACGCGGTTCGAAACGGAGCCCCGGCGGCCAGGGCCTGTTCTTTCAGATGAAGCAGGATCCGGGTGATCAGGTACCCGCTCAGAACGAAGAACAGATCGACGCCGGCCCACAGCAAATGCGTGCCAAACGCATGGAAGAGGAACACCATGAGGATGGCGATCCCGCGCAGGCCGTCAAGTTGGGGTACGCGTCGCACTGCTCGACTCGCTCCCAAAACCTTTCTCTCAAGAAAGCGGATGTTCCCGTAGTCGAGGTTTCGGCGGGGCGCGACCTTACGGGCTGAAATACACCCTGGCGCTCGGTCCAGGAGATTGTCTTCTTCGGCCCTCCCAGTCTACGCCGTTTTCAGGCGCGTGGCGGAGCGTCGTCCAGTCATGCCATCGCAACCCGGCTCGTGTTCTGATAGTTGCATGTCCTTCGTCGATGTCCTGATCGGCAAACCGCTGCCCACTTCCGACGAACGCGCGGAATGCATTGGGCCGTCCCGCGGCATTCCCATTTTCGGTTTGGACGCGCTGAGTTCCGCGGCGTACGGCCCGGAAGCAGCTCTAACGCTGCTGATCGCGCTGGGCGCGGCAGGCGTGGCCTACATCCTGCCCATCAGCCTGGCGATCATCATTCTCCTCGCCATCGTCTACTTCTCCTACCGCCAGACCATTGACGCCTATCCGGGCGGAGGCGGCTCGTACACCGTCGCACGCGAGAACATCGGCGCCGGCGCGGGTCTGCTGGCCGCCGCCGCACTTCTGATCGACTACGTCCTGGTGGTCGCGGTCGGCATCTCGGCCGGCGTCGGCGCGCTGGTCTCGGCCGTGCCGTCGCTGCAGGCGCACACGCTGCTGATCTGCCTGGCGATTCTGGTGGCGATCACCATCGTCAACCTGCGCGGCGTCCGCGAAGCCGGCCTGTTCTTCATGGTGCCCACCTATCTTTTCCTGGGCTGCATGGTGATCGTCATCGCGCTTGGGTTGGCCAAGGCGCTGCTGGCAGGCGGCCATCCGCTTCCTGTTGTCGCCCCTCCCAAGATCCGCGCGGCGACAGCGGCCGTCAGTGCGTGGCTGCTGCTGAAAGCCTTCGCCAGCGGTTGCACCGCCATGACCGGTGTCGAAGCCGTCAGCAACGGCGTTAAGGCGTTCCGCGAACCTACGTCTGTGAACGCCCGCCGCACGCTCACCGTGATCATCGCGCTCCTGATCGTTTTGCTTGCCGGCATTGCCTGGCTCGTCAAGGTGTACCAGATTCAAGCCACCGATCCCGGAGCGCCAGGTTACCAAAGCGTACTCTCCATGCTGATCACGGCGGTGGCCGGTCAGGGCGTTTTCTATTACGTCTCCATCGCTTCTATCCTGCTGGTGCTGGCGCTCTCGGCCAACACCGCTTTCGCCGATCTGCCGCGGCTGTGCCGCATCGTCGCGATGGACGGCTACCTGCCGCGCTCCTTTACGAACCGCGGCCGGCGCCTGGTCTATACGGAGGGAATCTACGTCCTGGCCGCGCTGGCCGGCGCCCTGCTGATCCTGTTCGGCGGCGTGACGGACCGGCTGATTCCACTGTTCGCGGTCGGCGCATTTCTTGCCTTCACTTTGTCGCAAACCGGCATGGTATTTCATTGGAAGCGCCTCGGCGGCCCCGGAGCTTTCGGCAATATGCTGGTGAACGGATTGGGCGCCATTGCAACCGCCATCACCGTCGTTGTCGTGCTGGTGGCTAAGTTTCTCGACGGCGCCTGGATCACGATGCTCCTGATTCCCGCGATTCTGGCCGTGATGTATGCCGTGAACCGTCATTACCGCTGGGTTGCGGGCGAAATTGCGAGCCCCACGCCGCTGCAGCTAACCAACTTCCGCCCGGCTCTGGTTGTCGTGCCCATCGAGCGCTGGACCGCCGTGTCGAAGAAAGCGTTGTATTTCGCCTTGTCCATGTCGCCGGACGTCATCGGCCTGCACGTCGATTGCGAGGAGACCGAGAAGCTGAAAGCCGAGTGGCCCAAATTCGTCGAACAGCCGGCCCAGGAGCTGGGGCTGCCCACGCCCAAGCTGGCGATTGTTCCTTCTCCCTATCGCTTCATCACCGGACCGATTGTCGAATACGTCCTGGATCTGCAGAAGAAAGATCCTTTGCGCCAGATCGCCGTGCTGATCCCGGAGGTTATCGAGCGCCATTGGTTCTATTACTTCCTCCACAATCAGCGCGCCGCGGTCCTGAAGACCATGCTGTACGTCCGCGGCAATCAGCGCATCGCCGTCATCAATGTCCCCTGGTATTTGGACGCGGCGGCGGCAGCGCCTTCGGTGGCGGAAACGGCCGCGGGCGTAAACCGGGCGGCCACCTGAGAGCACAACAAACAATTTACAAACCGCCAACCTCCAGCAGCGCCGGTGAATGCCACAATGTAACTTACCCGCGTTCCGGAAGGAGTTCGTGTGCGCACCTACCCCGTCGGTCTGGTGTTGTGCTGTGCCGGTGTCTTGGCGGCCTCCCCAGTTCGTCCTCTCGGCTTCGAGCAGCGTGACCGGACCATTTATGTCGCGCGTTCGGCCGGAGGACCGGTGCGGATCGCCCCGGACAGAATTACGCTGGGAGACGTAACGTTACACTTTGTCCGCGCCTCTCATTCTCGCCTGGAAGGCGTTGGACCATCCGCTCCCGCAAGCTACATCACGCGCGGCGGATCGGTGACGTTTCCGCAGTTCATGCGGCTGGCGATGCGCCGCGTTTATCCCGGCGTCGACATCCTGTTCTACGGCAATCAGAACCAGCTGGAGTACGATCTCCAGTTGAGTCCTGGCGTCTCGCCCAGCCGCGCCAGGATTGCAATTGACGGCGCACGGGCGCTTCATCTCGACGAACAGGGCAACCTCATCATTGAGACCCGCTCCGGCGTGTTGCGCCAGCTGGCGCCTCGTGTCTTTGAGACGCACGCCGGCGTGCGCCGTGCAGTTTCCGCGCGCTATGTGATACTTTCCCGCAACGAAATCGGATTCCGTCTGGGACGGTACGACCGCCAATCGCCGCTGACCATCGATCCCGTACTGGTCTACGCGAAATATTTCGGCGGCAGCGCCTCGGATTCAGCCGACGCCGTGACAACCGACGCCCAGGGCAACGTCTATGTCGCCGGCAGCACCAACTCGGTGGACTTCCCGGTCACCACCGGGGGCTTCCAGTCCAAACTCACGCCGCCTCTGCTGGCACTCTCCAACAATGGCCAGACGGTGACCCCGCTGCCGGTCGACAACGCGACATCCGTGCAAGTGATCGGCGGAACGCCGGACGGCCAGCACCTGTATATCGCCACCACGAGCGGCATGTTTGTGAGTCACGACGGAGGCGCTACGTTTCTCCAAGCCTCTCCTTTTTCCACCCAGCCGGGCTCTTCCGCGTCTGTTCCACTGGCGCCTACTGCGGTGACGGTTCGGTCGATCGCGGTGGACTCGGTCGACCCGTCGAAGGCCTATGTCGCAACCAACTTGGGGCTGTACGGTACCCAGGACAATGGCCAGAGCTGGTATTTCTACAACTTTGGTTTAGCAACCGGCGGGGCGGGCAGCGTGACGGTCGGTTCCGTCGTCGTCAGCACGGCCGATCACGCCACTCTGTACGCCACCACCACCGAGCCGAACTATGTGTATCAGAGCACTGACTCGGCCCAAAGCTGGCAGCTGCTGAACCCCGTAACCCCCGGCGAGCAAACCCAAGATCCGGGATGGCCTATCGCTTTGACGCTGGCGCCCAACGGCACCGATCTGTACGTGGTCGATCCCAACGCCTACCTACAGAAAAGCACCGATGGCGGCACAACCTGGCAGCAACTGGCCAGCGGACTGATCGTAGCCCGGCAGATCACCATCGATCCTACGAATCCTTCGCGCATCTATATCCTCGATAACAACGGCGTTGAGAAGAGCACCGACGGCGGCGAGACGTTCACCAACATTACGCCCTCCGACATCCAGGGTGCCGGGACCGTGATGCTCGCTTTGGATTCTTCAACGGGCGCTTTGTATCTCGCCAACTACAGCGAGAGCGAAGTTAGTACCGATCAGGGCGCGACCTGGAAGATCCTGGGCGACTACTCCGGGGCGCAGACGATCTTGGGAGCGCCTGGACGCGTGCTGGTCGGTCAGAGCGCGCCTTCGGCGCCGTTCATTGTGAAATGGAACCCGGCCGGCGATCAGCTGCTCTATTCGACTTTTTTTGGCGGAAGTCTGTCGGACACGATCAGCGCCATCAGCGTCGACGCGCAGGGCGAGGCGATTTTCGCCGGATCGGCTTACTCGCCCGATTTTCCGCTGACGACAACCCTTTCCGGACCATCACCCGCGGGCATGCCTAGCGCCTACGTCGCCAAGCTGAGCGCCGACGGCTCGCACGCCATCTATTCCACTGAAATCGGAGCCTCCAAAGGCGCGATGGTGAACGCCCTGGCCGTTGATGGCAGCGGCGCGCTGTATCTAACGGGCGAGACCCCTTCGCCCGATTTCCCGACCACTTCCGGAGCGCTTCAAGCGAAGCTGCCCACATCAGCGTGCCCGGTGAATTCGAATCCCCTGCTCATCCTTCCCAGCCAAGGCGTGAACGCTTTTGTCACCAAGCTCACTCCGAACGCCAGCGCGCTTACCTTCTCCACTTTTCTCACGGGTTCTTGTGGAAGCTCGGGCCAGGGCCTGGCCGTGGATCCCGCCGGGGACGTCGTCGTTGCAGGCAGCACGGTTTCGCCCGATTTTCCAGTGTCCGCTAACGCCTATCAGCCCGCGTTTCCTAACGCGTCGAGCCAGAACGCAAGCACGATCGACGCCGGCTTCGTGGCGAAGCTCAATCCGGCCGGCAGTCAATTGATAGCGGGCACCTTTGTGGGAGGCGGCTACGAGACGGAGGCCAATGCGCTCGCACTCGATTCCTCCGGAAATGTCTGGGTCACCGGCAGCACCTGGGGCATTACCCCTGGCGCAACGCCGGGAGCCTATCAAACCAAAGTGGACAACAACTGCCAGCCGGTCATCAGCATAGGCCCGTCGTTCGGGCCAACCAACGGCAACGACGCTTTCGCGCTCAAGCTGGATCCAACGCTTTCCACCGCGCAGTATTTGACCTACCTGGGCGGTGGTTGTGCCGATTCCGGAACCAGCCTGGTCCTGGACACGGACGGCAACCCCTGGATCGCCGGCTATACCAGCTCGTCCGATTTTCCCTTGAAATCCCCCTATATTGGCAGTGGCAGCGGAGCTTCTTTCGTTAGCCAGCTCAGCGCGGATACGTCGCGGTTGCTCTTTTCCAGCTACAGCGATGGCACGGCTCTGGCGATCGATCCGGCCGGCAAAGTCTATGTGGCCGGCGTTACCTCCGGCCTGTTCGGGGTGAAGCCAACCGGAACATCCGCATCCCTGGCCAAGCTGGATCCGGCGCAAACGCCACCGGTTGAGATCGACTCCATCTCTCATTCGTCGCCATTCCCACTTATCCCTCCTCCTCCCTCCCCGTATTTTGGCGGCGTTGCGCCCGGCGAGTTGGTTCAGATTCATGGCCAGAACCTCGGGCCCAGCCAGACCGTGATGGCACAGCTGGACGATGCCGGCCGCATTCCGTTGGTCGTCGGTGCCACCGAGGTCTACTTCGGACCTTATCTGGCGCCGCTGATCTCGATTCAGGCGAACCTGATCGTGTGCTTCGCTCCTTTTGAAGTCTCCCAAGACGCAACGGTGACGGCTGTGGTGAACGGGCAAAGTTCCAATGCGGTGCGTGTCGGCGTGCAACCGTCGGATCCGCAGATCTTGGCCGTAACCAATCAGGACGGAACCGCCAACTCCGCCGGCCATCCCGCGCCGCAGGGCTCGGTGATCACACTTTGGGTCACCGGCTTCGGCCAGACCAATCCTGTGAGCGTGGACGGTATGATCAACGTGGCGCCGCTCCCCGTGCCGCTCGCCTCCGTGTTCGCCTATGTCGGAGGCCAGCAGGTCCAACCGCAGTTCATCGGTGCCGCCGCGGGTTTGGCCGCCGGGATCATCCAGGTGAACATCCAGGTTCCGGTGATGACTTACGCGCAGAATCCCACGTATGTCGGCCTCAATCAGTCCGAGGCGCCGGTCTACCTCGCGCCTTAGGCCGTCGCTCAAGCTGACGCTGCTATCCTGGTCGTGACGAGAAAGGATACTCGATGCAACTAGGCATGATCGGTTTGGGGCGCATGGGCGCCAACATGGTGCGCCGGCTGACGCGCGGCGGCCACGATTGCGTGGTCTTCGACATGAATCCGGACAGTGTGGCGCAGTTGGCCAAGGAGGGCGCTACCGGCTCCAGCTCATTGGACGACTTCCTCAAAAACCTGAAGCCCCCGCGCGCGGTCTGGCTGATGGTTCCGGCCGCGGTGGTGGATCAGACGCTGGCGCAGTTGGCCTCCCGAATGCAAAAAGGCGACATCATCATCGACGGCGGCAATTCCTATTACATCGACGACATCCGCCGCGCCCAGGAACTGCAACCGCGCGGCATCCATTACGCCGATGTCGGAACCAGCGGCGGCGTCTGGGGCCTGGAGCGCGGCTATTGCCTCATGATCGGCGGCGAGAAGGACATTGTTCAGCATCTCGATCCCATTTTCAAGACCCTGGCGCCCGGCCGCGGCAACATTGACCGCACGCCGGGCCGCGAAAAAGCCGGCGGCACTGCCGAAGAAGGCTACTTGCATTGCGGGCCGGTGGGCGGCGGCCATTTCGTCAAGATGGTGCACAACGGCATCGAGTACGGCATCATGGCGGCCTACGCCGAAGGCCTGAACATCCTGCATCATGCCAACGCCGGCAAGAAGGGCAGGGAAGTGGACGCGGAGACTTCGCCCCTCCGTAACCCCGAGCACTATCAGTACGACTTCAATCTGGGCGACGTCGCCGAAGTATGGCGGCGTGGCAGCGTGGTAGCCTCCTGGCTGCTGGATCTGACGGCCATTTCGCTGCTGGAACAGCCCACGCTGGAGCGATACTCCGGCCGCGTTTCCGATTCCGGCGAAGGCCGTTGGACCATTGCCGCGGCGATCGATGAATCCGCGCCGGCCCCCGTGTTAAGCGCGGCCTTGTACCAGCGCTTCACGTCCCGCGGCGAGGACGACTTCGCCGACAAGCTGCTGTCGGCCATGCGCTTCCAATTCGGCGGGCACATCGAGCGCGCCGCCGGCGGTTAAGCGCGCTACGCTGGGGGCAGGGGGTGACGTATGACGACTTCCCGGCCCCGCGGAATGTTTCCGCCCGAGTATCCTTTCCCCGAACGGCCGAGCGCGCCCAAGAGCGATGTGCAGGCTCCGCCGGTTCCCGTGATTTATGAAGAATCCGAACTGGAGAAGATGCCGCTGCGCGCCTATGCTGCCATTCACCTGCGCGTTCCGGATTCCGGCATCGGCTGGCTGGACAAGATGATCGAAAAGTCCCGCGAGCTGGATCGGGAGCCGCGCTGACGGCCTATTTTTCGTCGGTCACTTCACCGCCGAACTTGATGCTCGAGTCCACGGTGTAAACCTTCACGCCGGTTTCGAGCGGCTTCAACATCTGCAGCACGACGGCGTCGCCCTGCGTCTTGATGGAGAAATGCGAACTGCCTTCATGCTCGACAGGAAACTGGCGCGCGCCGTACGGCGGGATCTGAACATCGTAGGCGTTGGAGCAGATGGGCGACAGCTCCGGCGTCGCACGCCCCGTGCCCGGCACCGAGTAGAGATTGCCTTCGGAATAGCAGAGCGACGCAGTGGCCGGGCGCTCCGAGGTGTTGACAAGCGAGATCAGGTTTCCGTGCATCTCTTCGATGTCGCCGGAAAACCAGGGATTCCGAGTCGGGTAAGAGAGCGTCCGCGCCGTGCTGCGAAGCTGATTCGACACCACGCATTCCGATGTTCCCAGCACCGCGACCACGGGCGAAAGCTCCGGCGAGGGAACGTTCTCGCGAACTTTCAACCAGCCTTCGCCGGTCTCGTCCGTGACGGCGAGGCGATAGCTGGAGCGCTGGCCCGGCTGCAAGCGCAGCGTCGTCTGCGCGAGACCCTCCAGTGGTACCAACCCTCCGCCAGCACGGTGCGGCTCAATCTCGACGGTTACCACGCGGTTGCCGAGGTTTTGCAGCGTGACCGTGGACCAGCAGGAGGCGCCGTAATCCAGCGAAGGCAGAACGCTGGTCACCACGCGTTCGTGCGTCGCCGCGCAGACCGCCATGCTGACCAAAAAGAAAAGGGCAACTCGACCCATCACCTATCTTTTCGGCTGTTTGATCCGCCAACGATAGCCCGGCGAATCGCGGCTTGAGCCTGTCTCATGTCCTCTTCGGCCGGGTGCGCGATGCGCGGCCAGAAGAAGCCGCGCAAACCGTCCTTCTTCCGGCGCGGCACGATGTGCACGTGCAGGTGCGGAACGCTCTGGCTCACGCGATTGTTGATGGCGACGAAAGTGCCCTCGGCCTCCGTGGCCTTCTCCACGGCCCGCGCCAGCATCTGGACATTGCCAAAGAAGGGCGCGAGCAGCGCGGCCGGCAAATCATTCAAAGTCTCGTAGTGCTCTCTCGGCACCAGCAGGGTGTGGCCGATGAACAGCGGCCGGTGGTCGAGAAACGCAAACGAAATGTCGTCTTCGAAAACAAGATAGCCGGCAGTCGCTGCGATCCCGCAGAATTTGCACGCCGTGCCCTCGCTCACGAGCTTTCCACCGGGCCTTCGCCGCGGCTCAGGGTGCTGATAATGTCCTCGCGCCGTTCGCCGGCGGCCGTCACGGCCGCATCCAGCGTGTAGAAATAGATGATCGCGCCGAGAGCTCCGGCGAACGCCAGCACGCCAAAGAACGCCCATTCCGTGTCAAAGGCATAGCGCGCCAGGTACGCCAGCGCGACGGGCGAGAGAGCGATCGGAAATACCACCAGCAGCATGACCTGGATGCGGCTGCTGGCTGTGGTCCGGAAGGATTTCGCCGGATTCACGGGGCGCGGACCATACAGCGAGCTAATATTTCCGGCCGAGACCACGAACAGCGTGAGGACGCAGGTGATCACAAACGTCTCCAGAATCTGCATCCCCGTCAGCGGCAGCCGCAGCAGTGTGCAGACCAGCGCGATGGCTACGATCTCGATGAGCACGAAAATCGCCGCGGCCAGGTTCTTGGCGCCGAGAACGGTGGAAATCTTCACCGGTACCAGGAAATAGACCTGCGCCGCGCTGCGGTCGAATCCGAAGCAGTTCCAGAACAGCACGTCGCTGAGCAGCAGCATCGCGTAGACGCTGACCAGGGTGAGGTAGTTATCGGCGAAGAAGCCCGGCGCCGCGGTGGTGCGGGATAGGGCCAATGGTGCCCATATCAGCAATCCGAAGGAAAATCCCATCAGGAACACCAGCCGGAACCGGGGAGCGCGAGTCAGGAAGCGTAGTTCTTTTTCCATAAGCGCGGCCAGCGGATCGGGAAGGAACGTGTTGGGAAGCTGGTAAAACCATTCCAGGCGGCTTGCGCGCCGCGAGGTGAGCGTGTCTTTCGACGCTGCCTCGGCAACGTCGAACCGCAGGCTGCGTTCAAACTGCCAGCGCCCGAAGATGTAGGCAGCGATCGTCCAGCCCGCCAGCACCGCGGCGCTTTGCCAGGAGAAATGTCCCAGCGCCAGGCGCGCCGTCGCGGTCCAGGGCCAGAATTGGGACGGCGCGCCCGAAAAAAAGGCACGCAGACGCCCGCCGGAACCGGCGCCGCGCACGAGCAAGAGCTGCGGCAGCGCCGCGATCAGCACCAGCAGAAAGATGGCCACTTCCCGCACCCGCTTGCGGGCCAGCAGACGCACCAGCAGGTCGCGAATACCCGCCGAGCACAACAGGTTGAGGACGACGAATGGAACCAGCGCCAGAGGCGCCCACAAGGGCACCGCCGGATTGAGCAACAAGCCAACGCCCGCCCCCGCCATCACCAGCAGCATCTCGACGCCCGTGGAGACGCGCAGGATCACCTCCAGCGTGAACAGCGCGCTCTCGGGCACCGGATATACCAGCAGCTTCTTGAGATCCAGCGCCGAGCCGGTGGAAGCCATCAGCACCGGGATCAGCTGCCAATACAGGATGCACAGCAGCAGGGCCGGGGGAAGAACGTTCTGAAAGGTATCCAGCTCTTCCGGCCGGGAAAGGAGAAACGCGGCCACTACCGCCAGGTAGACGAAGGCCAGATACCAAATCCCCCGAATGAGAGTGGTAAAGGCCAGACCGGCTTTATTGGCTCGCGGAAAAATATGCAGGGAGCTGCGCCATTGCGCCCAGACGATCGCACTGGCCTGGTTCCACATGTACTACAGCCAGTCCAAAGATTCGGCGGGCCGATCCGCGCCAACTACGCGAACGAAAACGTCCTCGAGCGTCTCCGAGCCGCTGCGCAGCTCGGTCATGGTGGAGCAAAGCACCACTTTGCCTTCGTGGATGATGGCGACGCGGTCACAGAGCCGCTCCACCACTTCCAGCACGTGCGAGGTGAGAAACATAGTGGCGCCGCGCTGCCGCACTTGCTCCAGCAGGATCTCCTTCATGAGCCTCGCGCCCACCGCGTCCACGCCTTCGAAGGGCTCATCCAACAAAAACAGCTCCGGACGATGGATCAGGGCGGCGGCCATGGCGACGCGTTTGCGCATGCCTTTGGAATAGTCGCCGATCAGCTTGCGCGGCTCGGCGTCCAATTCAAACAGCGCCAACAACTCGCGAGCCCGTTCGCGCGCCACCGGGCGGTCCAGGCGGTACATGCGGCCCACGAATTCGGTGAACTCGAGGCCCGTCAGGTGGTCAAAGAGCAGCGATTCGTCGGGCACCAGCCCGATTTTGCCCTTCACTTCCAGGGCATGTTCCGGCATCGGGAGGCCGAGCAGCTCGATGCTGCCGGAGGTGGGCGGCGCCAGGCCCATCAGCATGCGAATCGTGGTGGTTTTCCCCGCGCCGTTCGGTCCCAGGAAGCCGAAAAAACAGCCGCGCGGCACTTCCAGGTTCAGGCCATCCACTGCGGCTTTGTTTCCGTACACTTTGCGGAGATCGCGGACGGCGAGGGCGGGGCCGGAGTCCATTGGTTTTATAGTACAAGAAGCCTGCAGGTTTTCCCCGAAACCGTCGATACTTTCAGTGTGACGGTACCAGCCACTCCTCCGCCGGTGCGGGACCGGGCGATTCGAGCTTTAGGGCAGCTTCCTCCTTTCTCCCCTATTCTCAATCGCTTAATCGCAAGCCTGGCCAACGAAGATGTGTCGTTCGCCAAAATTGCCGACCTGATTGAGAAAGACACGGTCCTGGCCGGCAACATTCTCCGGCTGGTGAATTCGGCGCTGTACGGGCTTCCCGGGACGGTGAATTCCATCCGCCACGCCGTTTCTCTGCTTGGAATCAACAAGTTGCGCAACGCGGCCCTGACTATGTCCGTTTCCCGCATGTGGAATCAAGTGAAGACGCCTGCGGGCTGGTCTATGGCCAAGTTCAACTTGCACTCGGTGGGCGTGGCCATCCTGGCCGATCTGGTGGCGCAACGGCTCGAAGTGGACTACGCCGAGGGAGCCTTCGTGGCAGGGCTGTTCCACGATTTGGGCCTGTTGCTGGTGGCGATCGGGCTGCACGATGAGTACAAGCAAATCTCGCTGCTGTGCCAACAGGAGCAGAAGTGGGCGCAGGAGTACGAGATCCAAGTGCTCGGCATGACACACGCGGAGCTGTCGGCCGAAGCGCTGGCGCAGTGGAATCTGCCGGAGCCGATCCAGGTGGCCGTGCGGTTTCATCCCAAGCCGGAATTGGATCCCACGCCGGCCTCGGAAGGTCATGTGACGCTGAGCCGCGTCTTGCACGCTGCTGACCGCTACGTTAAGGGAACAGGCACTTTCGTGAGCCTGTTCGAGACCAATACGGAAGACGGCAAAGAAGCGTTGGAGAAGCTCGGATTGGGCGACCGGCTGGACGCGATCCTGGCCGAATTCGACAACGACTTCGCGGCGATCAAGCCGTACTTTTAAACGTAAAACTCGCCAGCGCCCACAATTTCGGCCGGGCCGGTGAGATAGACCGAATCATCCCACCGCAGTTGCAGCGCCTCGCCCGCGGGCGTCCGGACCGTGACCGGGCTTGCCGCAACCTTCCGGAGAATCGCAGCGATGGCCGCGCCGGTCGATCCCGTGCCCGAACTGAGCGTGACGCCCGCGCCGCGCTCATAAAAGCGAACCTCGATGGTGTGTTGGTCCACGGGTCGAACGAAAGAGACATTGGTGCGCTGGGGAAATTGCGGGTGGCTCTCGATCTCGGCGCCCAGCGTCTCCCAATCGGAGGGAAAGCGCTCGACGAATATCACGCACTGCGGGTTGCCGACGTCCAGGATGGCGACCTCTTGCGGGCCTTTCCGCAGCGGCAGCAGGCAGCGGATCTGATGTTCGCGAAAGACGGGGCGTCCCATGTCCATTTCGAAAACGAAACGCCGGCCCTCGCGCCGGATGAGCCGCAGGCGTTTGGGACCGGCTCCGGTCAGGATGGTTACGTCGCCGGGGGCGCGTCCGGAGTCAATCAGTAAGGCGGCGGCGCAGCGCGTGCCATTGCCGGACATCTCCGGCTCGCTGCCGTCCGCATTGAACAGGCGGATGCTGTTGCCTTGGATGAGCATCCAGCCATCGGCGCCGATGCCGGTGTGACGGTTGCAGATAGCGCGAGCCGTGGCGGGCAGGTCGCAAGCGGGAACCTGCTCCGCCCAACTCAGCAGAAAGTCGTTGCCCGCGCCATGAGCTTTGGTGAAAGGAATCGGCATGGTTCAATCCCGGCGGTATATCTCAATCACCGGCGCACCCCGCAGCATGATGCTTTGCACCAGATGGTAGCGCGGGCCATTCTGGAGAGTGGCGCGCTGGATGGCTGTGGCGACCGGGTCTCCCGAAATGGCGATGGCCCACGCTTCGTGCAGGAACAAGGCGGGCCGGGCCACCGCGAACATCCAGGCCGGTTCGTCGTTGAACAGCATTTCACGCAGCGGAATACCGGCCGCGCGCAGGATGCCGGTCATATCGCCGAAGCTGGTGAGGATGCCGTCTCCCATGCGGTAGGAGCTTTGCATTACGGCGGCCGCTTCCTGGGTCCAGGCCCGGCGGCCTACTGAGTTCGTGCGCGCTTCGTTCCAGCAGATCCAGCCAGCCGGGTCGGGATGCAGCAGCCAGGGGACAGTCGCCAGCGCGAGAACCGCAACGGCCAGCCACGGCCGCAGGCTCTGACCGGCGAGCAGCACCAGGCTTCCGCCCGCGATGGCGAACAGTGGCAGCGCGGAGAGTGCATACCGGGTGTTGTAGTCGGTGTAGGGCCACAAGCCGTGGATGAAAATCGGCGTTCCGCCGGAGTGCATGCTCCAGATGTAGAACAGAGGCGGGAGCGACGCCAGCGCCACGGGCCAGAACAGGCGTTGGCGGGCGATGGCGACGAGTCCCGCGGCGGCTGCCGCCACTAAGCCCCAACCGGCCACGCCTCCAGCTGCGACGGAGAAATACTGCCAGGCCTTCAGCCAGTCATGATCGCCAGGGTAGGGAAGCATGTGCTGCGCGAGTGCTCGCCGGTAGATGTTTTCGGCCGAGTACGGCCCATTAAAGAACTCCAGGAGATTGGAATACAGCCACCAGTTGTGCGCCAGCCAGTACAGCGGGCCGAGAGAGGCGATCGCGCCGAAGACCAGCGCGGCGGCAATCCTGCGGCGGCGGGCGGCAATCAGGAAGAAGAGCGTGACGAAGGGAATGAGGAACCAGCCTTCGTAGCGGGCGAGAGTGGCGGCTAAAGCGGCGATTCCGGCTCCCACCACGGCGGCGAAGGATTGTGTTTGGGCAAATACGACGGTTGCATAAAGCAGCAGCATCAGAGCCGCCAGGAACACGGGCTCCGTCATCGGCGTGGCTTGAAGGTACAACAGATTCGGATTGAGAGCGAACAATCCCAAAGAGACCGCGGCCGCGGCCGCCGACCCGGTAGCTCGGCGCATTGCCGCGAAAAGAAACGCACCGGCGCAGACGAAGCAGGCCGACGCCGGCAGCGCCCCCGCGAGCCCGCTGCGCCAGAGATGGTCGTTCTGAACGAAGGGCAGCATCAGCAGGTGCGGCAGCGGCAGCCACACGGTGCCAATCTGGTCGTAGCCGGGACTGCGCGAATCCACGATGCGGCGCGCGATGTTCAGATGGGCTTCGGCATCGCCGTAATATAGCGTCCATCCGGAACGGAACACGTAAGCGGTGGCCGCGGCGCTCCAGGCCGCCAGACCGGCAAAAACGAACGCGAGTTCCAGCCGCGCGTTTTTCAAAACTCGGTGAAGTTCCGGAACTCCTGGAAGCGCTGGTCGATCTCAGCGCGAGTCAGCGTGCGGAACCGGTCCACGCCAAATTTCTCGCAGCAGAAACTTCCCATCACGGAGCCGTAGATCACGGCCCGGCTCAGCGCCTTGGGATCGATGTGGCCTTCTTTGAGGTCGAAGCCCTGCTGGGCCAGGTAGCCGATGAATCCTCCGGCGAAGCAGTCACCCGCGCCGGTGGGGTCGAAGACTTCTTCCAGCAGGTAAGCCGGAACGATGAAGTGCCAGTCGCGATGGAACAGGATGGCGCCGTATTCGCCGCGCTTGATCACCAGCGTGTGCGGCCCCATCTCGAAGATCTTGGCCGCGGCGCGCTTCAGGTTATATTCGCCCGATAGCATGCGCGCTTCGCCATCGTTGATGAGCAGAAAATCCCAGTCTTGGATGGTCTTCAGGAGGTCGTCCCGGAAGTCCTGAATCCAGAAGTTCATCGTGTCGCCGCCGGCCAGCCGGAGGCCGTTCATCTGCTGGCGCACGCTGCGCTGCAAGCCCGGCTGGATGTTGCCCAGCAACAGGTAGGGGGAATCCTTATAGCTTGCCGGCAGCTTGGGATCGAAATCGGCAAACACGTTCAGATCGGTGCGCAGTGTGGTGCGGTCGTTCATGTCTTTCGAATACACGCCGGACCAGAAAAAGGTTTTGCCGCCCTGGACGCGCTCCAGGCCCTCCAGATCGATCCCCCGGCCGGCCAGCAGATTGTAATCTTCGTCGGCGAAATCGTCGCCCACCACCGCGACGATCCTGGTCTTGGAAAAATAACTGGCAGCCAAAGAAATGTAAGTGCATGCGCCGCCCAGCATGCGTTCTACCCGGCCGTGCGGAGTCTCAACCCCGTCGTAGGCCACCGAACCAACCACGACAATGGACATAGATTTGATTCTAATCTAAGCGCGCCGCGATTCGCCGCGCTGCCGGTCACCGCCGCTGTTAGTGCAGATCCAGGACGCTGACGCTGGTAATCCGGGACGAGCTGCGCTCTTGCAGAAAGACGACGGCGCGCAGGTTCTCACGCTTCCACTGATGGGGCAGACGGAGAGTGGAAATCACCTCGCCGCCGGTTGAGCCGCGTGGATCCACCCGGCCAATGACGCCGAAGCTGCGGACCACGTCCGAGTGCCGCACAACGTGCCCGGCATTCTCGCCCCGCTTGACGAACGTCGCCAGGTTGCTTTCAGTCACGGCGAGGTAGACGTTGGAATCGTGGAGGCTCGCGTTCTTGGTGCTGTTCATGCGCACCGCGAGGTCCAACAAATCGGGATCGCGAGCGTTGGGCCGGGTGCTCAAGGCAAGCGCTACCGCCGGCGTGCGGGCCGCGGCGCTGATTTCGTGATAAGCACGGCCGGCGTCGCTGCCGACGAATTGCACCTGGCCGTCCACCACCATTTGCGGGGTGTAGACGTCTTGGGCGTGGAAGGCGACAGCGTAGTCGTTCTGGCGGGCGCGGAACTGCGCCGAAGAAAACGGGTCAACCCAGCCGAGCTGGTTCCAGTAGTCCACGTGTTCTTCCAGCGCGATCACCTCGGCGCCGGGCACGGGCTGCGTCTGCTCCAGGTGCGCCAGCAGGCGATCGGCCGGCGGGCAGCTCGAACAGCCTTCGCTGGTGAATAGTTCCACAATGACCGGCACCCGCGGATCTTCCGCCTGCGCGCGCACGCCCAGCAAACCCGCGGCCAATAGCAGCACAATCGACCGTTGCATCCGTTTCGACCCCTAACAACGAAAATACTCGCGGCGGACGCGGGACGCAACCGGGGCTTAGCCGGAGCGGCCGTTTTCGGAGAAACCAACGTACTGAACCTCTTCCTCGAGCTCCAGACCGAAGCGCTTGCGGACGCGCGACTTTAACTCGCCGATCAGCAGGTGCAGCTCGCGCGCGGTACCGTCGCCGGTGTTGTAGATCAGGTTGGCGTGGTAATCAGCCACCTGAATGCCGCCCAGCCGCATGCCTTTGGCGCCCACCTGCTCGAGAAAATAGGCCGAAGGGGCTTTGCCCTCGCGAACCACGCGCTCGGGGACCTGTTCGCGCACGGTCTCGGGAAGCTCGGCCAAAATCAGATTTTTGAAAATGCTGCCGGCGCACTTCATAGCCGGCGGATATTTTTCCCGCCGGATCTTCAGGATCTCGTTGGCGGACTTGCGCAGATCCTCCGGCGGCGCGGGATCGAGACGGAGCGCGACGCTGAAGATGATCCAATCCTTGCGCTGCTTGAAGATGCTCTCGCGGTAACGGAACTGGCAATCCGCCGGGCCGATCGCCCGCACCGCCGTGCCGTCGAAAAAGCGCACCTCGCGCACGCGCTCGTCGATGGAGTGGCCGTAGGCCCCGGCGTTGCCGTAAACCGCCGCGCCCACCGAACCGGGGATGCCGGTCATGGTCTCCAGTCCTCGGAGGCCCCCGGAGATCGAGTAGTCCACCAGAGTTTGCAATTCCACGCCGGCTTCCGCGCCAACTCGGATGCCGTCGCGCGCGATCTCGCGTGTAACCAGGCGCAGCACTATGCCGGGAAAGCCCCGGTCGGAGACAATCAGATTGGTCCCGTCGCCGATGACCGCGCACGCGGTCCCGGTTTCCTGGGCCAGTTTGAGGACCTCGATGAAGCTGGCCTCGGAGCCGGCCTCCGCATAGACGCCCGCGGGTCCGCCGATGCCGAACCGGGTGTGGTGACTGAGCAAAGCGCCCGGCGAGACCGCTAAATTAGGAATACGGTCCAAACGTTCGATCGTCTCGGTGCGGATGGCGGTCATCTTGATCAAATTATAAAGGAGTGCATTGGTGCGAACAGCTTTTGCCGGATTCCCGCCGGAGATGCCCCGGTTCTTTCGCGCCTTGAAGCGCAACAACCGGCGCGAATGGTTCCAGCTTCGCAAACATTTGTACGAGCAGCATGTGAAGGAGCCAATGCTGGAGCTGGTGGCGGCGCTGAACGAGGAACTCAAGAAGTTTGCCCCGGCCTATGTGACCGATCCCAAGAAGGCGCTGTTTCGCATCTACCGCGACACGCGCTTCAGCCACGACAAGACCCCGTATAAGACTCACATCGCCGCTTCCTTTTCGCGGCGCGGATCGGAACGGCTGCATCTGGGCGGCTTTTACTTCAGTGTTTCGCCCGAGACCGTGGAGATCGCCGGCGGCATCTATCATCCCGAGCCGGACACCATGCTGCTGGTGCGCAATCACATCGCTGAAAACCATGCGGAGCTGCGGCGCATTCTCGCCGGCCGGAGCGCCAGGAAGTTTTTCGGCAAATTGGCAGGCGACGCGCTGACGCGATCGCCCAAGGGATTTGACCCGGCTCACCCGGCTGCCGAGTTCATCAAGATGAAAGATTGGATCTTCGATGCGGCGCTCGATCCCGGCGTGGCCACCACTTCCCGCCTGAACCGCGAAATCGTGGAGCGGTTTCGCTCCATGGCCCCGCTCATCGAATATCTCAATCGTCCTTTGCTTGGTAGAAAAGCTAAAGACTTGCTATCCGAGCGTCAGTAATTGGCCTGATCCACGCGTCCGGGCTTCAAGGAGCGTACCGTCCGTGAGGGGAAAAGTACTGGGGGTCTCCGTGCGGGGTTGGTTGTTGGGGAAAGGGTCGCCGCACGGAGACTGCTGCTTTGTTTGCTTGTATAGACGAAGCTTAGCCCCGGTTCGTTCCGAAAGATCACGCCGTTAAAGCAGCGGCAGCCGTTGTAGCCGTAAGAGTACTGACACGCCCCGCATTGATAAGTACCGGGACACCAGTCCTATACCGCAAGTTACATCCCCTTGTTAACGTAAATCGCGAATTTTTCGCGTTCGCGTCCGGAGGCCTCTTTGCGAGGCTGACGGATATTTACAAAAGTCAAAAAGGAGACTCACGATGAAGAAGCTTACACTGTCTTTCTGGCTCGCACTCGCCGTGGCCAGCATCTTCGCCATCCAAGCCGCGCCGAAGTTCAGCGCGACGACCGCCGAACTGCCGATGCCCACCTGCCCACCCGACTGCCCACACTAAGAATCGCTTCCAGCCGGCAGGCAGAAGTTGCTTGGCCCTGCCGGCTACTCACTCGGAAGAGCGTCCTCGGGCCGAAAGGCGCTGATCCAAATCACCAGGCAGAGAGTGAAAGCCGACAGCATGTATCTGTTCACTAAGAGCGGATGGGTCCAACCAACATCCACGAGAAAGTAGCATACCGCGTAGATGGAGAAGAGGACCGCCAGCATTCCCTCGTGGCGGAACAGATCGGTGCCGATGCTGTTGCGAATGACGAAGAAGAACAACATCACAGACAAGATCAGGAAAATCGCGAGGACCGTCGAGACGTATCGCACGACCAGGAACTCAAAATGCACCATGGCTAATAAGCGGATCGCGCGATAGCGCCCCAGCTCGGCAATCAGGGGAACGGCCGCGAATACGATCGCCGTCAACAGCGCGAAAACCAACAACGGCCGCGCCGGGCGGGCCAGGTCGGCATGCTGCTTCCATAAACTGCCGTGGACCTCCAACGCCACCCCGCACCGGAGCAACAACAAGACCGGTTCCACCCAGAGCCAGTAGTAGGTGTAAGAAAGAGGCAGCGCCGCCCCTTCGGCGCCGCGCATAAAGTACAGCGCGGCGAGGGAGGCAGTTACGGAAGCGCCCAGATACAGCGTGAAGATCGGAAGATGCCGGTAAGTCCGGGTGAACAACAAATACAGACAGAAGCAAAACTGAACCGCAACGGAAATGTACCAGAATACGTTGTCGGAGCCAGTCATCGGTCTGGTGAGTTCGGTGGGCTGCACTCCGGCAGCTTTTCCGCCTCCTCGGCGACGCGCGGAAGCGGCCGCGTCGATTTTACTTCTTTTTGTTCCCCTTCTTTGCGTCCGGGTTGGTGTAGTTGGTTTGAATGGTCGCGCCGATCATTTTCAGCATCGCCTTGGCCGTTTCCGCGTTGGGTCCGTTGGGCTCCAGCTGCAGGTACTTCTGCAGAGCGTCCTCCATGCCGGGAGGCGCCGTCACTTTGCCGTCGGCTCCCGTGCTCAGCTTGGCCGACAGAGCGGTGGCGTACTGGAATTGGGCGTCGGCGCTATCCGGATTGGCGTCGATGGCCTTCTTGAAGGCTGCCTCGGCCTGCGCACTCTGGCCGCTGTTGGTGTACACCGCGCCCAGGTTGTAGTAGTAGCGGGCCGCATTCGGCGGATCGAGCTCGGCAGCCTTGTTCAGCTCGGCTTGCGCTTCGGCGAATTTCTTGGCCCGCGCCAGCGCCAGCCCGTAGTTGTTGTGATAAGCCGGATTGTCCGGTTTCAAGGCGATCGCCTTGGCGTAGGATTCGGTGGCCTTGTCCAGCGCCGCCTGCTGATCGGCGCCCGTCTTAGTGGCCGCCAGGCCGACGTAGGCGTCCGCCAGATTGGCCCAAATGACGTTCTGGCTCGGGTCCAACTCCGCGCCCTTCTGGAAGCTGTCGACGGCGGCCTGGTAGTTTTTGGCGTTCAACGCCTCCTTGCCGGCGTTGAACGAGTCGTTCAGAGCCTTGTTCTTGGCGATGGCCGCGGCGTTTTCCTTAGACTGCTTTTCCAGCGCTTCCTTCTGTTCTTTGCTCAGCCCGCGTTCCTGTTCCTGCGTCAGATTGCCTGTCGCGGCGGCCTTTTGGGCGGCAGCCTCCTGCGCTGCGGCGTTCTTGAGGTCGAAGTTCACCTCCTGCGGATCGCCCAGGCTGGTGCGGACGTGGGACGTCTTGTCTTTGGTGGCTCCATCCACGATCACGCTGACCGTATAAGTGCCCAGCGGAAGGCCATTGTAGATATAGTGGCCCTTCTTGTCGGTCTTGGCGCCCTTGTAGGTTCCCTTCATGTCCTCACGCTCGATCAGGATCTGAGCGCCCTTGACCATCTGGCCGTCCGCGCCCTTCACATCTCCTTCGATCGCCGAGATCTGCGCCCACGACGCGCCCGCGAACATCAAAAAACAAAATCCGAACGAAACGTACCCGCGCAACGTTGCGAGCATCACGATAGACCTCCCCAGGGGTTGTTAGTTTTCACTTTCAGCATACTACGGCGCAACTCCCGTTCGCAGAAACGGCTGTTGACTCGTCAGGCGGATGAAACCGGGGGGCCGCTGTCATGCATCCAACTGCTAGTGCCACGGTGGCCCGGTGGGCGGGCCCTGCACTATAATGGGACAAACGGACCAGGGTCCGGGGATTCAGTCGAATGCGATGGGTGTTTCTGTTGCTGGCTGCGCTGGAGGTTCTGTCGGCGCAGGGACAATTTGAGCGCGCCGAGCAGCTGTATCAGCGCACCGATTATCAGGCTTCGCTCTCGCTGCTTAGCGAGAAGGAACAGCCTTCGGACGCCGACTATGGTCTGATGGGCAGGGATTATTTCATGCTGGGCGAGTACAAGAAGGCCACGGACGTTTTCCTGAAGGCCTTCGCGATGGATCCCAGGAATTCCGAGTACGCCCACTGGCTGGGCCGCGCCTTTGGACGCCGTGCCGAGACTTCCGGGCCGTTCACCGCGCCCCTGTGGGCTTCCAAAGCGCGGCAGTATTTCGAAGAAGCGGTGGCGCTCGACGGCAACAACGGAGAAGCGCTGAACGATCTATTCGATTACTATCTGGAAGCTCCCGGCTTCCTGGGGGGCGGCTACAACAAAGCCGAAGCCGTGGCCAAACGCATCGCGGAACACAACCAGGCCGAGGGCTACTTCGCCCAGGCTCAATTGGCCGACAAACGCAAGCAGTACGACACGGCGGCCGATCAACTGCGCCGGGCCATGGACCTGGCGCCGCATCAGGTAGGCCGGGTTCTGGATCTAGCCCGCTATCTGGCCCGCCACGGCCGCATTCCGGAGAGCGAGGCTGCCTTCGACCGGGCCGAACGGCTGGCGCCGCACGACCCCCGGGTTTGGTTTGTCCGCGCCCGCGTTTATGTCGAACAAAAGCGCAACCTGGCCAAGGCAAAGCAACTGCTCCTCCAATACCTCGAAAGCGACCTCACGCCGGATGACGCGCCGCGCGAACAGGCCGAGAAGCTGCTGAAAGAAGCCTCGGGAGCCTAGCCGCCCGGATGCTCTTCGGCGAATCGCTCCGCTTCAGCCTCCAGGCGCTCGGCGCCAACAAATTCCGGACCTTCCTGACCGCCCTGGGGCTGGTGATCGGCAACGCCTCGGTCATCCTGGTGGTGACCATTTCCATCACCAGCCGCGATTACGTTCTGGATCAAATCCGCGGCGTTGGTTCCAACCTCATCTACGCGCAATACCTGGCCGGCACGACGACCTCCGTCCAGGCCAACGCGGACTTTATCAAGCTCACCGACGTGCAGGCCATTCGCCAGGTCTTGGGCAATCGGATCGTGGCCGCCACCGGCGTCATGGTCAACACCGGCCGCGTGCTCATCAACAGCAAGGAACAGGACGTGTCCGTCGTCGGCACCGACGAGTACTACCCGCAAGTTCGCAACATGGTTCTGCTGTCCGGACGCTTCATCGATCAAGACGATGTGGAAGCGCGCCAGCACGTCGTGATGCTGACCGAAAAATTGGCCGTGCGTATGTTCGGCAGTGTGCAAGCCGCCGTGGGGCAGGTCATCAAGCTGTATGGACTTCAGTTCACCGTCATCGGGGCGTTCAAAGAACGCACCGGAACTTTTGGGATATCCGAGATCACCAACGAAACCATTCTGATGCCCATCACGGTGATCAAGTATTTCACGCCCGTGGAGCGCATCGATCCCCTGTACGTTCAGGCGCGCCTGGCGCGGGACGTAGGGCCGCTGACCGCGCAAATCCGGCAGATTCTGGAAAGCCGCCACCGCGCCGGCGCCCGCTACGACGTGGAGAATCTGGGCGGAATCCTGGAAGCCGCCGAAAAGATCGCCCTGGTACTGACCATCGTGCTGACCCTGGTCTCGGCCATCGCGCTGATCATCTCCGGCATCGGCATCATGAACATCATGCTGGTGACGGTGACCGAGCGGACGCGCGAGATCGGGCTGCGCATGGCGGTGGGCGCTTCGCGTCACGCGGTGCTGGAACAGTTCCTCACGGAATCGATTGTGATCAGCATGGGCGGGGGACTGATCGGGATCATGATCGGAATCGCGATTCCGCTGAGCGTGCGTTTTTTCACCGACGCCATCAGCCGCGCCATGCCGTCGGTGGTCCCGCTCTCCCATGTGCCGATTTCAGCCACCTCGGTCCTGGTGGCGTTCGGCGTCTCGGTGGCCATCGGCGTCATTTTTGGAATGCTGCCGGCCAATCGCGCCTCGCAGCTGAATCCCACCGAGGCGCTTCGGTACGAATGATGCGGTAGCGCGTTGGTTCGAACTTGCCGCGGGACAAACTCGTACCCGGTTCGTCGTGTGGACCGTATAAGATTATTGAAGTTAAACTGATCTCTTACACAAGCATTCAATGGGAGGACTGTTTGAAGACTCTTGTAACCGTGTGCCTGGCGGCAACACTGTGCCGGTATTGCGCCAATGGCCAGGATGCGCCACAGAACCCAGCGGGCGCTCCCAGCTCGTCGTCTTCATCGTCTTCCGCGCCTCCCGCTCCGTCCGAGCGCCGCATCACCGGCGGCGCAACTTTGACCTTTCTCGGCCTGCCGATGATCGGCGGATCCACTACCACGGTGAACAATACGTCGGAGATCAGCACGCAATATCAGACCTCCGGTGCGTCTGAACGGCTCGGTTACGGGCTCACGGTGCAGGGCCGCATCACGGAGCATTTTTATGTGGATGTCAGCGCGCTCCTGCAGCACATCGGATATCAGCTCACTACCACCGTCGCCACCACCACAACTCAGGTGTTGAACGGTACCACTTATCCCTCCACCACCACCACCAGCACGCACGAGGATACTCGCGCGCGCGTGATCGATATTCCACTGCTGGTGCGCTATTACGGTACGCCCAAACGCCCGCGCAGTCCGCGCTGGTTTGTGGAACTGGGCGGCGCGTGGCGCACGGCGAACAATATCCGGACGTCCATTGATTCCACCGATGTGAACGGCAATCTGACCTGCTGTACGTTTACGCCTGCCGTGCCGCAGCATCGCTCGACCATCGGCGAAGTGGCGGGCGCCGGAATCACCTTTACCGATGAGTTCGGAATCAAGGTGACGCCCGAAGTTCGCTACACGCGCTGGATCGACGAGATCTTCGACAATCAGTCCACGCGCACATCGCGCAATCAGCTGGAAGCGGGTATTTCGCTGACGTTTTAAAGCCGGCTATCCGTGCTTCACTTCCACCGGCGGCGTCCCGTAGGTGTGGAACGA
>DATJNO010000174.1:0-71053 GCA_035508055.1 Bryobacteraceae bacterium | reverse complement strand
TTCGATAAGGGAAGTTATGGACGGAGGCGGCGGCTTGAAATCGAGCGTCAACGACCTGCTGACGTTCCTCGCGGCTAATTTAGGATATGTCAAGACGCCCCTTGCGCAGGCAATGGCTGCGCAGCTGTCGATCAGGCGTTCCACCGAACCGTCCCTGCCAGGAATGGAGATTGCCTACGTGTGGGTCATTCAAACGAAAAATGGCAAATCCATCATCTGGCACAACGGCTCGTCTCCCGGGTACCGAGCCTACATCGGATTCGATCCGAAAAGCCGCGCGGGCGTTGTCGTGCTGTCGAACTGGTTTACGCGAACACTAACGGATGACATCGGTCGTCATCTGCTTGATCAAAGCTACCCATTGCCATAGCGTCAGTACTTCAGTGGGGTCGTTTGGGATTGGGGTGAACTACCACTTACGATAGCTGCGCACTGGTCAGCGCTTCGGCGAGGTCGTTCAGGAAGGCGGCGGCTTGCGCGCCGTCGACAACGCGATGATCGCTTGAAAGCGTCAACGTCATGATGGGACGGATCCCGATCAGCCCGTTGACGGGCACCACGCGATCCGCGATGCGGCCCACGGCGAGAACGGCGGCTTGCGGCGGCGTGATGATCGCGCTGAAGGCATCCACACCGAACATTCCCAGGTTGCTGATGGTGAAAGTGCCGCCCGCGACATCGGGCGGATGCAAGCGTCCCGCGCGGGCGCGCTCGGCGAGATCGCGGCGACGGGCGCTGATCGCTGCCAGGCTAGCGCTGTCCGCATGCGGAATCACTGCGCCCACCACGCCGTCCTTCACTGCGATCGCGATGCTGATGTTGATATTCGGATTGTATTGAATCGCGCTGCCGGTCCAACTGGCGTTCATTTTGGGATGCTTCGCCAGCGCTCGTCCCACGATCGCAATCAGAAGATCGGTGTGCGTGATTTGCTTGCCATGCTTCTCGCGCGCGGTGTTGAGCGCGCTCGCATCGATCTCGCGGGCCAGAAAGAAATGCGGCGCCGTGGTCCAGCTTTGCGTGGTGCGCTCGGCCATCAATCGCGCGATAGAGCTGAGCGCCGCGGGAGCAGTTGGAACGGTTTTCTTCGATTCAGCCGCGCGCTCGACATCCTCGCCGCTGATGACGCCGCCCGGCCCCGTGCCAGTGATTGTAGCGAGATCGACCCCGAGCTCCTGGGCCATGCGCCGCGCTTTGGGCGAGACCTTGGCTTCCACTTTCGGAACGCTCGCGGCCGGTGCGGACGCGGGGGCCGAAGCCGCGGGCGCCGAAGTCATGGTCCGCGCCGCGGGCGCCGGCGAATCCGATTCCACCGGCGGCAATTCTCCCGGCGCAACGATCCACGCGATGGTCTTGCCCACTTGCACCACATCGCCCGCCTCGGCTTTCACACCGGCCAGCACGCCTTCGCCTGGCGCTTCCAGCTCCAGCACAACTTTGTCCGTCTCGATCTCAGCCAGCGGCTCGCCTTTCGCGATCGAGTCGCCTTCCTTCTTCAGCCACGAGATGATTTTGCCGGTCTCCTGCGCCATCTCGAGCGCGGGCATGACGACGCTCACAGCCATCTAGCGCGAGACCACCTGTTCGACGCGTGCGCTCGCTTCCACCATATCGACCACGCGCTGACTGGGCGGCCCATCGTGCTCGCGTGTGGTTTCGAGCGGCCCATCCACGGTGAAATAATGCGCGCCCGCAACCAAGAGCTTCTCGGCCGGGAATCGCGTGATCACCTCATGGCCGGTCTCCGTCACCACGATTTCTTCTTCGATGCGCGCCGCGCTCCAGCCGTCTTTCGAAGGCCAGAAGGTTTCGAGCGCAAACACCATGCCGGGCTTGATTTCATGCGAATGTTCGAGCGAAACCAGGCGGCTGATCACCGGCTTTTCCCAAATCGCCAGGCCGATGCCGTGGCCGAACTGCAGCGCGAAGGCCGCTTCTTCGTTGGGGAAGCCGAACTCCTGCGCCTTGGGCCATACCGAAGCGATTTCTCCGGTGGTGCGGCCGGGCCGGATCAACGAAATGGCCGCATCCAGATAATCGCGGCAGCGCTGGTAGGCGTCGATGAGGGTATGCGGCGCATAACCGATGCTGAAGCTGCGGTAATAGCACGTCCGATAACCCATGTAGGAATGTAGAATGTCGTAGTAAACCGGATCGCCGGGCCGCAGGATACGATCCGAGAACACGTGCGGGTGCGGGCTGCAGCGTTCGCCCGAAATCGCGTTCACGCCTTCCACGTACTCCGACCCCATGTCGTAGAGAATCTTGTTCACCAGCCCCACGGCCTGGTTCTCGCTCAAGCCGGGCTTCATCGCCATGTATAACTCGTGATACGCCGCGTCCACCATCATTGCGGAATGGTTCAGCAACGAGATTTCGTCCTGCGTCTTAATGACGCGCGCGTTGGACATGAGCTGCTGGCCGTCGACAACGGTGATGCCTTCTTTCTGCAACGCGAAGAGAATGGGCGGTTCCACCACGTCGATGCCGACCGGTTGATTCTGCAGGCCGCGCTTTTCCAATTCGATCTTGATCTTGCGCGCGACGTCTTCGGCGCGTCCCATTTCGGGCGACATCGCCCCGCGCAGCAATGCAATGCCGGGCCGCGACCGCTCGCCCAGCCAGGGGCAGTTGAGCTGATGGTGCTTCGCCGCCGAACCGAAGTCCCACAGGATCGGCTCGTCATTCTGCGGCAGCAGCGTGAAGCGGCTGATCTTGTCTTGCGCCCAGGTGCCGATGTGCGTGGCGGTGATGTAGCGCACGTTGTTCATGTCGAAACACAACAACGCGCCCATTTCGGATTTGGCCAGCAGGTCCTTGGCCCGCTGCAGCCGCTCGCGGCGCAGTCGTTCGAAGTCGACGCGCTGCTCCCAATCCACCGCCATTGTTCCGTACGTCTTCAGTGCCACGATCTATCTCCAGTTGTGTTGAACGGGTCTCTCAGTTTTTGCCGAGCATCTCGCGAGCGGCTTCCGCCACCGACTTTTCGGTCGGCACGGTCAGGTCCTCGAGAGGCGGCGAGAAAGGAATCGGAATGTGCATCGCGCCCATGCGCTTCACCGGCATCTCCAGATCGAAGAACGCGCCTTCCTGGATGACGGAGGCCAGCTCGGCGGTTGTACCGTAGCGCCCGTAGCCTTCGTCCACCACGATCACGCGCGACGTCTTCCGCGCCGATTCCAGCAGCGTCTTCTCATCCAGCGGCCAGAGCGTGCGCGGATCCACCACTTCGGCGCTGATGCCTGCCTCTTCCAGCAGGCTCGCCGCGCCCAGGGCCACCTGCACCATGCTGCTGGTGGCGATGATCGTGATGTCGTCGCCCTCGCGCTTCACGTCGGCCACGCCCAGAGGAATGGTGTACTCTTCCTCCGGCACCTGGCCTTTCAGCCGGTACATCATCTTGTCTTCAAAAAACGCCACAGGATTTTCGTCGCGGATGGCCGATTTCAGCAGCCCTTTGGCGTCGTAAGGCGTCGAGGGCAACACCACCTTCAATCCGGGAACATGGCAGAACCACGCGTGCAGCGATTGCGAATGCTGCGCGGCCGAGCGCCGCGTGGCGCCGAGCGTCGTCCGCATCACCATGGGGCATTTCCAAGCTCCGCCCGACATGTAGTGGATCTTCGCGGCCTGATTGACCATCTGGTCCATGGTCAGGCCGATGAAGTCGCCGAACATGATGTCCACCACCGGTCGCATGCCGGTCATGGCGGCGCCCACGCCGATTCCGGTAAAGCCCGCTTCCGAGATGGGCGTGTCCAGCACGCGCCGGGGACCGAATTCGTCCACCAGGCCCGTCAGCACCTTAAAGGGATGGCCGGCTTCGGCGATATCTTCACCCATTACGAAGACGCGCTCGTCGCGCCGCATTTCCTCGGCCAGCGCTTCGCGGATCGCCTGACCCAACGTCAGCTCGCGCGTGGCCGTTTCCAGCCCCGTGACACTAGGCATAGACATCTTGGTCCACCTCGTCCGCCGTCGGGTAGGGAGCGTTCAGCGCGAACTGCACACCCTTATCGATTTCGGCCTTTACTTCCGCGTGAATCTGATCCAGCGCGGCGCGATCGGCCAGCTTTTCAGCGATTAACCAATCCCCCATGAGCTTGACGGGATCGCGCTCGCTCTTCCACTGCTGTTCTTCTTGTTTGGAGCGGTAGTATTCGCGGCTGACGTCGCCGACGTGGTGCCCCAGGTAGCGGTAGGTGTTCACCATCAGGAACGACGGGCCTTCGCCCCGGCGCGCCCGCTCGATCAGCCGTTGCGCCGCGGCGTACACCGCGCGCACATTCTGCCCATCCACTGATTCGGAGTGCACACCGAACGCCGGACCGCGCGAAAGAATGTCGCCCGCGGTGGTCTCGGAATAGTGCGTGTACTCGTTGTACATGTTGTTTTCGCACACGTACACGACCGGCAGTTTCCACAACGACGCCATGTTCATCACTTCGTACAGCACGCCCTGCCCCAGCGCACCTTCGCCGAAGAAGCACACCGTCACGCGACCGTTGCCCAGCCGCTGCGCCGCGAAAGCCGCGCCCGTCGCGATGCCCGCGCTTCCGCCGACGATCGCGTTGGCGCCCAGGTTGCCGGTGGCCGGATCGGCGATGTGCATCGATCCGCCCTTGCCCTTGCAGTAGCCGGCGCGCTTGCCCAGCAACTCGGCGAACATGCGGTCCACCGACGCGCCCTTCGCCAGACAGTGCCCGTGCCCGCGATGCGTGCTGGTGATGTAATCGTCCGGCCGCAGTGCCTCGCAAATGCCCACCCCAACGGCTTCCTCGCCGATATACAGGTGCGCCAGCCCCGGCATCAGCGCCCGCGTGTACAAATCGTTCACCTGCTCTTCAAAGAGCCGGATCATGAGCATCTGCCGGTACATGCGCAGATAGTCGGCGCCCGCCAGCGCTTCGGGTTTGGAAGGATCGACAGCCGTGATCATTTTGAGACTCCAGACATGATTGCCAGTACTTCAAATATTACTGCAAAATCCTGCTCCACGAGGCCCATGCCGCGCGCCGCCGTGAGGAATTCGTTGGCGATGGCCGTGGTGGGCAACGGCACGTCCACTTTGCGCCCCAGTTCGAGCGCCAGCAGCATGTCTTTTTGCATCATGTTGACGTTGAACCAAGCCTCTTCCGGCATTTTCAGCACGAACGGACCGCGATACTGAACCATGGGCGAGGCGATGGCGCTGTGCGTAAGAACATCCACAGCCGTTTCGCGCAGGATCCCGTTCTTTTCCGCCAACAGCACGGCTTCGGAGAACGCAAGCATCTGCACCGCCAGACTGAGGTTGGTGGCGATTTTCATCACCAGCGCGAGGCCGTTCTCGCCCACGTGCGTCACCTTGGGCCCCAGGTCCAACAGCAGCGGTTTGACGCGCTCGAAGCTTTCCGCGCGCCCTCCCACCATCACCGCAAGCTTGCCCTGCTCCAGCGTGATCACGCTGCCGGAGACCGGCGCATCCAGCATGTCCGCGCCCTTCTCCCGCGCCTTGGCCGCCAGCGCCTTGCTCAGCTCCGGGCTGACCGTGCTCATGTCCACCAGGATCTTGCCGCCGCTCAAACCCGCCAGCATGCCGTCCGGGCCGTTGGCGACCTCTTCGAGCGCCGCCGAATTAGTCACCATCGACAGCGTCACGTCAGCTGCGGCGGCCACTGCGCGCGGCGAATCGGCGAACTGCATGCCGCGATCGATCAGCCATTGCGCTTTGGAGCGCGTCCGGTTGTAACCGGTAACGGTGTGGCCTTTATCCAGCAGGCGGTTGACCATGCGGCCGCCCATCACACCCAGGCCTACAAATCCAAGATTTGCCATTTTTCAGTGCGAAACGAGGGAATCCTTGCGCAATCCGCTAACGGCGGCGCTGGCTGGACGGCGGCACCAGGCCCTTCAGCCGGAGATAAACCACCATCTGGCCGTACATTTCCGTGTCGTGAATGATGTTGAAGTTCAGCACGCCCAGCTTGGCCCGGTCGCGGCCGAACATTTTCACGGTTTGGGCGCCCTCGGCGTCGGTCATGGAATTATAAACGCCGTCGCAATAGTCGAACGACGCTTTCAACGCCGCAACGAGGTCCGCTTTCGACGTCTTGGTCTTCTCGGCGTCGCCCATCTTCTGTTCGCCTTTGGCCATGCCGCACAGCGCGAGTTGCACGTCGGCGATGTGACCGACGATGGCTCCATAAGTGCGCTCCGGCGGGCTGGCCTTGAACGAATAATCGGCTTCCGCCATCTCATCGGCCGCCGCGAGCACCGTCTTCTTGGTGCCCTCGTAGGTGTTCTTGGTGTCGGCGCTGAACGGATTCTGCGCGTGGAGCGCTACGGCGCCGGTCATGGCGGCAAGGAAGCTGATGGTCAGGATGCGTTTCACGGGATCTCCTCGGAAAGTGGAATCTGGGATTGCAAGCCGAAGTATATCAGGACCGCTGAACGCGCCGCGCGCAATTCGCTGCTTAGTGCGCCACGGGCTGGAAGTAAGTGGGCAGCCCTGGTTTTGTCTGGCGCAGGATCTCGACGATGGCCGCGCGGCCGGCCGGCGAAAGCCGCGTGTAACGGCTGCTCTTCTCTTCGCCCGAAAGGATTTCCCACATGCGCCGGTAGATGGCGTCTTTCGCTGGTTCGGGGAGGCTGTCGAAAGCCTTCGAGTAGATTAAGTAGCTGCAGGGATAGCGGAACAGGCGCTTTTTGAGGTCAAATTGCCGCAGGGACCGGCCTTGGCTGTCTGACGGCCCTTCGCCCGCGAACTTTTGGGTGAAACCGGAAACGCCTTGAACCGGACCGGGCAGCGGCGTTTCATCGATGAAAAACAGATAGTCCACGAACTCTTGGGCGGATTCGCGCAGCAGCGTGGCCAGTACGCCCGGCGGCGCTTTGTCGTACAGGGCGCAGCGCACCTCCCAATCCACGCGCGTGATCAGGTTCATCATGTGCATCTGATGATTGAAGACCAGCAGCGCGACGATGTCGCTGTAAGGCGAAAGATAAATGTTGGTATCGAACTTGCCGCTGAGCGACGCGACATCGAGCGTTTGGGCGGTAACCATCGAATCGGGATTCTCCGGATCGCCGACCATCGCGTTGCCCATGTGCCGGCCGCCTGCCATCGTTCCGGTTACATACCAGCCGCCCCAGCGCTCCTCAAACGGGCTGCGCTGATCGGTTGTGAATCCGCCCAGAATCAGCCGCGGACGGCCGTCCGGCATGGTGTAGAAACTGCGCACGATCATGCCGGGAACGCCAAGGCTCAAGTCGGAATTGTGGCAGCGCAGGCAGTCGTCGCGGCGAATGATGTTGGCCCGCGCCGCGGCCTGCTGCTCCAGCGTGTAGAAGATCACGCCTTCCTGGGGATCCTGCGCGGCCATTTCGATGAATCCGCCGTGCACCCACGCGACGGCCACCGAATCGTTGAAAAAGATCGTGCGCGGATTAGCCGGCTCGATGCGCTCCGCCTGCAGGCTGGTTTTCGAAAAAACGGCCATCTGCGATTCGACCGGCACGTTCAGCGCCTGCAGCACCGCCGGCAGATAGCCCCGTTCTCCGTCGAATTTCAGCTGCACTTTGCCTTCTTCGATGTCGTGCTTCAATCCGGCGACGACATCTTGCGCCGGATGTTGCAGGTAATTGTAATATCCGATAGCCGGGTGATCGAGCGAGGGCGCCAGTTTATCGTTGAGTTCAGACAGGCCGCAGGTGACAGAAGCCAGAGCAGCAACGGCAATGGCGCAGGAGCGAAGAGAACATCCCATGCAGCGGCCCTCTTCAGCGTAACGCGTGCAGGCAAGGCAAGCGAGAAAGCCGAAGGTTGTCTACTCTTCCCGCAAAGCTGCCATGGGATCGATGCGCGCCGCGCGCAGGGCTGGCCCCAGCGCAGCGATCAGCACGATCGCCGCCAGGAGGACGGAGGTCACCGCGAAGGTGATGGGATCCTGCTCGCTCACGCCGTAGAGCATCGAGCGGAGGTAGCGCGTCAGGGCAAAGGCGGCGCCGAGACCGGTGGCAATCGCCAGCGCAGCCAGCACGCCGGTTTCACCCAGCACCAGGCGCAACACATCGGAAAGCCGCGCTCCCATCGCCATGCGAATGCCGATCTCGCGCGTGCGCCGGGTAACGAGATAAGACATCGTTCCGTAAACTCCGGCGGCGGCCAGAACAATCGCGATGAAGGCGAAGCCCCCCAGCAGCATGAGTTCGAAGCGCTCCGGCGCGAGAGCGGCATCGCGGCGTTGGTCCATGGTCTTGACGTCGGAAATCGGCTGGTCGCGATCGACGGCGCGGACCTGCTGCTCGACGGCGCGGATTGCGGCTTCGGGCGGGACTTTCGTGCGGACCAGGAATCCCGCTCGAAACAGCGGGGCTCCGCATGTGCAACGGTAGATCATCGAGGGCGGATCGCCGATCGCAGTGTTGCGGACGTCGCTCACCACGCCTACGATCGTCCACCGAATGTCCAATTCGTCCACACCGAAGATCAGTTGCTGGCCGATGGGGTCCTCGCCTGGAAAGATCCGGCGGACAAAGGTTTCGTTCACGACAACCGGTTCTCTCGAAAGAAGACCGGGCCTGACCGCGGGAGGCATCCTCACGAAATCGTGCGCATTGAAAATGCGGCCGCTCTTGAGCGCGATTCCGAGTGTTTGAAAGAACTCCGGACTAACTTCGTTGGTGCTGATTCTGGGCCGGTCCGCAAAGGGCAGGATGGGCCGCCCGACCACGCGAATGACGCCGGTGCTCGGATACTCGTTATAGTTCAGCGGAATGTCATCCACGAGAGCCGCCGAACGAACGATCGGCAAGTTGCGCAACCGGTCCAGAATATCCTCGTAGAGCGGACCGTAGTTGCGATCCATGGAGAAGCCGACGGGTTCGATTCGGAACGTCAGCAGATGATCGGAGGGAAAGCCGAGCTCGACATGCAGCATGTGCAGGAAGCTGCGTGCGAGAAGTCCGGCTCCGATGAGCAGCACCAGCGAGACGCCCAATTCAGCGACCACCAGGATTTTCCTCAAACGGGTTGCGCGGCGCCCGGCACTCTGCGTAAGTCCCGCCGACTTCAGCGCATCCTGAATGTGGATGCCGGCTGAAGACACAGCGGGAACGATGCCGGAAACCAGGCTTGTACCGAGCATCAACACGATCGTGAACGCCAGCACGCGCCAGTCCATAGAGATGGCGGGATAGCGAACCAGGATGGCGGGCTGGATGTCGTCGAGCACGCGGACTGCGAGCCAAGCGAGTGCAATCCCTGCAGTACCGCCAGGAATCGCCAGCACCAGGCTTTCGGTCAGCAACTGGCGCACGATGCGGGCGCTGCCCGATCCGAGCGCCATCCGCACGGCAAGTTCTCGCTGCCTGCTGCCGGCTCGCGCCAGAAGCAAATTGGCGATGTTCGCGCAGGCAATCAGCAGAACCAGAACGACCGAGCCGGCCAGAACGATCAGGGCGGGGCGCAGGGGCCCGGCGACAAAGTCTTGAAGCGGCGTGGCTCCGATGATCAAGCCGCCCCGAAAGCCTACTTTCCGCATCTGCTCGGGATAGAAGGCGCGGATGGCGAAGGAGAGCCGGTTCATTTCCGTTTCGGCCTCGATCGGGCCGACGCCCGGCTTGCGCCGCCCGAGCATCGAAACGATCAGGATCGGCTTGTCCGGCGAAATGGGAAACTGCTGGCTGGACTGATCCAGCAGCACTGCCGGCGTCCACAGTTGAGCGCCGTGCGGGAAATCGAAGCCCTGTGGCATCACGCCGACGATGGTTCGCGGCAATCGGTCCAGTGCAATCCTCTTGCCCACAGCATTGGGGTCGCCTCCCAAGCGGTTTCGCCAAAAAGCGTAGCTCAAGATGACAACCGGCGGCGCCTTCGGCCCCACCTCGTCGGGCGCAAGATAGCGTCCCAGCATGGGCTGCATGCCCATCACTCGGAAGAACGAGGGCGAGACAGTGGCCGCGTCCAGTTTTTCTGGCCTGTCCACTCCGGTCAGGGTCACGGTCATCGGCTGAAACGCTGCAATATCGCTGAAAATCCGGTTTTGCTCGCGCAGGGCGAAGTAATCGGGCGCGGCGCCAATGTCCTGTTGCGCCGGTCCGACGCGCTCACTGATCCAATCAATGCGGTCCGAGTGAGGATACGGGAGCGGGCGGATGAGAATCGAATCGGCGACGCTGAACACCGTTGTGTTCGCGCCGATGCAAACGGCGAGCGTGACCGCGGCCGTCAACATCAGAAACGGATCGCGCCTGAGACTGCGAACGGCGTAGCGGGCGTCCTCCCAGAAGTTCACAAACCAGCTGGTCGTTCTGGCGTCCCGGCATTCATCCTTGCGCTGGCTGAGCCCTCCGAACTGGCGCAGCGCAGCCGAGCGCGCCTCCACTGGATCCATTCCGGCCGCGATGTTCTGCTCCACTTGCTGTTCCAGGTGAAAGTGCAGTTCGTCTTCGAGTTCCTGCTCTACAGCGGCCCGCCGGAACAGCGACCGCAATCGCAATTGAGCAATCCGAAGCGCTCGCATGGCGTTTTACGCTTTCACGATCGCGGAAATCGCGGCGGACAGCCGTTCCCAACTGCTGGCTTCGCGCTCCAGTTGCCGCCGGCCCGCGCGGGTCAGCGAGTAATACTTGGCGCGGCGATGATTGTCGCTCTCGCCCCATTCCGCTTTGATCCAGGCCTGCTGCTCCAGGCGGTGAAGCGCAGGGTACAGCGACCCCTGTTGCACTTGCAGCACTTCGTTGGACAACTGCCGTATCCGCTGCGCGATGGCCCAGCCGTGCAGGGGCTGAAGCGCGAGAGTCTTGAGGACCAACAGGTCCAGGGTGCCCTGTACCAGGTCAGTGGGCTTGCTCATGGCCGCCTCCCCTAGATTACCGACAACAGCTTACACCGGCTCTTGTAGATAATCAAGGGGTGCGGAAAAAACGGCGCTACTTCTTGCCCGCTGCCGGAGCGAGCGTCACCGCGGCGGGCTTCTCGGGCGCTGCGGCCGGAGCCTTGTCCGGTGGTCCTGCCGGCGTCTCGGCCAGCTTCTCTTCCTGCTGGTCGATGCCCTGGTTGCGCACGATGATCGAGATGCGGCGGTTGGAGGGATTCGTGGGATCGTTCTTGAACAGCAGCCTTTGGTCCGCGAACCCGCGCACCTGGCTGATGCGGTCTTCCGTCAGCCCGGATTCCATCAGAATCCTGCGCGCCGCGTTGGCCCGGTCGGCCGACAGCTCCCAGTTGGAATAATCCGAACGGCCGTAGGGCGTGGCGTCGGTATGCCCTTCAATCGCGATCTTGTTCGGCAGCTTCACCAGCTGCGTCCCTAGCACCCGGAGCAGTTCGGCCCCGGCTTCGGACGGCTTGGGATCGCCCGTCGCAAAGAACAGCCCCCGCTTAGTCTCCATCAGGTCGATGCGCAGCCCCTCGGCGGTAATGGTCATCTTGATCTGGTTTTCCAGATCTTTGAACTTGGGGACCTGCCGCATGGCCTTGGCGATTTCTTCCTTCAGCTTCTGCAGTTCGTCTTGATTGACGGTTAAAGTTTCGCCGACGCCCGCGTTGGTGGTGCCCGTTTGACGGCCCTTTCCGGTGGGGTCCTGGAAGTAACCGCCCACAGCCTTCTGCACCTTCTGGCTGGCGCTCAGCAGCCATAAGACGATGAACAGCGCCATCATGGCCGTGACGAAGTCCGCGTAGGCAACCTTCCAAGCGCCACCGTGCTCATCGTCGTGCCCGGCGACCTTCTTCTTGATGATGATGACCGGGGCTTTGCCCTGGCTCAAGCGGCTGCCTCCGTGCTGCCACCCGCCGCGGCCGCGGGCTTACGGCAGGCTTTGTCCATCTCCTGGAACGTAGGACGCACGTGCGGCGGAATCGCGCGCCGCGCCGCCTCTAGCGCCAGGATCGGCGGCATGCCTTTCATGAACGCCAGCAGCGCCATGCGCAGGCACGTGAAATATTCGCTTTCGGCGCTGGTTTGTTTCTTGATGTTGGCCGCCACTGGCCCCAGGAATCCGTAACACAGCAGAATGCCCAGGAACGTTCCCACCAGCGCCGCCGCTACCTTGTGCCCAATCTCCTCCGGCGGGCCGCCCAAGGAGCCCATGGTGATGACCACGCCGAGCACCGCCGCCACAATTCCCAAGCCGGGGAGACTATCCGCCATCGTGCTGAGCGCACCCGCCGGCAACAGGCTCTGGTGGTGCAGCACCTCCAAGTCCGTCTCCATCACCTGATCCAGATCGTGCACTTCCACGCCGCCGGCCACCGCTGTCCGCATGGTGTCGCAGAAGAAGTGCATGGCTTCGTGGTCTTTGGTGAAGTTGGGGTGCCGCTTGAAGAGAGCGCTTTTTTCCGGCTCGTCCAGATCCTGTTCGAGCGAAGTCAGACCGTTTTTGCGGGATGTCGCGAAAAAATCATTCAGGAAGCGCAAAGTGTCCAGGTAAAGCGCGGACGTGTAGCGGCTTCCCTTTAGCACACCCAGGACGCTTCCGATCAGCGCCTTGAGAATGTGCGGCGGATTACCAATCAGTACGGTGCCGATGGCCGCACCACCGATGATCAACAACTCGGCCGGCTGCATGAGAACCAAAAGGTTGCCCTTTTCCATCAGATAGCCGCCAGCTATGCAGCCGAGAACGACAAGGACGCCGATGATGGGAAACATCTCCCGATAGATCTCCCGCGAGTAAAATGGCCTAAGAGCTTACCCCGATTCCATCGGCACTTTCTCAGTGCCGCTGTATACGGTACTTTTAGCGCGGGCGGGTGGCCTGGAGGCGCAGCGAACCCGCGAACTCGCGAATCACCCAGAATGCTTCCAGCGTCTTGCCAATTCCACGGACCAGCGGGATCAGAGGCTGTGGGGTGGAGGGATGGAGCCAGTCAAACGGCTGAATATCGATAAAAACGAAGCCAGCCCGCTCCAGGTCACAGCGCAGGCGCAGTCGTACGAAAGCGGTCTCGTCGGGAGAGACCTGGGGGAAGAACCGGCGGAAGTGGCGCTCGCAAAAGATCTGTGGATTGAGCATGTTAGGCTCGGCAAAGCTGATCCGCCCGCCAGGTACTTGCCGTGCTCAATTTCATGCGCGACGCGAGCGCCGGCCGAATCCGATACCATGAAAAGCTAGTTTATTCCATGCCGGCCGCCGCACCAAAGGAAGCTTGGGGACCGGAGGCTCTGCGGCTGAGCCGCGAAGCCCGCCGGAGTTTCCAAGATAGCATTGCCGGAAAACGCGACAAATGGATCCAATCCAACCCCTATTTCTACGGCCGGTTGAAGCAGGTTCTGCGGTTCATCGTCGAACCCGGCAAGCGCGTGCTGGAGTTGCGCTGCCAGACCGGGCACCTTTTGGCCGCCGTGGAGCCGTCGCAAGGCGTTGGGGTGGAAATCGGCGAAAAGCTGACGGCAATCGCCCAAGCCAACCATCCGCGGCTTCGTTTTGTCGCTGCCGCGCCGGAAGAGCTCGACCTGGGTGAAAGCTTCGACTACGTCATCTTCAATCACGTCTTCGATACGGTGAACATTCTGGGCGCGCTCGAGAAGGCGCGCGATCATTGCACCGAACAGGCGCGATTGCTGGTGATGAACTACAACCAACTCTGGCAGCCGCTGTTGGACTGCGCCAGCCGGATCGGTTTGCGGGCGCCGTTCGTCGAGCCTAACTGGGTGAGCGAGCAGGATTTACGAGGATTTTTGGCGTTGGCTGGATTTCGCGTGGTGCGCAACCATCGCTTTATCCTTTTCCCCAAATGGATTCCCGTTGTTTCGTGGCTGCTCAACGACTTCCTGGCGCGTTTGCCGCTACTGCGAAGGCTTTGCCTGATGGAAGTACTAGTGGCAAGACCGGTTCCCGAGCCGAAACGCGAGCAGGATGTCACCGTTTCGGTGGTCATCCCGTGCCGCAACGAGCGGGGCAATGTCGAACCGGCGGTCGAGCGCATTCCCTGGATGGGAAAGCGCACGGAGATTATCTTTGGCGACGACAAATCTACCGACGGAACGGCGGACGAAGTCTTGCGCCTGCAACGGCTTTACCCGGAGAAGAACATCCGGCTGGTGAACGGGCCAGGCATCTGCAAAGCGGAAAACGTCTGGACGTGCTTCAACGCGGCCGAGGGCGACGTGCTCATGATTTTGGACGGCGATCTGACCGTGATGCCGGAGGAGCTGCCGTACTTCTTTCGATCCATCGTGAGCGGCACCGGCGAGTTCATCAACGGCAACCGGCTGGTGTATCCGGTTCCGAAGGCGGCCATGAAATTGACCAACCGCGTAGGGAACAAGCTGTTCGGCCTGATTTTCTCGTTTCTGCTGCACCAGCGCATCAAAGACACGCTGTGCGGCACCAAGGTGCTGTGGCGCGACGATTGGAAGCGGATCGCGCCGCGGCTGGGCAGTTGGGGATTGAAAGACTTGTGGGGCGACTACGAGCTGCTGTTCGGCGCCGCCAAGCTGCATCTGGAGATCGTCGAAGTGCCGGTGCATTACCAGGAACGCTTCTACGGCGTCACCAAGATGACGCGCGTCTTCCGCAACGGAGTACGGATGTTGGGGATCTGCTGGAGCGCCTGGCGGCAGTTGACGTAGGGCGTTCGGGCAGGCGCTGCGGGATATAATGGTCAGTCGCGTGGACGGAATCCCATCCGGAAACGCCGTGGTTACCTGGAGGGAAGATGAAAAAGATCCACTGGATGGCGCCGGCTGCGCTGCTCGTATTGGCTGCGGGCTGGGCGTTGCAAGCGGCCTCCGATAAGTTTGATCCCAAGGATCTGGTCACCGGGCAGCAGGCCTTCGCCGATTACCGCACGGAGCGGCCGGGGCTGTTTCACAAGATCACGGTGGACGCCCTTCCCAAGCCGTACGCCACCAAATCGAGCGCCAACTTCCCCCGCATCGTCGCCAAGCCGGAGAACATGTGGCCGCAGGCGCCGGCCGGATTCAAGGTCGAACTCTACGTGCACGAAGGCCTCACCGAGCCGCGCCAGATTCGCATGGCTCCGAACGGCGACTTCTTCGTGGCCGACAGCACGCCGGGAGAGATCAAGGTTTTTCGCGGCCGGAGCGCTGACGGAAAGCCCGAGCAGGTTTCCACTTTCGCGACCGGTTTGAAGCGGCCATTCGGCATCGCGTTTTACCCGGTGGGCGCGAATCCGCAGTGGATTTATATTGGCAACACCGATTCGGTGGTGCGCTTTCCCTACAAGAACGGCGATTTGAAGGCCACCGGGCCGGCGCAAACGGTCATTCCCGAGCTACCCACGGGCGGCTTCCACTGGACGCGCGATGTCGTGTTTTCGAAAGACGGCAAGCGCATGTTCGTGGCCGTCGGCTCCGGCTCGAACGTGGACGATCCGGACACTCATCCGAAAGAGTTCCATCGCGCCAACATTCTGGAATACACGCCCGACGGCAAGTTCGTGCAGGTCTATGGCGCGGGCATCCGCAACCCCGTGGGATTGGCGGTGAATCCACAGACCGGCGAACTGTGGTGCTCGGTGAACGAGCGCGACGAGTTGGGCGACAACCTGGTGCCCGACTACATCACACACGTAAAGGAGGGCGGCTTTTACGGCTGGCCTTGGTTCTACATGGGCGCGCACGAGGATCCGCGGCGGGAGGGCAGACATAATGAACTCAAGAGTAAGGTGATCGTTCCCGACGTGCTGATGCAGCCGCATAACGCATCGCTCGGGATCACGTTCTACGAAGGCAACCAGTTCCCGAAGGAATACCACGGCGATCTGTTCGGCGCCGAGCATGGGTCGTGGAACCGGTCCGCGCGTGCAGGTTACGAGATTGTACGCGTGCCCTTGGACAATGGCCACGCCAGCGGCATCTACGAGGACTTCGTGACCGGGTTTGTCACGCCCGAAGGAAACGCCTGGGGACGGCCGGTGGGCGTGGTGGTGGCCAAGGACGGCTCGCTCTACTTCACCGACGACGGCTACAAGGCCATCTGGCGCGTCAGCTACACGGGCAAATAGGAGGACTTGCACATGAGATCTCTGACAATTTTCGCCGCCTCGGTGGCGCTGACCGCGGGCGCGGCTTTCGCGCAGAACAAAGGAGGAGGCTTCAAGATTCCCTCCCCGCTGAAGATTACTGTGTCCGGCTACAGCGATGGCGGGGACATTCCGGAGAAGTACACGTGCGCCGCGAAGCCGCCGGGTGGTTCGCCGCAGATTGACTGGAGCGGCGCGCCGGGCGACACCGTTACGTTTGCGCTGATTTTCCACGACGGCGACGTCCATCCCGGCAAGACCTTCGACGACGTGACGCACTGGATCGCCTGGAACATTCCGGCCAGCGCCAAGGGGCTTCCCGCGGACATGCCGAAGAAGGCTGACATGCCGGACGGGACCATGCAGGGCAACAACATCGCCCGGCAGGTTGGCTACATGGGACCGTGCCCGCCCGCGGGACTGCCGCACCACTACACGTTCAACCTGTACGCCCTGGACACCAAGCTGGATCTGCCCGCCACCGCATCGCGCGATGAACTGGAAAAGGCAATGAGCGGGCATATTCTGGCCAGCGGCGTTTACAACGGTCTCTTCCACCGCTAGGAAAAGCCTCATGCCGCCCCAAGACAAGGCAGCTAACGAAATTTCGCGGCGCGCCGTGATCGCGAGCGCCGCATTCGTTCCAGTAGCGGCTCTCACCGCCGCCGCGCAGCCACCGGATGAATCCGCGCTTTCGGCGGTGCAGCTGCGGATTCTGGAGGCGTTCGTCGACCGGATCATCCCCCGAGACGAACTGGGACCGGGCGCGGCCGAGAGCGGCGTCGCGGTCTACATCAACCGGTCGCTGGGCGATTATCTGAAGGGTGAGAAAGCCGCTTTCGTCGAAGGCTTGGAAGCGACGGATGGGTATGCGAAGCGCTCCCACGGCCGCGCGTTCGTGGAGCTTTCCCCCGAACAGCAGGACGCCGTGCTCACGGCCATGGACGACGGTAAGGCCGAAGGGTTCGCCAACGCCAAAGCTTTCTTTGCCCGCGCGCGCAGGCTCACGCTGGAAGGCATGTTCGGCGATCCGTATTACGGTGGCAACAAGAATTTCGCCGGCTGGGATCTAATCCGCTATCCCGGCCCTCGGATGGCGACTTCGCCGGACGACCAGAAGCTCGGCGTGAGCGCCAAGCCGGTACACGTGTCAGCGTACGGTCCGAAATATGGCCGTTAACCTGAAGCCTGTGGATGTGGCCGTGGTGGGCCTCGGCGCCGCGGGAGGCGTCGCGGTGCTGCCGCTGGCGCGCGCGGGCCTCAAAGTTGTGGGACTGGAAGCCGGCACATGGATGAATCCGGCGCGCGACTTCAAGCCCGATGAGATTCACAACAACGTGCGCCAATTGGTGACCACCGGAACCAAAGCCAAGCGCGAGATTCCCACGTTTCGCACCAGCCCGACGAGGAAGGCGCGGCAGGCCACGAGCCATCCGATGATGAACGCGGTCGGCGGCACGTCCATTCACTATCATGCGCAGAGCTGGCGGTTGAAGCCGTGGGATTTCAAGACGCGCTCGGAAACGGTCCAGCGTTACGGCGCGAGCATGCTGCCGAAGGGATCGACGCTGGAAGATTGGCCGATCAGCTATGACGAACTGGAGCCGTACTACGACACGGTGGAATATGAGATCGGCGTGTCCGGTAAGGCGGGCAACATCCAGGGCAAGCTGGATCCGTCGGGCAACGTCCATGAAGGGCCGCGGCGCCGCGAATACCCGATGCCGCCGCTGCGCACGTCCGGCTACCTGGACCTGATGCACAAGGCCGCGCAGTCGCTCGGCTGGAAACCGTTTCACGCGCCCGCGGCGATCAATTCGCAGCCCTATCGCGGGCGGCCCAGCTGCGCCTATCACGGCTATTGCGATCGCGGCGGCTGCCACATTCAGGCCAAGAACTCCACTTGCTTCACAACGATTCCCGAAGCGCAAAAGACCAAGAACCTGACCGTGGTCGATCGCGCGCAAGTGACGCGCATCGTCGCGGGGAATGACGGCCAGGTCACCGGCGTGACGTACCTTCGTGACGGCAAAGAATATTTCCAGCCTGCCAAAGCCGTGCTCGTCGGCTCTTACACCTACGAAAACACGCGGCTGTTGCTGCTGTCCAAGTCGAAAGCTTATCCGCGCGGACTCTCCAACAATCACAGCCAGGTTGGAAAGCATTACTTCGGGCATTGGGACATTCAATCGGGGGTGGGCGTCACGGCGCTGTTCCCGGAGGATCTCAACACCTGGTACGGCGCGATGCTTTCGCAAGGCGTGGTGTGCGACGAATGGGCCGACGACAGCTTCGATCATTCCGGCCTGGGCTTTATCGGCGGTGCGAGCCTGTGCGCGTTTATGGAAGTGCACCCCATCGCGTCGGCCGCGATGAGCACGTTCGACCGCGCGCCCGCCTGGGGATCGAAGTGGAAGGCGTTCGTGCACCAGAACGCAAACCGCTGGACCAGCGCGTATCTGCAGACCAACAGCTTCCCCTACGAAAACACCTATCTGGATCTGGACCCCGAGGTGAAGGATCCGCTGGGCGATCCGGTGTGTCGCGTCACCAGCGGCCCCAAGGAGAACGAAACGCGCGCGGGCTTATACGCCGAAGAAAAGATGGCGGAGTGGTTCCAGGCCGCGGGCGCGATCGAAGTGGTGAAGAGCCAGCCCTTCGGACCGGCGCTTTCCACGCACACCTACGGCGGAACGCGCATGGGCGATAATCCGGAAACCAACGTGGTGGACCGCTGGGGTTTCTCGCATGAAGCGCCGAACCTGGGTCTCGTCGGCGGTTCGGTGTTCGGGACCAGCGGCGCGCGCAATCCGACGCTGACCATGCAAGCGCTGGCCTGGCGCACCGCGGAGCATCTGGCGAAGAACTGGAAATCGATCGCGGGTTAACGTGCTACTTGCCGCCTAATTCCTGCTTAATCACCCGGGCGTTGCTGGACGCCTGGCCCTGCATTGGATTCTTGACGCCCGCCGACTGCTCGAAGAAGTTCAGGCCCTGCCGCATCTGGCTGCGGTCGCCCACCAGCTTGCCCAGACTGTAATTGGCCAACCCGAGATAAAAGAGCGCCGTGCCGCGGAGGTCTTCGTCTTTCACCTCGGGAAGCGCGGCGCGCAGGGATTTGTTCGCCGGGCCCCACTTTTGCTCCAGGCTGTAGCCTATCCCGACATAACAATTGGCGCCGCCAACGATGTTCGCTTTCATCGTCGCCCATTCGGCATCGCTCATGCCCTGCTCTTTCTGGCGCGAGTTGATGGCCTCCAATGCACGGTTGCCGTAGCTGATCACGCTGGAGCCGCGCTGGGATCGCCAGGCGCAGTTCGCCGCCACCAGCATCGCTTCGGCGTTCTTGGAACCCGGCCCCGACATCCGTTCGGCGGAGCTGCACACCTTGGCCGCTTCACCGGCCCTTCCGAGCGCCCCAAAATAGCTCGCGCTCACCAACGGCAGATACTGGCTTTTGACGTTCAGTTTTTCAAGCTCGTCCACCAGCGAGATGACGGCCTTGGGATCTTCCTTCTCTTTGAGCGCGGTGACATACAAGGCATATTCGGCGTACTCGTCCACCTGCTTGGCGTGCTCGAGATCGTTCTTGGTTTCGTCATCCGTGGGCGTTCCGTCGGCGGTGATGGTCTTGTGCGCGGCTTCGGACGTCCGCTCGGACCAGGTCTTCACCTGATCGAGGTCGTTTTTTTCGACCGCGGCCTTCAGGGCATAGTAAGCCAGGTCCATGTCGGGGACATTGGGCCAGGTTGCATTGCCCGCCGCGAGCGCCTTGTCATAGTCCTTCTGCGAAACCAGGATCGACTCCAGCTGCGAGCACACCCAGCCGGCGCCTTCATGCTTGGGATATTTCGACAAGAAATCCTGCGCCAGCGTCGCCTTCCGGGCGTCGTCGGTCTCCTGACCGATGGCCTGCAGGAGCTGCCCTTCCGGCGTGCCGACATTAATGGTGAAGCTTTGCTTTTCTTGGGCGGCGGCGGGCAGTACCAACAACACCAGGCCCAGAATGTAACTTTTCATCAAGTCTCTCCTATCGGAGGAAATTTAGCACAACTGAGAGCCGTTTGGCAGTGGGCGGCGCGGGATGGAGCGCGGTTGCGCGAGCAGCGCGTCAGGGCTGCTTTGCCCCGGTTTCCTTGGCCAGGCGGACCTTGGCGTCCTCAATCTTCTTCTGGATCTTGGAAACCTCGCTATGGTCGAAGTCGGCGGGAGGGCCGGCCTGCCACTCGCGCAACGAACTTTGCCATTGCGTGATGGCTTCCTTGACTTTCCCTTCGCGGAAATAAACCTCGGCCAGGTGATCGTGCACGGTAGGATCGCGGGACATGTACTGCATCGCCAGCCGCAGCTTGTCCTCGGCTTCGGTGAGTTTGTCCAGCCGGAAGTAGACCCATCCCAGGCTGTCCAGGTAAGCGCCGCTGGTGGGTTCCTGCGAAACGGCTTTGAGGATCATGTCTCGCGCCTCGTCCAGACGCTCGTTGCGGTCGGCCAGCATGTAGCCCAGATAGTTCAGAGCGGCGGCGTTGTCGGGATTGAGAGTCAGGACCTTGCGGAACTCGGCCTCGGCGGCGGGAACGTTCTTCATCCGCTCGTACATGGCGCCGCGCAGGAACAGCACGGCTTGCTTGTCGTCGTTGGTCTGGGACAGCTTCTCGGCGGCGTCCAGCGACTTGGCCATCTCATTAAAGTTCTTGGCCTTCTCGTAGATTTCGGCGAGGTTCAAGTACGTGTCGCGGTCGTTCTTGCCGTCCAGCATCTTGCGGGTTTCGGCCACGGCCTGATCGGTCTTGCCCATGTCGGAGAGCAAAGAAGCGTGCTCGGTGCGCACCAACCGGTCGTCCGGGTATTTTTTCACGGCGGCGTCGGCTTCCGCTTCGGCTTTGGGAAAATCCTTGGCCTCGCGGTAGGTCTCGATGATCTGCGCCATGGCGCGCGGCGCGGAATCCGAATCGAGGTCAGCTACCTCGCGGAAGGTGTCCACGGCCGGCCCGTACTGCTCGACGGTGCGCTGGAGATCGCCGAGGTTCTGGAGCAGGAAAACCCGGCTGCTTTTCTCCGAGGCGCTATAACTCTTCTTGTTGGTGGCGTCGAGAATGCCTTTCAGGGCTTTGATGGCATCCGGGACCTTGCCTTCGGCCGTGAGCAGGTTGACGTCGTTGAACTGGACTTCGAGGTTATCGGGATCCAGGCCCTTGGCCTTGTCGGCGGCTTCGCGCGCTTTCACGAAATTCTGTTTCTGGCGATAGATCTGGGAAATTCGCAGGAACGAGTGCGCGTCCTTGGGATCCTCGGCGGCCAATTCCTGGTAGGTCTTCAGCGCGTCATCGAGCTGGTTGGACTGCAGCAGATCTTCCGCCAGCGCGCGTTTCAGTTCGGAATTTTGCGGCTGCTCATCCAGCGCGCGGCGGAGCATTTCAGCCGCCAGCGAATAATCCTTCAACTGCTCGTACACGCTGGCCAGGCTGGTGAGGCTGCGCGGGTTGGGATCTTTTTCGGCCACCTTGCGCAACATGTCGGCGGCGGCCTTGTTGTCGCCCAGATCGGCGTATACGGTGGCCATGCCGGTCATGGCGTCTTCGTTGTCCGGATCGAGGGCCAGCGCCTTCTTGTAGGCGTTGAGCGCTTCGGTGGAGTTTTGCAGCACCTTTTGGAGCCGGCCCTGCATCAGCCAGCTATCCAAATCGTTGGGGGCGGCGGCGGTGATTTTCTGGTACTGCTCCAGGGCCTTCTTGACCATGTCCTGGTCGATCTGGTTGGTCTGCGAATCGCCGATCAGACGCGTGTAGATACGGGCCAGCAGCCGCCGGGCGTTCAAATCGTTGGGATTTTGCTTGAGCTGGTCTTCGGCGTCCAGAACCGCTTCGCGGAGGCGGCCGGCCTGGATATAAAGATCGGAGAGCTCTTCGGCGATGAAGGTGGCGCTAGGATCGGCTTTCAGCGCCGCGCGGTAGGCGTCCACGGCTTTGTTGAAGTAGTCGCCCCGGTTGCCGTACGCCGCCGCCATCTCCGCGTAAAGGTGGCCGAGCGAATAGTTGTAGTAGGCGGCAGCCTTGTCGGCGGAGGCTTTGTCCGTAGTGGCAGCCGGCTGGGGTGGCGCTGGCGCGTTTTGGCCGAAAGCGGCCGCGGCAAGTACAAGAAGACAAGGGACGCTCGCCAACCGGCGTGGTGGGATCATCGAAAAACGCTCTCTTTCCCTTACCCGGATCGCTTCGATCGGGCGCAGACGTGGTCAACTTCAGTATAACCCTGAACTCCGGCAGGCGGTCGCGGCTGACGGGCCTCGCTTAGCCGCGACGGAGCCGCGCTACCATCTCCAGCAGCGTGGACGAACAGCGTTTGACTCCGGTTACGGTGGTGCTGGGGCCAACCGGCTCGGGCAAGAGCGAGCTGGCGATTCGCATCGCGCTCCAGGCCGGCGGCGAGATCGTCAATTGCGATTCCCTGCAGCTGTACCGCGGCTTCGACGTGGGCACGGCCAAGGTTCCACCGGCGGAACGGCGCGGCGTCCCGCACTATCTCATCGATATGCTCGAACCGGATCAGCTGTTCACGGCTGGCCATTACGCGCGCGCGGCCGGCCCGGTTTTGCGGGAGATCGCGGCGCGGGGGCGGGTTCCCATCGTGGTTGGCGGCACGGGCTTCTACCTGCGCGCGCTCTTGGAAGGTCTGTTTCCCGGCCCAACCCGCGACGCCGCGCTGCGCGCCCGGTTGGCTGCGCGGGAAGACCGGCGGCCGGGGAGTCTGCACCGGATTCTGCGGCGTCTGGATCCGGCCGCGGCGGCCCGCATTCATCCCCACGACAAGAACAAGACGCTGCGCGCGCTCGAGGTCCGCTTGCAGGCCGGCCGTCCGATGTCCCTGTTGTTCGAGCAAGGCCGTTCGCCCCTGACCGGATTCCGGCCGATCAAAGTGGGTCTCGATCCGCCGCGTGAGAAGTTGTACGCCGCGCTGAATGCCCGCACGGTTCGCATCTTCGAACAAGGCTTGATCGCGGAAGTGCGCGGCTTGCTGGCGCGCGGCGTAAGCGGGGACGCCAAGCCGTTTGAGTCACTCGGTTACAAACAGGCGTTCCAGGTGGTCCAGGGGCGCATGACGGAACAGGAAGCGCTGGCATCCACGCAGCTTGCAACACGCCGCTACGCCAAGCGCCAGCTCACTTGGTTCCGCAAAGAGCCGGAGGTGCACTGGCTGAAAGGCTTCGGAAGCGACGCGGCGGTCGAAGCCGAAGCACTCGCGATAGTGGAACGCGAGCGTCACGCGCACGCCTTGGATTCAACGCTGTAAATAATCTGTGAAACATCGCATGGCCGCGATCTTTTTTTCCTGGATCGCGGAACACAATTCCTCATCACACGTATTAGTACGTGAAGTTAGTAAGTCTTGAGTTGAGGAGTTACAACAATGGTTAAAAACGTTCTATTGGGATTCGGATCCATTGCGTTGGCGGTGGCGAGCGCGGCCGCCAGTTACAACGTGACTTTCTACGAGCCCGTCACGATTGACGGCGCGCAAGTGAAGCCAGGCTCTTACAAGGTGGAGTTGGAGGGCGATAAAGCGCTGATCCGGGAAAGCGGAGAGAAGAAGGTAGTCACCGAGGCGCCGGTCAGGGTGGAGAAAGAGGAACGGAAATTCGCGAGCACCTCCGTCCGCATGCAAGGCACGCAAGTCGACGAGATCCGGCTGGGTGGCACGAACACGAAGCTGGTTTTCGAGAAGTCCAGCAACGCCACCAACTGAGGCCGGTGTGGCGAGCGGTTGCCCGGCGGCGGGTTGTTTGTGATTCGCCGCCGGCCACGGCGCATTAGAATAGAGATGTGCGCCGTATTGTTTGGCTCCCCGCTCTGCTTTGCTTGGGTCTTCCGGCGGCACGGGCGGCCACCTATGTAGTCCTGCCTTTCTTTAACGTCTCCCAGCAACCCAACCTGGACTGGATTGGCGAGAGCCTCGCGGAATCCGTGCACGAGGCGCTGTCTTCCCAAGGCTTGATGGCGTTTGACCGCGACGACCGGGTGGAAGTCTACCGGCGGCTCGCGATCCGGCCGTACGCTCTGCTCACCAAGGCTTCCATCGTGGAAATCGGCGAGGAGCTGGACGCCGAACAGGTGATCTTCGGGCAGTTTGACTTGAAGCCCGTTCCCGCTTCCGTGAAAAGCCGCGGCTCGCTGCAGATCACCGCGCGCGTGCTGGATCTGAAACACGTGAAGCAGGGACCCGAGTTCCGCGAGGTGGGAGCGCTGGAGGACCTGGCCACGTTGCAGGAACATCTGGCCTGGCAAATGCTGCAGTTCGTGGATCCGCGCGGAGCACCTTCGGAAGCCGAATTCCGCGAGCGCCACACGGCGGCGCGCGTGGACGCCGTGGAAAATTACATTCGCGGCCTGCTGGCTTCCAATCCGGACGACAAACATCGCTTCTTTACCCAGGCCGTGCGGCTGGACCCGCATTATTCGCTGCCCGATTTTCAGCTCGGCCGCTTGCTGTGGGGCAAGAAGGATTACGCGTCGGCCGCCGACTGGTTCCAGAAGATGAGTCCCGCCGACGACCACTACCGGGAGGCCAACTTCTTCCTGGGGCTGTGCCGTTACGAAATGGGCGACTTTGCCGGCGCCCGGGCCGCCTTCCAGCTGGTGGCACGGGTGGTGCCGCTGAGCGAGGTCTACAACAACCTGGGCGCCGCGGAATCGCGCGCCAATCTGCCCGCCGCCGTGGACGATTTCCGCAAGGCGCTGGAGGGGGACGCGAGCGATCCGGTGTATCAGTTCAACGTGGGCTACGCGCTGTGGCGCGCCGGCAACTTTTCTGCCGCCGCGGAGCGTTTTCGCAACGTGCTGGCGCACGATCCCGACGACGATCAGGCCACGCTGCTGTTGGCGCGATGCCAGACCCAAACCGGCCCCCGCCCGGGAGATGAGCGCACCGAGGGCCTGGAGCGCTTGAAAACCAACTACGAGGAAAGCGCCTACTGGCAATTGAAGGCCGTGCTTCAGCCCCAACACCACTAAATCTCCGGCTGGTACCCCAATAGCCCGGCTACGGGCGGGATAAATCCAGGAAACGGGTATAATCCAGAAAGCTCATGCTCGAAGCGTTTGGATTGTCGGATCCTGGTTGTGTCCGCCAGAACAATGAAGACTACTACTTGGTGCTGCCGGAGACGGGCCTGTTCGTGGTCGCGGACGGAATGGGCGGCGCACAGGCCGGCGAACATGCCTCCAGGCTCGCCGCCGAAACGGTAGCCTCCTACGTGGAGGGCGCCGGACGAACGGACCTGGATACGCTTTTCGCCGCCTTCCGCGAAGCGAATCACCAGGTGATTTCCGCCGCCTCGAGCGACCAGGCTCTGGAGGGCATGGGCACAACCCTGGTGGCCGCGCTCGAATCCGGACCCGAGTTGCTGGTGGCCAGCGTCGGCGACAGCCGGGCGTACCTTTTCGATGGCCGCGAACTGATTACCATCACCGAGGACCAGACCTGGGTGCACGAGGTGGGACGCCGCCTAGGCCTGGATGAAGTCAGCCTGAAGACGCACCCGATGCGGCATGTGTTGACCATGGCGATCGGTGTCAGCCAGGAACTGCGCCTGCACTCTTATTCGGTCCAGCCGCGCCCCGGCGAAACGATTCTGATGTGCACCGACGGCCTGCACGGCGTCGTGGAGCCGGACGTGATCGCGGACGCATTGGCCGGCAACGGGTCGCTCGAATCCAAGTGCCGCGCGTTGATCAACGCCGCCAATGCGGCGGGTGGTCCGGACAATATCACGGTGCTTTTGCTGCGCGCCCAGTAAGGCCTATTTACCCTCTTTTACACCGATTATCGTAACCGCCGCGGGCAAGCGTGCGATCCTTTAACTAGCCGTCATGAGTCTGAAGTTGTCTTTTGGCCCCTGGAAGCTCCTTGCATTGTGCTGTCTGGCTGCCTCCGGATTGGTGGCGTCGGAATATCATGGGCTGGTCACGTCGGGAGGACTGCCGATTCCAGGCGCCACGGTGACTGCCACGCAAGGGGACAAGAAACTGGTCACCACTACCGACGACAAAGGCGTCTACAGTTTCACCGATCTTCCGGACGGCGCCTGGACGGTGGAAGTGGATATGCTCGGCTTCGCGAAGGTCAGCGCCCCGATCAAGATTCCCTTTGGCACGGGGGGCTCGGAATGGCACCTGCAATTGTTGTCTCCGGAAGCCTTCAGCACACAACCCTTTGCGGCTCCGCGCGGGTTCCGCAACCGGGCCCCCGGATCGGCGGCGCAGACGCCGGGCGCTGTGCGGCAGCCGGCTGAGACCGCCACGGGCAATGCGTCCGGGCGAAATCCGGGGAACTTTTCGGGCTCCGGGCGTGGCGGAGGGCAGGCTGGCTCCGGCGGGCGCCCCTCATTTGGACAAGGAAGCGCCACCGATGTATTCCAACGCCTGGACTTGAACGGTTCGGCCGAGGCCGCGGCTCTGGAAGACGAGGGCGGACCCGCGGGGGGGATCAATGCCGCTGCGGGCAACCTCAGCCAGAGCGGTTCGGATGCTTTGGTAGTGAACGGGAGCATCAGCAGCGGCGTGAACTCGAACACACCCCAACAAAACGACTGGATGATTTTCGGCCCCGGAGGACCGGGCAATTTGGCCCAGGCGGGTCCGGGCGGACCCGGCGGACCAGGACCGGGCGCCCCGGGGGGCGGAGGCGCGCGCGGGCCGGGCGGTTTCGGAGGGCCAGGCGGTGGTGGCGGCCGATTCGGGGGCGGCGGTTTTCCCGGGGGCCCGGGAGGGCGCGGAGGCTTTCGGAGATTCGGGGGAAATAACCCCAATGCCTTTGGCAACGCCCGGCGCAATCGCCGCAATCAGTACCGCGGCAACCTGGCGCTGATTCTGGACAACTCGACTCTCGATGCGAAACCGTTCTCGCTTACCGGCCAAAACACGCCCAAATCCGCCTACAATCATCTCCGCACCACCGGCGCGATCGGCGGCCCGCTAAAGATTCCCAAGCTGCTGAGCGGTGAAAACACCACGTTCTTCCTCAACTATCAGCTGACTCGGAATCGCAACGCCAACATCAGCACGGCGCTGGTGCCCACTGCGGACGAACTCGAAGGGAAATTTCCCGGCGGCCTGACCATCCCCGCTTCCGAATTCAGCCCGCAAGCCCTGTCGATGTTGGCTTTCTATCAACCTCTGCTCAACTCGTCGAACCTGATCAGCGGCACGCGCTACAACTACCAGACATCGCTGGTGGGGATCGGCGACCAGAGCAACGTCAACGCGCGCGTCAGCCATACCATCAATGCGAAGAACCAGATCAACGGCGATTTTGCGTGGCAGGATAGCTACACCACGAATCCGAACCTGTTCGGCTTCCTGGACACGGTGTCCGCCATCGGGATTAACACAGGCGCGCAGTGGACTTATCACTTTACGCCGAACGTGCTCAACAACCTGCGCTACACGCTGAGCCGCTACGCAACCCAGTCGACGCCCTACTTCGCCAACCCGCAAAACTTTCCAGCGAGTTCCGTGATTCCCGGAAGCGATCAGGCCGCTCTCTTTACCGGTCCGCCCACACTCGTATTTTCCAACGGAATTGCCGGACTTTCCGACGGAAATTATGGATTAAATCACAACACGACCAACCAGGTGTCGGAAAACCTGGTCTGGGTGCGTGGCAAGCATAACTTTACTTTCGGCTCCGAATTCCATCGCCTCGATTTCAACCAGCTGTCGCAGCAGAATCCGCGGGGCACTTTCGTGTTTACCGGACAATACACGGGAAATGCTTTGGCCGATTTTCTCTTGGGTTATCCGGCCAGCAGTTCCCTGGCTTGGGGGAATGCGGACAAGTACTTCCGCGAAAACTGGATGGACGACTTCGTGAACGACGATTGGCGGATCTCGAGCGGCCTGACGCTCAATATCGGCGTGCGCTGGGACTATCAAGGGCCGGTCAGCGAACTGTACAACCGGCTGGTGAACCTGAATGTCGGTCCGGACTTTACCTCGGCTCCTCCGGTCTGCGCTACCGCAGCGCCGGGATGCACTTTGCTGGCAGGCGAAGCGGGCCTGCCGAACACTCTGCTCCGGGCCAATTATCACGAGCTCCAGCCGCGCATCGGTATCGCCTGGCGCCCCTTCGCGAAGCACTCCACGGTGGTTCGCGCCGGCTATGGAATCTACTACAACACCTCGGTCTATCAGCCGCTGGCGTCCCTCATGGCTCAGCAAGCGCCGTTATCCAACAGCCTCACCGAGCCGAATCCGGTATGCGCCTATCCGTGCACGCCGGTCTTTACGTTGGCCAACGCTTTCGTGAACCCGGTCACCACGGCGACGCGGCAGACTTACGCGATCGATCCGAATTTTCACATCGGCTACCTGAACTCCTGGCAGGCCTCCGTGCAACAGAACATCGCCCCTTCGATCATCCTGACGCTCACCTATCAAGGCAACAAAGGCACACACCAACTGCAGGAGTTTCTGCCGAACACGTATCCGGCGGGATCGCCGGCGAGCCCTTATCCGTCCGGTTACGTATACCTCACGTCGAACGGCAATTCGGACTATAACGCCGCCAGCGTCCAACTGCAGCGCCGGTTCCGGAGTGGTTTCTCCTGGAATGCGCGATATATCTTCTCCAAGGCCATCGACGACGCCCAGGGGATTGGAGGCCGCGCCGGGCCCGGTTCCACTTACGCCCAGAATTGGCTGGATCTGACCGCGGAGCGCTCGCTTTCCAGTTTCAACCGGACTCACGCCCTGAATCTGACCGCTCAATACAGCACCGGCCAGGGCGTCAATGGGGGAGCTTTGTTCAGTGGATGGAAAGGCGCGCTGCTGAAGGACTGGACGGTACAGACCAGCATCGTGCTCGGGAGCGGCTTGCCGGAAACGCCGATCCTCCTGGGCCAAGTCGCCACCGGGACGGGCGTGACCGGCACCGAACGGGCGGAATACATTGGAGGCTCGCTCACCCCCACGCTCCCCGGTTACGGATTCAATCCGGCTGTTTTCGCCGATCCTCCCTCGGGCGAGTGGGGAAACGCGGGCCGGAACATCATTACCGGCCCGATGGAGTTCACCATGAATGCGTCGCTGGGGCGGGTCTTCCGTCTGGGCGAGCGGCGCAACTTTAATGTGCGGTTTGATTCCACCAACGTGTTGAACCATGTCACCTACAGTTCCTGGGACACGACCTTGGGAAATGCACAGTTCGGGCTGCCCGTAGCGGCCAACGCGATGCGCAGCATGCAGCTTGTGCTGCGATACAGATTCTAGCCTATGCAACGCTCCACGATCGCTCTTTGGCTGTTCGGCGGATTGACGCTCGCCGGGCAGCAGACCGGCCAGAACTCCGCCAAGATTCCGGATACAGGCCTGCGGATCTCCACAACCACCCAGTTGGTGGTGGAGGACGTGCTGATCCGGAGCAAGGACGGCAAGCCGGTGCTGGGCTTGAAGCCTTCGGATTTCACCATCACCGAAGACGGCAAGCCGCAAAAGATCAGCGTTTTCGAGTTTCAGACGTTGGACCAGCCCGCGGGGTCGCCCGCGCCGGCCGTGCCCACCGTGAAGCCCGCGGAGCATGCCGCCGTCCGGTCCGTCACCTCCCTCCAAATCAGCCCCGAGAGACCGGGGGACCTGAAGTACCGCAACCGCCGCCTGATGGTTCTGTTCTTCGACATGACCTCGATGGCGATTCCCGATCAGAAGCGCGCGCAAACCGCAGCATTGAAATTCCTGCGCACGCAAATGACGCCCGCGGATCTGGTCGCGATCATGACTTTCTCCAGCGACGTGAAAGTGGTGGAGGATTTCACCGACGACCGCGATCAGCTGGAGAAGGACATCAGCAAGCTCATCATCGGCGAAGGACAGGAGTTCCAGTTCGACAATCAGGACGACAGTTCCTCCGACACCGGCGCCGCGTTCCAGCAGGATGACACCGAGTTCGACATCTTCAACACGGACCGCCAATTGTCGGCGCTCGAAACCGCCGCCGAGATGCTGGGACCGCTGAACGAAAAAAAATTGCTGGTCTATTTCGCCAGCGGCATCCAGAAGAGCGGACTCGACAATCAGGCTCAGCTCACCTCCACGGTCAACGCGGCGATCCGCGCCAACGTCTCGTTCTATCCGGTCGACGCCCGCGGGTTGGTGGCCCAAGCCCCGATGGGCGACGCGACCAAGGGATCGCCTGGTGGCCAGGCTATGTACTCAGGAAGCTCCGCGCAAGCGCTGACCGCCAACTTCCAGAATTCGCAGGAGACACTGGACACGCTGGCCGCGGACACCGGCGGAAAGGCGCTGCTCGATGACAACGACCTTTCCATGGGGATTGTGCAGGCCCAGAAAGACCTGAGCAGTTACTACATCATCGGCTATTATTCGAGCAACACCGCGCTGGACGGCCGTTTCCGGCAGATCAAAATATCGCTCAACAATAAACCGGCCGCGGCCCGCATCGCCAAAATCGATTACCGCCGCGGCTACTACGCGGGCAAGCAGTTCAACAAGTTCAACGAGAGCGACAAGGAGCGGCAGCTGGCCGAAGCCCTGATGCTGGGCGACCCCATCACCGATATGGACATCGCCATGGAGCTGGATTATTTCCGCCTGGCGCACGACCGCTATTTTGTGCCGCTGGCGGTGAAGATCCCTGGCTCGGAAATCGAGCTCGCCCGGCACGGTGGGGCCGAGAGCACGCGCCTGGATTTCATCGGCGAGATCAAGGACGCCAAGGGCGGAACCGTAGCCAACGTGCGGGATAACATCCCGGTGAAGCTGAAGGGCGAGAGCTCCCAGCAACTGGCCAAGACCTCGCTCGAATACGACACCGGCTTCGTCCTCGCGCCCGGGCTTTACACCGCCAAGTTTCTTGCTCGCGAAGATACAACCGGCAAGATGGGGACTTTCGAGACCAGGTTCGTGGTACCCGACCTGACTAAGGAACAGAGATACCTGCCGATCAGTTCGGTGGTCCTGGGCAACCAGCGCGAAAAGCTGGACGAGGCGGTGGCTTCTGCTGAAAAGGACAAGAAGATTCTGGCCGCTCATCCGCTGATCCAGGATGGCGTGAAGCTGATTCCCAGCATCACGCGCGTATTTCGCACCGGGCAGGATCTTTATGTCTACCTGGAAGCCTATGAGCCGGCGGCCACGGCGACGCAGCCGGTGATCGCGGCGGTCAGCTTCTATCGGGGCAAGGCTAAAGCCTTCGAGAGCGAGCCGCTGCGGGTGACCCAGGGACTGAACGCCAAGACCAAGGCCGTTCCGCTGCGGTTCAGCCTGCCGCTAGCCAAACTCCGCCCCGGCCGGTATACCTGCCAGGTGAGCGTGTTCGATCCCGCGGTACAGAAGTTCGCGTTTTGGCGCGCCCCCATCGCGATACTACCGTAAGCGCCACATGGCGCCCTCCTGAAAATGGACCAGAAGCTAAATACGGCATTACAGAGCGTGCTGAAGATCGTTGGCAGTATTCTCGCAGTCGTCGTGCTGATGTGGACCCCTGGAACAGGCAAGGGCCTTCTTGTCTATGTAGCCTTGTTCGCTATTTTCGTCGTGATGGCCCTAATGATAGGTCTGTCCCGGAAGAATAGAGGTCACGACTCCTCATAGAGCCGCGAGGCCGCCCCTTCTTAACGACCTGCCGTAAGCCCCGCTACTTCTCGTTGTATTTGAACGCGAACTGCAGACGGATCTGATTGCCGCGGAACTCGCCGGGCAGCGGAGGAAACGGGACCGATGCGCTGATGCTGGCCACCGCGGCGCGGTCCAAGGACTGCGAGCCCGAAGGAGTCGCGATCACCAGTTTCGGCACCTGACCGCTGCGGTCGATAATGAACTGAAGCTGGACCAGCCCGTGGTTGCCCATGCGCGCGCTCTCCGGGATGACGGCGAACCAGTTACGCCGGACCCGCGCGAGAATCTGGATCAGGTAGGGCTTGAAATCCACACCCCTGGGATCGCTCAACAGCTCCAGGCTGCTGCCGGAGTGCCCCGGCGAAGGAGGCAGGTGGATGTCCTCGGGCAGCTGGGGGGCCTGTTCGATGGTCCCCACCACCATACCGCCCTGTCCGCCGGCGCCGTGCAGAGTGCTGCGGGCGATCTCCTGGACGTCGGTCTTCGGCGGCGCCAGTTTCGCCTTTCCCTTAGTCTCGCTGGGCCCGTTCTGCCCCGGCGTTTCCAACGCAAGTTCCGGCTGCTCGACGGCCTGAATCTGCGGCGGCGGAGCTTTGGGCGTTCCAGCCTCGGCGGGCAATTCCGGAGGCGCGTTCAGGGCGGTCTGAATCTTGGGCGGCTCTGCGATGCGCGGGGGCGGAGGCGCCGGCGGGCCGGGAGCTTTGGGAGACGGCGGCTGGAACGTGCGCAGGGCGGGTGCGGGAGGCAGGCGCTCCTCGACGGCCGGGCGCGGGAGCAGGTCCTCCACGTTCACTTCCTTGGCGATCTTGCCGCGATTGGGCGCTTTCTGAGTCAAGTCCGTCGGAGCGAACAGCGGCGTGGCTCGGGTGAGGTCCGAGTAAATCTCGGTCGCGTTTCTAGGCCCTGTGGAAACGTTCAGACTGGCCACCAACGCGACCAGCGAAAGGATCACGATATGCACGCCGATGGAGCCGGCGCCGGCCCGCAAAAAGCGGTTTTTTCCGTCGGACCGATGCCAGTCCAGCAGGAGATTCGGACCGGAATCCGCGTCTGAGCCCATGGTTGATCGAATAAAAGACGTCCTGCACCGGCTTGAAGTTGCTACGGCAGCGCTTGAATGCGCTGCGCGACTAACTCCCTGTGCGCTTCAATTTTATCAAGGATCGCCAGCGCTACTTCCAGGGCGCGGAGGCCTTCTTCGCCGGCCACCAGCGGCCTGCCGCGCCGGGCTACGGCATCCAGGAACGACTCGACTTCCAGCCGGAGCGGCTCTTCCTTGGCCACGGGCAACGGCTGGAATCCGAGCTGCTGATTCCCGCTGACCGTGAAGGCCACGGCCTCCTGCTTCTGGTAATCCAGCGAAATGTACTGGTGCGGCTGGAAGAGGCGCAGCTTGCGGACGCGTTCGGTGGAAACGCGGCTGGCGGTGAGGTTGGCGATGCAGCCGCCGGGAAAGGCCAGGCGCACGTTGGCGATATCCACTTTGTCGGAAAGGATCGAGATGCCGGCGGCGCGAATCTCCTCCGGCAGCATGCCGGCCAGGTCCAGAACGATATCCAGGTCGTGAATCATGAGGTCCAGCACAACGTCCACATCCAGGCTGCGCGGGCTGAAGAGACTGAGGCGGTGGATTTCGAAGAAAAGCGGAAGGCGGACGATCTTCTGGAGCGCCGTGACCGCCGGATTGAAGCGCTCCAGGTGGCCCACCTGCAGGAGGCGGTTGTGGCGGGAGGCCGTATCCACTAACCGTCGCGCCGAAGCCAGATCGGCCGCAATCGGCTTCTCCACCAGCACGTCGGCGCCGGATGCGAGCAGCGCGCAGCCCACCTCGGCGTGCGCTGACGTAGGCACGGCCACAACGGCAGCGTCGATTTTACCCGCCAGTTCGGCGGGCGAGGCATGGGCCGGGCAGCCGTACTCGGCGGCGGCAGCGGCGGCCCGCTCGGAATCGGTGTCGACGACGCCCGCCAGTTCCGCCGACTCCGACTTGCTTAAAATGCGCAAATGATGACGCCCGAACACCCCTGCGCCGATCACCGCAACTCGAATTTTTGCCAAAACTTAACTTAGCATGCGCAATAAATCGACTGCGCCGGAGAGGAATGCCTGGCTCGCGCCACTCGGATTGTGGCATGAAGACCCTTTCTGTCCGTCTCCTTACTCTCGCCTTGTGCGGCGGTTGCTTTCTCGCAGCACAGACCGTCGATGACACGGTAGCCAAACAAGCGATCATCTTCGGGCGGCACACGGTGCGAACTCCGATTTTGCCCAACAATGCGCTCGACTTTTTCGCGGTCCAACCCTATCCGGACTTCGGTGTTTCCGGTAACAGCGCGATGACGCCCAGCGGCGCTCAAAATGAATTGACTCTGGGCGGATATTTCCGTCAGTGGCTCATCCAGGAAGGACTTCTGACCGGCCACGACCAGGCCGACGCCAACTTCGTATACGTCAGGGCGAATAATCCTCCGCTGATCCTGCAGACCGCGCAGCAGTTCGTCCTCGGCCTATTGCCGGGAGCCACTGTACCCGTCGATTCCTACCCTGCATCCGACAATGACCCCTTGTATAACCCGGTGGCCGCGGGCGTCGCCACCCTCGATTATCCGACGGCCGTCGCCTCCGTGAACGGACGTCTCGGCGGCAATCCCCAATGGTTAGCCACGGCCTACTCCGCCGAACTCACCCTCCTGCGCTCGGTTTTGTTCAACTATTCGGTCAGCCTGACTCCGCCGCCTCCAGCCCCGGCGGGGAAGATTGACGCAACCATGGAGCCCATCAGCATTTCGGCCGGGAATCCCACATTGCCGGTGACAATCAAGGGCTTGACCGATGTTGTCACGGCGATCGATCCCTTTGTCATGGAGTACGCGGACGGGCTGCCGATGGCCAAAGTCGGGTGGGGCCAGTTGAACGCCGCGAGCATCAGCCAGATCAACCGCTTGTACGACGTTCTGCTGGATCTGGAATACCGCACGCCATATCTGGCTCGCGTGCAGAGTTCCAATCTGGCCTCGCACATCACCCGTTCCATGGTTCAGGCCGCCACGGGAAGTTCGCTGGGTGGAGCGCTGGGAAATCCGTCGAGCAAGGTGATCATGGTGGCCGCTTCCAACATCAACATTGTCGGCGTTGCCAGCCTGTTCCAGCTCGACTGGCTGGCCTCAAGTTACGAACGTGACGTCAGTGCGCCGAGCGGGGCCCTGGTGTTCGAACTGCGCCAGTCGCAGAGCACCGGCGCGTACTACGTCCGGGCGTCTTACATCACGCAGACGATGGACCAGTTGCGCAATCAAACCCCTCTCACGCAGACGCCGCCGGCTGTCGCCCCGGTGTTCATTCCGGGTTGCAGTATCAGTAATGCCAATTTCGATTGCCCATTCTGGACTTTTGTGCAACTGGAGCAGCAAGTGGTCGACGCGCAGGCCATCGACCTCATCAATTAAGTTCGTAACCCGCCTGATCATCCGTCTGTTGGACTGCGGTTCACGGCCCGCTATCGCCCAGCCGTTCCATCAGGCGCTGAAACAAGCCTGGCAGCTGCTGGTTCCACTGCTTCCAATCGTGGGCTCCGGGCACCGCGTGGAACTCGTACGGAAGATGATGCTGGGCCAGCACCGCGACAAACCGCCGGTTCGGCCCGAGCAGACTCTCTGCTTCACCGCAGGTAAGGTACAAAGAGGGTGCGCTGGCGGCATCGACGCTGCGCGCGAGCAGAAACAGATCGCTACGGCGCCTTGCCTCACTCCCCCATGGGCCGAATATCGACCGGAAGGCCAAATACTGTGGAATGCGCCTGACCGAGAAGCGACGCCGAGGCGCATCCACGGCGGGACTCAGCGCGCCGGCGAATGAGAACAGGTCCGGATGATCCCACGCAATCTTGATGGCTCCATATCCACCCATGGACACGCCTGCGATTGCGCGGAGCTTGCGGTTTGGTGAGGCGGGGAATCTTCTTTCAACATCCGGGATTAGATCCTGAATTACGTAATCTTCGTAGCGATCGCCCGGCCGCAGCGCAGCGTTAACGTAGTACGAGTTGTCCCCCTCGGGCATGACCAGAATCAAGCCGGTTTCAGCGAACTGCGAGACATCAGAAAAGTTGGTCCAGTCGCGAAGACTGCCGCCATTGCCGTGAAGCAGGTACAAAACCGGCAGCTTCCGGTGCTGCGTGGCCGAAGCGGGAAGCACAGCCCGGTAGTGCATCTCGCGGCCCAGCGCGGCGCTGCGGAATGCGATGTCACGCATCACGACGCGGGACCCCAGTCTGGGTTGATCGAGTGATTCCACCTTCTTCCCGCATCCCAGCTGAGCAACGCAGCCGAGAATGGCCGCGACCGACAGCCGGTACCATCCCGATCCTGGCCTACTGCCCGGGCTCATAACCTGCCACCGTGATGCCGCCGTCGTTGGCCTGCTGGAGCATCGCATCCCGATCCAGCAGCAGCGTGCGGCCCGCGTCCACGGCGAGTGCGGTGGCGCCGGTTTTCTTCATCGCGGCGATGGTGCCGGGGCCGGCCACGGGAACGTCGAACAGCAGATGGCCGCGGCGGCGGGAGACCTTCACCAGACGCAGCGGTTTGCCGTTCGCGAGCGAGGCGGCGCGCTCCAGCATGGCGTCGGTTCCTTCCATGGCCTCCACCGCGACGCAGGCGCCGTCCGAGATGGCCACGCTTTGGCCGACGTCCAGCCCGGCGAGGGTGTTGGCGATGCGGCGCCCGTAGGCGATGTCGCGGTCCTCGTCGGCGGACGGCTTGCGCCTGGTCAGAGCCCCCACGCCCGCCAGCAACGGCTTCAACAACAGCGTGGAATCCACCAGGCGGATGCCTTCCTCGGCCAGCACCTTGGCGACTGCGCCAATCAGCGAATCGGTATTTTTCTCCTTCAGCGCGGCGAGCAGCTTGAACAGCTTCCAATCCGGCCGGATGGAGGAAAAAATGTTCGCGTGCTTCACCTGCCCGGCCATCATGATCTCGGTGATCTGCTCGCTCTTTAAGATCTCGATCAGCCGGCTCAGTTCGCCCAGCGAAATCCAATAGCAGCGGCCCGCGAGCTGTTCCACTTCGGGCGCGGCTTCTTCGCGGATCGCCACCACGACTACCTCATCCCCGGCGCGCCGCGCTGTTTCCAGCGCCAGCACGGGAAAGCGGCCGTTGCCGGCGATCATGCCGTAGCGGCTCATTTGACGAATCCGCGCTCGGAGCGGGCGATGAAGGCGAGCAATTCCTCCACTTCCGCGCCCAGTTCCACTTCCTGCCGGATGCGCTCGACCGCCTGGGTGGTGTTCAGGCCGGCCTTGGTGAGCAGCCGGAACGCTTTGTGCAGGCTTTCGATGGTCTCCTTTGGAAAGCCGCGCCGCTCCAGCCCCACTTTGTTTTCGCCGAACACCTTAGACTCGCGCGGAGTGACAGTGAGCGAATACGGCAGCACGTCCTTGGTGATCACGCTGTAGCCGCCGATGAAGGCGTGCTTTCCGATCCGGCAAAACTGATGCACTCCGCTGAACGCCTCGATCACGGCCCAGTCTTCGACCATCACGTGGCCGGCGAACGTGACGGCGTTTCCGAGCTGCGTGTGATCGCCCACCTGCGCGTCGTGCGCGACATGCACATAGGCCATCAGCAGGTTGTCGGAACCGATATGGGTCACGAGGCCTCCGCCCTGCGTGCCGCGATGGATGGTGACAAATTCGCGGATCTTGTTGCGGCTTCCGATGCGCGTCTCCGCGCGCTCGCCCTTGTACTTCAGGTCTTGCGAAGCCACACCGACTGAGGCGTACGGATAAAAGATATTGTCTTCGCCGATGAAGGTGACGCCTTCGACGTAAACATGCGCCATCAAACGCGTGCGCGCGCCGATCTCGACCTCGGCTCCGATGACGCAGTACGGCCCAATTTCCGCGCTTTCCGGGATGCGCGCCCGGGGATCGACGATTGCCGACGGATGAATGGCCATGCCGGCTTAGGCCACTGCGGGCTCTCTGTCGGTCAGCACGCACATCAGCACCGCCTCGGCCACCACGGAACCGTCCACGGTGGCCTGGCCGTGCATCTTGGCGACATTCGCCTTGCGGCGCGTGACCTTCATTTCGATCCGCAACTGATCGCCGGGCAGCACCTTTTGCCGGAACTTGGCTTCTTCGATGGACGCCAGCAGCACCAGCTTGTTCTTGCGGTCGGGGATGCTTTTCAGCACGAGTACGCCCGCCACCTGCGCCATCGCCTCCACCACCAGTACGCCCGGCATTACAGGAAACTCGGGAAAGTGTCCCGCGAAGAACGGCTCGTTTACCGTGACGTTTTTGATTCCTACGATGCGCTCTTCCTCTAGCTCCGTAATGGCATCCACCAACAGCATGGGATAACGGTGCGGCAAGATGTCACGGATCGCCTGCATGTCGAGGAGGGGCATGGGAAGTGGCTATTATAACAGGCAATGCATCCATTTCTCGCTTTTACGGAGGCGAAACAATCCGGGATCATTGCGTTGATTCGGGAGCTGGTGGAGTGTGAATCGCCCAGCGACCATCCGCAGCCGGTGAATCGCTTCGTGGATTTGCTGGCAAGCCGCGTGGAGGGCGCGGCCAATGTCCGCACCCTGCCCGGCGGCAGGTTCGGGCGTCATTTGCGCTGTGAGTTCCGGTTGGCTGGGGCGAAGGCCGAAGAGGGCCAGATTCTGGTACTGGCGCATTCCGACACCGTCTGGCCACTGGGAACGCTGGCGCACATGCCGTTTCGCCAGGAAAAAGGCCGGTTGTGGGGGCCGGGGGTGCTGGATATGAAATCGGGCATCGCGATGTTGCTCTACGCGGTGCGCACGTTGCGTGTGCTGGAAGCGCCGGTGCGCCGGAACATCGTGTTTCAGGTGAATTCGGACGAAGAGATGGGCAGCGAGTCGTCCCGCGCGTTCACCGAAGAGGCCGCGCGTCACAGCGCCGTGGTGCTGGTTGTCGAACCGGGCACGGGTTTGAAGGGCAAGCTGAAAACGGCGCGCAAGGGCATCGGCGATTACACGGTCACGGTGAAGGGCCGAGCGTCGCATGCGGGCGTCGATTTTGAAGCGGGCGCGAGCGCGATCGTCGAGCTGGCGCGCCAGATCCAGCGAATCGCGAGTTTCACGCGCCTAAAGCAGGGCATCACGGTCAATCCCGGCGTCATTGCAGGCGGCACGCGCTCGAACGTGGTGGCCGAGGAGGCGCGGGCCGAGGTGGATTTCCGCATCGCGCGAACGAAAGACTCCGCGGCGCTCGACAAGAAATTTCGTGCGCTGAAGGCGGTCGACAAACGCTGCTCGATCCGCGTGGAAGGCGGGCTGAACCGGCCACCGCTGGAACGCACGCCTGCGATTGCGAAGCTGTTCCAGACCGCGCGCGGTTTCGCGAAAGAACTCGGCGTGACGCTGCAGGAATCGATGAGCGGCGGCGGATCGGACGGCAATTTCACAGCGGCGCTGGGCGTGCCGACGCTGGACGGCCTGGGAGGCGTCGGCGAAGGCGCGCACGCGGCCAACGAAAGCATCCTCATCGATCGCATCGCCGACCGGACGGCTCTGTTGGCTATGCTGCTCTCACGGATCTGATAATCGCCAGCGCCAGTTCGTCTTCTTCCAACGGGAACACCGTGCGCAGATCGAACAACAGCCGCCCGTCTTCGATGCGGGCCACTACGGGCGGGTCACCAGAGCGCAGGCGCTGCTCGACCGCGACCAGGTCCGAACACTCCACGGCCACCAGCCAGCTCTGCAAAGGCTGCTGGGGCGTCGATCCGCCGCCGACGAGAGAGCTGCCTTCGACCACTTCCACGCGCACACCGTCCAGCCGGGCTTGGAAGGCTTTCGATCGCGCACGAAGCTCCTCGCTCGATCGGGAGATCATGTCGAGCGCCGGAACCTGATCCCAGCGTTCCAGCGCCAGATTCCGCAGTGTCGTCTCCAGGGCCTGGTAGATCAGCTTGTCCAGCCGCAGAGCGCGGAACATCGGATTGCGCCGCAGCTGTGCCACCAGCTTCGCATCGCCGGCCAGGATGCCCGCCTGCGGACCGCCCAACAGCTTGTCGCCGCTGAAGGAGACCAAGTTGACGCCCGCGCGCAGACTGTCAGCCACCAGCGGCTCGCTCACGCCAAACGCACGCAGGTCCGCCACGCAGCCGCTGCCCAGGTCTTCATAGAGCGGGATCCCACGCTCGCGGGCGAGCGCAGCCAGTTCCCGCAGCTCCGGACGCGCCGTGAATCCTTCCATACGGAAGTTGCTCGGGTGCACGCGCAGCAGCAGGCGGGTGCGTTCGTTGATGGCGTCGCGGTAATCTTCGATGCGCGTTCGATTGGTGGTCCCCACCTCGCGCAGCACGGCGCCTGAGCGCTGCATGATTTCAGGAATGCGGAAGCCGTCGCCGATTTCGATCAGTTCGCCGCGCGACACGATCACTTCGAAACCCGCCGCCAGCTCGTTCAGCGCCAGATAGACCGCCGCGGCATTGTTGTTCACCGCGATACCGGGTGCCCCCGTCAGGCGTTCCAGCAATTCCGAAACATGCACGTCGCGCTTGCCGCGCTCACCGCGCGACAAATCGTATTCCAGATTCGAGTAGCCGAATAACGGCTCGAACCGGGCCAGCGGCGCGCGCCCCAGATTGGTGTGCAGCACGACGCCCGTCGCGTTGATCAAGCGGCGCAGCGATGGACTCTCCAGCTTTGCCAGGCCCTGCTCGACGCGCGTCCCAATGGAAGCCGGATCGGCCGGCCGCCCCGCACGCATCTCCTCGCGCAACGCCTCCAGCACGCGCCGGATTTCCTCCACGATCAGCCGGCGCGGGAAACGTCCCTGCAGATGCGCCAGACTGGAGAGCACCTGATCCACCGCGGGCAGGACGCGCAGCTGTTCCTGAGAAGCCACGTCACGATCTTATCAGTCCGGTCGTGCTATCTTCCTTGGTTCATGGACCCGATTACGCTTCTGGTCATCTCCAGCCCCCGTTATCCCATCACGCAGTTTCTGGACCGGGTCCCGCAGCCCGTCCGGATCTTCGCCAGCGATAACCTTGAATCTCTCAAGCAGCATGCTCCGGAAGCCGACGTGATTCTGAACAGTTTCCACGATGCGGGCGCGCTCAAGGCCATCCTGCCGCTGGCTGGCCGCGTGAAATGGATCCATGCGCTTTCGGCTGGCGTGGAGAGTCTTCTTTTCCCCGAGTTAGTGGAACACCCCGTGCCCCTGACCAACGGCCAGGGAGTCTATGGACCTGGGCTTGCGGAGTTCGGCATCGCGGCGATGCTTTTCTTCGCGAAAGACTTTCGCCGCCTGATCCGGCAGCAACAAGCGGGCCGCTGGGAGCAGTTCGACGTCGATTTTCTGCGCGGGCAGGTGTTGGGCGTGATCGGTTACGGCGGCATCGGGCGGGAAACGGCGCGCTTGGCCCACGCACTGGGGATGCGCGTGGTTGCTACACGGCGGAGGGCAACCCTCACCCAAGAGGATCCGATTCTGGAACGCGCCTTCCCCCTCGACCAGCTGCCCGGCCTGTTGCAGCTTTCGGACTTCGTTTTCCTGGCGACGCCGCTGACACCCGAGACGCGTGGCCTGCTCGGGGAGGCGGAGTTCAATGCGATGAAGCCTTCGGCGGTTTTCATCAATGTGAGCCGCGGCCGCGTGGTCGACGAAGCGGCTTTAATTACCGCACTGACGTCGGGGCGCATCCGCGGGGCGGCGCTGGATGTGTACCTGCAGGAGCCCTTGCCGGCGGGGCATCCTTTCTACGGCATGGAGAATGTTTTGCTCTCTCCGCACAGCGCCGACCACACGGTGGGATGGACCGAGCTGGCGGTCAACCGGTTCCTCTCCAACTTCGAGCGCTTCCGCGCCGGTCAGCCGCTGGAGAACGCGGTGGACAAGCGGGCGGGGTATTAGCGCCGATGAGCGGCAGCATCCGGCTTTCCGACATTCACGCGGCGGCACAGCGCATCCGGGCGCTGGCACACCGCACGCCGGTGTTCACTTCGCGCACGTTCGACTCGCTCACCGGTGCCAGCGTGTTTTTCAAGTGCGAAAACTTTCAGCGCGGCGGCGCGTTCAAGATCCGCGGGGCTACGAACTTCATCTACTCCATCCCGAACGAAGAAATCGGCCGCGGCGTGGTGACCTTCTCGTCGGGAAACCACGGGCAAGCGGTCGCGATCGCGGCGGAATCGCTGGGAGTCCCGGCTACGGTGGTCATGCCGGCCGACGCGCCGAAACTAAAGATGGAAGCAACGCGGGGCCACGGGGCTCGGATCGTCACGTACGACCGCGCGAGGGAAGACCGTGAAGCCATCGGCCGGCGGATCGCCGAAGAAACCGGCGCGACCGTCGTACCGCCGTTCGACCATCCCTGGACCATCGCCGGGCAAGGCACGGCCGCCCTGGAGCTGCTCGAGGAAATACCCGATCTGGACGCCCTGATCGTGCCCATCGGGGGCGGCGGGTTGATCTCGGGAAGCTCCATCGCCGCGCATGCGCTCCGCCCGGCCATCCGCGTCTTCGGCGTCGAACCGGAGGATGGCAACGATACGTTTCTCTCGCTGCGCGCGGGCGAACGAGTGGGGGTTCCGGCGCCCCAAACGATCGCCGACGGCCTTCGCACGCCTAAGCCGGGCGCCCTCACGTTCCCCATCATCCAGCAGCACGTGGAAAGCGTCGTGCTGGTCAGCGATGGCGAGATTCGCGCGGCCATGCAGTTCCTGCTGATGCGGATGAAGATGCTGGTCGAGCCCAGCGGAGCCGTCCCGGCTGCCGCATTGCTCTGTCACAAGCTCCCCGCCGGGCTTGGGCGCGTGGGCGCGATTCTCTCGGGCGGCAACGTGGATCTCGAGCTTGGGTAAGCGCGCGCAGCCAGGAGTTGCGCCAAAGCGCTCAACCAGGCCTCAGAATCTATGGTTCTGGCGTAAAATCAATTACTTACGCACTGGCTTGCCGCTTGCGCCGCCAAAAGGGTGGACGGGAGGATCATATGAGATTCCGGACGCTCGTGTTGTTCCTCGTTTTGTTCTTTGCGTTCTCGCAAGTGGCTGGTAAGACGGCCAAAGCCGCCACCAACCAACTGCCCGTACCGACTCCGGCGACCTCCGGCGAAGAGATGTTCGCCACCTATTGCGCCGAGTGCCACGGCCGGGATGGCAGAGGTTTCGTCCAGGCTCGCAAAGTAGTTGCGCCTGATTTGACGACGCTCTCCCAAAAGAATCATGGACGATTCCCCTACGGCGTGGTTCGTGACTCGATCCGCGGCGAATATCATGGCGCGGTTTACGGCGCGCGCGAAATGCCGCCGTGGGGTGAGCTGTTCCAATACGTGGGCAGCGGAAGCGAAGGCGAAATCCGGGTGCGCGTGGAGAAGCTGACGGAGTTTGTCCGCTCGATCCAGCGGAAGTAGCGTTACTCCTCGACCGCTTCGAGGAAGCAGCTTTCAAACGCGCGGTCGAGCAGATCTTCGGTCAACTCGAAGGGCCGCCGCTCAAACCGGATCAAGTCGATGGCGTGCGAAAGAACATCGCGAGGATGGCAGCGGCGGAAGGCTTTGCCCATCTGCCGGTAGTGCTTCTCGATGAAACGGTGAATCAATCCTTCCGAGTGAGGCAACTCCCTGGACTCGCAGAACTGCCGGAAGATGGTGGAAAACTCCCCCTCGTCCGGGCTTCTGAGAAGCATTTTGTATTGAATGCGCCGCAGGAATGCTTCATCACCCAATTGTTCCGGTTTAAGGTTCGTGGAAAAGACCAGGAAGGCTTCGAACGGAACAATCATTTTGCCGCCGGTATTGAACTTCAGGAAATCGACGCGCCGCTCCATGGGCACGATCCAGCGGTTGAGGACTTCGGCCGGAGTGCACTGTTGGCGTCCGAAGTCGTCGATCAGGTAGATGCCGTTGTTGGCCTTCACCTGATAGGGCGCGTCATAGACTTTGGACGTGGCGTTGAATTTCAGATCCAGCATCTCCAGCGTCAGCTCTCCGCCCGTGACGATGAAAGGCCGGCGGCACTTAATCCAGCGGCCGTCATGACTCGGTTCGACCGCCAGCACGGAGATCTCTTCAGTATCCTGAACGGCCTGATGGCAGATCGGATCGTAGACCTGGACGATCGTGCCCTGGCACTCCAGAGCGTGCGGGATGTAGACGCAGGAATCGTCCAGATTCGCCAGCGCTTCGGCCAGGAACGTCTTGCCGTTGCCGGGCTGTCCGTAGATCAGAAAGGAATTGCCGGAACTGACGGCCGGTCCGATCTGCGCCAGCATCCGCGGAGTCACCACCATGCGTTTATAGGCCGACGCCAGGGCTTCCGGCGTGAGCCAGCCTTCCGCCCGCCGCTGCCGCCGGACGATATGCGTGTATTGGTAGAGGGGAACCGGAGCCGGGCCCACGTACTGATTGCTCTCCAGGCACTCGCGCGCCTGGTTGCGGCCGGTTTCCGTCAGCGCGAACAGCGACGTGCTGTTGCCCATCCCGAGCGACTTTTTCGCCTGGATCAGGTGCTGGCGTTTGAGAAATTCGACGATTTCCTCGATCAGGCTGAACTTGAGGCCCAGCGCTTCCGATAAATCCCGGCCCAGCACTTCGCCGCGCGAATACAGCAGCTTCAGGATCAACTGTTCCACCACCGAGGAAGCCAGGCCGGTGTCCTCCAGGGTTTGTGGAACGGGCGGGGCGAAACTTTCTTCTTCGCGAGAGAATTCCAGCACGGGTGCGGTTGCCATGGTGAATTTCGATTTTGCGGGCGGCGGCCGGCTCCGGCAATAGGACCTTGGTCCTTTTCGCGTAAGTGGAATTCCGGAATTGACAGGAAGGCTGCTAGTCCCGCACCGCTCCGAGCGAACGCCGGGCGCTCCATTCCGCGCCGCCCAAAACCACCATCGAGGCAAGGAAGCCCCACAAAATGATGGTCACCGTGTAATAAAAGGGGCCGTATTCGGATTGTAACTTCGCTCGCAGGTAGGGCCAGGTCCAAAGATTGATGTATTTCAGGATCTCCAGGAGAAATCCGACCAGGATTGCGGCTGGAACGATCTCCGCCGGGCGGATCTTGCGATTCGGTAGCAGCCAGTAGATCAAAAAGAGCACCAGCATCGAGATGGGGATGGCCGCGGCCTTGAAGAAGATCAGGCCGAGGAAATTAGCGACGGAAGCCGATCCGTGTTCGGCCGTTCCCGTCAGAAATTCGTTGTTCAGCGCGGTGAGCGTGATGGACATGAGCACCAGGCCCCCGCAGGCGAAGATCAGCCCGAGGCTCACCAGCTGGTTCTTGAAGTAATTCCGGTTGGCGGGGCAACGCCAGACGCGGTTTAGCGCCACTTCCAGAGGCTCAAAGATGCCGCTGGCGGTGAAGAACAGCAGCACGAGCGAGATGACCTGCACCGGTCCGCGCGAAGCCACCGTGACTTCGAAGTTCCGCCGGATGAACTGGCCGAAGGTGTCCGGGAAGTAGTCGTTCAGCGCGAAATACACGGCGCCGACTCCCGCTCGCCACTTGAACACGTAGCGGCACAGGGACAGCATGAGCGTCAGGAACGGGAAAAAGGAAAGCAGCATGCCGGCGGAGACGGAAAACGCGAATACGTGAACTTCGGTCTGCAGGAGGTAGCGGAGGGTGGGGACAAAGGTGCGGCCCAACCGAACCAGCCAGTTCGGGGAGTCGGTTACGTTGCCCGCGGTGAACATGGAGTCAGGTCTTCAGCTTACGATCACGCGGCGGCCCGCGATCCGCCAGTGTCCGCAAAGAACGATGCGAATGGCCTCGCTGTAAATACGATGCTCTTCGGCGAGAATGCGTGCGGAGAGCGTCTCTTCCGTGTCGGTGTCCAGCACGGGCACCGTGGCCTGCAGGATGATGGGGCCGCTGTCGAGCTGCTGGTCGACGAAATGGACCGTGCAGCCGCTAATCTTGACGCCGTGTTCGAGCGCCTGCCTTGGCGCGTCGAGTCCGGGGAAGGCCGGGAGCAGGGAAGGATGGATGTTGAGCACGCGCAGGGGGAAGGCGCGGCAAAACTCGGGAGCGAGCAGCCGCATGAAGCCGGCCAGGCAGACCAGATCCACCGCGTGAGCTTGCAGTTCGGCCGCGAGTTGCCGGTCGTAGTCCTCGCGCGGCACGCCTTTCGAGGGAATCACCACCACCGGCAAGCCTCGGGAACGTGCGATGTCAACGCCGCCGGCCTCCGGGCGATTCGAGATGACCACTGCGATTTCAGCATCCAGACGCCCCCTCGCGATGTTCTCGGCGATGGCTTCGAAGTTGGAGCCGCGGCCGGAAAGCAGGATGCCCAGCTTGTTCAACTGCCACCGCCGACATACACAACGCGCGGGCCACGAGACTCCACGACTTCGCCGATCTGGCAACACGGCTCTCCGGTTGCCTGTAAGATGGCGCGCGCCTTGGCCACCTGGCGCTTGGCAACCACCAGAATCATTCCGATGCCGAGATTGAACGTGCGGCGGTAATCGGCCGGATCGAGGTGGCCGATCTTGCGCAGCTCTTCGAATATGGGCGGGATGGTCCAGGCGGAAAGGTCGACGCGCGCCGCCAGGCCTGCTGGCAGAATTCGCGGCGTGTTGTCGGTGATGCCGCCGCCGGTGATATGCGCCGCACCCTTGAGCAAACGCGCTTCCGTGAGAGCCCGGATTTGTCTCAGATAGCTGCGATGCACCTGCAACAGCTGATCCGCCAAAGCGTCGTCGAGCGGGCGGCGGGCGACTTCAAACAGCAGCTTTCTGGCCAACGAGTAGCCATTGGTGTGTAATCCGTTCGAGGCCAGGCCCAGCAGCACGTCACCGGGCCGGATGCGCGCTCCGGTCAGCATGTCTTTCCGTTCGACCGCGCCGACGATGAATCCGGCCAGATCGTACTCGCCCGGCTGGTATAGCCCTGGCATCTCGGCGGTCTCGCCGCCAATTAGCGCGCATCCATTGTTGCGGCAGCCGCGGGCAACGCCCGCAATCACCTGCCCGGCGACGGCGGCGTCCAGCTCGCCAACGGCGAAGTAATCCAGGAAGAACAAGGGGACCGCACCCTGAACCGCGATATCGTTGACGCAATGGTTCACCAGGTCCTCGCCGATCGTGTCGTGGCGCCCGCTCATAAAGGCGATTTTCAGCTTGGTTCCGACGCCGTCGGCCGAACTCACCAACACCGGCTTCTTCCAGCCGGAGAGCAGATAGCCGCCGCCAAAGCTGCCGATGTCGGTCAGGACGGAACGGGTAAAGGTGCCCCGCGCGTGCTGGCGGATGAGCGACACCGCGCGGTCGGCTTCATCGATGCTGACGCCCGCGTCCTGGTAGCGAATTCGTTTATGAGAGGGCATGCCCCGCGGAGAACTTTCATCATAAGCGATGAAACGCCGAACCCGCGCAGGTGGTGAAGGGATTGGAAGCGGGGAGGGATCAGTCGATGAATCCGCGCCAGGTCTTGCCGCGGCCGTCGCGCAGGACCAAACCAGAACTGTCCGTCACCCCGGTGATGGTGCGGCCGCTGGCGTCGCGGAAGGTGTAGCGGACGGAGTCGTCGCTCACTTTCTCCGCCGTTCCGCTCCAGATATTACCGAACTCGTCGCGCAGCCGCAGGTGATCCCCGTGACCGAAGCCGTAAAGGCGGGTCGTCGTGGCGTCCTCTTCAAAGTTGAAGAAGCCGCCCGGTATCTTGCTATGGACGCGCCGCCGCTTGAAGATCCCTCTGTGCAGCATCAATTTTATTATCAGGACTGTCGGGCTAGTTTCAGATCAGGCAATCGACTTAGTGCATGGGGACGGACGTACCTATGCCAGACTAAGAGGTGTGGGCTTGTCGCCGCCGGGGTACCGCCCGGAAGTCATGAGAATTGTCTTGCAGCGGGTAAAAAGCGCCCAGGTCACGGTGGAGGGTTCCGTGGTTGGAACGATTGGAAAAGGGTTGGTCGTTTTTCTGGGTGTAACTCACGCCGATGCCCAAGACGAAGCGGATTACCTGGCGGACAAGACCATTCAACTCCGGATTTTTCCCGATGAAGCAGGACGCATGAATCGGAGTCTAACAGAAGCAGGCGGCGAACTGTTAGTCGTTTCGCAATTCACTTTGTACGGTGACTGCCGGAAAGGGCGCCGTCCGGGCTTCGATGAAGCCGCGCCGCCGGAGCACGCGCGCTTCCTCTACGAGTATTTTGTGAATCGTCTGAAATCCAGTAACCTGATTGTACAAACAGGCGTCTTTCAGGCCGATATGCAAGTCCAGCTGATCAACGACGGACCAGTTACATTCTTTCTGGATAGCAATCAACGGACACGAGTAAAGCAGGTAACAAAGTGACATGCCCTCCCGCAAATCGAGTTGGGTATGATCCAAATAGGAGCACACATGCCTCGCGCAGCACGAACCATTCAAGACCAATCTTTGCTGGCCGCCGCTCTCGAAGGGCTACAACTGCAGAAACAGCGCATTGACGAGCAGATTCGGGAAGTGCGCATGCTCCTGGGCAAGAATTCCGTCCGCAGGGGACGTCCACCCGGCCCGGCTGCCAAGCGCGGGGCCAGCCGTCTGAGCGCATCGGCGCGGAAGCGGATCGCCGCGGCTCAAAAGCGGCGCTGGGCCGAATACCGCAAATCGGCGGCGGCCAAAGGCGAGTAACTCCAGTCGTAGCGCTGCACGAGTTGGTCCACCGGTCCTTCGGCGACTAACTTTCCTTTTTCAAAGAAGACGGCGCGGCCGGCCAGCGCGGCAGCGAAGCGTGTATTGTGAGTGACGATTAGTTTCGCCTGCGGGAGATCGCGGAGTAAGTCCACCAGATTACGTAGCGCTGGGGGGTCCAAGAAAGTGGTCGGCTCATCCAACACCAGGATTTCCGGTTGCATCGCCAAAACGCCCGCCAGAGCCACTTGTCGCTTTTCGCCGGCGCTCAGATGATAAGGCGCTTTGTGGGCTGCGTGCAGCAGCCCGGCTCGCTCGAGTGCGGCCCTGCCGCGTGCGACGGCTTCCTCCTCCGGCAAGCCCTGGTTGAGCGGCCCGAAAGTCACGTCCTCCAACACGGTGGGCATGAATAGCTGCTCGTCGGCGTCCTGAAAGACCATGCCGATCTTGGAGCGAATGGCGGCCAGATTTTCCTGATTCACCGGCAGGCCGCAAACGGTAACGCTCCCTTCGCCCCGCAAAATACCGTTCAGCTGCAAGACAAAAGTTGTCTTCCCCGACCCATTGGCGCCGAGCAGAGCTACGGTTTCGCCGGGCTGCAGAGCGAAGTGGATGTCTTCCAGCGCCTGCGTGCCATCATCGTAGCGGAACGAGAGATCGTGAACCTCGATGAGCGGCGTCATACCAACAACGTCATTCCCACGAATAGCGAAACAGCCGTCAGAAAGCAGGCATCGATCAAGCCAAAGGAGGAGGACCGAAGCGGCGAGAATTGGCCTGAGAACGCGCGTGCCAGCATTGCCCGGTGAATGCCTTCGGCGCGCTGATAGGACCGTGCGAAGAGTACAGCCAAGGCTCCAGCGGCGGCGCGAAACCGGGGCCGGCGATGCCGCCCTCGGTCCTGCCGGCAGGCGGCGGCCACGCGCATGTGTTGTGCCTGTTCGGAGATCACGAACAAATAACGGTACAGGAATTGCGCAACCAGGACCAATGTCCGCGGCACTCCCAGCGCTTCCATCCCGGCGAGAAGCCGCGGCAACGGCGTAGTGCCTACCACGAGCAGCACCGCAAGCGTGGAAAGGTAGCTTTTCTCGACCAGGGCGACGGCGCGGCCAGGCTCACCGGCGAGCCAGCTCATCAGCCCGAAGGTCAGCGAGAACGGCAGCACCACCGCCGCGCGGGCCAGCATTCCGAAAAACGGCAGGCCGGCGACGAGAATGCCTGCGATCAGCAAAGTGGCCTGGATGCCGATCGCCAGGTGATTGGGCGCCGGCGTAATCGCCAGGGCCACCAGGAACACCAGCAACACGGCGATCTTGGCGCGAGGGTCGCGGGCATGCATGGGGCTTGCCCCCTGGCTCCAACGATCCAGTAGAACGTGATGCACTCAGGCGCTCTTTTCCCGGCCGATCCATTTCGCAGCGGCAACGCACACGGCGTAGATGAGCAGCAGACCCGCCAGAGCGGCGGCGGCTTTCCGCAACCAGGGCGATCCGAAATAACCCAGCGTGTAGTCGGCCAGCGGCGCGTGGAAAGCGGTCTTGGCGGCGATTCCCATCTGGATGCCCAGGCGCTCGATTCCGTCCGGCGCGGTGGAGGCGAAAAGGAATCCGGCTGCGCCCAGTACCAGGGCAGAGCCACCGAGCGCGGCCATCGCGCGCTGCGGCGTTTTCGCGGGACTGCGCACAAACTTGGCGTCCAATTTTTCCAGCGCCCCGACCACCGTAACGGTGATCGCGCCTTCGATCAGCGCATTGACCGCGAAGATGCCCAGCGTCGTGAGGACCATGAACCGCGGCATGGCGACTCCGGAAATGAGCAACTCGCCCAGCGCCAGCGATCCGCTGACCATCACCGAAAGCAGCGCGCCGGCGAAGATGGCTCGACTACGCCTCCGTCCGGCTCCCCACAGCCGGATCGGCAGGTACCCGGCCAGCACCCCGGCAATGGCCATATTGAAGACGTTGGCGCCCAGCGCCAGCACTCCGCCGTCCTGGAACACGAAGGCCTGCGTCGCGATGATCACCGTCATCACCAGGACCGCGGGGGCCGCGCCCAGCGTGCACGCCAGCAGCGCGCCGCCCACCAGGTGGCTGCTGGTTCCCACCGCGACTGGAAAATTGATCATCTGCGCCGCGAACACGAACGCGCCCATGACGCCCAGCAGCGGGATTCGGCTATCTTCCAACTCCCGGCCAGCGTGCTTGACCATGAGCCCCACGGCCGGGATGCTGATGGCGTCAAACGCGGCCCACACCGGAGTGGAGAGAAAATTGTCCGGGATATGCATCTGTCGTTTCTCTCACGGTATCACGATTCTCAGAAGCGTATGAAGCCTTGCCCGGGCTCCCGCGCTCGGCTACTCTGGCTATACCGATGAGCGAGCTGAGCCGGATAGGCGTGGCCATCGATTCCACGCTCCTGAAGAAATTCGATGCCCTGATCCAGACGCGCGGCTACACCAACCGCTCGGAGGCGTTCCGCGACTTGATCCGCGACGAACTGGTCGAGGAACAGTGGGAACGCCCCGATAGCAACGTGGTGGGAACCGTCACACTGGTCTACGACCACCACGTGCGTTTGCTGAACGAAAAGCTCACCGGCATGCAGCACTCCCACTTCCATCACATTCTTTCCACCATGCACGTTCACCTGGACCACGACAACTGCCTGGAGGTGTTGGTGGTGAAGGGCAAAGCGCGCGCGGTACAGAAAATCGCGGATGCCTTAATCAGCACCAAGGGCGTCAAACACGGGCGGCTCACGATCACGTCCACTGGCGCCGGGCTGTGATCGTCGGCATTGGGCTGGACCTGGCCGAGGTGGACCGTATCCGCGCCGCCGTAGAACGGCACGGGCGGCGCTTCGTCGAGCGCATTTACACTCCGGCGGAGATCGCCTACGCCGAGCGCAAAGCGAACCGGTACGAGCGCTACGCCGCCCGCTTCGCGGCCAAGGAAGCCGGGATGAAGGCGATTGGGACGGGCTGGAGGCGCGGCGTCCGTTGGCACGATTTTGAAGTGCTCAACCTGCCCTCCGGCCGACCGACGCTCCGTTTTCACGGCGTGGCCGCGCAAGTGGCCGAGGGACTGGGCGTCCGCAACACGGTCCTCTCCTTGACCCATACCGCGGACCAGGGAATCGCCATTGTGATTCTCGAAGCCTAGCCGCACAGACATTGAGAGAAGTCGACCCGCCCCGCCACTAGCCCTATATACCGAGAGGGCTGTTTGGTGCTACGAATTACCTTCCTGTTCGCGGCGGCCGCTGGCCTGCTGGCAGCGCAAAACCCGGATCCCGCCTATCAGCCTCTGGAGCGGGCCTACGCGGCGCTGCGCCAGAAGAATTACGATCAAGCGATCGCCGGATTCGAGCAGGCGATCGCGCTCGCGCCGAACCGGGCCTCCATTCACACGGACCTGGCCTACACGCTGCTGAAAGTTGGTGAGAACGAAGCCGCGCGCGATCAGTTCGGCGAAGCGATGCGCATCGACCCCACCAATGAACACGTGGCGCTGGAATATGCTTTCCTGTGCTACGAGACCAGGCAGCAGGCGGAAGCCCGGAAGATTTTCGACCGTATCCGGAAGACCGGCAACGCGACGGCCGAGCAGGCATTCCAAAACATTGACCGGCCGCTTGCCGAAGGCATCGCCCGCTGGCAGAAGGCACTGGAATTGTCCCCGGATAACTTCAGCGCGCACCGGGAACTGGCCGAGCTGGCCGAACAGCGCGAGGAGCTGGAACTGGCCGCCGAGCATTACGAAAAAGCCTGGAAGCTCCGCCCCGACGAGCGCTCGTTGATGTTGGATCTCGGACGCGTTTGGAAGAAGCTGGGGCGTACCGAGGACGCCAACTTCGTGTTGCTGGCAGCTTCGCGCGGCGCGCAGCCTCGGGTGGCCGAAAAGGCGCGCGAACTTCTGCCCGCCCGCTACCCCTACGTCTACGAATTCGAAAAAGCACTGGAACTGGATCCCAAGAACTTCGAGCTGCGCCGCGAATACGCTTATCTGCTGCTCCAGATGGGTAAGAATGACGAAGCCGAGCGGCAGTTCCAGATCCTGCACCAGGCGGCTCCGGGCGACCTGCTGACTTCCGCGCAGCTCGGTTTCCTGCGCTTGAACCGCCACGATTACCCCGGCGCGCAGCCGCTGCTTGACCAGGTGCTCAAAGGCGACGACGACGAACTGGCGGACCGCGTCCGCACCGCGCTCATGCTTCCGCAAACGTTGCGGCGCCGCACCGCCTCGGCGCAGCAAACCTCCGAAGAGGCGAAGACGCTGGCCGAAAGGAGCATGCAGGCGGGCTATATGAAGGACGCTCTGAAGTATCTGACCATCGCCCAGGAAAACGATCCCGTGGATTTCGCGGTCATGCTCAAGCTGGGCTGGGTCTACAACATCCTGCACGACGACCGGGACGCGATCAGATGGTTTCAACTGGCCAGCAAGAGTCCTGACCCTGCGGTGTCCAATGAAGCCGGCCAGGCCTATCACAATCTGGCCCCGGAATTCGCCCATCTTCAAACCACCGCGTGGATCTATCCGTTCTATTCCACCCGCTGGAGCGACGCGTTTGGCTACGGCCAGATCAAGACGGAGCTGAAGCTCGGCAAATTCCCCATCCACCCGTATCTTTCAGTGCGGTTCATCGGCGATACGCGCGGAACCGTTGGCGCGACGACGAGCAATCCGGCTCCCCAGTATCTTTCAGAGAGCTCGTTCATCTTCGGCGCCGGCCTCGCCAGCACTCCCTGGCACGGCTTGGTGGGATGGTTTGAAGCCGGCGAAGCGGTCAAGTATCTCCCCAGCCGTACCGACGTCGGCGCCATGATTCCCGACTATCGCGGCGGCGTCGCTTACGCCAAAGGTTTCGGCCATCTGATGAACAGCACCCGGGGGCTGTTCTTCGAGACCAACGAAGACGGAGTCTACGTCAGCCGGTTTCAAAATGACATGCTGCTCTACTCGCAGAACCGGACCGGCTACACCTTCGCGCCAACCGAAGGCTTGGGCGGACTCCAGACCCAACTGCTGTGGAACTTCAATGGCACCACCGATCAGCTGCACCAATATTGGGCGAACTACGCCGAAACCGGGCCGGGAATCAAGTTTCGCTTTCACGATATGCCGAGGTCGTTGGTGTTCTCGGTGAGTTTCCTGCGGGGCGCCTACACCGTCAATGAAGGCAATCCGCGTCGCCCCAACTTCTTCGACCTCAGAGCCGGATTCTGGTATGCCTTCACTCGCTAGCTTTACTGTCGTCGCTGGTCTCGGACTCGCCTGCTCGCTCGGCGCGGCGACGTTCCACTATTACATCGCCGGCGATGATCCCGGACCTTGGCCCCAAATCTTGTCCTCGGTCGGCCTGACGCCGGCAGTGGGTGGCCCGGCCGGTCTTTTCGTCGTCCGCCACGTCGCGCCCGGTTCGGCGCCGCAATGGATCCAACGCGTCGAACAAGGCAGCGTGGTGATCGTTGAAGGGGAAAACGATCTGGCGGCGGCCGTCGGCATTCACGCGAGCAAAAAGCGCGTGCTGGTCCGTAGCATTGTGGATCGCCGCGCTCCCAAGCTGCCCATCATCTGGGAGACCGCGCTGGAGATTCCCGTATTCGATTTGCCGAAAGACGCCACCGTCCTGGCCACGGAACGATGGGAGAACGCGCCCGTAATGGCTGCCGTGCGCCGCGGCTCGGGAGCCGTGCTGTGGATCGGCGCGCCCCCTGGAAAAGAGGGATATGAGCGCTTTCCCTACCTGCTGCAGGCCCTGGACGATCTGGGCGTGAAGCCGCCGTTCACCAGCCGGCGCGTGTGGGCTTTCTTTGACAGCGCCTATCGCTCGCGCGTGGATCTGGACTACTTCGCCGACCGCTGGCGCAAGGCGGGCATCAGCGCCCTGCACGTCGCCGGTTGGCACAATTACGAGCCGAACCCGGAGCATGACGACTACCTGCGCCGGCTGATCGAGGCCTGCCACCGCAAGGCGATCCTGGTGTACGTGTGGCTGGAGCTGCCGCACGTCAGCGACAAATTTTGGGCCGATCATCCGGACTGGCGCGAGAAAACCGCGTTACAGCAGGACGCTCAACTCGATTGGCGCAAGCTCATGAACCTGAGCGACCCGGATTGCGCGCGGGCGGTGTCCCAGGGCGTGCGCAATCTGATCGGCCGCTTCGATTGGGACGGCGTCAATCTGGCCGAGCTGTATTTCGAGTCGCTCGAAGGCGCAGCTAACCCGGCCCGCTTCACTCCGATGAACAAGGATGTGCGCGCCGAGTTCCGCAAGCTGAACGGTTTCGACCCATTGGATCTGTTCCAATCGGCCAAGCCGGATGCGGCACGGCTGCGGATATTTCTGGACTATCGCGCCGAACTGGCGCGCCGCCAGCAGGAGTACTGGATCAACCAGATCGAGTCGATCCGCGCGTCCAAGCCCGGACTGGATTTTGTTCTGACGCACGTGGACGATCGCTTCGACACTCGCATGCGGGACCTGATCGGCGCCGACGCCGCCCGCGTGCTGCCCCTGCTCGATCAGCACGACTTCACCTTCCTGATCGAAGATCCCGCGACCATGTGGAACCTTGGCCCGCAGCGCTATCCGCAAATCGCCGCGCGCTATCAGCCGCTCACGCAGCACACCGGTAAGCTGGCCGTCGATATCAACATTGTCGAACGCTATCAGGACGTCTATCCCACCAAGCAACAGACCGGCACCGAATTGTTCCAATTGGTGCACATGGCGTCCCGGGCGTTCCCGCGCGTCGCCCTGTATTTTGAGAACTCCATTCTGAAGCCCGATCTCCCGCTGCTTGCTTCCGCCTCCGCCGTCGTGGATAAAGTGGAGCAGGACGGACCCCGGTTGACCATCGCCTCTCCGTACGGCGTCGGCATCCTCTGGCAGGGACCCGCTCTGGTGAACGGCCGCCCCTGGCCCGTCCGTAGCGATACAACGCTCTGGCTGCCCGCCGGAGCGGCGATGATTCAGCCCGCCCTGAAAGAAGCGGGGCCGCGCATCCTGGACTTTAACGGGGACCTACGCTCTGCGAGCCACTCGGCGGCAGGCCTGGAGTTTTCCTATGAAAGCAGGGCCCGAGCGTTGGCCATCCTTGACCTGCACCCGGTGCGGTTGGAAATTGACGGCGCGCCCGCGAGCCTCCCGATTCTCGCCAGCGGGGCAAACTTCACACTGCTACTCCCGCGCGGTCAGCACGTCATACACCTGGAGACAGAAGCGGAACGCTAAGGCCTCTACGACGCTGGGGCGATCTTGCTGATCGTGATCGAGTCGCCGGCTACTTTACCCGACACCTTCACGCTGTTGCCCGCATATTTCATCAAACCGGGGTTCTTCTGGTTGGAGATTTGATAGACCTTCCCGTCGGACACCAGCACATACTTGGCGCCCTTCTTCACGCAGCCGAGCGTGCACTGTTTGGCGGGCACGCCAGAAGGATGAGTTGCGCCGCACATGCTGTCGCTGATCGTCCCGGTCAGACTAGCCCCCAGAAGCCCCATGGCGCCAAACGCCAACGTGGCAGCTAAAGTCAAAGTCAATCGCATGATAATCTTCCTCCCTTTAGCCACTATACGCCTTTTGCCGGCCGGGCGTGGCGGCCTCTGAAAGTTAACAGTTACCTCCCTTACTTTCCTCCGCACTGCCCGCCCGGACAGCGGTTATTTTCCTCACAAACATACTCATAGATCCCCGCCTTGTCCCAATCCGGACGCGCTTTCATCTCAAAATCTTGGGTAAAGGCCGAAACGAAGATCTTGGGATCGTCGATGGTCAACTGATAGGAAAGCGTTTTGTCGTCTTTCCAGCGGATATGCTCGATGGTGCGCAGCGCCTCGCTGTGCATGCGGTATTCCTTGGGATTCGTGTAATAGTAATCATCCAGCGACCAGCGCTTGAAGTTAGTGGTCTCTATGACCAGCGTGTCGCCCTCCCAATGGCCCACCGGATCGCCGTAATACATCGGCTCCAGGCCCTCGCGGTGCGGGCGGCCATCCAGCGGAATGCTGCGCGTCATGTGCTGGAATTCGTGAATCATCACCAGGTAATTCTTGTTCTGCACGAACTGCACGGCGTTGGCCGAAAGCATTCCCGAGGGGAATCCCGCCGGCATGCAGAACGACCGCGGCTCGTCATGACGCGGGTCGCCCGTGCGCGGTTCAAAGAACAGCTCGCCGCCCGGCTTGAACGGAGGGAACTTGGTCTTGTCGAAAATCGTCGCCGAGCACTTGCAACGCTCACCCGACATGGCCTTGGGCCATTCGTACATCCCGCTGAAGTCGGGCTTGCCGTCGGCGGTCCGCGCCTTGGGATCCTGCCCGCGTAATCCCACCATCGCGAACACGGCTATGACAAAGAGAGTTTTCCTCATGACCGGCTCCAGTCTCTATTTGCCGCGCTTGCTGTCGGATTCATCGGGCTCGCGGCTGGAGGTGAACACCATCCGCCCATCCGGAAAAGTCACCTTGTTCCCGTTGGCGTTGTTGGAACCGTCCTTGGCCCGGAAACCTTCCACGTCGACCATCATGCCGGGCTGGATCGCGTCCTTGGTAATTCCGCGCCGCATCAATTGCCCGGGAGCGCCGCCGGAGAAGGCCCAATGCGTTACTTTGCCGTCCGCGTCCTTTGAGTCGACGTAGAACCAGATGTGGGGATTGAGCCATTCCACCTTAGTAACCACGCCGGATACCTTCACCGGTTTGTTTTCGTCGAACTCGGCCGCGAAGGAATGATGCGCAACGGCGGGCAGCGAGCTAAGAGCGAGGCCCAGGATAAGTGCGGCAAGATATCCAGCTTTCATTGAATGCACCTCAGTCAACGGCAGCATAGCGCGGCGGCTGGCGCCGGCGCAAGGCTCGAAAGAGCTGCAAAATGCCGATGCCGCAAGCGCTCAGCTACAATGGTTGCCGCCGAAAGGATCGCCACCATGTCAGCAGCCGACGCTCCCGCTCCGGTCTTGACCCTGCAGTTGCACACGGAAGGGGAAGCCAAAATTGTCCAATGCAGCGGGAAACTGGTAGCGGGCGTGACGGATGCGCTCCGGGCCGAAGTCAAAAGCCTGATTCCCAACACCAAACGCATCATTCTGGACCTGACCGCCCTCGAAAAGATGGACAGCATGGGGCTGGGGACCCTGGTCGGCCTCTATGTCTCGGCGAAGACGGCTGGCTGCAGCCTGGTGTTGGTGAACCTGAGCCAGCGCATCCGGCAAATGATGCGGATTACCAACGTGTGGTCCGTTCTGGAAGTCTACGGCGACAATCCTTTTCGCATGCCATGATCTTCCCGCGTTTCGGATTGCTATTCCTTTTCGCCGCGCTCCTGGCGGCGCAGAAGGTCCCGCTCGCCACCTTCACCGGCACGGTTCGGAGCGCCTCCAACAAGCGGATTACCATCGAAAACCAGGAAGGCAATCTGGTGGATTTCGACATCACTGGGAAGACCCGGGTCATGAACGGCAAAAAGAAGATCCGGGCGGAAGACCTGAAGGTGGGCGATGAGGTGTCTGTCGAGGCGCACGAGGAAATCCGGCTACTGGGCCAGTACCTGGTGGCGGACGTCATCACGCTGATGCCCGCGCCGTAATCAGGCTTCGTAGGTTTCCAATTCCAACTGATCTCCGCGAGCGGTTTGCGTCTCGGCCGCGGTGCCGCTGGGCAGTTCCAGCACCGAATGCGCCCGCAGGCACATCGACATGCGCCAGCGCGGCATCGCGGCGCGGATCTTTAGCACCTTGCGCTTCTTGCTGAGGAACAGCACGTCGATCGGAAACTTCATCCCGATGGTGTGCACGCCCTCGCAAGGCGTAATCCAAAGCCCTTCGCCGGGGTCCAGCCTGCTGTGCCGCAGCAAACCGATCTTCCGCTTCACGCTGGTGTTGGCGATATCCGCGCGTTCCGCCAGCATGGTGCCCCGGGATTGATTCCGCACCCTCAGTTTTGGCAAGCTCATGTTATTGCACCGCTGCCAGTGGGCTACCAACGATCTCGCCATCCGCTACCACGACGAAGAGTGGGGCGTGCCCGTGCATGACGACCGCACGCTGTTCGAGTTTCTGATCCTGGAGGGCGCGCAAGCCGGATTGAGCTGGAACACCATCCTGCAAAAGCGCGAGAACTACTGGCGCGCCTTCGATCAATTCGACCCCGCGAAGGTCGCCCGCTACAACGCGCGAAAAGTGGCGCGGCTGCTCGCGGATGGGGGCATCGTCCGCAATCGCCTGAAGATCGCGGCGGCGATTCAGAACGCCCGCGCGTTCCTGGAAGTGCAGAACGAGTTCGCCGGTTTCGATCCCTACATCTGGCGGTTTATCGGCGGCAAGCCCCGGAAGAACAGTTGGAAGTCGCTGCAGGAACTGCCGGCCAGAACCGCCGAGTCCGACGCCATGAGCCAGGACCTGACACGGCGCGGCTTCAAGTTCGTCGGCTCGACCATCTGCTACGCCTTCATGCAGGCTGTGGGCATGGTGAACGATCACGAAATCGGCTGTTTTCGTCGCTCTCAGATTCATTAGACTTGTGCCGCGGCAGCCGGGCTTTCCTGTCCCACCAGGAACGCCGGAAACGCCGGCGGGTCCTTCTGGAAGTAGACGTTGTAGCGCCGCAGGAACGCGGGCGGCGGCACGCCTTCGCCGCCGTTCAGCAGACTGGGCTGGATGCCGGTGGCGAAGTACATGTCCAGCTCGCGTTTGTCCTTGGTCTGCACCTTGCCGCGATAATCGCAAGCCAGAAAATCCTTGATGCGCGAGTAGGTCCGCTCCGACAGGTTGATGCGGTTGGCTTCCCCGCTCGATTCCATGCGCGAGCTGTAGTTCACCGTGTCGCCCCAGATGTCGAAGGCGAACTTGTTGATCCCCACCACGCCCGCGATCACCGGACCGGTGTGGATGCCGATCCGCACCTTCCACTGCGCCGGCCGATCCGCGCGCGCGCGTTCCTGCACCGCGCGCAGCATTTCGAACGCGGCCAGCACCGTATCCACCGGATGCGCCGGATTGCGCACCGGCAGCCCGCTGATGCACATGTAGCTGTCGCCGATGGTCTTCATTTTTTCCAGGCCGTAGCGAGCCACAATCTGATCGAACGCGGTGAAGTAATCGTGCAGCATCTCCACCAGCTCCTCCGCCGCCATTTTCTCGGTGGAAAGGGTAAACCCGACAAAATCGGTGAAGAGAATAGTCACGTCCTCGAAATACTTGGGCGAAACCATCCCTTTCGCACGCAGCTCGTCGGCCACCTGCCCGGGCAGAATGTTCAACAGGAGCGATTCGGCCACGCGCTTCTGCTGCTCCACCTGCTGATGGCGCTGCTCCAGCTCCCGGTTGGCAACCAGCAGCTTCTCGCTCGCCTGCACGCGATCCAGAACAACGGTCAGCAGGCTGCCGATCGACTTCAGAACCGTTTCCGAGAGCGCCGCTCCACACAGTGCCAGGTTCCCGGCCATTTCATCACCCATGCGGACCGGCACCATCGCAGCGCGGGCCGAAACGCCTTGGCGCAATTCCTCATCGGTGATCGCGCCGGAGTCGCCCGCTCTCAGGATCTCGTCGCTCGCGCGCAAATGGAACGCGGCGCCCTGCAACCCAAAGATCGGGATGGTTTGATTCACCGCAATGTAAGCGGTAGTTTGCAAGCTTTCGCTGGCCAGCATCGCCTGCCCCAGCTGATAGAGCCGCTCCGTCTCCTGCTTGCGTTCCAGCGCCTCAGCGGCGCGCTTCCGAGCGGTTAGCGCCGTCTGGCTCACTACGATGGCAGTAACCAGGAACCCGAGTACCGTGACATAAGACTGCGGATCGGCGGCCTTCAAAGTATATGCCGGCGGCTGAAAATAGTAGAGGTAGGCCAACGCAGCCACCACCGAGGCAGCGATGGTCTCCACCCGGTCCCACCGCACCGCGAAGTACAGAATCGCGAGCAGCAAGGAATAGGTGACGGTCGAGTTGCGCAAGCCGTGAAAGTGGAACTCGATGGTCGCAACGGCGCACACCACGGCCACCGCCAAGGCCATGCGCCCCGCCCTGACGAGCCAGTTTTTCACGAGCGCCATGCCTACATTCTATCGGCTGTAACGCGTTGCAGCGTTAGGATGTTACGGAAGAATTAGACCCGCGGCGCCAGGGGAGCCGGGGCTAGGCCAAAAAGCTGCTCGGTCTCGCGATTCAGCAGAACCCAAAATCCGTACACTCCCAACGCAGTGCCGAACGGGATATTGAACAGGTCCAGTGCCGAGAGGATGATCGTCAGAATACGGGCCCACGGCTTGAATTGCAGCAGGCCGATGCCGCCGATCAAGCCCGGCAGAGAGACCACTAACACGATCACGGCGAGAATTCCGCCGATACCGCCCACGATGGGAATGGCAATCAGGCTGTCTTGAGAATGGGCGTTCGCACCCACGATCCCGGCGATGCCCCCAAAGATCACCAGCAGGACGATGGCCCCGAATATTCCCAGACATCCGAACACGATGTGCAAAATTCCCAAGATCTTCACGTGCTGCGCCATGGGACCTCCCCGTGGATTGTTCTTTTCGACATTCTATACGAGATTCTTAGCGCGCAAGTTCCGAAGAGTTCACTTTCCGAACGTAATTTTCGAGTCGGAGCCGAATTTCTTGTAATCGGTGTAGCGGATCCTCAACCGCACGCGCTGCGCCCCGCCGCGGAAGTAAAGCGTATCGTCGCCATACGTCATCGCCGGGAACCACAGATCGCCGTCCACCTTCTCGCGGATCGTGGTGAAGTGCGGGAACAGGTTCTCCGATTTCAGCAAATGGATTTGCGGCACCGCCTGGCCTTCGCTGCGGATGATGGAGTAGTCGCTCTTGGCCGCCCACAGCATCCCGTCGAAGAGGCGCTGGCCGTCCAGAATCTGGCGGGGGCTGATCTGGACCACCCAGCAATCCACGCCGTCGATGGTCTCCTCGCCGCGGAAATGCGTCTCATACAAAAACGCCTGGTCTTGGGTGAGCAGAAAGGGCTGAATCTCGCGGATGTCTCGAAAATCCTCGTCAGTCAGCTTGATGTGCGTCAGCCGGTCGGACGGTTTTTCCACGAACTCTTCGGTGCGCGCCTGCGTCGGGGAAAAGATTATGTCGCGCACTTCGTGATAACTGCCCTCGACGACGCCGCGCCGGTCCAGCTCGTCCAGAGTGACGGTCTGGCGATAGGTGTAGTTGTTCTGTGCTTCAGCGGTTTGGGTTTCGCGCGCGGCGATCAGCCGGACCAGATTGGGGGGCGGATCCGCGGCGGCGAGCGAGGCCACAAAAATAGCCGATGCTAAGATGAAGCGAATGCGCCAGTTCCTGACGACGCTGGTCGTGCTTTGGATGGCGGCATGCATCGCGGCGTACTTCTACTCTTCTCAACAGCATATCGCTCCGGCGGTCGCGCTTGCGGTGCTGCCTGCGTTCCTCCTGGAACTGGCCTTCTATTTGGCCAGTGGATTCGCCGCGGTCCGCAAGGCTTTCGACGCTCTCGGATCGAGGACGCAGCGGGCGGCGTTGCTGGCCGTGAGCGCGGTGACTCCTTATTTGATGGTAAGCGTGCTTACCGGCACGTTCCGCGTGGCTTCGTTTTTCGAGCTGGCCGGCGTCGCGCTTTTGGCTTCGTTTTGGTATGCGCGGCTTCGCCGAGGCGTGGCGGCCGATCTTTTGTTTCTTGCGTTCATGGCTGCCGTGTATCTCACCAAACTGTTCGACCAGATTTACGGCGCCCCCGCTCCGCACGTCGCGCTCGCCATCCTGGGCAGGCTGATGTGGATCCGCCTCGGGCTCATCGCTGTCCTTTGCCTGCGAACCCTGGAGGAGGTTCAGTTTGGCTTCGTTCCGTCGCTCGAGGACTGGCGGATCGGAGCGCAATACTATCTGTACTTCCTGCCCGTCGGCGCAGTCCTGAGTTACCTGGTTCACTTTGCCCGCTTCCATCCGCTGCACACGGATTGGTGGAAGTTCGCTCTGCTCCTGCTGGGGACTTTCCTCGGCATTCTATGGGTGGTGGCGCTGGCTGAAGAGTTCTTCTTCCGGGCTTTCTTGCAGACGCTGCTGGCCCGCAGCTTGGGCGGCAAGTCCGCCGGTCTCATCGCCGCTTCGGCCCTGTTCGGCCTCGCGCATCTTCCGTACCGCGCTTTCCCCAACTGGCGCTTCGCTTTGCTGGGTGGTGTGTCCGGAATCTTCTATGGGCTGGCGTTTCTGAAGGCGCGCAGCGTTCGCGCCGGCATGGTGACGCACGCCCTGGTGGTGACCACCTGGCGCATCTTCTTTCCCGGCTAAGGCTGCTGAATTCACGAACATTGGCGACCGGCGTTGCGTAACAATTCCTGAAGGAGGGCTGCTTGATGAGCTTGTGGCAGGACGTCCGCTTTGGTCTGCGTACATTGTCGAAGAGTCCAGGATTCGTCCTTACGGCAGCCTTCACGATGGCGCTCGGAATTGGCGCTACTACGGCGATTTTCAGCCTCTGTGACGCAATGCTCTGGAGGCCCGCTCCTTTGCCGCACCTGGATACACTGATCACCGTGCTCGAGCGCGTTTCCAGCGACCCGAACGATTGGGACGCCGTGACGCCGGCGGACATGGATGAGATCCGCCGCGGCGCGACGACACTGGCTAGTGTTTCCACTTGGGAAAATGGGCTGGCCAATCTGGCCGGAGCGGGCTCCGAGCCCGACCGCGTGGGCCAGGCGCTGGTCAACGCGAATTTCTTCGATGTCGCCGGCGTACAACCCATCCGCGGGCGTGCCTTCCGCCCGGAGGAGGACCAGCCCGGCCAGGATCATGAAGTGATTCTCAGCGATCAGCTCTGGCACACCCGATTCAACGGCGACCCGGGCATGGTCGGACGCACCATCCACCTGGATGACGTTCCGTACACGGTGATTGGGATCATGCCGGCCGGGTTCGAGTTTCCGCTGGCGACCGACGTGTGGACGCCGATGGGTCTGCAGCCCGAACGGCGCACTTCCCACAGCGCGCAAGTCCTCGAGTCCGTCGCGCGGCTCCAGCCGGGACACACGATCGATCAGGCCGCCGCCCAGATCAATGGCATCGCGCTGAGGCTTGAGAAATCCTTTCCGGAAACGAACAAGAACCGCCGCTTCCTGGTGTGGCCGGCGATGCGCTTGTTCGTGGATTACACGACCCGGCAGTACCTCATCATGCTGCTGGCATCCGTGATATTTGTGCTGCTCATCGCTTGCGCAAATGTGGCTAATCTGCAGTTCGCTCGCGCCACCGGAAGGCTGCGCGAAATGGCGGTGCGGCGTGCGCTGGGCGCGGGCCGCGGGCGGCTGATCCTGCAACTGGTGGTGGAAAGCACGCTGCTCTGCGTCGCTGGGGCCGCGCTGGGCCTGTTCGTGGCGCAGTGGGGAATCCGGCTGCTGCACCTCGGTATGCCGCCCGAAGTAGAGCGCTACGTTCTCGGTTTCAAGGATGTCCAAATCGACGGCCGCACGTTGCTGTTCACTCTAGCCGCGGCCTTGGCGTGCGGACTTCTCGCCGGACTTGCGCCGGCCTGGCAGGCCTCGCAGCCCAATCTGACGGTTGCCTTGCGAGAAGGCGGTCGCGGGACCTCGGCAGGCAAAGCTCGCCGGCGGCTGCGCAACGTCCTGGTTGCCGCCGAGGTTGCGCTGGCAACGGTGCTACTGGTGGGCGCGGGCTTGATGGTCCGTGGGTTCCGCGCCATGGTCGACCATGGCAAAGCCATCGAGCCGGAATCTCTGTTGACGATGCGGTTGGCCATCACGGATAACAAATACCCTCAGAAATCGCAGGTGGCCGAGTTCTATCGGCGCGTGCTGGAACGCATTCAGGCGCTGCCCGGTGTACGCTCCGCCACGGCCGTCACCGCGCTGCCTTACAGTAACGATTCGAACGGCCGGAATTTCATGATTGAAGGCCGTCCGCTGGAGCCGGGAAATCCACCCAACGGCATGTATCAGGTGGCCAGCCCGGACTACTTCGAGACCTTGCGCGTTCCGCTCCTCGAGGGGCGCTTTCTGCGCGCCAGCGATGGCCCGGCTTCGCAGCCCGTAACGGTGATCAGCCAACGCCTGGCGGAGCACTGGTGGAAGGGAGAATCGCCTATTGGCAAGCGGATCCGGATCGGAGACCGCGATTCCAAGGATCCCTGGATGACGATCGTCGGTGTCGTAGGCGACCTGACGCACAATGCCTACGATCGCTTGCCGCGCCCCACTTTCTACGTGCCCTGGCAACAACAGCCGGCACTGTGGATGAACATCGGCGTGCGCACCGCGGGCGACCCGCTTCTGCTGGCGCCGGCCGTGAGAGCGGCGATCCGTTCGGTGGACCCCGACGCGCCCATCAACGATCTGCAGCCGATGACGAAATCCATTCACGACCGCGCCCTCGGCCTCAACTATGTGGCTGCTCTGATGGGGATCTTTGGCGGCATCGCCATGCTGCTTTCGGCCATCGGTGTGTACGGCGTGATGGCCTACATGGTTTCCGAGCAGACCCACGACATCGGCGTCTGCGTCGCCCTCGGCGCACCCAGGGAGAGGATCCTGGGCGCCATTTTCCGCCGCGGACTGCTGGTGACGGGAGCCGGGCTCGCAATCGGCCTGCCCATAGCTTATGCACTCGCGCGCTTGCTGGCTTCGTTGATTTTCGGCGTGACCTCGTCGGATCCGGCCACGTTCCTCGGCATCCCGCTCGCCTTGACCGCCGCCGCGGCGCTGGCGATTTACGTCCCGGCCCGCCGGGCGATGAAGATCGATCCCATCGTGGCTTTGCGGTACGAATAGCCGGCTCGTTCGTTGCGGCCTAGAGGTACAATTCAGATGGTCTGGACGGCCCAACCATGGATCTCAGAACACTGCCCGCGCTGCTTCTCGTCATGGGCCTCGCGCCGCTGGCTGCGCAGGCTCCACCCGCAAAACAGCCCCCGGCGAAACCGCGCCACAACGGTTTCCTGGTGAGCCGCGCCGTCCCGGATCTGGCTGCGGTGAAGCGCGGCGAAAAGGTCTTCGTCGCCAATTGCGCTTTCTGCCACGGCACCAAGGCCACCGGCGGCGACACCGGGCCTGACCTGGTTCGCTCGCCCCTCGCGCTCGATGACGATGGCGGCGACAAAATCGGCCCGGTGATCAAAGGCGGCCGCCCGGGCAAAGGAATGCCGGCCATTCCACTGACTGACGCGCAGATCAAGGACGTGGCGGCCTTCCTGCGCGACCGGCAGCAGGCCGCCATCGACCGCAACGCCTATGCCATCCTCAACGTGGTCACCGGCGACGCCAAAAGAGGCGAGGCCTTCTTCAACGGCGACGGGCGCTGCAACACCTGCCATTCGCCCACGGGCGATCTGGCGCACATCACCAAGAAATTCGATCCGGTCGGCTTGCAGTCGCAGATGCTCTATCCGCAGGCCTGGCCCGGCGGCCCGCCTCCCGAATCGCTCCAGTCCAGCGTCACGGTCACTCTGCGAGACGGCACGTCGTTCTCCGGACGTCTGGAGTACATCGACGATTTCGATGTCGCTTTGCGCGATGCCTCGGGCGAATACCACTCGTTCTCACGCGGCGACGACGTCAAGGTGGAAGTTCACGATCCCCGCGCCGCGCACGAAGAGCTGGTGAAGCGGATGACCGACGCCGAAATGCACAATGTCCTCGCCTACCTGGAGACGCTCAAATGAATCTTCGCCGCTTGCCCATCATTGTGGCGCTTGCCGCCAGCGCGCTTCCCGCCCAGACGCTGGATCCCGCCAGGCTGCTCCAGCAGCCGACCGACACCTGGCCCACCTACAACGGCGATTATTCCGGCCGCCGCTTCAGCCCGCTTGCCGAGATCAACACGGCTAACGTCAAGTCCATGACTCTGGCGTGGGAATACCGGCTGAACCCTGGACCGGGCGGCACCATCACCGCGCCGATTAAGTCCACGCCGCTCGAAGTCAACGGCGTGCTGTACTTCAGCATTCCCGATCACGCCTGGGCCGTAGATGCGCGCACCGGCCGCGAGTTGTGGCATTACAAGTGGGAAACGCACGGCGGCATCCATATCGGCAATCGCGGCATGGGCATGTATGGCGATTGGCTGTTCTTCGAGACGCCGGACAACTATCTGGTTTCGCTCAACGCCAAGGACGGCACGGAGCGCTGGCACGTCGAGATCGCCGACGTCAAGCAGGAATATTTCTCGACGCCGGCGCCCATCATCATTCGCAATCACGTGCTGGTGGGCGTGGGCGGCGATTCGCTGGATGTTCCGGGCTATCTGGAATCGCGCGACCCGGAAACCGGCCAGGTGCAGTGGCGCTGGAACACCACGCCGCGCAAGGGCGAACCGGGCGCCGAAACCTGGCCCAACCAGGACGCCATGGAACATGGCGGCGGCATGACCTGGCTGCCCGGCACTTACGATCCGGAGCTGAACCTCTACTTCCTCGGCACCGGCAATCCCAATCCCGTGATGGCCGGTCAGGGCCGCAAAGGCGACAACCTGTGGACCTGCTCGATCGTCGCGCTGAATCCGGACACGGGAAAAATGGCCTGGTATTTCCAGGCCTCGCCGCATGACACGCACGATTGGGACGCGGTGGAAACGCCGGTGCTGATCGACGGCGAAGTGAACGGCCAGCCGCGCAAGCTATTGGCGCAGGCCAGCCGCAACGGCTACTACTTCCTGCTGGACCGCAGCAACGGCAAGAACATCGTTTCCAAGCCCTTCGTCCATATCAATTGGTCGAGCGGCTTGGATGCCCAGGGCCAGCCCATCGGCAATCCCGAAAAGTACCCGCGGCCGGACGGCACCATCATCACGCCGTTCATGAGCGGCGCCACCAACTGGATTCCGCCCAGTTTCGATCCGGAAACCGGCCTGTTCTACGCCAACACCACGCGCTCCTACAGCATCTTCTATCAAACCGACACGGGCGAAAAACCGGAAGGGTATGGCGGACGCGATACCGGCCTGTTCCTGAGCTATGTTCTCAAGGCCATCGACTACAAGACCGGCGACATCCGCTGGAGCCACGAATACCCGGCTCACAGCGGCACGCCTTCGGGCATTCTGACGACGGCGGGCAAGCTGCTGTTCACCGGCGATCCGTCGGGCAACTTCATCGCCTACGAAGCGCTAACCGGCAGGATTTTGTGGCATGCGCACTTGATTGCGCCGGTCGCCAACGGGCCGATGAGTTATGAGCTGGACGGCCGCCAGTATGTGGTTGCCGGCGCGGGCGATTCACTGTACGGTTTTACGCTGCTTCCTTAATTCAGAACCAGCAAACGAGTCAGGATCCAGCCGCCGCAGACCAGTCCGGCGAAGAGGGTCGCGGCCAGCAGCAGCGGCTTGGTGCCGGCCTGTTTCATCTGCTGCCAGCGCGTGGCGACGCCGAGCGCGAACATCGCGCTGGACAACAGGACCGTGTCCAGATCGATGAGGTGCGCGCGGGCGGTCTCGGGTATGGCGAGGAAGGATTGCGCCACGATCACTCTGCTCGTCCACCGCCAGAACTACATCGATACGGGGCTGCGCCGGTTCCTTCAATTCTGTGGAGTGAAGCCGCCAGGACATTGAGGGCCGTTCATGTATTTACGCCCCCTGGCGTGTCTGAGGCTACACGCCTCCGGTAAACCTTACACGCCGCCGGGCGCACCCTCCTCAGCGCAGATGCCGAGTACTAACGCTTAACTCATTGGCAAATCAGCCTGCGCCACACGCCCGCGCTCGGTTGGCAGTAGCCGTGCAACATCCGATGCCAAGTCCGGATGGAGTTTCCGGAAATGCCCAAGGAGGGCAGTATGTCCACAACGAATTCTGAAAATCCGCAAGAAACGCCGCGGCCGCGCTCCCACACCGGTATCCTTTGGATGCTGTTCATCGGGATGGCGCTGGCACTCGCGGGCAATGTGTACCAGTTCAACAAGAGCGACCGGCTGTCGCATGACCTGATGGCGTCGCAGCGCAACACCGAAACACAGATCGCCAAGCTGACCGATGCGGCGACGACTGCGCTGCAGCAAACCCAGCAGCGCTTTGACCAGCTGGAAGGCGAGCTCCGCGACCAGGTCCGCGCGTCCACCACCGCGGCCGTCAAGCAGGCCCGGTATGAGTCCAAAAAGAACAGCTCCCAGCTGCAGCAGGCGTTCGAGCAAAAGCAGCAGGATGTGGTGCAGCAGCTTTCCGATCTGCAGCAGGAGACCAGCGCGCGCTTGTCCGACCTGAAGCAGGACACCAGCAGTCAATTGACCGGTTTGAAGCAGGACACCGACACCAAGATCGACAAGGTTTCGACCGACCTCGCCAAGGCCGGCGCGGACTTGAAGCGGGTCATGGGCGACATGGGCGTCATGAGCGGCCTGGTTGCGACCAACGGCAAGCAGCTGGACGAACTGCGCCAACTCGGCGAGCGGAATTATTTCGAATTCGATCTGACCAAGGCGAATCAGCCGCAGAGAGTCGGCGACATTCGCCTGCTGTTGAAGAAGGCCGACCCCAAGCACAACCGCTACACGCTGGAAGTGATGGCGGACGACAAGAAAGTGGAGAAGAAAGATAAGACCATCAACGAGCCGGTGCAGTTGTATGTTTCCGGCGGCCATCAGCCGTACGAAATCGTCGTGAATCAGGTGAAGAAAAACGAAGTCGTGGGTTACCTGGCGGTCCCCAAGGTGAAGCCGCAGCGCAATCAGGCCGGCTAATCGCCCCTCCCAGTCTTCCCTCAAAGGTCCGGCGCACGTCCTTGATCCGTGCGTCGGGCTTCTTTTTTTTAAAAGCCTTTTCTTCGGATCACCCGCGCGACTGCAGATCGCGGTAACTGGGCAAGCCGGCGATGCCGCGCGCATTCGTCACTGCCCTCAGCACCGCCCGCGACATCACGTCGGCGGCCAGCGCCCCGATCGCTCCATAATTGGCCCGCGCCGGAATCGCGCCGGTCGCCACGGCGAAGATTGTATCGCCGTCATCCGGCGTGTGCACGGGATAAATCGTCCGCGCCAACCCGTCGTGCGCCATTTGCGCGATCTTGGTCATCTGCGCTTTGTCGAATGCGACGTTGGTGGCCACCACGCCGATGGTCGTGTTCGCTCCGGTGGCTTCCACGCCGTGGCCCTCGCGGATGCGTGCCATGGAATCCCTGAATCCCGATCCGTCCGGCTGGCGCGCTCCGGCGATGATCTTGCCGCTCTTTGGATCCACAACGTCGCCCACCGCGTTCACGGCCACAATCGCGCCGACCACAATGCCGCTGTTGCCCACGCGCAGGCTGGCCGTGCCCAAGCCCGACTTCATGGCCGACTTCATGCCGAACAGCTTCCCCACCGTCGCTCCCGCGCCGGCCCCCACATTGCCTTCCGGCACTTTCCCGGCGCTGGCTGCCTGCGCCGCCTTGTAACCGGACTCGGCCGTGGGACGGATTTTCGGGTCGCCGACGCCCAGGTCGAACAGAATCGCGGACGGTATAATCGGGACCACAACCCCACCGAAGCGAAACCCGATGCCGTGCTCCTCCAGGTACCGCGATACGCCGGCGGAAGCATCCAGGCCAAATGCGCTGCCACCAGCGAGCAGAATCGCCTGTACCTGCTGAACCATGGTGGTGGGATTCAGCAGATCGGTCTCGTGCGTTCCCGGCGCGCCGCCGCGCACATCCACACCCGCCGTCGCGCCCTTTTCGAAGATCAGCACGGTGCAGCCGGTGGGCCGGCGCGATTCGGTCCAATGCCCTACCTTGATTCCCTGAACGTCGGTGATGCCGCCCGCCGAGGTCTCCGCGGCGACCGCACGCGTCGACAACGCCGCACTCGTGGTGAGCGCCGCCATCGCGCGATGAAAGTCCCGTCTCTTCATGCGTGCTCCTTCCTCCAGGTTACTCCCGTACGCTGTTGTTGCCTTTGCCTTGCGGCTCGCGCTACAGTCGCCTCTGATGACGAAAGCAGCGCTGGCCTTATTCCTGTTCTCGAGCGCGCTGGCCGCGCAGAGCGCCCCGCGGGGCGTCTGGAAGTTCGCGGTCTCCGGCGATTCGCGCAACTGCGGCGACCTCGTGATGCCGGCCATCGCCGCAGGCGTCCGCCACGACGGCGCCTCTTTCTATTGGCACCTCGGCGACTTCCGCGCTATCTACAAGTTCGACGAAGACCTGGCGCCGCCGCCCCAGCTTGGGCTGCACGAAAAGGCCCTGAGCACCGCGGACTATCTCGCCGCCGCCTGGCCGGATTTCATCGCCCATCAAATTGCTCCCTTCGGGAATCTTCCCGTGTTTCTCGCGATCGGAAATCATGAGACCATCGCGCCCATGACCCGTGAAGCCTGGCTGGTGCAGTTCGCCGACTGGCTGGAGACGCCCTTGATCCGCGGCCAGCGCCTGAAAGACCATCCGGCGGATCACAAGCTGCACGCCTATTATCACTGGATTCGCCGCAACATCGATTTCATCACGCTCGACAATGCCACCCCGGATCAATTCGATGCCGCGCAACTGGCCTGGCTTCAAGCGGTGCTGGAGCAGGATGAATCGTCCAGCGAAATTCAGACCATCGTCGTCGGCATGCACGAGGCTCTGCCGGACAGCGTCGCCAGCCAGCACAGCATGAGCTCAGCCCCACAGGGCGAGAAGACCGGGCGCGAGGCCTACGAAGCGCTCTGGCATGCGCGCGACGCCGCGCACAAACAGGTCTACGTGCTGGCCAGCCATTCGCACTTCTACATGGAGAATATCTTCGACTCTCCGGAGTGGAAAGGCAAAGTGCTGCCCGGCTGGATCATCGGAACGGCCGGCGCGGTGCGCTATAAGCTTCCGCCCGAGACCACCCCAGCGCAACACGCCCAGACCGCCGTGTACGGTTACCTGATCGGAACGGTAACT
>DATJNO010000173.1:0-25114 GCA_035508055.1 Bryobacteraceae bacterium | reverse complement strand
AAGTCGCCATCACGTCAGCCTGACCTAAAACGCCCGCCGGTGTTAGCCCCGACCGCGTCTGATTTCCGCCTTTCCAGACGGCACCGAGCGAGGATGCGCGTGCGCTAACTCTTCCGCAGTTCGTCGTCCAGATCGCGCAGCACCTGCTCCCGGCCGCCCGCCGAAAGATCCTTCTCCAGGCGCCGCAGCGCCAGCCCGACAATATCGCGGTGGTGCAGCCGCGAGCCCACGCCTTCCGATCCGCTCAGCTTCAGCCACAACTCGTGCAGCTTGTCCACGTCCTCCGGCCATAAGCGCGGCGGGTGCGGCCCCAGGTTGACGTACATGGAGGGACGGTCCGAACTGATGACCTCGAGGGAAAACGCGTGCCGTGGCTCCGGCTGGCTTTCCCACGCCAGTCCAATCCGCCGCGCCAGTTCCTCGGAAGTCATGCGCGCCGAAACGCCCGTCACCAGCCGCGAAACCTTCAGCCGCGATGCCGTCTGCACCATCGCGTCGAAGGGATTGACGGCCGGAACCACCAGCAGCTCCACCGGCTTGCCCTCCTTTTCCGCCATCTCCACCACGTGGCTGAACAGCTCCCGCTCGTAGTCGCTGAAGATCTGCTGATCGGAAAGATCGTATTCACCCGCGCCGGTCGAGATCGTCCGCACCGTCATCACCACGATGTCATGCCGCCGCAGATTGGTCTTCTGCAGGACCTTCTTCAGGTGCTCCATGTGATGGTAGTCGCGCACCGCCACCAGAACCGAGCCGGCTCGCGCATGCAGGCACTCGGTGCTCACCTGCGGCTGATGGTCCAGATTGAACTCTTCCAGCGTCTTGTGCTCTTCCGTCAAGCGCCGGTTTTTGGCGTTCACGTGTTCGGAAATGGTGAACACCACGAACACCACCAGAGTGAACGCGACGCCATAAATAGTCGCGATTTCTTTGGAAAACAGATTCGCGACCGCCACGAAGCCCAGAACCATCGTGGTGAGGCTGAGCCCGATCGGAATCTCCACGCCGTTCACCCGGATATTGAACGGGAACTTGTATTCCTGGTCGTGCCGCTGATAGCGCAGCACCAGCACGCCCATCGACTTCAAAAAGAAACTCCACACCACCCCGAACGCGTACGCCTCGCCCAACAGATAAACGTCCCCGCGGCTCAGAACGATGGTGGCCACCTGCAGAATGGTGATCAGATTGATGATGCGGAACGTGGTGCCGAAGCGTTTGTGGGGCTTACGGAACCAGTCCAATAAAACGCCATCCTCGGCCACGCGGTTCAAGACGCCATTCGCGCCGATGATCGACGTGTTCACCGCGCCGGACAGGATCAGGATGCCGACGATCACCACGAAGATGTGAAAGGCCAGGCGCACCAACTCCGGACCGGCCAGATGCATGGCCAGGCCGCCCAGCAGATCGTCGGCGTACTTCGTACGAATGTCGTCGCCGCTGATGATCATGGCCGCAAACACGGTGATGACGCCGGTGCAAATGACCGCGTACCAGCACACGATGTTCGCCGTGATCTTCAGATTCTTGATCTTGGGATAGGCGATTTCGCGGTATACCTGCGCCAGCGTTTCAAACCCGCTCATCGACAGCAAAGAGTGGCCGAACGCGATGACCAACGCGATCGCCGGGATCGAAGGCCAGATCGTCCCTTTGAACCAGCCCAGTGAGCTGTCGTTGAACCGCAGATTGCGCGCCAGCGGCGCCGGCGGCAGCTGCCAGTGCCCGCGCAGCACGATTGTCAGCGGACACCAGATCACCAGCGCCACCACCATGATGGTGGTGATCTGCATGATGCGCAGCGCCTTCCCGCTGGACTCGTGAATCCCCTTCGTGTTCATCCACCAGAAGTACAGCGTCACCAGCACCGCGAAGAACGCCGCGAAGTAATTTACGTTGAACGGAAACGACTGCCCCAGCATCCGCGCGATTTCGTCCAGCAGATGCCCCAGGTACTGCCCTGCGCTCACCACGCTGATCGGCCCGGTCAGGATGTAATCGAATACCAAAGCCGAAACCGAAAGCCGCGCCATGAACGGCCCCATGCTGTCCTTCACCACGATGTACACGCCCCCGCGCACGAACATGCTGCAGCTTTCCATGTACACGCTTCGCACCGCGAAGCTGAACAGCATCACCCCCAGCACGAACCAGGGGGCGGCCGGCCCGACGGCCGTCTCGGCGATTCCACCGGCATAAAAGGCGGAGGAAGCCAGGTCGGAAAGAACGATCGCCGCGCCGCGCCAAAAGCTGATGAAGGCGAGCGCCACGGTGGTCGCCACGACGATCTTGGCGCTGGTCGCGGCGGGCTTGCTAACGTCCGCGGACATGTATGCGTTGGGCTTCCATGACTAGTCTACTGAAGGCGTAATTTCTATCTTACGATGAGGATGTGAGCCGTATGCGGGCCGTCGAAATCGCGCAACAACTGCGACCCCAGGGCTTCCAGGCCTGGCTGGTCGGCGGCTGTGTCCGCGATCTGGTGTTGGGCCGGGAACCCAAAGACTATGATATCGCCACCGACGCCACGCCCGCGCGTCTCCTGCAACTGTTCCCGCACGCGCAGTTGGTCGGCGCCCAGTTCGGCGTCGTCCTGGTGGACCGCGTGGAAGTGGCCACGTTCCGCAGCGACCACTCCTACCGCGATGGCCGTCACCCCAGCCAGGTGGTGTTTCAAACCGATGCGAAGCAGGATGTGCTGCGCCGCGACTTCACCATCAACGCCCTCCTGCTTGACCCGCTCTATCTCGATGATCCCGCCAGCCACGTCGTCGATTACGTTGGCGGCCTCGACGATCTTCGAAACGGCGTCATCCGCGCCATCGGCGATCCCGCCCGGCGCTTTGAGGAAGACCATCTGCGCATGCTGCGCGCCATCCGCTTCGCCGCCCGTTTTGGCTTCTCGATCGAGCCTGCGACGATGGCCGCCATCCAGGAGCTGCATGCGCGCATCGCCCGCGTATCGCCCGAACGAATTCGCGACGAGCTGGTCCGCATCCTCACCGAAGGCGGCGCGCGCCGCGGCTTCGAGCTGTTGGATGCGTCCGGCCTGCTCAACGACATTCTGCCGGAGATCGCCGCGATGAAGGGCGTCGCTCAGCCGCCTGAATTTCATCCCGAAGGCGACGTCTGGACCCACACGCTGATCATGCTGGACCACCTGCGTTCGCCCACGCCCACCCTCGCCCTGGGCGTTCTGCTGCACGACGTCGGCAAGCCCGGCACGTTTCGCATTGCCGAGCGCATCCGCTTCGACGGCCATGTCCAGCTGGGCGAGCGCATCGCGCGCGACATCCTGAACCGCTTGCGATTCTCCAACGCCGGGATTGAGCAGGTGATCGCGCTCATCGCCAATCATATGCGCTTCACGCACGTCCATCAGATGCGCGAGAGTACGCTGAAGCGCATGCTGCGCCTGGACCATTTCGACGAGCACCTGGAGCTGCATCGCCTGGACTGCGCCTCCAGCCACGGCAATCTGGAGAATTACGAATTCGCCAAAGCGAAATTCGAAGCTGCGCCGCCTGAGCAATTGCGTCCGCCGCGCCTGCTCTCCGGCGACGATCTGATCCAGGCCGGCTACCGCCCTGGCCCGGAATTCTCCCGCATGCTGGAGATGGCCGAAGACGCGCAGCTGGAATCGCGCATCCAAACCAAAGCCGACGCCCTGGAGCTGGTACGCTTCACCTTCGGCCCGCCCACCGCGGCGCGCCTTTGAGTACCCTAAAGGCATGGGCGCCGTTACCCTTATCTCGGTGGCCGAGTATCTGTCCACCAATTACGACCCGGACTGCGACTACGTAGACGGCCGAATCGTGGAGCGGAACTTGGGTGAGAGAACGCACGGAAGAATTCAGCGCAAGCTGATTGTTTACTTCGACGCCCGTTCCGAGGAGTTCGGAATCGAAGTTATCCCTGAACAGCGTGTCCAGGTGAGCCCCACGCGCTTCCGCATTCCCGATATCACCGTGGTGAAAGCGTCGCAACCGCAAGGCGAGATTTTCCGGTTGCCTCCCCACCTGTGCATCGAAATCCTCTCCAAGGACGACAGCATGGAAGACATGCAGGAGCGAATCGACGACTACCTCCGCTTCGGCGTCCCCTACATCTGGATCATCAGCCCGCGTCTCCGCAAAGGTTACGTCGTCACTAAGTCCGGCATGGCCGAAGCTGAATCCGGCATCCTCACAACGAGAGATCCCGACCTGAGCGTTCCTGTAGCAGCCTTGTTCGAGTAAGCCAGCCGCCAACCAATAGCCACTAACGAGCAGTCTGCTACACTTTCACCAGTGCCCGCCCCCGCAACCAAGCAGGCCTACTCGCGGGATGAAGTTCGACGGCTGCTGGGCGTCTCCAAGCGCCAGCTGCAGAGTTGGGAACAGCAGAACTTCCTCTCCGCCGGCGGCTCGTTTACATTTTCCGACATCCTCGCCCTGCGGACCCTGGTGGGGCTGCGCAAGAACAACGTCCCCACGGCTCAAATCCGCAAAGCGCTGGCGGCGATGCGCGCGCGTCTGCGCGAAGTCAAGAACCCACTCACCGAGTTGAAAATCTTCGCGCGCGGAAAAAGGATCCAGGTCCAGTTCGCGGGCCAAAAAATGGAGCCCATCTCCGGCCAGTTGCTGTTGGACTTCGATGAAGCCGAGATCAACAAGCTGCTGTCGTTCCCCGGCCAGGCGGCCGAGCCGAAAGCGGCAAAGTCGCCCAAAGCCCGCCGCGACGCCGAGATCTGGTTTGAAAAAGGCCTGGAGCTGGAACAGACCGGCGCGCCGGTGGCCGACGTGATCGCCGCTTACCGCAAGGCCGCCGAAATCGACCCGAATTCCGCCGGAGCCCTGGTGAACCTGGGCACGGTCTACTTCAACGCGCGCGACTGGCGTGAAGCCGAGCGCTATTACATCAAAGCGGTGGAAGTGGACCCCGAGTACGCGCTCGCGCACTTCAACCTGGGCAATCTTTACGATGAGCGCGGCAACCGCCAGCAGGCGCTGTCGCACTATCTCGCAGCGCTGCGCATCCAGCCGACCTACGCCGACGCGCACTACAACGTCGCGCTCCTGTACCAGTCCGCCGGCCAGCAGCTCAAGGCAGTTCATCACTGGAAGTTGTATCTGAAGCTCGACCCCAACAGCGCCTGGGCCGCCATCGCGCGCCGCGAATTGGCCAAGCTAAAGGAATCGACCATCGTCCAGCGGCCGAAAGACTGAGCCGCGGCCGCGAGCAAGCGGTTACTTCAACGTCTCCAAGAACCAGTCCCGCGCCAGCGTCGCCGCCTTCTTCAGCGTGCCCGGTTCCTCAAACAAATGGCTCGCGCCCGGCACGATCCGCAGTTCCTTGCGGCAGCGCATCCGGGCCATCGCCTCGCGATTCATCTCCAGCACTACGTGATCGTCGCCGCCGACGATCAGGAGTGTGGGCGCTTGCACCCGAGGGAGCGCCGCCCCCGCCAGATCGGGTCGCCCTCCGCGCGAAACCACGGATTGAACCAGCTCCGGCGCTGCCGCTGCGGCCAGAAGCGCCCCTCCGGCTCCCGTACTGGCCCCAAAGTGCCCTAGCTTCAGGCCGGGAATCTCCGGATGCTGCTTCAGCCATTCGCTGATTTTTACCAGCCGCTTCGCCAGAAACGGAATGTCGAACCGCAATTGCGCGGTCTGCCGGTCCACTTCCTGCTCGTCGGCCGTCAGCAGATCGATCAGCAGCGTGGCTAGCCCGCTTTCGTTCAGCAGGTCGGCCACATAGCGGTTGCGCGGGCTGTGCCGGGAGCTTCCGCTGCCGTGCGCGAACAACACCACGCCCGACGCCGCCGTCGGCACGCTGAGATAACCCTCCAATTCCACCTGCTCAATCTGGACGCTGACGGGCTGATGCTCAATCGCCTGCCCCACACTTCCGAGACTGACTCCCGATTGGCCCATGCTTCCTCCTTCGGCCCGCCGGCTCAATGCGACGGCGCCGGTTGCGCCGCGGCCTCCAGCAAACTTCGTACTTCGTCGTCGCTGGTCTGCGTGAACCTCTCGTACCAGACGCCCACGGCGTAAAACATTTCGGGCGTGTCCACGCAATACACGTCGTCGGCTTCCCTCCGCAAGAGCTCGGCCGTGTCGGGCGCAGCCACCGGTACGGCCACCACAATTCGCGCTGGATGACTCTGCCGCAGGGCTTGGACCGCCGCGCGCATCGTGGACCCGGTGGCCAGCCCATCGTCCACCACGATCACCGTGCGGCCCGCCATTGACGGAAACGCAGCATTGCCCCGATACTCCCGCAGCTGCCGCGCCACTTCCCGCATCCCGGCGGCTGCGGCAGAGTCAATCACCGCGGAAGAAATCCGCAGCTTCGCAATCACCTCGGCGTTCAAAACTCGCACGCCGCCGGTTCCGACGGCCCCCATCGCCAATTCCTCGTGGCCGGGTACGCCCAGCTTCCGCACCACGAAAACGTCCAGGGGCGCGTGCAGCGCCTGCGCTACCTCGAAGGCAACCGGCACGCCGCCTCTCGGAAGCCCCAGCACCAGCACGCTCGGATCGTCCGCGTGCGCTTTCAGCTTGTGTGCCAACTGCCTTCCGGCGTCTCTCCGATCCTGGAACATGGGAAGCTCCTTTACGGTCTGCAACCGGACCGCCATCGCCGGCGAGCTGCCTCCTACCTTCAGTGTATCCGCAGTGTATTCTATGCCTAGAGGACATTTTGAGTCGAATTAGTCTAGCTTTCCGCAGTTTCTTCACCATCTTGTTTACTGGAAAACTTCCGGGGGATATTGCACAGGCACTTGGGTTAAACCAGGCCAAGCCAAACCAGGCCAAGCCAAACCAGGCCACCGCGCCGGCCGCCCCGTCGAAGCCGGCCGCCCCGCAAGCGGGCCCCTCCGAAGGAGCCCTGCAAATCCTGGGCATCCTGCAGCGTGACTCCCGCCTGATCGACTTCCTGATGGAGGACATCAGCGCCTATGCCGACGACCAGGTTGGCGCCGCCGTTCGCAACCTTCACGACCAGTGCCGCGACACGCTCAACCGTTACCTGCGCCTGGCCCCGGTCATCGATGGAGTGGAAGGAACCTTCACCAAAATCGAACCCACCGCTCAGGCCACCGTCAAACTCCTGGGTAACGTGCCCGCCAGCGGCAAAGCCCCAGGTGGCCTGCTGCGCCACAAGGGCTGGCGCGCCGAAAAAATCGATCTGCCACCCATCGCCCCCGGCGCCGGCGCCTCCGTCATCGCCCCGGCCGAAGTGGAAGTCGAGTAGCGCCGGATGAACGTCGGCATCGACCTCGGCACCACCAACTCCGCGCTCGCTTACGTCGAAAACGTCCAAGGCGAGTTGCCCGACTATCCCGAAGTCAAGGTTCTCGAGATCCCGCAGTACGTCGCACCCGGCCAGATTGAGCCGCGCCGCACGCTACCGTCGTTCCTGTTTCTCGGCGATCAGACGTACGTGGGAGCCTACGCCCGCGAACAGGGCGCGCTGGTGCCGACCAAGTCGGTGCACTCCGCTAAATCTTGGTTGTCGAACCCCGAGGTCGATCGCACCGCCAAGATCCTCCCGTGGGACGCCCAGGAAGCCGGCCGCGTCCTGTCGCCCGTCGAAGTCTCTACCGCCATTTTGGCCCACATCCGCGACGCCTGGAATCAAACGCATCCCCACGATCCGCTGGCGGCTCAGGACATCGTGCTCACGGTCCCGGCTTCGTTTGACGAAGAAGCCCGGGAACTCACAGTCCAGGCCGCGCGCGACGCCGGAATCGAAAGGCTGACGCTGGTGGAGGAACCCGCTGCGGCGTTCTACTCCTGGATCGCCAACCACTTAGCGCAATCGCAGAAAAGCCTCTTCGACGGCCAGCTTGTCCTGGTCTGCGACGTTGGTGGCGGCACCAGCGACTTTACCCTCATCCGCGTGCATCGGGACGGCGACCGAATCGAGTTCACCCGCACCGCCGTCGGTAACCACCTGCTGCTCGGCGGGGACAACCTCGATTTAACTTTAGCTTGGCTGGTGGAAGCCAAACTAGGCACTCAACTTTCCATTCGCCAGCGTAGCGCGCTCCGACGTCAGTGCGCCGCAGCCAAAGAGCGCATGCTGGCCGACCAGAATCTCAAGAGCGTCGAGATCACCGTGCTCGGCGCCGGATCGTCGCTCGTCGGCGGAACGCTGAAATCCGAAATTCTGCGCGAAGAAGCGCTCGAACTCACGCTCGAGGGTTTTCTGCCGTTCTGTGACATCCACGACCAGCCGGCCGAGGAAAAGCGCAGCCTTTTCCGTGAGTTAGGCTTGCCTTACGTGTCCGATCCCGCTGTCACCCGCCACTTGGCTTCGTTTTTGTCGGCCAACGAAGACGCCCAGCCCGACGCCGTTCTATTCAACGGCGGCTTTTTCATTCCCGATATTTGCCAGCAGCGGGTCGCCGACGTCATGGAGCGCTGGTATGGCCGCCGGCCGCTGATCCTCGAAAACCGCGATTTGGATTTGGCGGTCGCGGTCGGAGCAGCTTACTACTCCTATGTAAAGGCGACCGGCGCCGGGCTATTGGTCCGAGGCGGCTTGCCGCGCTCTTATTACGTCGGCATTGGCGACAATCAGGCGGTTTGCCTGGTGCCGCGCGGCGCCGAAGAGGGCCAGACCCTGGAACTCGACAGCCAGGACCTGCATCTGGTTGCCAACAAACCGGTTTCATTCCGCCTCTACAGCTCCCTGACGCGCGTCGATGACCGGATCGGCCAGGTCTTGCCCGATGCACAGGCCGCGGAATTGCATCTGCACGCGCCGCTCAACGCCGTGATTCGCTTCGGCAAGACCGGCGAGCGCCTGGTTCCCGTGAAGCTCCGCGCGCATTTGACCGAAGTCGGCACCTTGGAAGTCTGGGCCGATTCCAAGATCAGCGAACACCAGTGGCGCTTGCAATTCGAATTGCGTAAGACCGCTACGGCAGGCGCAAAGAAACCCGCGGCCGTGGTCAGCGACGAAGCGTTAGGACAAGCCGAGGCGCTGCTCAACGCGACGTTTCGCGACACTACGCTGGCGCCGGAAGAACTGCCCGGCAAGCTGGAACAGACCCTGTCGCTGGGCCGCAACTCCTGGCCCAGCAGTGCAATTCGACGCTTTTCTGATCGATTGCTTGAACTCACGGAAGGCCGCCGCAAGTCCTCGGCGCTGGAACTGCGCTGGCTGAACCTCTGCGGCTTTTGCCTGCGCCCCGGTTTCGGTTTTCCCGGTGATGATTTCCGCATCGAACAGGCGCGTCGCATCTACGCGTCCGGAATCCAGTTCGCCAACCAGGTCCAGAATGAGATCGACTGGTGGATCTTCTGGGGGCGCGTCGCCGGCGGCCTGAACAAGAACCAGCAGGTGGACATTTTCCAGCGGCTTTCGCCCGTCCTGCTGCCGCGGGGATCGAAACGCCCGCGGGTGAACAACAGCCTGTGGCGCGAGATGTGGCGCACGGCAGCCAGCCTGGAACTGCTGCCGCTGCAAGCCAAGACGCAACTCGGCGATGCGTTAGTTGCTCTGGCCAAGAAAGGCGAGATGGTGGAGACGGCGCTCTGGTGCCTGTCGCGAATCGGCGCGCGGAAGCTGTTCTATGGCCCCATCAACCAGGTGCTTCCCGCCGCAACCGTCACCCGCTGGGTCGAAGCGCTGCTGAAAATCCCGAAGACCGAAGAGGCCGTGGTGGCCATCGCGCGCCGCACGGGCGATTCCACGCGTGACCTCGCCCCCGCAACCATCGACCTCATTCGCCGCAAGCTCCCCGAAGCGCTGCATCCCGCGCTCGAAGGCGAAGTGGAAGAAGACCTCGGCAAAGTGTTCGGCGAAGAGCTGCCCTCGGGCCTGGTGGCAGCGACATCGTGAACGAAGACACGATTACAGCGAACCTGCACAAGAAGGCGCCGCTGATCGGCGACGATTGCGCCGTGGTCCGCTCGCCCACGCGCCGCGACCTGCTGTTCACCACCGACTTCAGCATCGAAGGCGTGCACTTCACGCGCGCGTCCACCGCCGAGGACATCGGCTATCGTGCGCTGGCCCGCGGTCTCAGCGACATCGCGGCCATGGGCGGAACGCCGCTCTATTGTCTGGTTTCGCTCGCGCTCGCGCCTTGGACCGGCCAGCCCTGGATCGACGGTTTCTATCGGGGCATCCATAAATTGCTTCGCAAGGTGAGCGCGGCCCTCGCCGGCGGCGACATCTCCCACGCCAGCGAGCTCGTCTGCGACGTGATGGTCTGCGGTTCGATCGCCCGGGGCAAAGCGCTCCTTCGCTCGGGCGCAAAGCCGGGCGACGTCATCTATGTCTCCGGCCCGCTGGGCGGATGGCGGCACAAGCGGATTATCGAACCTCGTCTGGAAGCCGGGCGCGCGTTGGTCGGCCGAGCCCACTCCTGCATGGATATCAGCGACGGCCTGGCGCTCGATCTGCACCGGCTCTGCCTGGCCTCGGGCGTGGCCGCCGAACTGGACGCGGTCCCCCTGCTCCCTAGTGCGACGTTGGATCAGGCGCTGCACGACGGCGAAGATTACGAACTGCTCTACACCGCAGCGCCGCGCGCCCGAGTGCCCGGCATCCCGATCGGGAGCATCACGCAAGGTAAGCCCGGCTCGATTCGATATCGCGGCGAACCGCTCGCACCCATCGGCTATGACCACCTCCAACATCGTTCTTGACCTGATCGAAGCCTTCCGCCGCTCCAAAACCATGTTCGCGGCCGTGAAACTCGGCATCTTCGATGGCAAGCGTCCCGAAGGCTACAAGGAACTCAACCGGCTGTTGGGCGCCTGCGTCGCGCTGGGCTTGCTCGAAAAGCAGGGTGAGGCCTACGTGAACACTCCTGTCGCCGAAAAATATCTGCGATCCGACAGCCCCGACACGCTCACCGGCTACATCAACTATTCCAACGACGCTCTGTACGCGATGTTCGGCCACCTGGAAGACGCCGTCCGCGAAGGCACGCCGCGCTGGAAGCAGACTTTCGGAATCGAGAACATCTTCGACGGTTTCTTCCAGACCGACGACGGAAAGCGCGAGTTCCTGAACGGCATGCACGGCTTCGGACGCATCAGCTCGCCCGAAGTGGTGAAAGCGTTCGACCTCGGCCGGTTTCGCCGGCTAGTGGATCTGGGCGGCGCGAGCGGCCATTTGGCCGAAGCGGCCCGCGCCCGTTATCCGCGCTTGGAAACCGCCGTGTTCGACCTGCCCTCGGTCGCGGCCATTTATCCGGGCACCATCGCCGGAGATTTTTTCACCGATCCCCTGCCCCCGGCCGATCTTTACTCGCTCGGCCGCATTCTGCACGATTGGCCGGACGAGCAATGCCAGCGCCTGCTGGTCCGAATTTATGCCGCGCTACCCGCCGCCGGTGGCCTGCTGATCGCCGAAAAGCTCCTTGAGCCCGGCTACGTTTCGGCGCACATGCAGTCGCTCAATATGCTGGTGGCCGCGGAAGGCCGCGAACGGTCCGCGGCCGAGTTCGCCACCTTGCTGAAGGCGGCCGGATTCTCCTCTGTCGAAAGCCGGGTCACCGGTTCCATCGTCGACGCGACGCTAGCTTTGAAGTAGCTCACCGGCCGTGAGCGGCTGTTGAATCACAATTTTCCTCGGTCGATCCTGATACGCCAGCGCACCGATGTATTCGGGCGCGGGAATGAAATCGTGCATGGTCCAACAGCGCGCCGCTTCCAGGCTGCCGTCGAGTTCCAGCAATTGCGCTGCGACGCCCGGCCGCAGCGTAACCCGGAAGCTCGCCAACGGCACGGCAAATCCGTCACCAACGGCCTTGATATAGGCCTCCTTGCGCGTCCAGCAGTTGAAGAAGCCCTGGCTTCGCTCGGCTTCCGGCAGCGTCATCAACTCCGCAGCCTCCCGGGCCGAAAAAAACCGCTCGGCGATCTTCTCGATATCCGGCGGCGGCCGCCGAATGTACTCCACGTCCACGCCCAACTCACAGCCTTCTGTGAACGCGATGACGGCGAGGTCGCCGGAATTGGATGCGTTAAATCGCAAACGGCGCGCCGGATCGGCGAGAGCCGGTTTCCCTTTTTCCCCGTATGAAAATCGGATCTTGGCTGGAGCCGGGCCGAGATAGCCGGCCAGCAACATCCGCAGCGCGGCGCGGCCGAGGACGTAGGAGCGGCGGTGCTTCTCGAAGTGGAACCGTGCGGCGCGCGTGGCCTCGTCCGGCGCGAGCCACGCCCATGTTGCCTGATATTCGGGTTCGCCCGCCTCCAGGCGGACGGTCCACACCTGCACTTCCCGCTCGCCCAGGGCCAAGCGCCACATACACCAAAGGTACAATAGCGTTGGTGGCCACCCTTACCTTCGAGCAAGCGCGGCAGTGTGTACTCGACAAGGTTTCCCAGCTCGCCGCGCCGCCGCGCATCGAAGCGGCCGGCCTCTCCGAGGCGGCTGGAAGAGTGCTGGCCGAAGCCATCGTGGCCGACCGCGACTACCCCACCGTCGCCCGCTCCGCCCGCGACGGATTCGCCGTCCGCGCCGCCGATCTTCCGGGCGATCTCGCCATCATCGGCGAGGTGCGCGCCGGCGAGACGTTCTCCGGCGAGGTGCGGCCGGGACAAGCCGTCGAGATCATGACCGGCGCTCCCGTTCCGCCGGGCGCCGACTGTGTCGTGATGGTGGAACATTGCACCGTGTCCGGCGAACGCGTCCACATCCCGCGCATGCTGCAGTCCGGCGAAAACATCAGCGCGCTGGCCTCGCAGGCGCGTAAGGACGAAATTGTGCTGGAAGCCGGCCGGCGGCTGGGCTTCGCCGAAATCGCGCTGCTGGCGACGGTGGGCGCGCCGCGCATCAACGTTTTCGCCCGGCCTCAGGTGGCCATCCTGGCCACCGGCGACGAAATCGTCGAAGTCGACCAAACCCCGCTCGAATATCAAATCCGCAATTCCAACGTGGAGTCGCTCGCGTTTCAGGTGACGCGCGCCGGCGGCTGTCCGCAAATGCTGCCCGTCGCCAAAGACGTCTATGCCTCCACGCGCGAGTTGATCGAGCAAGGGCTGCGCTTCGACATGCTGGTGCTCTCCGGCGGCGTCTCCGCCGGCAAATACGACATCGTCGAACGCGTGCTGGCCGACCTGGGAGCCGAATTCTACTTCGACCGCGTCCTCATCATGCCCGGCCAGCCGCTGGTTTTCGGCCGCGCGCAGGGCAAATTCTTTTTCGGACTGCCCGGCAACCCCGCGTCCACCATGATGACGTTCGAAATCTTCGCCCGCGCCGCCGTCGAATTGCTCGGCGGCCAAAAAAATCCGATGCTGCCGCTGACCTGGACGCGGCTGGCTACCGATTTCCGCCAGAAAACCGGCCTGACGCGCTTCCTGCCGGCCCAGCTCAGCGCGAATGGCTCCCAAATCGCGCCCATGCCCTGGCAAGGCTCCGGCGACGTTCCGGCGCTGGCCCGCGCCAACGCCTTCCTGGTGACCGAACCCGACCGCGAAAGCTGGTCGGCGGGGGATTGGATTCGCGTCCTTTTGAAGTAACCATGAAAAAGAAGCTCAGCCATTATGATGAGTCCGGCGCGGCTCGCATGGTGGACATCTCCACCAAAGCGCCCACCAAGCGTACGGCCCGCGCCCACGTCCTGGTGCGCATGCGGCCTGAAGTCATCGCGCAGCTCCCGCACAATCCCAAGGGCAACCCGCTGGAAATCGCGCGGGTAGCTGGCATCTCCGCGGCCAAGAAGACTTCCGAGCTGATCCCGCTGTGCCATCCGCTGATGCTCTCGCACGTCGATGTCGAGGTGCAAGTGGAAACCGAGGGCGTGCGCATCACTTCCAGCGTCGCCACCACCGGTCCCACCGGCGTCGAAATGGAGGCGCTGACCGCCGCCGGCGTTGCCGCCCTCACCGTTTATGACATGACCAAGGCGCTCGACAAAGGCATCGAGATTCAGGACCTGTACCTGCTCGAAAAGAGCGGCGGCAAGAGCGGAGATTACAAACGTAAATGATCCAGGTGGCCGTGGTCACCGTGAGCGATTCCTCGGTCGCCGGCACGCGCGAGGACCGTTCCGGCCCGGCGCTGGCGGAACGCGTCGCGGCTTTGGGCTGGTCACTCCGCACTGTAGAGCTGGTTCCCGACGAACAGGACCAGATCGCCGCCAAGCTGCGCCAGCTCGCCGATTCCGGCCAGGTTTCCGTGATTCTCACCACCGGAGGGACCGGCGTCGCGCTGCGCGACGTCACACCCGAAGCAACCCGCGGCGTAATCGAGCGCGAGATCCCCGGCCTGGCCGAGCTGATGCGCGCCGAAGGCCGGAAGTTCACGCCTTTATCTGTGTTGTCGCGCGCGGTCGCCGGCGTGCGCGGGCGCACGCTTATCGTCAATCTGCCGGGATCGCCCAAGGGCGCCGTCCAGTCTTTCGATGCGATTGCCCAGCTGGTCCCGCACCTTGTCGACCTATTAGAGGGAAGGACCAGTCACGGGTAGTGTCAGTTGAACCGTTATCGGCGAAGAGAAATTTCATGACCGAGGATGGTCGTTTGCGCTCGGGCGCGCTCAGCAACGCGCAGGTGGAGCAATTCATTCGGGATGGGTTCATCCGTATCGACCGCGCTTTTCCTCGGGAACTGGCCGAGGAAGGCTGCGCCATCATGTGGCGGGACATCCCCTTCGATCCCCATGCTCCGGCAACCTGGACAAAACCCGTCGTCCGGCTGCAAGGCTATGGAGGGGGACCGTTTGAGGCGGCGGCGAACACGCCTGTACTCCATGACGCTTTCGATCGGCTGGTTGGAAAAGGGCGCTGGGAACCGCGCGCTGGCCTAGGGACCTTTGCCGTACGTTTCCCGCATCCGGACGATCCCGGCGACGCCGGCTGGCACGTCGATCTCAGCTTTCCCGGTGACGATTGCGATCCGAACGAACAGCACGATTTTTCTGCTTGGCGCGTGAACGTGACCTCGCGCGGCCGTGCCCTGCTGATGTTGTTCCTCTTTTCCGATGTTGGCGAGGATGATGCCCCAACGAGGATCAGGGCCGGCTCACACAAGGACATGGCCCGGTTCCTCGAACCGGCCGGTGAGCCGGGTATGTCGCATATGAATCTCGACGGAATGAGCGCCGATCGGCCGGTGGCCCTGGCGACAGGTGAGGCGGGGACCGTCTATCTGTGCCATCCTTTCCTGGTCCACGCGGCGCAGTGCCATCGCGGGTCGATGCCGCGTTTCGTGGCGCAGCCTCCGTTAGGTTTGCGAGAGCCCTACCGGCTTCGTCGCGAGGATGGTGCTTACTCGCCAGTGGAAATATCGATCCGGCAAGCGCTTCGCTATGGCTCAAGCCTGATGGCTGGGGGCGTCTGACCACTAGGGCGGACCATTTGCCCTGGCCCGGAACAAATATCCCCAACGCGTCGCAGCTAAAATTCAAACCCGTCGGGGGAATCTGTGGGTGATTTAGCCGGTTCACCTGCCCAAGATCGAGCTAACAAAATCTCTTGAACCTGACGTAACGTTAGGTCTTATACTCGTGGTGTATTGCGAGAAGGGGCCGATGAGCGAGCAGATCAGGACTTGGCGTATCGGTGAGTTGGCAGCGCGGGCCGGGATCACCGTGCGCACGTTGCATCACTACCACCGTCTCGGGTTGCTGTCGCCTTCCTGCCGCACGTCAGGAGGGCACCGCTGCTATACCAGCAAGGACGTGGTTCAGCTGCAGCGCATCATCGCATTGCGAAGCTGCGGACTCTCACTGGAGGAGATCGGCACGGTCCTGTCCGCTGGCGCGGATGGTGGCCTAGCCGATTTGCTGCGCCGCCAACTGGAAGTGGTCGATGAGCGCATCCGGCAGGCGGTCGCACTGCGGATTCGACTCCTCGGGATACTCGACGCGCTCGACCAGACGGTCGAGCCGTCGATGACGGAGATCCTGCAATTGATTGAGGAGACAACGACCTTGAACCATCCGCCTACCGCTGAGCAGTTCGCGGAGATGAGGGAGCAGCGCGCCCGGCAGGTGCGTGAGATGAGCGCTGAGACGTTCGCGGCACTCAGGAAGAAGATGCAACAGAGCTGGGCCGCGCTGGGCCGCGACGAGCAGGCCCTGCTCGTGCAGCAGCGTCGTGTGATGTTCTCCACAAGCGACGGCGGAAAGAGCTGACCCCATGACACACATGCCGCGTCGGAGAAACGGCCGAGGCTAAATACCACGGCTCAACCATCACCTGAGCTTAACCTGTGAAGGAGAGATGACAGTGAAAAACGAAACGGCAGGTCAAGCCGAGGTCAACAGATGGCTCGACGAGGCGCGCATCATCCGAGTCGTCAACACGTTCTTCCGCGCCTTGGACGAGAAGGATTTCGACGACTCGTGCTTTCGCCAGATACTGGCTGCGGACGCACGGGTGATTCGCCCCAACGGCGCCGCCACCGTCGGGCCGGCGATCGCGGACAGCTTCGCCCGAAGCTTTAGCCGCTTCGAAGCCACCCAACACCTTCTCACCGGTCACGATGTGGACGTGGACGGTGATATTGCTGCCGTTCGGGCCAACCTGGTCGCCATCCATATCTGGAATGATCGCCCCGTCGAGGCGAGCATGCTCGACCGCTCATTCACAGCCGGTGGCGTCATCACCGCGGCTCTGCGACGCTTCCCAGATGGTTGGCGTATCTCCAAAACGGAGATGCGCGTCATCTGGCGTACTGGCTTTTTCGGGGACATGCTGCAGACCCGATGACGCGGCGGCGCCACAAATCCCAGCCCGCCCGTCAGCAAGGTCCTGGCCTCCTACAGCTAAACGAATGCCTGCAAGAAATGCCGGAAGCAGGTTGCCCGCTTCTCGCCCGGCGGGATGCTCTTATGGCCGGAACTGAACCGGGTCTGGTGGTAGACGAAGCCGGGAACCTGCGCTGTCTGGTCCCAGTGATGTGCCACACTAGAGTTATATGAGGAAGATTTTGATCTTCTTGGCGTGCACCGCGGCGTTCGCGCAGGCCCCGGGAACGCTGGACCCCTCCAAGGTAGTTGAAACGCAAAGCCCGGCATTCGGAATCACATCAACGGTTGTCATCGCGCCCACCACCGTGCGCGACCGGGAGGGCAGTCTCGTGGACGGCCTGCAACTGCAGGACTTCGAGCTGTACGACAACAACAAGCTGCAGCGCATCACCGCCGACGTCCGCGACGAGCAACTGTCGCTGGTTGTCGCCGTGCAACGCAGCGCCAACCTGACCGAGGCCCTGCCCAAGATTCAGCGAGTCGGCCCACTGCTCAGCGCTTTAGTAGCCGGCGAAGGCAGCGAGGTCGCCGTGGTGAGCTTCGACCATCGCATCGAGGTGGCCCAGGATTTCACCAACGAAGCCACCAAGATCAATCAGGCGATGGAGAAGCTGACGCCCGGCAGCTCCAATCACGCCGTTGTCGATGCCGTATCCTTCTGCATCCGCATGCTGCAAAAACGCCCCAAGGACCATCGCAAGGTGCTGCTGCTCATCTCGGAAAAGCGCGACCGCGGAAGCGAGTTGCACCTGCGCGATGCGCTGGAGCAGGCTCAGTTCGCCAACGTCGTTATTTATTCGCTGAACATTTCGACCATCGTGTCCGCTTTGACCGACCGGGGAATGCCGCCTCCGCCCCCGCCGATTCCGGTCACCGCGCAGCACTTCCCGGGCGGAGCAGCCGTCACGCCCACCACCGTCGATCAGAACTACTACATGGGCAACTTTATTCCCGTCTTCATCGACATCTTCAAAGCCGTGAAGAGCGTCTTCGTGGACGACACGCTAGACGTTTTCACCCGCTATACCGGAGGCAAGGAATACGCGTTCATCACGGACCGGAGCCTGGAAAGAGCGGTGACGGAAATCGGCGAGGAACTCCACAGCCAATACCTGTTGAGCTATTCACCCAACAACCAGAGCGAAGGCGGGTTCCACGAGATCAAAGTGGTGGTGAATCGGCCCGGCCTGGAAATTCGCACCCGCCCCGGTTACTGGGTTGCGGCGCGCCCCGGCAATTAGCTCGACCGGAATCCCATCGCGGCGAAGCTGACCACGCTTTGCTCGTCGATGTTCCACTGCTGGTAGCGGTGCAGCGCGCCGCGCGCCTGCGGAACCGTCTTGAGGAACGTGTAGATCGGCGAGGAGCCGCACCATTTCAGATCGTCGCGGTTCTGCTGGATCAGCTCCCAGAAGCCCGGCGCGTCGCCTTCGAGCATGCGCTCGATGCGCGACCGGTCGCGGACAGCCACGGCCAGCATCTCCCCTTCGTCGGCTTTGGCAGTGAGCGGATCGCCGTAGCGGCGGCCCATGTGCGCCATGTCGACGCCCAGTACGAAGAACAGCTTCTTCCCTTCCCGGGCGGCGATGTTGCCCAGGCTGTCGAAAAAGCGCTGCACGTCCGGGTTCGCTTCCGGCTGGCCGCCGTCGAAGATGCTGCGGGCGAACGAGCCGCACAGGATCGGCAGGATGCGAAGATTCGGCCCGAAGATGTGCTGCAGGAACAGCACCTGAAACTCGATGGAGTGCTCCACGGCGTGGCAGTAGTCTTCCATGCGCACCGCGCCGGGCGCGGCCTGCTCCAGTTCGTTCACCAGCGCGAGGTCGGTAACGGCTTCGCCGAACGGCGTCACGAACGGCTTCCGCGTCAGCCCGAAACGGTCCGGTTCGCCGTAATGCGACGTCCCGAGGATGACGAAGGTGCGTTCGCCCAACGACGCCGGCAGCGTCGCATACGCGTCCCGATAAGATTCCCAGCCGCCGAACGGGCTGACATGCGGCGCGGCAATCGCGATCTGTGAATCCTCGGCGCCCGGAGGTTCGGCGCCCTGCAGGAACTCGGCCAGGGCCTTCTTGGCTTCTTCGGCGTTGTCTGGATAAGCCGATCCGGAATGGGCGGGCTCGCGCCGCGCTGCGGCCGCGAACTCATCGACGCGCGCCGAACGCATGGCTTCGAATTGCTCGTCTTCGAGAAATCCGGCCTGGCTGAGCGTGTCGCACAGGTGTTTTTCCAATTCGCCGATCTGGATTTCGCCAGTCAGCCGCACCAGGCTGGCGCGCAGATCCAGCACGGTCTGCTCACCGTCGAAGCACGCCAGCGCCGCCACCAGTTGCGGCGGGATGAGCAGCATCGCGTCGGAGAATTTGAAGGGATCGCGAATCAATAAGCCGGGATGCTGCGGGTCCGGCGAGGGCATGAAATCCAGGCCCAGCCGCAAACGGGGAAGTTGGTCAGACACTACAACCAATATCGCATGCCGGACGATCCTTCCCCGCGCGCGATAATAACGATATGAGAAAATTCTCGGGGCCGGAACTGAAAGCGGCGCTCGACGCGCTGCCCGGCTGGAGCGTGGTCGAAGGGAAACTACACAAGGAGTACAAATTCGCCGATTTTATCCACGCGTTCGGCTTCATGGCTACGGCGGCTTTGGCGATCGAGAAGATGAACCATCATCCGGAATGGTTCAACGTCTACAACCGCGTAACGGTGGACCTGACCACCCACGACGCTCAGGGCATCACCTCCAAGGACGCCGACCTGGCGAAAATTCTGGACGAAACCGCGAAGAAGCTGCAATGAAGTATCTCCTAGCTCTCGCCGGCGCCGCCTGCCTCTGCGCGCAGCAGCCGTTCTCCGGTGGGCCGGCCATCGACCAGGCGGTGGAGCAGGCCGTTCACGACGGCGTGATCCCGGGCGCGGTGGTACTGATCGGGCACGATGGGAAGGTCGTTTTCCGCAAAGCGTACGGCGAGCGGGCGCTGGTGCCGCGGCGCGAGACCATGACCGTGGACACCATCTTCGACGCAGCCTCGCTCACCAAGGTGCTCGCTACTACGCCCTCGATCATGCAATTGTTCGAGCAGGGGAAAATCCGGCTCAACGACCCAGTCACCAAATATTTGCCCGAATTTCAGGGTGGCCACAGCGAAATCACGATTCGCAATCTGATGACCCATTTTTCGGGGCTGCGGCCGGACTTGGACATCAAACCTGCCTGGAGTGGCTACGAGACCGGAATTCACCGCGCCCTGATCGACGAGCCGCGCAATCCGCCCGGGGTCCGCTTCGTTTATAGCGACATTAATTTCCTTCTGCTGGGCGAAATCGTGCACCGCCTGAGCGGCGAGATGCTGAATGTCTACGCGCGCGAGCACATTTTCGAGCCGCTGGGCATGCACGAGACCATGTTCCTGCCACCGGCTTCGCTCCGCCCACGCATCGCGCCCACGGAAATCGACCCCGCCACCGGGCTGCCCTTCCGCGGCGTCGTCCACGACGACACGTCGCGTTATATGGGCGGCGTCGCGGGCAACGCGGGCGTGTTCACCACTGCCGACGACCTGTCCAAATACGCTCAAATGATGCTGAACGGGGGAGAACTCAACGGAGTGCGGCTGTTCAGCGCCGCCACGGTGCAAAAGTTCACCTCGCCCAATTCCCCCGCCGATCAGCCGATTCTGCGCGGCCTCGGTTGGGACATCGACTCGCCGTACTCCAGCAATCGCGGCGATTTGTTCCCCATCGGCTCCTACGGACACACGGGATTTACCGGGACTTCCTTGTGGATCGATCCGTATAGCCAGACGTACATCGTTCTGCTGACCAACATCGTCCATCCGCACCGCGGCCATTCGCTCACTCCGCTGCGGAGCCGCATCGCCACGGTCGTGGCGGCTTCGTATGGAATTTCCGGGCCCAGCGTGAAGCTGACGGGATACAACGAGACCATCGTCGGAGCGGGCCTGCACCGTGAAATCGCGCCAAAAGACCAGGTGCTCACGGGTCTGGATGTGCTGGCCAAGGACGACTTCGCTCCCCTGCGCGGCAAGCGCGTCGGCCTGATCACCAATCAAACCGGAATGAGCCGCGACGGCCGGCGTAACGTGGATTTGATGCTGGCCGCCGGCGTCAAGGTCACCGCCCTGTTTTCCCCGGAGCACGGACTGGCGGGCGCCGAAGATCAGCCTGACATTTCAGATGGCAAGGATGCCGCCACCGGCTTGCCGGTCTTTAGCCTGTACCGGCCTACGACAAAAAAAATACAGCCGGAAACGCTCAGGAACGTGGATGCGCTGGTCTTCGACATCCAGGACGCCGGCGCACGCTTCTACACCTATTCCTGCACCATGCTCTACAGCATGGAAGCGGCGGCGCGGGAGCATCGCACGTTTTATGTGCTGGACCGGCCGAATCCGATCACCGGCGTGCGCGTGGAGGGCCCCCTGCTGGACCCGGACCTGGAATCGTTCACCGGCTGTTTCCCGGTGCCGATCCGTCACGGAATGACGCTCGGCGAACTGGCCAGAATGGCTAAGGACGAGCGCAAGCTGGATCTGGATCTGCGCGTGATTCCCATGCAGGGCTGGGATCGAGGCGACTGGTTCGACTCCACCGGCCTGGAGTGGGTGGATCCCTCGCCCAATCTCCGCAGCCTCAACGCCGCCACGCTTTATCCCGGCGTCGCGATGTTGGAGGCGACTCCCAATTACTCGGTTGGACGCGGCACCGATGCACCCTTCGAGCAGATTGGCGCGGATTGGATTCACGGCCGCGACTTGGCCGAATTCCTGAACGGCCGCTTCATCCCCGGGGTGCGGTTTTACCCCACCCGATTCCGGCCTGCGAGCGGACCTTTTGCGGGAAAGACCGTGGAGGGGGTGCGATTTGTCGTGACCAACCGAGACGACTTCGACAGCGTGCGGTTCGGCCTGGAGCTTGGCTACGCCCTCTCCAAGCTTTACCCCGGCCGGATTGCCTGGGACACCGATCGGTTTCTCATTGGGAATAAAGAGGTCCTCGCGGCGTGTAAAGAGGGCAAAGACCCGCGAACCATCCTGCAGGACCTGCAGGATTCTCTCGCCGGCTTTGCGCAGCGGCGAGAGAAGTACCTTCTATACCCCTAAGGCGTCAGGCGGCCGCTACTTTGCTCGACGCGCCCTTAGCGTCTTTGGGACGATTCTTGCTTCCCGGTGGTCTGCCCCGCCGCTTGATCTGGGCCATCCAAGCTGGCGGCCGGCCACGCCGCCGTCCACGGCCTCGTGCCAGCCGTTCCAAGGTCATGATGGCTTCCTCAATCTGTTCACGCTCGACCCGTAGCTCGGCCAGCATCTTGTTTATATCCATTCGCCACTCTCCCCAATTTTTTTGGTCTTCAAAAACCGATTCTGTTCTGAAAAGCGAACAGAAGGTTAGAATCTTACTGATTCTACTCAATCTTTTTTACCGCATTCCAGGCTATATTTCAAGTCTCTTGTTCGGCAAGCCGAACAAACGTGTACCCGAAAGCGGTTTTCCGGTACTAGCCCCGTGGAACTACCAAGCCGGACCGCCGCCGCTTCCACCATAAATAAAATGGAACTCCCGCGGCAATCAGGAGTAGCCCCAGAAGCGACTCCCGGGGCGAGGTGCGCAGCGTGGAGACGATCAAACACGCGATGCCGAGTACAAAAGCGGCCGGAACCACCGGATAGCCGAGCGTCCGATAGGGCCGCGGCAGGTCGGGACGCTTCACCCGCAGAACGATAACCGCCGCGGTCGCCATGCCGTATAGAATCGCACTGGCGAAAATAACGTAGGTATAGAGCTGGTCGTAGCGCCCGCTGAGAACCAATAGAGAAGCCCACCCGCTGAGCAGCAGGATGGACACGCTGGGTGTGCGGTGGCTGGGGTGAATGAAAGCCACCCGGCGAAAGAAGAACCCATCCCGCGCCATGGCAAAAGGCACGCGCGATCCGGAGAGGATGGAGCCATTGAGGGCCGCAAATATCGAAATCATGGCGGCGATGCTGACCGCCGCGGCGCCCGGCGCTCCCAGGATCCGGCGCATCATCTCCGAGGCCACACGGTTACTAGACGCTACAGCGGAGGCAGGTAACACATAAAAATATGCAAGATTCGCCAGCAGGTAGATGGCGATGACGGCCAGGGTGCCGGCGATCAGCGCCAGCGGCAGGTTGCGCTGCGGCCGGCGCACCTCAGAAGCCACCATGGCGACGTTGTTCCAGCCATCGTAAGCCCATAAAGCGGCCACCAGCGCGGCAAAGAAACCGGCGATGCCCCCGGGCGCGGGGATGGAGGCGCGGTAGTTGGCGGTCGCGCCGTGGCCACTGCCCAGACCGATCAGGATAATTCCGGCGATTAGACCCACCTTCACGAGGGTGGCTCCAACCTGGACGTTGCCGCCCGCGCGCACGCCGAAATAATTGATCAGAGCCAAGACGGCGATTACTGCGATGGCCAGCAATTGGCCGTAGCGAATCTCGAGCGGCCGGCCTCCTTCGCCCAGGGGCAAGGGCACAACCGCCCAAACCTGCCCGAGTTCAGGGCGAAAATTGGCCAGGTAAATGAAAAAGCCGGTCGCGAGGGTGGCAATCGAGCCGCTTTTAGCCACCCACGTCTGGGTCCAGCCGTAGAGGAATCCCCACAGCGGGCCATATGCTTCCCGCAAATAGACATATTCGCCACCCGCTTCCGGCATGGCAGCGGCCAGCTCGGCGTAGCTAAGCGCGCCAAACAGCGAGAGCAATCCGCCGGCGATCCAGACGCCAAACACCTTGAGCGGCGCGCCGACGCTTTGCACCATATTGGTGGGAACCAGGAAAATCCCGCTGCCAATCACCGTGCCGACGACGATGGCGGCGGCGCTCCAGACTTCCAGCTCGCGCTTTAGAACAATTTGCTCGACCGCCGGCTTCTGCATCATTGGGGCGATTCCCCGAGCGCGAGCGACGCCAGCCACCCGGTGGCGAAGGTCGCCAGCGTGCCGATCACCACGTACCAGGTGAAAGCGATATGTGTGGCTTGCTTGACATAAATCATGAGGATGAGGCCGGTGACCATGGCGATCATGGCGGAGGTCTGTTGCACGCGCCGCGTGAGCAGGCCGAGCAGGAAGACACCGAGCAGCGATCCATAGAGAATCGAAGCGATAGTCAGGCCGGCTTCGAGCACCGAACCCCAATGCCGCGCGACGAGTCCTACCAGTACCAGCACCACGGCCCAAAGCAGCGTGGTCCGGCGCGCTATGGCGAGGAAATGGGCGTCGGATAGGTTGCGGCCGCGGCGGGCGGCGAGGGGTTTGTAGAAATCCACCACGGTGGTGGAGGCGAGCGCGTTGAGGGCCGCGCTTAAATTGGACATGCCGGCCGCGAGAATGGCCGCGATCACCAGTCCCGCGATGCCGGCCGGAAGGTTGTTCCAGACGAAGCGCGGATAAATCGCGTCGGCCGGCTGGGGCGCCGGCAGATGGCGGAGGGAATCGTACACAAATAACATCGCGCCGATCAGCAGAAACAAGCCGAACTGGAAGAAAATGACCACCCAACTCGACAATAGCGCGGCCCGGCCCTGGCTTTCGTTCCTGGCGGCCAGATAGCGCTGCACCAGAAGCTGCTCGGTGCCGTGGCTGGCGGTGGTGAGAAAGCAGCCGCCGATGAGACCAGCCCAGAAGCTGTAGCTGCGGGAAAAGAACTCGGCCGACCAGGCGAAGCGGAAGTCGAACACCTGAAATTTGTGGGCCGCGCCGGCGATGGCGGCGATTTGCGGCCATCCGCCGGGGATCTGATGCAGGATAACGAAGAAGCTCAGGATCGCGCCTGCGACGTAGAGAATCATCTGGACCACGTCGGTCCAGATGACGGCCGTCATTCCGCCTTCGAACGTGTAGAACACGGTGAGGCAGACAATGACCAGGATGGAGGCGACTTCGCCGGTGCCGAGGACCGTGGAAATGATAATGGAGACGGCAAAGACGCGCACGCCCTCAGCCAGTGCGCGCAGCAGCAGAAAGGTGGCGGCCGTGAGCCGGCGGATGCGCTCGCCGAAGCGGCGCCGCATCAGTTCGTAGGCGGTGAACATTTCGCCGCGAAAATACTGTGGCAGGAACAAAACTGAAATAACAATTCGGGCCAGCAGGTACCCCAGCACCAGCTGCAGGAATTCGAAATTACCGGCGAATGCGAGCGGTGGAGTCCCGATCACGGTGAGCACGCTGGTTTCGGCGGAGACGATGGAGAGGGCGATGGCCCACCAGGGCGCCGTGCGGCCGCCCAGGAAGTAATCCTTCAGACCGTGCTGGCGTTTGCGGAAGCGCGCACCGAACCAGGTGATCGCGATAAGGTACACGGCGATGACGCCCAGGTCGAAGAGGCGCATGAGAAAGCGGATGATAGCA
>DATJNO010000172.1:0-10105 GCA_035508055.1 Bryobacteraceae bacterium | reverse complement strand
AAACGGCCTACGCTCTCCCGTGGAATGACCCATTCTCAATCCGCGCAATGCTGACTTCTCGGTCGCGTGGGTTCCGTCCCGGTGGCGACCGCCCGGAGCGCATATACTGACTCATTAGCATGCTGCACGACTTCCGATGGGCGGTGCGTTGGCTACGGCGGAATCCTCTGTTTGCCGTCGCGGTGGTGGCGATTCTCGGTCTCGGAATCGGCGCGAGCACTGCCGCGTTCAGCATCACGGATGCGGTGCTGCTGCGGCCGGCCTCGGATCGCGCCGGCCACAGCCTGATGCGCGTGGAGGAGAAGAGCACAAAACGAGCGATGTTTGGAATGCCTGCGAAGGATTACCTGCGCTGGCGCGACCGCAGGGATCTGTTCTTGACCTCGGCGCCTTTCGTAAGAGACATGGTGACGCTCGGCGGGATTGATAGACCGGACCAGATGTTCGCGCTGCGGACTGAGGGCCGGCTGTTTACGATGCTCGGGGCGCGCGCGGCGGTGGGACGCGCACTGTTGGAGACGGATGATGACGCGGGTGACGTAGTGGTGATCGCCGATCGCCTTTGGGAGAGAGTATTCCATCGCGACCCGGGGGTGGTGGGGCGGCATGTGGTTATAGCGGACCAGCCCTACACCATTGTGGGCGTGATGCCGCCGACGTTCGAGTTTCCCACGGCGGACGTTGAGATGTGGATTGCGATGCGGCTGACACCGACGCAGACGCGGGTGGAGTGTGCGGCGATTCTGCGGCCCGGAGTGCCACTGGAGGCAGTGCAGAGCGCCATACGGATTGTGGCGCATCAACTCGAAGAAGAGGAGCCGATCGAGAAAGCCGGGCTGGAGATCGTGGTTTCGCCATGGCAGGATGATGTGACGCGAAGGTACACATTGAGCGTGGTGTTCATCGTGGCGGCAGTGGGACTGTTACTGCTCATTGCTTGCACGGATGCCGGCAGCCTACTGCTATGCCGGGCGCTGCAACGGCAGCGGGAGATCGCGATCCGCGCGTCGCTGGGCGCGGATGCGTGGCGCGTGGCGCGGCAACTGCTGACGGAATCGCTGGTCCTGGTGGCGCTGGGAACGGCGGCTGGATTGGCGGCGGCGCGGTGGACCCTGCATGGCCTGGTGCGGTATCTGGCAGCGCTGCCGATAGCGGTTCCGCATTTGCAGGGAGTGGCGTTGAACGGCCGGGTGCTGGCTGCAAACACGGCGCTTTGCGTGGTGCTGGCCTGCGCCCTGAGCCTGCTGCCGGTGCTACTGGCGCGCCGGGCGGATTTGCAAACGGCATTGCGGACCGGACAGGGAAGTGGCGCCCCGAGGGGCTCGACGCGGATGTTTTCAATACTCATCGGCACGGAGGCGGCGTTTGCGTTTCTGCTGCTGGTGGGTGCCGGCCTGATGATGCACAGCCTCATCCGGCTGGAGCAATCGGACAACGGATTCCGGCCTGACCACGTGCTGACACTGCGCGTTCCGGTGGGGACGATCACGCAGCCGGCGCCGGGCACGAAGTATGGCACCAAACCGAGCCAGATGGCGCACTACCAGCAACTGGTGGACCGGCTGAAGCAGATTCCGGGCGTGCGCTACGCGGCATTCGTGAACAATCCGCCGCTTTCGAGCGTGAATACCACGACGGACTTCATGGCACCCGACGGAAGCCAGCGGGGGGTTCCTACGCGTTGCATCAGCGAGGACTATTTCGCCGCCATGGGGATTCCGCTGCTCGCGGGACGCACGTTCACCGCGTCGGACCAGTCGATGGACGCGCCACTGGTCGGGATCATCGATCGGCACATGGCGCAAACCCTGTTTCCGGGCCGCGATCCGCTACAGCAGGTTCTACGGGTCAACGCGACACGGTCGATCCGAATCGTGGGAGTGGTGAAAGATGCGGCGCAAAGGTTTTACGGGCGGCCGCCGGCGGACGAGATGTACATTCCGTTTCGCCAATATGTGTTTGGCGTGTTCATGTCGACGATGGTGGTGCGGGCATCAGGCGATCCGCTCGCGATCGCGTCCGCGGTGCAGCGGGCGATCTGGGAAGTGGACCCGGAGCAGCCGATCATGAAACTGGAAACGCTGAACGATCTGATCGCGGATTCCATCTGGCAGCCGCGTTTTTCGGCGTGGGTGTATAGCGCACTGGGCGTCCTGGCCTTGCTTCTGACGTCGGCGGGGATCTATAGCGTAGTGTCGTTCACGACGACGCTACGGACGCGCGAGATGGGGCTAAGAGTGGCATTGGGCGCCACGCCGGCGAGGGTCGTGGCCGGAGTCCTGCGCGGCACCATGCTGCCATTGGCTTGCGGGCTGGCGGCAAGCCTGATTGCGGCGCGGCTTTTGGTGCGATTGCTGGCAAGTCTGCTGTACGAAACCAGCCAGGCCGATCCGGCGGCGTACGGTTTTGCCGTGCTGGTTCTGCTGGGCGCCGGCTTGCTCGCGAGCATCCGGCCAGCGTGGAAGGCCGCGACCCGGGACCCGCTGGAGGCGCTGCGGAGCGAGTGAGATCCCCAGCATATGCGCTGATCTGACCTCGACGCGCGCAGGAAGGTCCTGGAAGTTGGCCCTGACCGCCAGTTGATCCGGCCGACTCCCGGTCCCGAACCGGGGCTCACGAGATGGGCTTTAGTCTTTCCAGAAGATCTCGGCGTCGGAGCGGCGGACGTAGTTGGCGTCGATCGCAGCGGGATCGGCGGCGCGGCCGGCGGAGAACTCCATCCAGGCGATGCGGCCGATGGCCGAGGCCAGCTCGCGGGGAGCGATCACCACGGGATACGGCGTTTCGATCGGCGCCGCGGAGATAAGCTCGATGTCTTCGCGAGGCAATTGCTTCAGCCAGTCTTCGAATCTCAGCACGGCTTCCGGGATCACCATTTCCAGGCGACGGTTGTAAAGCGCGGCGTAGACCTCGCCCCGGCGCGCATCGATCACCGGAGAACGCAATGGCGCCGTTCCGAAGGAAGCGAGTGCGCGCAGATTGGACACCGCAACCACACGCTTCGCTGCTGCTTCGGCTATTCCCTTCACCGCGCTCAAACCCACGCGCACACCGGTGAACGATCCCGGGCCGGAAGCCGCGGCGAGACAATCCAGGTCGCGCACCGCGACGCCGTGCCGCGCGAGCAACGCCTCTATGTGCTGGAACAGAACGTGGCCGAAGCCGTCGGGCGAATGCAGCGCGACTTCCTGGATGATTCCCTCGCCCTCGCTGAGCGCGATGCTGCCGAACTCGGAGGTTGTGTCGAGAGAGAGAATCACTTGTCGAGCTGGTAAACGTGGTCGAGCGAGTAAGCCTTGCCGTAGGCATTCAAGACCGTGAGGTGCACAGTGAGCAGCGCGGGAAAACTGGCAGCGACAACCGGCGGCACGACGAACGTGCCCGGCGATCCGGTGCCCAGCACGCGAATGCCGCGGCCATCGGCGGGCGCTTCGGCGGTCCAAAGAAACATCATCGAGCGTGTGGCGCGATTCTCGCGCGTCAGCTTCACGGAGAACCGCACCGGCTTGCCGACGGGCACGTCACCACCGGCCGGCGCCACGATGGCGAAGGGCACTTTCTGCGGAATGGTCTCGATCTCCTGCACCGGCACGGGCTGCGAGTCGAACTTGTAGGACTTGAGCATCCCTTCCATATGCCCCAAGCGCGCGATGTGCAGCACCCAGGGATGGCTGGAGTCGGGCGCCTGGCCCGCGAAATGTTCGCCGTTGTATTTCTTGTCTTCCATCGATTCGCCCGTGGCCGGATTCAGCCAGCGAACGTCGTAGCCGTGTTTTTGCACGGTCACCTCGATCGGCGGGCCGGGATGCTCCAGGTAAGCGACATATTCGACGTCGTCGAGAGCCACCGCGCGCGCGCCATCGACGTCGAAGTAGGGCTCCAGCTCCCAATGGCGCGTGCCCGCCATGAACTCGAACCAGTAGCGCGCGACGGCGGGGTTGGGGCCGCGAAATTCCGGGTATTCGCCGTCCATGGTCGTGTTCCACAGGTGTTGGGCGTCGGTGACGCCGACGAAGGGAACCTGATAGAACTGGTGCTCGACGGAGCCGACCGTGTCGTCTTGCGAGCCTTCGATGATGAAATTCATCCAACCGTCGGCTAATAGCGGCGACGACGTGACCTTGGCGTTGGTGGAGCGCGGATGGCCGTAGGGATCCAGCTTCTTCAGGTCCAGCCCCAGTTCCTTCAGCAGATCGCGGCCGTTGGCCCAGTCCTCAAACTCGGCCAGCCCCTGCCAGGTGATGTTGAACGCGGCGTAACGCGCCACGATGTAACGGACGAAGCGTTCGCGCGACTGCCAATCCGGGAACGATGTGGTGATGACGTCGGGGTTCGCCGCGAGCATGAGATCGGTAGTGAGGCCACGCTTGTGAATCTCGAGCACGCGGCGGTCGAGTTCGTCGAAATAGGCGGGATTGGGATGATCGGGTCCCAGGCAGGCGCGGGCGCTGTCCGCCGCATCGCCCAGGATCGAGCCGCGAAAATGCGTGAACTTGTCTTGCGTGGCTGCGTTGAGCTGCTGCTCGAACTCCTGCGGACTTTCGAACGCGAAACGGTCCGCGATGTAGCCCATCCACAGATGCGGCTGCTTGTTGTCGGTGGCCCAGTGGTGCACGTTGGCTACGTTCACGTATCCGGGGAAATCGGATGCGGCGGCGTTGAACATGCCCTGCCGGCCATCGAAGCTTTTCAAGTTGCTGGTGATTTTGTAGATCCACTGGCCGGGTTCCGTGGGCGCGAAGCGGATGATCATCTTCCGCCGGCCGTCCCAAAAAGCCGGCATCAGGTAGGTGCGAAATGTGGGCGAGCGGAATTCGGCGTGGAGGTCGAGGCTCAGGTAGGGATTGGGATGCGCGGCGGCGTCGGCTGCGGACAGCTCGAAGACCATCTCGCAGGGAGAGTAAGCCAACGTACCCTCGCACGAGGTTTGCGCGAAGGCGGGCACGCCCAACCCGAAGATCATTAGCGCCCCTGCAACAATGCCGTACTGCATGCCTGCACCCATGATAATGAAGTGAGCATCCCAATCTTGGGGGGTGGCCGTGGAAGCAAAGCATCGCGTAGTCATCCTGGGCGGCGGATTCGGCGGGCTGTATGCGGCCAAAGCGTTGAAAAACGCGCCGGTGCAAGTGACGCTGCTGGATCGGCGCAACTTTCATCTCTTCCAGCCGCTGCTGTATCAGGTCGCCACGGGGTCGCTTTCGCCGGGCGAAATTGCCTCGCCGCTGCGCTCCATTCTGCACCGGCAGCAGAATACGCAGGTGCTGCTGGGGGAGGCGAAGGACCTCGACACGGCGGGGCGCCGCGTCATTCTGGATTCGGGCGAGCTTGAATACGACACCCTGATTGTGGCCACCGGTTCCACGGACTCCTATTTCGGGCATGACGATTGGGCGCGGTACGCGCCAGGCTTGAAGTCCATCGAGCACGCGACCGAGATCCGTGGAAAGATCCTGTACGCATTCGAGGCGGCCGAGAAGGAAACCGATCCGGAGAAGCGCCGCGAATGGCTGACCTTTGTGCTGGTGGGCGCGGGGACGACCGGCGTGGAACTGGCCGGGGCGCTGGGTGAGATCGCACACGACACGCTGCGCAACGATTTCCGGTCCATTCGCCCGGAAGAGGCGCAGATCATCCTGCTGGAAGGCGGGCCGCGCGTTCTGCCGAGTTATCCCGGGGATCTTTCGGCCAAGGCGAAAGCTTCGCTGATCCGCTTAGGGGTGCAGCCGCGGACCGATGTTCTCGTCACGGGAATCGATGACGGCGGTGTAACGGTGAAAACGCAGCAGGGTGAAGAGCGGATCGCGGCCCGCACGGTGATCTGGTCCGCTGGAGTGCGCCCGTCACCTTTCGCCCAAGTGCTGGAGCGGCAAGCCGGTGCGAAGTTGGACCGGCGCGGGCAGGTGATGGCCGCGAGCGATTGCAGCGTGGCGGGCCATCCGGAGATTTTCGTCATCGGCGATCTGGCGCACTTCGAACAGGACGGCAAGCCGCTGCCGGGCGTGGCGCAGGTGGCCATGCAGCAGGGCGGCTACGTGGCGAAGCTGATTCGCGCGCGCCTCACGGGCAAACCGTCCGCCCCATTCCGTTACTTTGACAAGGGCAGCCTGGCGGTGATCGGCCGCGCGGCCGCGGTCGCCCAAATCGGCCCGCTGCACATGTCCGGTCTTCTGGCATGGCTCACGTGGCTCTTTGTCCACTTGATGTACCTGGTGGAATTTTCCAACCGCATTCTGGTGTTCGTTCAGTGGGGGTTCTTGTACTTGACCTTCAGTCGCGGAGCGCGGTTGATTACGGACTCGGGGACACCGCGAGCTTCTAGTGCTTCGAGATGAACGCCAGTACGGTGCGATTGAACTGGTCAGGCAGCTCCCACCAGACGGAGTGCCCGGCGTCGGGAATCACGGTAAACTGAGCGCCCGGTATGTGGTCCGCGATCCGGCGCATGAGGGCGGGCGGCGCATAGAGATCCGCATCGCCGGCAATCACCAGTGTGGGAGTCTTAATTCTTTCGAGCAGCGCCAGCGTCACCCGGTTCTTGCTGGGCTGAGCCGGACCGCGCACGGCTTCCGGCGCGCGGTTGGTTCTTTCGAATTCGGACCAGCGGGCCAGGCCTTCCGGATTCGCAAAGCGGTAAGAAGGAGAAAGTTCCAGAAAGCTTCTGGGCAGCTTGTCAAAACCCTCCGGCCTCATCCTGCGGGTGGCGTCGACGTAGTCTTGGTCCTGGATGCCGCCCGTGGAACAGAGCAGGGTGAAGCTGCGCAGGCGTTCCGGATAGGAAAGGGCGAAATCGATGGCAACGAATCCGCCGGCTGCCGTGCCCACCAGGTGGAATTTCCGGATTTTGAGATGATCCACCAGGGCGAGCAGATCGTCGGCGGCGGTCGAAGCCGGGCCATTCGCATCGGCTGTGGTTCGGCCGAAGCCGCGGCGGTCGTAGGCGATGAAACGGTAGCCTGCGCGGGTGAAGGCCGGGATCTGGTGTTCCCAGACTTCGGCGCTGCCCGTGAAGGCATGCAGAAAAATGACCGGCGCACCGCTTCCGGCGGAGTCCTTGTAAAAGATCTTGGCTCCGGGAGCGTCGACGAATCCCTCGTGCAGCGCCGGTGATTGCGCGAAGGCCAGACAGGGCGTCAGCATCGCGATCGCAGCAAAACATTCCGGTCCAGAAGCTTTTGCCATTCGATTATTGTACGCGCCGAGTGCAGTTGTGGACGGGCGGGAAGCCGCCGGAATCAACAATCCAAAAAAATGGCGGATTCTTCCGTCCTTGGCCGCTAACTACGTCAGTACACGAAAGCAAGTTCGGACTGCAATGGGCAATATTCCAGTTTCCCGGTCCGTTTTGGTCCTCTTTGCAGCGTCGGTTGCGATGCTGGATCTGTCTTGTGGCAAGCGCGAGCACCCGGCTCCACGGCCCCCGCTCGTGGCAAGCGCTCCCCCGGAAGCGCGCCCTGCTCCACGGCCGCCAGCGCCTCAACCGCGCGAGCCAGCGAGGACCTTTCCGGTTGAGGCCGCTGCGCCTGCTCCTCCACCGCCTCCGCCAACCCGTGGAGGGAGTGTTTCGGCCCAGCCGCAGGAGCCAGCCGAAACGCCACGGAATCCCGTGGCTGGCGGCGTGCCCGGTGGCGCGGCCGGCATTGTACTGCCCCATTCTCCCAAGCCGCACGGCGGGCCGGCGCCCAAGTACGCGAATCGATCGCCTGCCTCCGAGTCTGCGGCTTCGCCAGCTCCCGCCGCCGCATTGCCCGAGGATGCCGCCGATCAGGCGCTCGACCGGCTGACGGCGGGAAGGATTACGTACGATCCGCCGCGCGACATGAAGGTTGGCGTGGCCACCTCCATCCAGGTCCGGATCATCGGCCTCGCCTCGACGACCCAAGAAGCGCTGCAGCGGGCGGAACAAAAGCTAAAGGCCGGCATGGAGCGCCCCGCACTTGCCAGTCAACCGGTTCGCATCAGCACTACGATGAAGGTTGTGCTTTCGGGGAAACCGGATGAGTTTCGCATCGAGCACGACGGCAGCGATAGCCCGGACGAACAGATCGTCGGCACGCACGCCCCCACCGAGTGGCGCTGGAACGTCACGCCGCTCCAGGCAGGCACGCGAAAACTGCATTTGTCGGCCGTGGCGATAGTGACACTCGATGGGGCGGAGAAGGAAAAGCAGTTTGCTGTATACGACACCGATATCGTCGTCCACGTGAACTGGATTCAGTTGACCACCGATCATTGGAAACAAATCAGCAGCGCGGTTTCGGCGACCGGCGCTGGAGGTTGGCTGGCCGCCTGGTGGAAGAGACGGCGGGGCAAACCGGAAGCTGCACGTTCCGCAAAGGCCGGCTGATTCGGGCGGCCGGTTCCCTCCGCTATACTGGGTCCGTTGGCCACAGAATTCGTCCCCGACCAACAGCAAGTGCAGGAGAGCGCGACTCCCCCGAGCAAGCGCGGCAAACTCCGGGTGTGGCCGCGGATTGTCTGCGTCGTGCTGTGCTTCGCCGGCCTGGAAGGCATCCTTTTCCATACCGGCCTGTATTCGTCGATCATCGAGCCGGACTCCACCACGGGCGAACTGGAGATCCAGCTGCGCAACGAGATCAAACGGCCTAAGCCCAACCGCAACCAGGTGCTGGCCGTGGGCCATTCGCGCATGGCGCTGCTGCCGCGCATCGCCAACGAGATGCAGCCGTCGACCGGCTACACGTTCGGAACCATCGGGCTGGGAGGGACGTCGCCGCGCGACTGGTATTACTCGCTGCGCGCCGTGGATCCGACCGCACGGCAATACGCCGCGATCGTAGTTCCAACCGAAGACTACAACGAACCTGACCTCTACGATGACCAAGCCGAGCGCGAATCCGATTTACATTACCTGATCGCGCGGCTGGGCTGGCGCGACCTGTTCGATTTTCCCTGGACCTATAAGACTCCCAAGCTGCGCTGGGAGGCCTTTCGCGGCCTGTTGCTGAAAGGCTTCGTTTATAAGCGCGATTTCGAAGAGTTCCTGGATCATCCCCGGGAACGCATCAAGAAGGCGCGCTATTACGACCACGACTCGTTCGGCTGGTACTACGGCTATGGCGGCGTGGAACAGAACGTGAACGGGATCCAGATCGATTGGCAGCAGAAGCTCATTCATTATCCGGACGGGTTCACGCAGGACCAGAAAGATAGCATGCATCGCGAGCTGTTCCCGGACCCGATCCCGCAAGACGGACGGACCTCGGCGTATTTGCGCTACTGGTACGGACGCATTGTGGATTACTACCGGGGCACCGGTACGAAGATCATCTTTATGCGCGTGCCCCGCGCTCCGATTTCGCCGCCGGACACGGCGTTCAAGGCCGATAGCGCCGTGCACCAGATGGCGGCGCAGCCCGGAGTTGTGGTGCTGGACGAGCACCTGTTCGATCAGATCGAACATCCGCAATACTTCTGGGACGGCTGGCATCTGAACCGCGAGGGCATGGACCTGTTCTCCGAGATTCTGGCGAAAGCCGTCCGTCAAGCGTTGGGGCCGCCCCGGACCTGATTCGCGATGCTGTTTAACACACCGCAATTTTTCGCTTTCCTCGCCGTGGTGCTGGTGCTGTTCTACACCGCGCCGCGCTCGTGGCGGAAATACATCCTGCTGGCAGCCAGCTATTTCTTCTACATGAGCTGGATTCCCAAGTTCATCCTGCTGCTGCTCACGCTGACGGTGATCGACTATACCGCCGCGCGCTGGATCGCGAGCACCAGCCGGCCGGGCGCCCGCAAGGCGGCGCTGATTGTGAGCCTTACGGCGAATCTCGGCCTGCTGGGCTTTTTCAAGTACTACAATTTCTTCGCCAACAATATTGCGGAGCTGCTGCACCGGCCGCAAAACGCGTTCGCGCTGAGCATCATCCTTCCGCTGGGCATCAGTTTCCATACGTTCCAGAGCATGTCCTACGTGGTGGATGTGTACCGCGGGGAGCAAGAGCCGATCACCAATCCCATCGACTACGCGCTGTTCATCGCGTTCTTCCCCCAGCTGGTGGCGGGGCCGATCGTGCGGGCGCGGGAGTTTTTCGGCGATCTGTATCATTGGCGCCAGCCGCCGGCCGAAGACGTCCTGCGCGGC
>DATJNO010000171.1:0-26909 GCA_035508055.1 Bryobacteraceae bacterium | reverse complement strand
GGAGTATTCCTCATTCCGCAGAGCCTCGACGTTGCAACAGCGATCGATCAACTTCTGCTCGTCTGGCTCGCGTCGCAGGCGGAGGAATGGGAGAACCGGCTGCTGTGGTTGCCGCTGTAGGCTGATGCGCTGCTTGCTGGTGCGACCGTCGAAGCCCTATGGAGGTGCCGATTCCGGATTGAAGGAGGGTTCTGAGGAGGCATTCGGCGCCGAGCATGCTTGTTCAATTATGAGAGCACACGGGGAGGGCAGACGCCTGGTTCAAATTCATTGCTTAATTGCTAAACTTAAGTTAGAATTCCGTTACAGGCTGGTCATGAACCTGCATTTGCTGCCACCGGGTGTCCGTTTCGACGATTACGTTTTCACGGAGGCGCAGCACATCACCCAATGGGTCCACCCGCGTTGCGGCGGTGTGCTGGTGGTTCTGGCGCGGAATGCCCATTGGGCACCCAAACCCTTCGAACCTTTGTATTTTGAGGAGTTTGGTAACAGCTCGCCGCAGTTGGATCCGCACGTTCCCGGGATGGGGCCGCGACATCCAGCGGCCTCGGCGGACATCTTCATTGCGGTGTTGCCCATGCCGTTTTCAACTGCTTCGGAGAGATGCAGTGTACGGGATCACTTGATCCGCGCATACAATCCAGCGTGGCAGAAACTCAGTTCCGTGGCTGCTCCCGAGTTGCAACGGAAGTTGGACGAGCTTGAAAGGAAGAGCGGGGAGCAGACGCACCAACTGCAACTGCTGGTGGCGATGATGAACAAGTTGTTTGAACCGCTGCCCGTGCCACCGCGCCGGCCTATCGGCTTTCTCACGCAACCCGTTCCGGCCGCTCCGAAAAGCGACTACTGAACGCGGTAGGTGGCCGACACCCGGGCATAATACTCCAGCTCGCCGGTGAAATCGGGCATGCCTTGTGAGGGCGCGAAAGCCATGCTAGCCCGTAGCGCGGTGTAGGCTCCATTGCTGGCCTGAATGTCCTCGGTGATGGTCACCAGATCTCCCACCTGTTTTCCAGCCGCGGACGCCAGGGCTTCGGCTTTCTGGCGGGCGTCTTTGCCGGCTGCTTCGAGCGCAGTGCGGCGTGCATTGGTCTCGTCAGCGGCCCTAAAATTCAATCCACTCAGCACGGTCGCTCCAGCTCTGGCCGCTGCGTCCGCAACCTCGCCCGCGCGCGCGGCTTCGCGCACGTTAATGCGGAGTATGTTTCTGGCGCAATAGGAGCCGAGCTGGACGTCGGAAGGTCCGCCAAGGCCATAAGGCGTGAATGCGCCCGCTCCGATTTGCGGTAGATTGCCGTAACCGGGCAAGGCGGAAACGACCGGCGTGTAGATGTTGTGCACTTTAAACGACACAGTCTGTACATCCGCCGGTTGCACGCCCAGCGGCGTAAGAGCCTGTGTAATCTGGACCGTCTTGACCTGGCCATCGCGAATGGCTTGTGCCATGCTGCCTGCACTGGAGGTAACCTCAACCAGGAACTCCGCGCGCTCCGGCAGGATTCTTCTCACCGCTTCTCCGAAGACGGTTATACCCTCTATTTGTTGAGCATCTGCTCGCATTGCATAAGACGACATTGGTTTGCTCTCCTCTCGTTCCACTTCTTTGGGTCGAGCCACGGGGCCGACGCCTTGAGTCTCAGTTTTGGTGGATGGTTCGGCGCTGGGCCGGACCGGGATGTTTCCCCGGTCGGCCCGCGCTTTTTTTTCGCTCATGTTCTACTGAGCCCAGGGGCTTTGAAACGGCCGCTGGCCGGGCACTCCAAGCTGGCCTACCCAGGTTTGGGGCGGCATCGGGTAACCGGCCTGGCCATACAGCCCAGGTTGGCCGAATTGCGTGCCGATGTGTCCTATGGGTGAATACGGGGACTGCTGTTGATATCCCGCGAGCCCACTTGCCCAAGGGTTATGAATCAACGGGTTCAACAGGTGGCTCTGGATGGCGCCTACGAATGGGTTACCTGGTCCCGCGCCATAGGCCGGATTTCCAAGCAGGGCCGACTGGAACGGGTTGTATTGCCCGGCGCCGAGCAGCGGATTTTGGATACCCGCGCTGAGGAACGGATTCTGAAGGGCGGCGGCAATCAACGGATTCGCAATGAGGGCAGCCTGTAGCGCGTTCTGAAGAGGATTAGCCCAGGGGGAAATTCCGATGGGGTTGGCCGCCTGCGCCGCCAGAATCGCCGCGGCCTGGAGCTGCTGCGGGCCGAGCCCCTGAGGGCCGGCGAATGGCTGACCGGTCTGCGCAAACTGCGCCCCAGGACTGATCGCGGACATACCTAACGCGGCCGCCAGGGGATAGAGGGTTGCAGCAGGATTCAGCGAAGGGGCCTGCGGCGTTGTGTAGGGAAAGCTCGAGGGGGCCAGCACTCCGGGATTCACCCCCAGCATAGAGTAGGTCTGGAACGGATCGTGCATCGTAGATACTCCTTAGTTAGTTCTTCGGTTGGGTTGATTCGGATGGGCAAGCGCCCGCCGGTTTCGGCGTTGGCTCTGCCGGCGGAAACCACCAGAATGGAACTGCCGCTGGTGGCTACAGCACTCACGGGTACAAGCGTGCCACAGCATTCGTAGAATCGTATGCGCTAGTTGCGGTAATTGCCGCAAAACTTCCTAAGCTGAAGCAGCGCTAGCGCGGTTGTGCGTGTTGGATTTCAACCGGCAAGCACCGTTCGGAGATTCGAGCCACTGGCCCAGCTCACCTTCGCGAAACCTCCATTGCCGGCCGATTTTGATCGCAGGGATTTCCCTGCACTCTGCCCACAGGCAGACGGTTCTTGAGGATATACCGAGCCATTTCGCGACGGCTGCGGTGGTTAAGAGCGGTTTATGGTTCTGAATTGAATTCTGCATGGTCAGAACATCTTCGGATCGGGACGATAGGGAAGATTGCGTCTTCCTGGCAGCATAAGGGCAGACCGGCGGTGCGCCGTTCGGTCCGCAAAATTCGAGGTCACCCGAGAGGCCTGCAGCACGTCGCGCGCACAGTTTGCGGGTTGCGAGCGGTGACATCAAGTGACAGTGGCGTTTCACCGCAGCCGGCGCGAGGGCGTTTGAACACGAAGAGCGCATGCGCAGCCTATGATCGGACGCAGCCAGATCGTGCTGAGTTTCGATGAAGTTCGCTGGCGCGGGATCGTTAGAAAGCGGACAGGCGCTATTTGCCGCGGCCTTTGGGGCCTTGCGCAATCATCGGCAGCGCGATGATCCAGTCCTTGTTCTGCGCGTTGTCGCGCGAGACGGCGTAAAGCGTCTTGCGGCCGGGGCCGCTGAACGCCACGCTGATGACGTCGCGCGGCGTGGGGATCAAGCCCAGGTTCTTGCCGTCGGGCGAGAGCACGTTGACGCCGCCGTTCGAGGTGACGTAGAGCCGGCCTGCCGCATCGAACGTGCTGCCGTCGCCGCCGAAGCCGCCGCCTTCGAGCTTGGCGAACTCGCGCTGATTGGTGAGCGCGCCGTCCGGCTGGACGTCGAACACCACTACGGACGGCCCGTTGGTGACATACAGATGTTTTTCGTCGGCGCTCAGCACGATGCCGTTGGTGAAGAGATCTTCGCTGTACTTGGTGACCTTGCCGTGCGCGTCGGAATAAAACACCTGACCCATGGTGAAGTAGACGCCGCCCTTGCTGTCGGCCGAGATGTCGTTCAAAACGCCGCCCTGGCAATCGAACGGATCGCCGTTGATCGAGTTGGCGAGCGTCTTCTTCTGCGGCGCGAGTTCCTCGATGGAGGCGCGCAGGCCGCGATTGGCGACGAAGAGCTGGCCCTTGTTGTTCATCGCCATGGAACCGCCCGTGTTGGTGCCCGTGTAAGCAACCGACGCTTTGCCGTTCTTATCGAGCTTCATGACCTGGCTGTTGTCGTTCTGCGCGATGAGGATTCCGCCGTCTTTCGTGGCGATGATGCCGTCAGCGTTATTGCCGCTGACCTCCCAGACATCTTTCCATTGCCGACCGGCGGCCACGACGCCTGCTATGCCCGGGACTTCCTTGGGGCGCGGGGCTTCAGCCGCCCGGGCGGTTGGCCGGGGAAAAGGCCGCGGGGCCGGAGGCGGAACTTTGCACGTCTTCAGCACCGCGGGCTCGTTGGCGTCGCGGAAAGCCTGCACGCCGGGTCCGGTGGTTTTGCCGGCGGGCGGCAGAGGCTGGCAGAGGGCGGCCGCGGCGGCGGCAACGCCCAGCACAACGGCGATCGTTCCGGTGGATTGCATTTAAGATTCTCCTGTTCCGCGTTCCAGAATACCAATACTTCAATACCAATACTTCAAACGTTTTGAGAATATTGAATGGTGCCAACACGAGCCAAGACCAGCGCGCGCGGCAGCAGCATTGCGATCCGGCCGGCCGGGGCTGGTGAGATGGCTGCGATCCGCGGGCTGATTCGGCTGTTTCCCGGCCACCTGGTTCAGTCGCATTTGCCGCGGCTGCAGTCGTTCTTCGTCGCCGAAGCCGGGGGGGAACTCGTAGGGTGCTGCGCGCTGCAGGTGTATTCGAAGCGGCTGGCTGAAGTGCGGAGCCTCGCCGTCGCGCCGGAATTTCAAGACCGCGGCGTGGCCTCAAAGCTGGTGGAATGCTGTGTCGCACGAGCGCGCGAGCGCGGGGTCCGGGAGCTGTTCGCGGTCACCAGCCAGACCTCGTTTTTTGGCCGCCTGGGCTTCGCCACCTTCCGTCGCGAGAAGACCGCGATGTTTCTTGAACTTACCACCGGAAGCCCGTTGTGACGGCCTGCCCGCGCGCGGCCGTCGAAGTTTGCGCCGGATTCATTCTTCTGTCACACTCGAAAGTGCATGTCAGGACGCCGTCCCCCACGTCTTGCGGCCGCCTGCTTGGCCCTGCTCGCCGTCCCACCCTTTTCGCTCGCTCAGGCGAAACCCGCGGAGGCGAAGGCGGTGGACGCAAAGGCAGCGGCCGGCAAGGTGGTGGATGGCAAGGTCGCGGATGGCGTGGCCGTGCCGTTTCCTTCGGCGGAGACCCTCACCTACAACATCGAATGGCGCTTAATTTACGCTGGCGCCGCGCGGGTGACGCTGGAGCCGGCCGCGTCCACCGATGGGCAAAAGTGGCACACCAGCCTGCATGTCGAGTCCGGCGGGATGGTCTCGAAGCTGTACAAGCTGGAAGATACGTACAACGTCGATATGGTGAACCAGTTCTGCGCGGTGTCCACTCATCTGGACTCTCGCGAAGGCAAGCGGCATAAGGAAACCGTGGTCGACTTTGATCACAACCGCGGGAAGGCGATTTACACCGAGCGCGACCTGGTGAGGAACGCCACCATCAAGACGGCGGAAGTGGCGATTCCGGCCTGCGCCAGCGACGTGATCGGCGGGCTGCTCAAGTTGCGGACGATGCACCTGGAGCCCGGCCAAAGCGCGCAGATTCCGCTGAGCGACGGCAAGAAGTCCGCGATGGCGCGCATCGAGGCGCAGGATCGCGAACAGATCAAGGTAACCGCCGGAACCTACAACACGGTCCGGTACGAGGCGTTTCTCTTCAACGGTGTGCTGTATGCGCGCAAAGCGGAGCTTTATGTCTGGCTGACCGATGATGCGCGGCGCCTGCCGGTTCAGATACGCGCCCGCATGAACTTTCCCATCGGATCCATCACCTTCACGTTGGATAAAGCAGACTGAACGGTGGAAGCCGGGGATTCGATCGCAAGAATCGGATAGTTATGCGCAGCGGAAACGCGTAGCATGATCCTTTGAAGGAGGATAGCAATGCTTAGCGCAGCCGCAAGGGGAATGATGGCCGGGGAACGTCAATTCCGGGAAGGCAGCTATTGGGACGCTGTCGCCGGAAGGGACCGGGCCATGAACGGCGTGTTTCTCTACGCGGTGCTCACCACAGGCATTTACTGCCGGCCGGGATGTCCGTCCCGGCGGCCGAAGCGCGAGAACGTGGTCTATTTTCGCAACCGGGAATCCGCGGAGCAGGCCGGCTTCCGGCCCTGCAAACGCTGCAGGCCCGATATGGCCGAGAGCCCATCCGGCAATTGGGATGTCGTGGAGAGGGTATGCCGTTACATCGACACGCATGCGGGCGAGCCGGCGACCCTGGAAGTGCTCAGCCGCGCGCTGGGGATCAGCCCGTTCCATTTGCAGCGCACGTTCAAGACGCTGACCGGAATCGCGCCGCGCGCATACGCCGATTCGCGCCGGCTGCTGGCGCTCAAGGTGGGATTGCGGCAGGGGCACTCGGTGACACGATCGATGTATGACGCGGGCTATGGCTCCAGCAGCCGCCTGTACGAACGGGCTGCGACGCAATTAGGGATGACGCCGGCGCGCTATCGCAAGCAGGGCGCGGGCGTGACGATTCGCTACGCCACCGGGCACACTGCGATCGGGCGGGTATTGATCGCGGCCACCGAGCGAGGAGTGTGTTCCATCCAGTTCGGCGATGCCGACGCGGCGCTGGAACATGCGCTGCGCGCGGAGTTTCCCAGAGCCGCACTCAACCGCGCAGACCGGGAGTTGGCGGGATACATTCGAATCATTCGCGACCAGATCCGAGGGCGGGGAAGCGAGCGGTTGCCGCTCGACATGCGAGCGACCGCGTTTCAGCGGCTGGTGTGGGAGCACTTACAAGCCATTCCGCGCGGCGCGACGAAATCGTACAGCGAAGTGGCGCGCGCAATCGGGCACCCCCGAGCCGCCCGCGCGGTTGCGCGAGCTTGCGCCACAAATTCGTTGGCGGTCGCGATTCCGTGTCATCGCGTGGTGCGGGAAAACGGCGAGGCAGGCGGCTATCGGTGGGGCGTCGAGCGAAAACAAAAGCTGTTGGATTTGGAGCGGCGCGAGGCCGAAAAACAGGCTTGAGGACCGCTAAGGTAAATTCCCCACAAGATATTGAAACTAAAAGACTAACTAGCTGATTCGCGAAGCGGTTGCTTCACTTTTCGAGTTGCGGCGTGCAATACTGGGCTTAAGGAAGTCTTAATTACAGACTCACTGACGCAATGAACCAGTTGAGCGAGGCCGTCGCCCGCTATCACAAAATTCTGGAAGGCGAGCACTACCGCGACCTTTCCTGGGCACACCAACTCCAGGAACGCATGAAGGCGCACAACTTGGTCGTTGCTGGAAGACCCGTGTCTCCGGTTCTGCGTCCGCATTTTATCACGCGCAGGCAGTATGCGGGTCTGGTCAAGGCGGTGGAGTCGTTTTCCAGAGCCATCGAGCGGATCGAGAACATGGCGATCAGCAGTCCGGCGTTGCTTTCGCGCATGGAATTGCTGCCCGCCGAGAAGATGCTGGCCGCGGTGGACCCGGGCTATCCGTTTCTAGGCGTGACTTCGCTCATCGACACGCATCTGAACAACGGCACGCTGCGCTTCGCACGCTACATACCCGACACGCCCATCGGCGTGGCCTATGGCGAAGCGCTTTCGGATCTGTTTTATGAAGCCGCGCCCATGAAGGAATTCCGCAAGCGTTACCGGCTGGAGAAACTTCCGGGAACCAAGTTCCTGCTACAGGCCATTCTGAAGGCTTACAAAGAGTGGGGCGGCAAGAACAAGAAGCCGAACGTCGCGATCCTGGAATTCCGCCAGCCGTTCCAAACCTCCGAATCGGGGGAAAGCTCGCTGATCGCCGGCTTCCTCAGAAACGAAGGGCACGCGGTGGAGGTGGTTTCGCCGGATCAACTGGAATACCGCAACAACGTGTTGCGGCACGGCGACTTCGCGATCGATCTGATTTTCCGGCGCATCAAGGTGCAGGAATTCCTGGTGCGCTTCGATCTCTCGCATCCGCTGCTGCGCGCGTATCGCGAGCGCGCGGTGTGCGTGGTGAACAGTTTCCGGTCGGAGCTGGCGCAAAAGAAGGCCATCTTCGATCTGCTTACCGACGAGCAGATCACGGCCGGCTTTCCGGCCGTCGAACGCAAGGCCATCAAGGAATTCGTGCCATGGACGCGCGTGGTTTCCGAAACCAAGACGCGTTATCGCAACAAGACCGTGGATCTCGCGGACTTCATTCTGCGCAATCGGCAGAAGCTGGTGTTGCAGCCGAACGATGACGGCGGCGAGCAACAGTCCTTCCGCGGGTCGGAAGTGGACGAGACCGCCTGGGAGAAAGCGCTGCGCACGGCCATGCGCAATCCTTATGTCGTGCAGGAGGCCGTCGAGCCGGTGGTGGACGTGTTCCCGGTGCTGCAATACGGGCACCTGGAGATGCAGAAGATGCGCATCGACGTGCACCCGCACTCGTATCTCGGCAAGGTGCAGGGCTGCTCCAGTTGGCTGACCGCGGTGGGGCCGGCCGGCTTCTCGACCGTGTCAGGCGTGGCGCCCACGTTCATCCTGGAGCAGAAGTAACACCCGGGCCGAGTTTCTTCACTTCTACCTTGGCGCGCAGATTCGCGACGCCCGCGGTGTACCGGGAATCGGCCACCTGGAACGCGACCGCATCATCGATCCAATCATGCGCGGTGCCGTCGGCGTCGTGAGACGCGGCAGTCAGCGTGTACTCGCCGGGGCACAGGTCGCAGCGGAAGCGGAAGCTAATTTGCAGCACATCGCCCGCCGCGTTATTTCCGGTGTTCACCTTTTCGAGTTCCGTGTTGGTGCCGTAGACTTCCAGGCCGATGCGCGTGCGGATCAGGATGCCGATCACGGGTTCGTCCACCGGCTCGCGATAACGGACGGCCAGGCGGATGTCCGCGTCTTCGCCGCTGCGCCACACCATGGTAAGCTTGCCGGCCGCGTCCAGTGTTTCCAGCGATACGATCTCGGCGCGGCCGTCGCCGCGGCGTGCCGTGGTGCGCAGCGGGTTGCGCAGCGTCGCTCCCCAGGCGCGGACCTTCTCCGCGATGTGCTCGCGGTAGGCATCCAGCACCTCGCGGGGATCGCCGCGCCGCGCCAGGCGTCCGGCCTCCAGCCACCAGATTTCGTCGCACATCGAGCGCAGCAGATCCAATTCGTGCGAAACGATCAGCACGGTGGTGCCGGCGGTGCGCAGGCGGTCGATCCCGGCCAGCGCCCGGGCGCGCACCAGGGCATCGTGCTGGGCGAGCGAGTGCTCCATCAGCAGCACATCGACGGGCGACAGCTGCAGCGGGTCGGAGGGGCCCAAGTAGCGGCGCTCGCCTTTGGCGATCACCTCGCCGGCTTCGGGCTGCGCCGTACCCGCCGCCAGACGCAGCAGCGCGCTTTTGCCCGCTCCCTTTTCGCCGATCACACCAATCACCGCGCCGTCGGGAGCCGAGACCGTCAGGTCGTGAAGCGGCGGGAACCGGACGCCGCGAAACTCAATCGCCATGCTAGATAGAATAACGTTTGATCCCTGTCTTGTTAATTGGCCTGTTGTTTCCGCCGACCGGCACGGTTTATCTGCCGCGCGGCGAGGTGCAACTTTCGTCGGAGCTGAAGCTGCCGGAAGGCGCGCACGATCTGACCATTGTTGGCGATCCGGCGGGCACAACTTTGCGCGCCTCGGACAAATTCCATGGCCGCGCCATCCTGAGCTGCCACGGCTGCCGCAACATCACTTTTCGCAATTTTGCGATCGACGGGAATCGAGGTGCGCTAGAGAAGCCGTTGCCGCTGCCGCCGACCGACAAGGATTTCGCGGGCTTCTTCAACGACGACGGCATTCTGATCGAGGATAGCGACGGTTTGACGATCGACCATGTGGATTGCGCCAACATTGCCGGCTTCGCGATTCTGGTGAACCATTCGCACGGGGTGCAGTTGGACCACATCACGGTGCGCGACAGCGGCGGGCGCAACGCGAAGGGCCGCAACAACACCTCCGGCGGGATTTTGCTGGAAGAAGGTGTAGATTCGTTCCGCGTAACCGATTCCGTCTTTCGCAATGTTCTGGGCAACGCGGTCTGGACGCACTCGCGCTACCGGGCGCCGGGCAATCGCAGCGGGCGGATCGCCGGTAACCAGTTCTTCGATATCGGGCGCGACGCAATTCAGGTGGGCGCCGCGGCCAACGTCGAGGTCACGGAAAATCGCGGGTCGCACATCGGATTCCCGTTCGACGCCGTCGATGTCGAGGGCGGCGGAACGCCCGTGGGCATCGACACGGCGGGGAACGTCGATCATTCCGTCTACGAGAACAACCGCTTCGAAGAGTTCAATGGGAAATGCATCGACCTGGACGGGTTTCACGACGGCACGGTGCGCGGCAACACCTGTATCAATCGCGGCGCGCCGGAAGATTATCCCAGCGGAAACTTTGGCATTGCGATGAACAACGCCAGCATCGAAATGCATTCCCAGAACGTGCTGATCGAGAACAATGAGATCTCGGGAACGAAGTTCGGAGCCATGTTCGTGCTGGGCGAAGGCCACATCATCCGCAACAACCGCATGACCCGCCTGAATACGGCGCACTGCAACGAAACGCATTTGAAGTTCGGGTGCCTGGCCATTTTGGGCGAGCCGGGATTTCTGGAGAGCGGCATCTACCTCGCCAAAGGCGGGGAACGGCCCGGCCCGGCGCGGCACATCAGCATCGAGAACAACGTAATCAGCGGCTACAAGATGAAGGAACATTGCATCGAAGCCGCGCCCCGGGTGAAGATGTCCGAAAGTACAATCAAAGGGAATCAGTGCATCGATGAGTGAACGCGCCGAAGACGTCAGCAAACAAATGCGCGAGGACTGGAACCGGCGCGCGCGCGAAGACGCGCATTACTATGTCGCGTTCGGGGGCCGCGATCAGGACGAGGCTGAATTCGACGCTACCGCCGCGGACGTGCTGAAGAACCTGGAGGCGGAGCTGAAGCGTCTGGCGGCGAACGCCAACCGGAGGGCGTGGCGCGCGCTCGAAATCGGCTGCGGACCCGGCCGTCTGATGAAGCCGCTCAGCCGGCACTTCGGCGAAATTCACGGCGTGGACGTCTCGGATGAAATGATCGCGCTCGCCCGCGAGCGCCTGCGCGGAATTCCGCACGCGCATGTGCACGCCACCAGCGGCGCGAGCCTGGCGCAGTTCGCCGACGAATCGTTCGACTTCGTGTACACCTTCGCGGTCTTCCAGCACATCCCCAGCCGCGAAGTGGTGCTGGAGTACATGCGCGAGATCCGGCGCGTGTTGAAGCCCGGCGGGATCTTTCGCGGACAGTTCAACGGTCTGGAGAAGCGGGGTTCGTCGCCCACCACGTGGAGCGGGGTGACCTTTTCGGCCGACGACATCCATGGGTTCACGCGCGAGAAGGGTTTCGAACTCCTCGCGCTGGATGGCGTCGCGACGCAATATATGTGGACTACCTGGCGCAAGCCGGGCGGCTCACTTCCCACTCCCCAGCTCCGGCCGCCTCGCATCCACCGCATCACGCACGCCTATACGCGCGAGCCGGCGGTTCCCAACCGCGGCCGTCATACGGCCATCGCGGTGTCGCTGGAAAACCTGCCCGCCGAATGCGACCTGAACTCGCTCGAAGTGCTGGTGGAAGGCGTAGCGGCCGCGCCGTGCTACATCGGACCGCCCGGCTCCGATAGACTGCAGCAGATCAACGCCTGGCTGCCGAAACAAATTCGGACCGGCTTGTTGCCGCTGGAGCTGCGCTACCAGGGCCAGCCGCTTGGCCAGCCGGCGATCCTCCGCGTGATTCCGGCGGGGCCGATGGTCCCGCGCATCATTTCCATCACCGACGGCGTGAACCTGGTGCAACACAACCTGATCTCGACCGGGCATGTCAAAGTGCAGCTGGAGGAAGTGAGCGAGCCGGAATCGATCACCGCCAAGGTGGACGGCCGGCCCATCCCGCACGTCGAGGTTTTGTGCATCGACCCGCGCCCGCCCCGCTACGAAGTGAACCTGCGCCTGCCCTGGCTTCTTCCCGCCGGGCAGCACGTTCTCCAACTCCAGGTCGGCCCGCGCCGCCTGCTGCCCGCCCGCATCGAGACCCGCTCCTAACGCCGGGTATCCGCGCCGATCCGGCGCATGTTATTCTAACAAGACAGTGTAGTGTATGGAAGACGAGCAGGAATTCGGACGATTCCGGGAGGAAGTGCGTCCCGACCGGATGCGGGAGATTCCGCCGGCGCATCCGGACGATCTTCCCGCGATGGCCGCGACGCTGGAATCCTACCAGGATTTCTTCGGCTTTCGCGATCCGCGGACGGTCGCGCTCGGCGCGCTGCTGGGCGTCACGCTGTGGCACTCCGGCGAGCGCCGGCTGGGCCGGAAGCTGCTCACGCGGGCGGTCGCCGACGCCCTCCAACATCTCGCCGAGGATCATCCCCTCCGCGGCCGCGCCTGGATGACTTTGTCCGCTCTTCTGCGTCAGGAGGGCCGCCACGCCACCGCGCCGTGGTTTGCTACAAAGAAGGCATGAAACTCTCTGCCCGTAACCAACTCCCCGGCACCGTGGAAAGCATCCAGATCGGCACGATTATGGCTCACGTGAACGTGAAAGTGGGCGAGAACCTGATTGAGAGCGTGATCACCCGCACGAGCGCGGAAGAACTCGGATTGAAGAAGGGCGACCCGGTGCGCGTGGTCATCAAATCCACCGAGGTGATGATCCAGAAAGACTGAAGCGCGGGGTTATTTCTTCAGCAACTCAGGATACTGCTTCTGGGTCTTGGCGACCTTCGGGTCCGCCACCGCGACCACGTAGGGATAATCCGGATGCAGGTTGCAGAAGTTCTGGTGATGCTGTTCAGCCGGATAGAAAGCCTTCAATGGCGACACTTCGGTGACGATGGGCGAGCTGAAAGCGTGCGCCTGGTCCAGTTGCTGGAGGTAGGCTTCGGCCACACGCTTCTGGTCTTCGTTGACGTAGAAGATGGCCGAACGGTACTGTGTCCCGCGGTCGGCGCCCTGGCGATTCAGCTGCGTGGGATCGTGCGCGACGCTGAAGAAGATCTTCAGCAGCCGCCCATAGGAGACCGTTCCGGCGTCGTAGGTGATCTCGATGGACTCGGCGTGCCCGGTCCGCCCCGTGCAGACCGCCTCGTAGTTGGCCGTGCTTGCCTCGCCGCCCGAGTAGCCCGACACAACTTTGTCGACGCCTTCGATCTGCTGGAAGACGGCCTCCGTGCACCAGAAGCACCCGCCCGCCAACACGGCCGTGTGGGTGCCGGTTTCCTGGAGATCGTCAGCCGGATCGGGGAAGTCCATGCCGGTTCCTATTTGGCCGGCTTCGTCGCTTCGATCTTGATCTTCTTCAGCGCGGCGGTATCGGAGGCCAGTTCGGTCTGGCCGGCGGGAAACATATTGACCTGCAGCATGTACGCCAGGATATCGGCGGCGTCGGCGGGCTTCAGGCTGCCGGGGTTATCGGCCGGCATGGTGCTTTGGATCCGGTCGAACAGATCGCCGAGGGTCATGCCGGTCCAGTTCATCATGAAATCCTTGCCGGCGAGCGCCGGCGATTGTCCTCCACTGCCATCCAGAGCATCGCCGTGGCAGGATGAGCACGATTTCCCGTACCCTGCCTTGCCGCGAGCGGCCTGCGCCGCGGTATATACGCCGTCCCAAACTGAAGTCCCGCCTTGCGCGCGCAGTACGGGAGCGGCGCACAACAGGCTGAACAGAAAGGTCGTCGAAAATGCGAAAGGAGTACGCCATGCCATGGTTCTATAATAACTACGAAATGAAACGCTTCGGATCTCCACTGCTCGCCGCCGCCCTGGGCGCGGCATTCTTCGCTCTCCCGGTGGCGGCCGCAACGCCCAACTGCGATGCCGATAACGGAGGCATCACGCTGCCCGACGGATTCTGCGCCCTGGTGGCCGCTGACGGGATCGGGGCCGCACGGCACATGGCGGTGGCGCCGAACGGCGATCTGTACGTGGCCATCCAAGGGCGCACCGCGAACAGTGGCGGCGTCGTGGCTTTGCGCGACACCAACGGCGACGGACGCTTCGAGGTGAAAGAAACGTTCAACAGCAAGAGCACCACCGGCATCGCACTGCGCAACGGCTATCTCTACCTGGCGCACGTCAATTCCGTGGAACGCTACAAGATGACGCCGGGCCAGCTCAAGCCGTCCGGGGAGCCGGAGATCGTGGTGAGCGATCTACAGGGAGAACGGGAACACGGCGACAAGGGCATCGCGTTCGACGGCAAAGGCTCGCTGTACGTCAACGTGGGCGCGCCTTCGAATGCCTGCCAGACCCGGGACCGCCAAAAGGATTCGGCCGGCCAGGACCCGTGCCCGATTCTGAAGGAACACGGCGGCATCTGGAAATTCGCGGAGAACAAGCCGGGCCAGAAACAGGCGGATGGGACGCGCTTCGCCACCGGGCTGCGGCAGATGCCGGCGATCGCGTGGCACGATGGCGCGCTGTACATTGTGATGAACAATCGCGATCAGCTGAACGTGCTTTATCCCGAGCATTTCACGGTGGAGGACAACGCCACGCGCCCGGCCGAACCGATGTATCGCGCGGTGCAGGGATCCAATTTCGGCTGGCCCTATTGCTTCTACGATTACGGCCAGAAGAAACTGTTTCTGAATCCCGAGTACGGCGGGGACGGCAAGACATCCGGCCACTGCAGTGAGTTTACGCTGCCCATCACGGCGTTTCCCGCGCATTGGGCGCCCGTGGATCTGATGTTCTATTCGGGCAAACAGTTTCCGCAGCACTATCGAGGCGGTGCGTTCATCGCGTTCCACGGATCGTGGAACCGCGCGCCGATGCCGCAGGACGGCTACAACGTGACGTTCCAGGCGTTCTCCGGCGGCAAGCCGTCCGGCGATTTCGAAGTGTTCGCCAGAGGCTTCCCGGGCAAGTCGCCGCTGATGAATCCGAACGACGCTCTGGCGCGGCCCGATGGCGTGGCGCAAGGCCCCGACGGTTCGCTCTACATCAGCGACAGCCAGAAGGGCAAGATCTGGCGAGTGCTGTACCAGGGGGCCAAATAAAGGGGTTCCGGAGCGTAGCGTTCCCTGCCGGTGGCAGGACCGTTCTTTTCAGCGACGGTTCGGCCAGCCACACCCGTACCAGTACTTGTGCGGCCTATTTTTGATTGACAGCGTCTCTCTGCGCGCATAGACTACTGGAGACTAGGGAACAGCATTTTTCGGTTCCCAATCGTCGCAGAAAACTCTGCGAGTGTAACGGGTTGACGGTAACGAACGGGGGACGTTATGAAGAGCAGCTATATGGCGGCTGCTGTTGCAGTTGGTTTTCTAATCCTTTCGTCTGCCAAGGCGGACGTGATTACATCGCTCGGCAACACGGCCTCAGGCTTGACGAGCGGAACTAAATACACGGGGGCGACAATCCTGTCGGCCCAAAGCGGTCAGGCCTCACCCTTCAATGGAGCTTGCGGAAGCGATGCCAGTAGCAACTGCTCAACAAACTGGACATTTACTTACACCTTAGGGGCCGATGAGGTCGTCGATGGAGCAACGTTAACGTTGGGCATCTTCGATATCGACTCAGCGGCGTCCGGCAACCAGGTGGGGTCATTCACACTGACCGGTGGCGACGATCTGACAGCCGCTCTCAACGCGGTATCGGAAACGCTCGACGGTGGCTCTGGTTCCCCGAATTCCTACTACGACGTTCTGTCGATCACAATCCCGAGTACTTCATTCGCGGTCTTAGATGGAGGAAGCGCCACATTCAATCTCACGCTGGCGGGACCCGGTCTCGGAGCGCTTGGCACCACCACGTATAACGGCGCCTCTTTGATTTTCTCTACGCTGGATCTGCAGACAGAGACGATTTCGTCGGTCCCGGAACCGGCGATGTGGTACCTGCTGCTCGCCGCCATCGGCGGCATCATGCTGTTTCGGGCTCGCGCGCGCAAGCCGAGCTGAATTTTTGCCGCCGCGGCCGTAACAGGGCGGCAGATTCACCGCGCAAGGGGGGACGGATGAGAACCAAAGAGAAGCTTCAATCGCGCCGGGCATTGTTCAACCTCGGCGTTCGCTCGCTGGCCGGCGCCGGTCTTCTGGGAAGCCTGGAGGGGGCTGCTAGGGCGTCCGCGAGCCTCGCAACGGACGCCGGTGATCGGGCCTTGGTGTGCGTCTACCTGTTCGGCGGGGAGGCCAGTTCAAAGCTGCCCGCCATTCCGGAGTTGCAGGCGTTGGAGGCGGCCGGGGATCTTCGCGTTCTCGACACGGTTTCCTCCGTCATTCCCGGTGGGGCGGCTCCGTCTACCCCGGGCCAACTCATGGCGCGGAAGTACAACAGCTTGCGTTTTCTTCCGAACGGCTTCGCCACGCCGGAGTGGGCCGCGCGGCTGGCCGGGATCGGCGCGGTGGACGGCGCAGGAGCGTTTACCTTTCGTAACGGAATGAGTCTGGTGTCCGTGGACGGCCGCCTGCGCGAAGGCAGCCAATATGAGAATCCGGGGCTCCGCCGGGCGATGAGCGAGGCCGGTACCTTGCGGACTGAATTTCCAGCCACTTCGCTGGGCCGCCAACTGGAGGACGTCAGCCGGTTACTCCGCGCGGGCGGCAAACTCGGCTTGAAGCACCCGGTGTTTCTCTGCACCGCCGGTGGTTTCACCAGCGGCGCTGAGCGCCCCCGCAACGCGCGCTATCGGGAGTTGGGTCGAGCCTTGGCTGCTTTTCATGCAGCAACCGTGGAATTGGGCATGGAGCGCCAGGTGACGACTTACACCGACGCGGAGTCGGCCGTGGCCGCGAATGGCGGAACCGGCGCGCGCTGCGTACGCATGATCCTGGGCGGGGCTGCGGTTTCGGACGTCGAAGCCGGGCACTATCACGCATCCCTCGCCCGCTGGCACGGTGTCTCCCCCGGCGACCTACCGAAGCTATTTCCGTCCGGGAACGGCGTTGGCATGCTGGCCTAGGAATTCCGATGTCAGCCGTTGATCCGAATGCCGAAGTGCAAGTTGCGCGGCAGATCCCGTTCGCGATGCAGAACTATACCGCCGAAACGTTCCAACCCTACGTGGGCCAAGTGATCGAGTTCGAGCGGCCTGCCGGCGCAACGGGCTTTTTGGGCCAACGGGTCCGGCTCGAGTTGCTGGAGGTCAGAAAGCCGAATTCCGGGGGACGGCCGGAAGGTTTTCGCGAGATGTTCGCTTTGCTGTTTGCTTTGCGGAGTCCGGAGCCATTGGGAAACGGACTGCACCGGATCGCGCACGACGATTTCCAGCCGGGCGATTGGTTTGTGACACGCGTCCTGGTTCCGGGCGGCGATCCTGGCGTTGCTTACTACGAGTCGGTGTTTGGATAGCATGGAAGCCCGGAATGGGCAAGGAGTGTTGGCATGGCGTCGCCTTACGTGGGAGAAATCAGAATATTTGCAGGCAACTTCGCGCCCGTGGGGTGGGAGTTCTGTGAAGGGCAACTCCTCCCGATCACCGAGTACGAGACTTTGTTCCAGCTGATTGGAACGACTTACGGCGGCGATGGGGAATCGACGTTCGCGCTGCCCGATTTGCGCGGTCGATTTCCCGTTCACGTGGGCGCTGGCTTCGTTGTTGGACAGAGCGCCGGGGCAGAGACCGTAACGTTAACCGACGAAGATTTGCCGTCGCACACCCATACGGCAGTGGCGTCCGGCGGAGGCAACGTGGTGAGTCCGCAAAACGCCTTCTGGTCCACCGATCCCTTCGGCAATACGGCAGCCTACACGACGCCGCCTGCGACTCCGGCGAACATGAATGCCAATGCGATCGGAAACACGGGGGGCGGTCAACCTCACGAGAACCGACAGCCCTATCTTGCCGTCAGCTTTATCATTTCGATGTTCGGTGTTTTTCCGACTCAGGATTAGTTTGAGAAAGGAGCTTCATTATGGCGGATCCGTTTGTTGCAGAAATCAGATTGTTCGGGTTTAATTTCGCACCATTTGGCTGGGCGTCGTGCGCCGGACAACTTCTGCCGATTTCTCAGAACACAGCTCTGTTCTCCCTGCTGGGCACCACCTACGGCGGCAACGGCACCAGCAATTTCGCCTTACCGGACCTGCAAGGGAGAGTCCCGCTCAGTGCGGGGCAAGGTCCCGGGCTCAGCCTGATCGACCTGGGGGAGGAGGCCGGCGTCGAAACCGTGACGCTTCTGCAGACCCAGATGGCGGCCCACAATCACGCGGCCAATTGCACCAACAACGTCGGCACCAGTTACGATCCCACGGGCAATGTCTGGTGCCAGGACGCAGCCGGCAACCCGGAATACGGCTCTGGGGGCGTTAACGGTTCGATGTCGCCCGGCTCTCTGACGGCGACCGGTGGTGGGCAGCCGCACAACAATGTGCAGCCGTTTCTGGCAATCAACTACTGCATCGCATTGCAAGGTGTGTACCCGGCGAGATCATAGGAGAAAATGAAATGAGCGAGCCATTTCTTGGACAAATCTCGATTTTTTCCTTCAACTTCCCTCCCAGGGGCTGGGCGTTTTGTGACGGCCAACTGTTGGCCATCAATCAAAACCAGGCTCTGTTCTCATTGCTGGGAACCTATTACGGCGGCAACGGAACTACTACCTTCGCGTTGCCCAATCTCCAAACCAAGGTCGCGATGGGCGTGGGAAATGGAGCTGGACTATCCCCCCGTGTGATCGGCCAGACGGGAGGCGAACAGGGTCACACGCTGAGCGTGAACGAAATGCCACAACACTCGCACACGCCCAACTACACGGCATCGGCGAACTCTCTCAACCCTGCGGGCGATCTTTGGGCTGCCGACCCGAACGGCAACATCACGTTCGCGACCAGCGCCAACGAGACGATGGCGATTCAAATCACCAACTCCAGCGGGAACGTGGTGAGCGCGGGCGCCATCGCCAACGCGGGCGGTGGCCAGGCGCACAACAATATGGCCCCGTACCTGGTGCTCACCTTTGCGATCGCGCTACAGGGAATTTTTCCCAGCCGCAGTTGATGACGCTAATCGATGAAGCAGTAGTCTGTCCGATAGCGAAGCGGATCGGTTTTCGCCTGGAGCGGCCCGAGGACGAATCTTTCCTGCAGCGCTTGTATGCGGGCACGCGCGCCGAAGAAATGGCGCTCACGGGCTGGAACGACGAGCAGAAAGATGCTTTCCTGGGCATGCAGTTCCAGTTGCAAACAACGCACTACCGGAGGCACTACGCCGATGCGTCGTTTCAGATGATTCTGCTGGACGAGGCGCCCATCGGCAGGATCTATCTCCACTATGGGCCGCGAGAGATCAGGTTGATGGATATCGCACTTCTGCCGGAATCGCGCGGAGGCGGCATCGGGAGCTGGATTCTGGCGAACCTGTTGCGCGAGGCCGCGCAGATGCAAAAACCAGTCACCCTATACGTGGAACGCTTCAATCGAGCGTTGCACCTCTACCGGCGGCTGGGATTCCAGGTGCTTGAGGACCAGGGCGTGAATCTGTACATGCGCTGGGCGCCCGCTGTGCTCCCGCCCTCGGAACCCGCCGAATAATCCCGTTTCCGCGCCGTCAAGACCTGGTCGAACGAGTAGTGTACCTTAGAACTGAATAAGCGCATCCGAAGGAGGGGAAGGTGCGAATGAATAAGGTTCTCCTGATCGCTTCCGCGATTCTTCCAGGTGCGCTAAGCGCCGCCACCTGCGACAGCATCGCTCATTTGCAGCCTGCCGGCACCTCCATCACCTCCGCGCAACTCGTCCCGGCGGGAGAATTTGCGCCGCCGCGTCCCGCCAATCCCACGCAAGCAGCCATCTATAAGGCGCTGCCCGGGTTCTGCCGCGTGCGAGGCGTCATTCGTCCCTCCAGCGATTCGAACATCGAATTCGAAGTGTGGATGCCGGCTTCGGGCTGGAACGGCCGATATCTGGGCGTCGGGAATGGCGGCTTCGCCGGTTCCATCAACTATTCGGCCGGTGCGGAAGGTAACGCGCCCGGAATGGCCCAGGCGCTCGCCGCCGGCTATGCGACGTCATCCACCGACACCGGGCACGAAGCCGGCGGGACAAGCGCCGATTGGGCCGTGGGGCATCCCGAGAAGGTCATCGACTATGGGTATCGCGCCGTTCATCTCACTGCCGTCAGCGCCAGGACGATCATCGGCTCGTTCTATGGCAAGGATCCGAAAGCGTATTTCAGCAGTTGCTCCAACGGCGGACGGCAGGCGCTGATGGAAGCGCAGCGCTACCCGGACGACTATTCGGGCATTGTCGCAGGCGACCCGGCCTGGTTCGCGACGCACCTGGCCGCCGCGCAGATCTGGAACACCCAGGCGGTGATGGCGAAGCCGGCGAGCTACATTCCCCCGAGCAAGCTGCCGGCGGTGGAGGCGGCGGTTCTCGAAAAATGCGACGCCCTGGATGGCCTCAAAGACGGCGTCGTCAGTGAGCCGGGCAAATGCCACTTCGACCCGGCGGTGCTGCTGTGCAAAGGCGCCGAAACCAACGCCTGTCTCACCGCGGCGCAAGTCGAGGCGATGAAAAAGATCTACGCCGGCCCGACGAACTCCCAAGGCGAGCAGATCTTCCCCGGACTGCTTCCCGGAGGCGAAGCGGGACCGGCCGGTTGGGGCCTGTGGATCCTCGGCGCGCAGCCCGGCAAGAGTTTGAATTATGCCTTCGGCGTCGGAGCCCTGGCCAAGATCGTCTACGAGAACCCGGCGTGGGACTTCCGAAGTTTCAATTTCGATCATGATGTCGCCTTCCTGGACGACAAGCTGGGGCCGGTTCGCAACGCCACGGACGCGAATCTCCAGAAATTCAAAGACCACGGCGGAAAGCTCATCCTCTATCACGGTTTGGCCGATCCCGACATTTCTCCGCTGAGCAGCACCAACTACTACGAGAACGTGGCCGCGAAAATGGGCCGGGAAGCCGCCGACGACATCCTGCGCGTGTACCTGGTGCCCGGCATGTTGCATTGCGGCGGCGGTCCTGGCGCCGACGTGCTCGGATCAACTCCGGGTTCGGGCGCCGATCCAGCGCACGGAATTCAGGCGGCGCTGGAGCGCTGGGTGGAAACCGGGGCGGCGCCCGGCGAGATCATCGCGACCAGGTATAAGTCACCCGCCAGACCGCAAGACGGCGTGGCCGCAACCCGGCCCATTTGCGCCTATCCCCAAGTCGCCCGTTACAAAGGCGCCGGCAGCACCGACGACGCAGTCAACTTCGCTTGCGTGGAAGAGCGTTAAGGCAGCGAAGGCGCGACTTCGCGCAAGCGCCGCTCCAGGTACCTTCGCTCGCGGTCGTTGGTGACCAGTTCCAGCGCGCGCACGTAGCTCTTCGCCGCTTCCTCACAGGATCCCATGCGGCGCAACAGATCGGCGCGCGCGGCGTGCAGCAGATGATAGCCGTCCAGATCGCCGCTGGCCGCGAGCGTGTCGACGAGCGACAAACCCTGCCGGGAGCCTTCCGCCATGGCTACCGCCACGGCGCGATTCAGCCGGACGATGGGCGAAGGCTCCAGGCGCTGCAGTTCATCGTAGAGCCGGACGATTTCGCGCCAATTGGTATCTTCGGAGCGTTGGGCTTTGCAATGTTCGGCCGCGATCGCCGCCTGCAGCGCGTAGGGACCGGGTCCCGCGCGAAGCGCCTCGGCCACCAGGGGCAACGCTTCCGTGATCTGCTGCTGGTTCCAGCGGCTGCGATCCTGCTCTTCGAGCACGACCATGTCCCCAGCGGCATCAGTCCGGGATTCGCGCCGCGCGTCGTGCAGCAGCATCAGAGCGACCAGGCCGGTGGCCTCCGCCGGACGCGGCGACATCAAGCTGCGCACCAGCTGGCCCAGGCGAATCGCTTCGGCGGAAAGATCGGTCCGGATCAGCTGCTCGCCGCGGGTCGCGGTGTAGCCCTCGTTGAAAACCAGGTACAGGACGGAAAGCACCGCGCCCAGCCTTTCGGGGATCTGGCTCGCTTCGGGAACCTGGTAGGGAATCCGGGCCTCGCGAATCTTGCGCTTCGCGCGCACCAGCCTTTGCGCCATAGTGGGCGTCGGCACCAGAAACGCTCGGGCAATCTCGTCGGTTTCCAGTCCGCAAAGGGTCCGCAGCGTAAGCGCAATCTGCGCCTCGCGAGCCAGCGCCGGATGGCAGCAGGTGAAGATCAGGCGAAGACGTTCGTCGGGAATCTCACTGGCGTCATCTTCCGGCTCGGCGGGGGAGGCGGCGTTGGCGAGTTCATGCGCCAATTGTGCCTCGATCTTGTCCTTAAACAAGGTCTGGCGCCGCAGCCGGTCGATCGCTTTGTGGCGCGCGGTCTGAACGATCCACGCACGCGGTTGATCCGGAATCCCTGACTCGGGCCACTGGTGTAACGCGGCCGTAAATGCTTCCTGCGCATATTCTTCGGCCAGCTCAAAGTCGCCCAGGAGACTGATCAAGGTGGCTACAATCCGGCCCCAGTCCGAGCGGTACAATGCTTCGACGGTTGCAGCGGCATCAACCAACCTAACGATTTTAGGGTTTTTCCGGTCCGGTGTCGATTTCGCCCGGCGCTGCTCGACTAACCTGTGCAGGTGCATCCATGAAATATATGTTGCTCATTTATCTGGACGAGAACTCGCTGAGCGAGGACCAGCGCGGCAAGTGCTACGCCGAGTCCGCCGCCTATGCGCGCCAGCTTCAGGCCAAGGGGCAGCTGCTCTCGGTTGGTCCCCTGCATCCGACGTCGACGGCTACGAGCGTGCGCATCCAGGACGGCAAGCGCATCATCACCGATGGCCCGTTTGCCGAGACGCGCGAACAGCTCGGCGGCTTCTTTTTGATCGCAGCTGAAAACCTGGACCGGGCCATCCAGATTGCCGGTGAGATTCCGGCCGGCCGCTGGGGAACGGTCGAGATCCGGCCAGTGCTGGAGATTGGTGGCCTTCCGGCCGCTTAAGGAGAACGAACATGCAAAAGATCACGCCATTTCTGTGGTTCGACACGCAGGCCGAGGAGGCCGCGAATTTCTACGTTTCCATCTTCAAAAATTCGAAGATCGGCGAGACCCGCCGGTATGGAGAAGCCGGGCCGGGACCCAAAGGCTCGGTCATGACCATCACGTTCCAGATTGAGGGGCAGGAGTTTATCGCTCTCAACGGCGGACCGCACTTCAAGTTCACGCCGGCGATTTCGTTTTTCGTCGACTGCCAGACGCAGGCAGAAGTAGACCAGCTTTGGGACAAGCTTTCCGAAGGCGGGCGGGCAGACCAGTGCGGCTGGCTGCAAGACAAGTTTGGCGTTTCCTGGCAGATTATTCCGAATGTGTTGATGAAGCTGTTAGGCGATCCCGACCCCGTCAAAGCGACGCGGGTAATGAAGGCGATGCTGCAGATGAACAAAATCGACGTGCGGCGCTTGGAGGAGGCATATCGGCAGACCTGAGTCGTGTCTTTAGCGCGGCGAACGCTACTGGGCTAGAATCATTGTGCATGCCGCTTTCCACTGGCGCCCGCTTCGGGCTTTATGAAATTGTTGCGCCCATCGGCGCCGGGGGAATGGGCGAGGTCTATCGCGCCCGCGACACCAAGCTGAAGCGGGACGTGGCGGTGAAAGTTCTGCCGGAGGCCTTCGCGCGCGACCCCGAGCGCATGGCGCGCTTCCAGCGCGAGGCCGAGGTGCTGGCCTCGCTGAATCATCCGAACATCGCCACCATTTTCGGCGTCGAAGAGAACGCGCTGGTGATGGAGCTGGTGGAGGGTGAATCGCCCAAAGGCCCGATGCCCTTCGACGACGCTTGGAAGATCGCGTCGCAAATCGCTACTGCTCTCGACTACGCGCATGAAAGGGGCATCGTTCATCGCGACTTGAAGCCGGCCAACATCAAGGTCACTCCCGACGGCACGGTCAAGCTTCTGGATTTCGGCCTCGCGAAAGCGTTCAGCAGCGGGTCGGACGGCAATAGCTCCTCGGGCGGTAGCGACCATCCCAGCCATTCGCCCACGCTGACGGTCCACGCCACCGAGATTGGCCTGATCCTGGGCACGGCTGCGTACATGAGCCCCGAGCAGGCGCGTGGTAAGAAAGTGGACCGGCGCAGCGACATCTTTTCTTTTGGCGTGGTGCTTTACGAGTTGCTCACGGGCGAGCGTCTGTTTCAAGGCGAAGACATCACGGACACCCTGGCGTCCGTCGTAAAAGATCAGCCGGACTTGACGCGAGTGCCCGTCAAGGCCCGGCGCCTGCTGGAACGATGCCTGGAAAAAGATCCCAAGAAGCGGCTGCGCGACATCGGCGACGCGGCGCTGCTGCTCGAAGGCGCCCCCGTGCTGCAGCCGGCGCCGCAGGCGACCTCATCACGAACCACGCGGCTCATCTGGGGGGCCATCGCCGCCGCAGTTATCTTGAGCGCGGCGATTTTCATTGCGCTTCGTTGGAGACCGTCCGCGCCGGCGGCCTCGGTCCGGTTCGAAATTGTGGCGCCGGACAACGGCATCATCGAGGCCTTGGCCCTGTCACCGGACGGGACCAAACTTGCCCTGACGGTTCAGGGGACGGATGGGCGGCGCGGTGTCTGGATCCGTTCGCTCGATACGGTGGAAGCGCGCCAGCTGGCCGGCACGGAGGGCGCCGGCGCCCTGGCTTGGTCGCCCGATAGCCGCTACATCGCATTCAACGCCGCAGGCAAATTGAAGAAGATCGACGTGTCCGGAGGCGCGCCGGAGACCATCTGTTCCTACTCACCGCCTTTCATCGGACTGTCCTGGAATAAGCAGGACGTCATTGTTTTCAGCGAATCCTACATGCTGAACCGCGTGAGCGCGGCGGGAGGCGAGCCGGTGCAACTCACCCAGCTCGATCCCAAGCGCGGCGACGTGGGATACGGCTGGCCGGTGTTTCTCCCGGACCAACAGCACTTCCTCTACTATCTGGCGGCGGATCCGCGCTTCCAGGGACTGTATGTCCGATCGCTGGACGAAAAGCCGGCACAAGAGGACCAGAGGCTGACCGATTCCGATTCCGGACCCTTGTTCGCACCGGCCACCGGAGGCACCGGATACGTGGTGTTCCTGCGCACCGACACCTTAATGGCGCGGCTGTTCGACGCGGGGAAGTTGAAGTTTACCGCTGACCCGGTGCGTGTTGCGGACTCGGTTGGGACCACCGGCCGCTTTGACGCCTTGGCTACGGTGTCGAACACCGGCGTGCTGGCCGTGGCCAGCGCGGGCAGCACCAATCGTGAGCTCATTTGGTACGACCGCTCGGGTAAAGTCTTGTCGCAACCCGGCGAACCGGCCGGACGCGATGAGCTGAACCTCTCGCCGGACGGAACGCAGGTGGCCGAGGGGCGCGTCGACTCGCAAGGCATCTGGGTGGTCTGGCTGTTGGATCTGGCGCGCAACGCCAGCTCGCGCTTCACCTTCGACAGCAACGGCGCCGGGAACGGCGTTTGGTCTTCGGATGGGAAGCAGATCGCTTTTGCCGCCGGCGGCGGCAGCTCGTCCGATATCTTCCGCAGGCCGTCGAACGGCGCCACCAAGGCGGAAGTCCTGTTTCACTCTGACGGCGTGAAGACGCCGCAGGATTGGTCCCCGGATGGTCACTGGCTGCTTTATCTGCAGCAGTCCAAGGACACGCACGCAGACCTGTGGGTTCTGCCGGACCCGGGCGGGCCGTTGGGAGAAGCTCGCAAGCCGGTTCCCTACCTGGCGACCCAGTTCAACGAGCTTCAGGGTAAGTTTTCGCCGGACGGGAAGTGGGTGTCGTACACATCCAATGAAACCGGCACGAATGAAATCTACGTGCGTCCATTTCCCGCGTCTTCCGGCGGGAAGTGGCTGGTGTCGAACGGCGGCGGCACGCAGGCGCGCTGGCGTCCGGACGGCAAGGAGCTGTTCTATGTCGCGCGCGACGGCACTCTCATGGCAGTGGACGTGAACACCAGTTCCGGTTTCCAGGCCGGTGTGCCGAAGGCGTTGTTTCGCACGCGGATTTCCGGCGGATTGGGTGGAGCGCCCGGCGTGGCCTGGCGCTGGGACATTTCGAAAGACGGCAAGCGGTTCCTGGTGAACTCGTCGAGCGAGGAAAAGAGCTCGCCGCCGGTGACGGTGACCACGGACTGGACGGGGATGTTGCGGAAGTGAGGGGCAGGCGAGTTGCTTCGGCTCTCGACCGGAGGCAACATGAACCTACGCGCGGCGGGCCAGCGCGCACACGCCGATCTGAAACGGTGGCTGGCGGGCGATCATGCACCGAACAATACGTTTCGAGCGGCGACGCATCAACCGGCTTAGGGCGGGGCATCGTCGGGGCTGGCGGGCGGGGATGTGCGTGAAGGCACGCGGGTGTGAAATTCCGCAGGCTTGCGCGCAGGAATCCAGACTGTAACTACATAGGTTACACTTGTAAGTGTGGCGATCAGGGCATTCCGGCATAAAGGACTCGAACGGTTCTTCGCCACCGGTTCGAAATCGGGAATCCAGGCTCAGCACGCTGACCGGCTTCGGCTGATATTGGGCCGTCTGAACGTAGCAACCAACGTCCGCGATATGACTCTCCCAGGCTTGGGGCTGCATGAGCTTCACGGTCTGAGGAAGGGAACGTGGGCGGTGAAGGTAAGCGGCAACTGGCGCGTAACGTTTGTTTGGACCGGCAAGGATGTAGATCACGTAGACTACGAGGACTACCATTGAGGCAAATATGAAGATGCACAATCCTCCGCACCCGGGTGAGGTGCTCAAGACGCTGTGCCTGGAACCCCTGGGCCTGACCGTTACCGAAGCTGCCCGCTCGCTCGGCGTGAGTCGGAAGACGCTGTCTGGCATCCTCAACGGACGCGCCGGCATCAGCCCGGAGATGGCGGTGCGCCTCTCCATCGCTTTCGATACCAGCGCAGAGAGCTGGCTGAACCAGCAGCTTCAGTACGACCTGTGGCACGCGGAAAGAAACCGGAAGCGGCTGCGGGTGACGAAATTGACTGCCGCGTGATTCGATGGTGTTGGGAAACGCCCATGGCTACGCAAGACATCGACTGGTCCGGCTGTCCGCTTGTTGAAGCAAAGCCCGGAGTGCAGAGCGGCGCTCCGTGCTGCGCGGAACCCGGCTGCCGGTGAGCGCGATTGTCGACAACTTCGACTACGGCCTGAGTGTGTCGGAGATAGCGGAACGGTTCGAGGT
>DATJNO010000170.1:0-37147 GCA_035508055.1 Bryobacteraceae bacterium | reverse complement strand
CTGATCGGCCAGATCGTAACTGCGAACTACTTCGACGTTCTCGGAGTGAAGGCCGCGGTTGGGCGAACCTTCGTTCCCGAGGACGATCTTGTCCCCGGCGCGCAAGCCGTCGTAGTGATCAGCCACTCCTTTTGGATGCGCAGATTCGCCGGAAGCCCCGCGGCCATTGGCGCCACCGTTCGCTTGAACAACCACCGGTACACCATCGTGGGAGTGGCGCCGCGCGGTTTTCGCGGCCCTAACGCGCTGGTAAACACCGATTTTTGGGTGCCTTTCATGATGTACGAACAGGTGTTCCCATTGGCTGACTGGGTCAATCAGCGTGGCGCGCTGCTGTTCGCGGTGATCGGAAGATTGAAGCCTGGCATTCGGCCGCGGCAGGCTGAAGACGATATGCGCACACTGGCCGCGCAGCTTGCGCGCGAATATCCCGTCGATAACAAGGACCGCACGGTAAAACTGCTCCCGGTTACCGAGAGCATGATCCAGCCGGATTCCCGTGGTGGCTTTGTGATGGTGGGAGCGGTGGCCCTGGGGGCCGGCGCCTTGGTATTGCTGATTGCCTGCGCCAACGTGGCCAATCTGCTGCTCGCGCGCGCCGCCGGACGCCAACGTGAAATCGCGATCCGGACGGCGATCGGCGCCAACCGCTGGCATCTCATTCGCCAGTTGCTCACCGAAAGCCTGCTGCTCTCGGGACTCGGAGGCATGCTGGGGTTCCTGATCGGCGCCTGGAGCGTGCCGCTGCTGCTGGCCTTGAGTCCCGGCAATCTCCCGCGTGTGAACGACCCGGATCACCTGGCCTCGGCCGTCTCCACGTTTAATTGGCCGGTACTCGCGTTTACGCTAGCTGTCGCTCTGGCCACCGGAGTTCTGTTCGGATTGTTCCCGGCCCTGCAAATCTCCAAACTGGACGTCAACGCCAACCTGAAGGAAGCCAGCGGACGCTCCGGCACGGGACTCCGTCACAATCGCGCTCGCGGCGTTCTGGTGGCCGCCGAAATGGCTCTGGCGGTGATTCTGCTGGCCGGGGCGGTGCTGATGATCCGCACCTTCGTAGGATTGCGCTCCGCACAGCCCGGCTTCGACGCGCGCAATGTCCTCACCATGCAGACTTCGCTCACCGGCGGCCGGTACGACACCACGGGCAAAGCGGAAAATCTGATTCGCCAGGTGACCCAGCGTATCGAAGCGCTGCCCGGCGTACAAGGCGCGGCGTGCACCGTCATGCTCCCCGTGGAAGGCGGCGTCGATCTGCCGTTCAGCATCGAAGGCCAGCCGCCGCCCAAAGGTGATTTGTACAGCGGCGATCAGCAATGGCGCTTCGTGGGCGCCCACTACTTCAGCGCTTTGCGCGTTCCCATGCTGCGCGGGCGCTCCTTCGATGAACGCGACACCGGCAAGTCCGAGCATGTGGTCATCATCAACCAGGCCTTCGCCAGGAAGTATTGGCCTAAGGGCGATCCGGTGGGCCAGCGGATCACGATCGGCAAGGGACTGGGACCGCAGTTTGAAGAACCCGCCCGCGAGATCGTCGGAATCGCCGGCAACATTCGCGAAACCGGCTTGCAGGGCGTCGACGAGCCGGTGATGTATGTCCCCGAGAGCCAGGTCACCGACGGCTTGACGCAACTGGCCAACAGCGTGCTTCCCTTGGGCTGGGTGATCCGCTCGTCCAGCGATCCGGCGGCGCTGAGCAGTGCGGTTCAAGCCGAATTCCGAGCCGTCGACAGCATGGTGCCGGTATCGAAAGTCCGCACCATGGAGCAAGTCATCTCCGAATCCACCGCGCGGCAGAGCTTCAACATGCTGCTGCTCGCCATCTTCGCCGGCCTGGCTCTGCTGCTCGCCGCGATCGGCATTTATGGCCTGATGTCCTACACGGTGGAACAACGCAGGCAGGAAATCGGCATCCGGATGGCGCTGGGAGCCGGACGCGGCGACATGTTGAAGCTGATCGTCCGGCACGGCATGATTCTGGCGGCCACGGGCGTCGTGATCGGCCTGGCCGCGGCGTTCGGCCTGACGCGCGTGCTGGCGAGCCTGCTGTTCGGCGTGAAGACCACGGACCCCCTCACGTACGCGTCGGTGGGCGCCATCCTGCTTGTGGTCGCGCTCGTCGCCAGCTACATTCCCGCCCGGCGCGCCACGGAGATAGACCCGCTCATTGCTTTGCGCTACGAATAGTATGTATGCGGTTTGTGGTCGCGCTGGCGCTCGCGGCGGTTTCTGTGCGAGCGGCTGAACCGCCAACCTTCGCCCACGACATCGCCCCGATCATCTACCAGAAATGCGCTCCATGCCATCATCCCGGCGACGCCGCGCCTTTCCCGCTGTTGAGTTATCCGGATGTCAAGAAGCGCGCGGCGCAAATCGCGGCCATCACGCGCAACGGCTACATGCCGCCCTGGCTCCCGGAGCACGGTTATGGCGACTTCGCCGACGACCGCAGCCTGAGCGCGGCTCAGATTGAGACCATCTCGGCGTGGGTTCGTGCTGGAACTCCGGAAGGCCCGACTACCGGCATCCCAGTCCCTCCTTCCTTCCCGAGTGAATGGCAGCTCGGCCGGCCCGATCTGGTTCTGGAAGCCAAAACCCCGGTGGATCTGCCAGCCTCCGGCCCCGACCTCTATTGGAACGTCATTTTTACGCCGAACGTCACGGCCCGCCACTGGGTGCGCGCCATCGAGATTCGGCCCGGCATCCCGCGCGCGGTGCATCACGCCAATCTTCTGATCGACCGTACCGGATCCGCACGCCTGCAGGAAATCGCGCCGGGCAAAGGCTTCCCGGGCATGGACCTGGAGATCGGCCGCAGCCCTTTCGATCCCGACGGCAATTTTTTGTTTTGGAAGCCGGGCAGCGCGCCGCACATCGAACCGGATGGCTTCGCATGGCGCTTGGACCCGGGCAACGATCTGGTACTCAATCTGCACCTGCAGCCCACCGGCAAGCCCGAACACGTGCGGCCATCGCTCGGCCTGTACTTCACCGACAAGCCGCAAACGAAATTCCCGATCCTGCTGCAGCTGGAAGACGACCAGGACCTGGATATTCCCGCCGGCGCCAGCGACTTCCGCATTGCGGACGACTTCCAGCTCCCCATGGACGTGGATATTCTCGCGGTCTATCCGCACGCCCACTACCTCGGCAAGCTGCTGGAAGCCTACGCCACGCTGCCGGATGGCTCGACGAAGTGGCTGATCCGTATTCCCAATTGGGATACGAACTGGCAGGCCGTCTACTATTACCGCGAGCCGGTATTCCTGCCCAAGGACTCCGTCATCCACATGCGGTACCGCTACGACAACTCGGCGGCCAACGTGCACAATCCCAACAGTCCGCCAAAGCGGGTCCGTGGCGGCAATCGCGCGACAGACGAAATGGGCCATTTGTGGCTGGAGGTGCTGCCGCGAGGGCCGGGGGACAGGCGACGCGAGTTGCAGGAAGCGCTTCTGCGGCATCGCGTGGCGAAGAATCCCAACGACGCGGAGGCGCATATGAACCTGGGCGCGATTATGCTCTCCAGGCTCGATCCGCAAGGCGCCGTTTCCCAGTTACGGGCGGCAGAGCGCATCGATCCCCGGCGCCCCGAAGTCCACAACATGCTGGGGCTGGCCTGGGCCACCCTGCACCGCAATGACGAGGCGATCACCGAATTCGAACTGGCCTTGCGAGCGCGCCCGGATTACTCGAGTGCCCGCTTCAATCTGGCTACTTCGCTGGCCAAAACCGGCAAGATCGACGAAGCCATCCAGAACCTGCGCCGGATCTTAGCCGCCAACCCCGACGACGCCTACGCCAAGCAGCGCCTGGCCGAAATCCAGGCACTTAAGGCAAATCCCTGACTCCCTGGTACCATGCCGCCGATCACCCGCCGCCGGCCTCCGGAATCGGGAACAAATCCGCTAATTCTGGCGTATACTCGGTTAACAAGCCTATGAGTTTCCTTTCCAAACAGTTCATCGACGTCATCCAGTGGACCGAACCGGAACAAGGGATCCTGGCCTACCGCTATCCCATGGAAGACATGGAGATCCAGAACGGCGGCAAGCTGACGGTGCGTGAATCGCAGGCCGCGGTCTTCGTGAACGAGGGCCGCATCGCCGACGTTTTCGGCCCGGGCCTCTATACCCTCAGCACCAATACCCTGCCCATCTTGACCTACATCATGAACTGGGACAAAGCGTTCAAGTCTCCGTTCAAATCGGACGTCTACTATTTCTCGACCCGGATGCAAACCGACCAGCGCTGGGGCACCGCAACGCCGATCACGGTTCGCGACAAGGAATTCGGGGCCATCCGCTTCCGAGGCTACGGCATTTACGCCTACCGGATCGCCAATCCGAAAGTGTTCTATGAAAAAGTGAGCGGCACGCGCGACATCTACCGCGTTCCGGAGCTGGAAGGGCAGCTGCGCAACACCATTGTCGCGCGCATGACCGAGACGTTCGCGCAGAGCGCGGTTCCGTTCCTGGACATGGCCGCGAATCAGGCCGAATTGGGGCAGAAGATCGCGGAGAACATGAAGCCGGCATTCGCCGACTTCGGGCTTTCGCTCGAGACCTTCGTGGTGGAGAACATCTCGCTGCCCGACGAGCTGCAGAAGATGCTGGACCAGCGGATCAGCATGAATATGCTGGGCGATATGAACAAGTACACGCAATTCCAGGTGGCTCAGTCGATGCCCATCGCCGCAGCGAACGAAGGTGGTGGGGCAGCCGGCATCGGCGCAGGCTTGGGCGCGGGCATGGTGATGGCGCAAACCATGATGGGCGCGGTTCGGCCTCCCGAGGCTCCCCCTCCGGCAGCTCCTGCGGGTGGTGGAGGCCCGGCCGCTGCGCCTCCAGCCGCTTCGGCGGCTCCCGCGACCGACACCAAGTTTTGCATCGCCTGCGGCAAGCCGATTCCTCGGGCTTCGAAGTTCTGCCCGGAGTGCGGCGGCGCCCAGCAGTAACGAACGATGAGCGGCCTGGAGTGGATTGTGGAGGCGCACGGCTGCGATCCGGCAGCGCTGACGAGCACCCGGCGGCTCGCAGATCTGTTCCAGGCCCTGATTGACGCTCTGGACCTCCACACGCTCGGCAAGTCGAACTGGCATCAGTTTCCGCGAACGGGCGGCATCACCGGCGTGGCGCTGCTCACCGAATCGCACTTGGCCTGCCATACGTTCCCCGAATACGGGTCGCTGTGCTTGAACGTGTTCTGCTGCCGCCCTCGCTCCGGCGCGGATTTTGAAGCGTTGCTCAAGAAGGAACTCGGGGCCGAACGAGTTTCCGTGCGCCAGGTAGAACGCCCCTATCAACCATGACCGCCCCGGCCGCGAACTGCCCCAATTGCGGAGCGCCGGTGAAATTTCTATGGTCCAGCGCCGTGCAAACCACCTGCGAATTCTGTCATTCGATCCTGGTGCGCGGTGACCTGGATTTAAGGAAAGTTGGCGAAGTGGCGGACCTGCCGGAAGACGCTTCGCCCATTCAGATCGGAACCGAAGGCGTCTATAACAACAAGAGCTTCCTGGTCGTCGGCCGCATCCTCTACGAGTATGAGCAGGGCGGATGGAACGAGTGGCACATCGTCTACAACGACGGAACCAGCGGCTGGCTGGCCGACGCGCAGCTCGAATACGACCTGTCCTGGGGTACGCAGCCGCCGGCGCCGCTGCCGGGTTCAGATCAGATCCGGCGCGATGAGCAATTCCAATGGAACGGCAAGACCTACGCGGTCACATCCTTTACCCGCGCGCATTATAAAGGCGTGCAGGGCGAGCTGCCGTTCGAGTATTGGGACAAAGCCGATCTGCTGTTCGCGGATCTTCGCACCGCCGGCGGCGAATTCGCCACCATCGATTACAGCGAGCAGCCGCCCCTGCTGTTCCTCGGCCAGGCGGTGGAGTTCGCCGACCTGCATTTGAAAAACCTGCGCGAGTTTGAGGGCTGGTCATGACCGTCAAGATCCGGTCCATCTCCTGTCCCAACTGCGGGGGACCGGTGCAGATCCGCGGCTTTGCCCACACGCTCAGCGTGACCTGCCCGCAATGCGGCAGCATTCTGGACACGTCCACGCCGGAAGTCGAAATTCTGCAAAGCGTCCAAGTCAAATCGCATATCCAGCCCAAGATTCCACTCGGTTCTCGCGGCCAAATGGGCGGCACAATGTACGAGGTGATCGGGTTCCAGATCCGGCGCGTTCATTCCGGCGGGGACACGTACCAGTGGGAAGAATACCTGCTCTTCAATCCCTACCAGGGGTTCCGGTATTTAACGGAGTACGAGGGCCACTGGAACTTCGTGCGCGTATTGAGCGCGCTGCCGGAAGGAACGCGAGCCAAAGGCAAGATCGCGGTGCGGTTCGGCGGCCAGACTTACCTGGCTTTCGACAGCATGACGGCCGAGACCGCTTATGTTCTGGGCGAATTTCCGTGGCAGGTGCGCGTGGGCGATTCGGCCGCCTGCCAGGATTTCATCGCTCCGCCCTATATGCTTTCTTCGGAAGCTACCGGCGGCGAGATCACCTGGTCGCGCGGCGAATACATCACCGGCGCGCAGATTTGGCAGGCTTTCCGGCTGCCGGGATCTCCGCCCGTCGCCACCGGAGTTTTCGCCAATCAGCCGGCCCCGCATAAAGGCACCGTCGGTTCAGCCTGGCGCACTTGGCTCTGGCTGAATGTGGCGCTGGCTGCCATGGTGTTCTTCTTTTTGATTGCCTCTCCGGGCCGCGTGGCGTTCAAGGACAGCTACGTCTACGTACCGGGAGTGAAGAGTGACGCCGCTTTCGTCACACCAAGCTTTCAAATAGCGGGCCGGGAATCCAACGTCGAACTGGGCATCCGCACCAATCTCGACAACAACTGGGCTTATTTCGACTTCGCGCTGATCAACAACGAAACCGGCCAGGCCTTCGACTTCGCGCGCGAAGTGAGCTACTATCATGACTCCGATGGCAGCGAAGGGAGTCCCAACAACAGCGTGATCATTCCTTCCGTGCCTTCGGGCAATTACTATTTGCGCGTCGCGCCGGAAACCGACAGCAAATCGGCGAGCGTGCACTACGATCTGGAGCTGCGGCGCAACGTCCCCAACTTCGGCTTCTTCGGCGTGGCTTTTCTACTGCTATTGGTTCCCGCGATTGTGGCCACGTTCCGCCGGGGGAGTTTTGAAACAGCCCGCTGGCGTGAAAGCGACTTTGGACAGTCGCTGGCCAGTGGAGGAGGCGACGAGTGAGGCCGCTCTTCCTGATCTACGGCGTGATGATGCTCGGCCTCACGGGCGTCGCCGAGTACCGCGGCTGGAGCTGGTCCAGTGTCAACCAGCAGCGCGTGTTGCCGAAATCGATCCGCGACAATCCCGGCGCGTACCGCTCGTCGTACGGCGGTTATTCCCGCTACATCGGAGGTAAGTGATCGTGAGCAATCTCTTGAACGCTCTGCTGTACTCGGCGCTTGGCATCGTGGTCTTTGTGCTGGCGTTCTTTCTTATCGACAAATTCACTCCTTATCATCTCTGGAAGGAGATCGTGGAAGACAAGAACGTAGCGCTGGCGATTCTGATCGGCTCGATGTCCATCGGCATGTGCATCATCATCGCCGCGGCCGTGCATTAGTGGTGTCTGGTGTCGATTGCGCTTTTTCTTTCCGTCTTTCTGATCGCCGCTTGCGGGCTGATCTATGAGCTGATCGCGGGCACCCTGGCCAGCTATCTGCTGGGCGACACCGTCTTCCAGTTTTCCACCATCATCGGCTGCTATCTGTTCGCGATGGGTATCGGCAGCTATCTGTCGCGCTTTCTGGGCCGCGGGCTGGTGGCGCGCTTCGTTTCCATCGAGCTGATGGTCGCGGTGGTCGGCGGGTTTTCGTCGTCGGTGTTGTTCCTTGCCTTCGCGTATACGGAGGCGTTTCGACTGGTTCTGTACGTGGTCGTCATCCTGGTGGGGACGCTGGTCGGCCTGGAAATTCCGCTGCTGCTGCGCATTCTGAAAGAGCGCATCCAGTTTCGCGAGTTGGTCTCACAGGTGCTGACGTTCGATTATTTGGGCGCGCTGGGCGCGTCGCTGCTGTTTCCGATTCTGCTGGTACCCAAGCTGGGCCTGGTGCGGTCGGCTCTCTTGTTCGGGATCTTTAACGCCGGCGTGGCGCTGTGGTCGACCTGGCTGTTTCGCCAACAGATCGGGAGCACTCCGATGTTGCGCGCGGGATCGGTTGTGGCGATTGTCCTGCTGGGCGGCGGGATGGCGTTCGCGGATCGTATCTCTTCGGCCGCTGACAACAACCTGTACGCCGACGAAGTCATCTTCAGCCGCAATACGCCCTACCAGCGCATCGTGCTCACCAAGTGGAAGGACGATCTTCGGCTGTTTCTCAACTCGCATTTGCAGTTCAGCTCGCGCGATGAATACCGCTATCACGAAGCGCTGGTGCATCCGGGCTTGGCCGCGCTTCCAGGCGCACGCCGGGTGCTGGTGATGGGCGGCGGCGACGGATTGGCGGTTCGCGAAATCCTGAAATATCCGTCGGTCGAAAGCGTCACTCTGGTGGATCTCGATCCCGAGATGACGCACCTGTTTTCGACGCACCCCGTTTTGTCGGCATTGAACAACCACTCGCTGACCGCGCCGCGCGTTCACGTCATCAACGCCGACGCGTTTCGCTGGCTCGACACGAACACGAACCAATACGACTTCATCGTCGCCGACTTTCCCGATCCAACGAGCTACGCGCTCGGCAAGCTTTTCACCACCGCGTTCTACCGGCTCGCGGCGAAACATCTTTCGGCCAACGGCCTGATGGTGGTGCAGAGTACGTCGCCGCTGTTCGCGCGGCAATCCTACTGGTGCATCGTGGATACCGTGAAGCAGGCCGGACTGCGCACCTATCCGTATCACGTGTATGTCCCGTCGTTCGGCGAATGGGGGTACGTGATCGGCAGTTTCACTCCCTACGAGCCGCCGCGCCAGTTACCTGGCGGGCTGCGATTTCTTTCCACCAGCAATGTGGCCGGATTGTTTGTGTTTCCGGTAGACATGCAGCCGGTGCCCGCGGAGCCGAACCGTCTGAACGACCAGGTCCTGGTTCGATACTACGAACAGGAATGGAAGGACGTGGCGCACTAGTGTCGTCGGTCACCCGCCGCGAAGTTCTCGGCGCACCCGCGCTGCTCGGGCTGTGGCGCAAGACGAATCGCGTTGTCACCGGCGGTTTCGAGAACGATTCGTTTCCCACAGGCCACCGTCTGCGCGATCACGCCAGGTTCGCAGCGCCGAAGCAGCAGGTGCGCGTTCCGATCGTCATCGTGGGCGGCGGCATGGCGGGCTTGAATGCAGCCTGGCATCTCGACAAACGCGGCTTCCGTGATTTCGTGCTGCTCGAAATGGAGCCGCACGCCGGCGGCAACTCGCGCTGGGGGGAAAACGAGATTTCGAAATTCCCCTGGGCCGCCCATTACGTTCCCGTCCCCGCCAAGGGCGAATCGCTCGCCCGCGAGTTGTTCGAAGAGCTGGGCGTCTGGCGCGACGGACAGTGGGACGAGCGCGTGCTCTGCTTCGATCCGCAGGAGCGCCTGTTCATCAACGGCCATTGGCAGGATGGCATCGAGCCGGAAGACGGCGCCACAGCGCGCGATCGCGAGCAGTACCAGCGCTTCGAGAAGATGATGGCCGAGTTCCGCGCGACGGGCCAGTTCACCATCCCCATGGACCGCGGGTTGAAGCCGTCACCGCTAGACCGGATGTCCATGGCGGATTGGCTGGCAGGAGAGCGTTTCGATTCGCCGCTGCTTGGCTGGTACATCAACTACGCCTGCCGCGACGATTACGGCGCGCGGGCGCGGGACACGTCGGCCTGGGCCGGCATCCAGTACTTCGCCTCGCGCGAGCCGGAAGAGAAAGGCCCGCTAACTTGGCCGGAGGGCAACGGCTGGATCGCCGGGCGTCTGATCGCCAAGCTCGACCGCTACATTCGAAGCGGCTCGCCCGTGTACCGCGTCGCGCGGGACGGCAGCAGATTGCGGGTGTTCACCGAACAGGTTGAATACACCACCGAGGCTGTCATCTGGGCCGCGCCCACGTTCCTCGCTTCCTACATCATCCAAGGCGCGCCCCGCGCCGATGGTTTTCAGTATTCGCCGTGGCTCACGGCGAACCTGACGCTCGATCGCATACCGGATCAGAAAGGGTCGGAACCGGCCTGGGACAACGTGATTTACGAATCGCCTACGCTCGGCTACGTGAACGCCACGCACATGAGCCTGGCGACGCACATCGACAAAACGGTCTGGACGTTCTATTGGTCGCTCGCCGAGCACGCGCCCGCGGACTCCCGGCGCCTGCTGCTCGCCAAGGACTGGAATTATTGGAAGGAAGCCATCCTCAACGATCTGGAGCGCGCGCACCCGGACATCCGCCAATGCGTGGCGCACATGGACATCATGCGCATCGGGCATGCGATGGCGCGGCCGTCGCCCGGCTTCATCTTCTCGGAAGAACGCGAGCGCTGGCTGAGGCCGCTCGGCAACATCTTTTTCGCGAATTCGGACTTGAGCGGATTCTCGATTTTCGAAGAAGCGCAATACCGGGGCGTGGACGCTGCAAAGCACGCGCTGACCGTTCTCGGCCGCGCCTGACCTAGGCGCTGAGACTGGGTGGATGGCGCTTGTGCCAGTTCGTGCGTTCCTGAAAGGCCTTGCCCAGGGCTAACAGCGTACGCTCCGAGAATGGCGGACCTACCAGTTGAATCGCTATCGGCATCCCGTTCGCGAATCCGCAGGGCAGCGACAGCGCCGGCAGGCCGGCAAGATTGCCCGCGGGGATCAGCGCGGTGAGACCACCGCCCGGCGCTGTTGCGGTGGACCGGCGATCCAGCGGCTCGCTGATCTTGGGAGCTGGAGCCAAGCGCGACGGCGCGAGCAGCACATCCACGTTCTCAAACAAATCGTGAAAGCCGTCCTGGATCAGCCGCCGGATGCGCATGGCCTTCAGATAATCCTTGGCCGGAATCTCGAGGCCCGCCTTCAATCCCGCGATTTGTTTTTCGTCGGCCAACTGATCCACCTGGCCGCTTTGAATCAAAGGTTCGAAAACCGAGGAGCCTTCCGAGGAAATGATCGTGTTGATGACGGCGCCGTAAGGGAAGTCGGGCAGCTGGGAGTCGGACATCTGCACGCCTATGGAGCGGATGGTTTCGAGCGCCTTGGCGAAGTCCGGGCGGGCGGCTGGTTCGGCGGCATCGCTGAAATCGCCCGGAGCAAATCCAACGTGAATCTGGTTCAGCGGCCGCGCATATTCCGGAGCGTAGTAGAAGTTCCTGCCGGCGGACATCGGGTCGTCGTAATCGCCGCCCGCGATGTGGTGCAGCACCAGGCCGCAATCGTCGGCGGAACGGCAGATCGGGCCGATCTTGTCGAGAGTCCAGGAGAGCGCCATCGCGCCGTAGCGGCTCACCAGACCATAGGTCGGGCGCAGGCCGGTCACTCCGCAAAAAGAACTGGGCGTCAGGATGGAGCCCGAAGTTTCCGATCCCAGTGCATAGGTGACCAGGCCGGCCGCGACTGCGATCGCCGAACCGCTCGATGAACCGCCGGACCAGCGCGTCGTATCCCACGGATTCAAGCCCGGCCCGGTGAGCGAAGCGCTGGCATAACGATAGCCGGCGCCGCCGGCCAGCTCCACCATGGCGAGCTTTGCCATCAGGATGCCGCCGGTTTTGTTGAGCTTCTCGAGCGCCGTAGCGGTGTAATCGAACACCTGATTGGCGTATGGTTTGGCTCCCCAAGTGGTGGGATATTTGGCGAACGAGAGCAGATCTTTTGCGCCGTACGGTACGCCTTGCAGCGGTCCGCGCAGCCGGCCGCGCTTGAGATCGCCGTCCACGTCCTTGGCGGCTCGAAGCGCTTCCTTGCGCAGCGACAGCGCCAGTGCATTGTATTTTGGGCCCAGGCGCTCCAGACGTTCCGTGAAAGCCCGCGCCAGCTCGACCGCCGAGACTTCCTTCTTCTGAAGAGCCTGATTGATCTCCGTGATGCTGGCGAAAAAAATGTCGTCCGGGACGGAGGCCATGGCGGATACCTAGGGTTTGAAAAGGAACGCCGGTTCTGTCGCCATCGGAAGAGCGACCCGGGCCAGCGTGTCAGCGTTCTCGCGCCAGACGGCGCGCGCGCGCTGGAGTTCCTCGTCCGCGCTCGCCGGCAGCGGGTTCGACGGCTGGGGCGTTTGTGCCAATGCCGCCACCGATGCCGACAGCGCAGCGGCTGCTTCGCGGCGAGTTAGCTTCGTGTTCACCACCTTTAGTGTCGCTTATTTCCGCTGGCTTAAGAACTCGGCGCAAGCGCCTCGAGCGCAGCCTTCTCCATCACCGCTCGCGGAGCGGGCGTTCCGGTCCAGATTTCAAACTGCCGGGCAGCCTGCTCCAGAAACATCTGGACGCCGGAAATCACCGTCAGGCCCTGTTCGGAAGCGCGCCGGAGCAGAGCTGTCTGCATGGGATTGTAGACCATGTCGAAGACCAGTCCGCCGGGGATGGCGTCGGGGAAGAAGCAGCCTTCGGGGTGAGGGAACATGCCCAGCGGTGTGGCGTGCACCACTGCGTCGAAGCGGCGGCCATTGAGCTGTTCGCGCTGCAATGGTTCAGCGCCACAAGCGCGGGCGAGCGAGCGCACGCGATCCGGGTTGCGCCCCACGATGGTCACCTTGGCGCCGCTGTCCACCAGCGCGTAGGCGGCGCTGCGGGCCGCTCCGCCGTTTCCGACAACCAGCACGGAAGACTTGGCGAGCCGCAGCTGGCGCGACAGAGGAACCGTGACCGCGTCGGCGTCCGTGTTGGCGCCCCGCCATTTGCCGGCCTTCTTCCACACCGTGTTGACGGCTCCAATGCGGCGGGCCAGCGGATCCACGATGTCCAAGTAGCGCAGCACCTTCTGCTTGTGCGGAATCGTGACGCTGAAGCCCGCCAGCGGCAGCTTTTCGGCCAGCACGAAGAAATCCTTCAACTGCGCCGGCTGAACCAGGAACGGCAGGTACACGGCATCCATGCGCAGAGCCTGGAAGGCGCGATTATGGACAGCGGGCGAAATGGAGTGGCGCACGGGATCGGCGATGACGCCATAGATTTTGGCGGCACGGGAAAATTTCTCGACCCGATAGAGATGGCGCAGGACCCGCGCGCTCACCTGGCCCGACGCGGTTCCTTCCGATGCATTGGGCGCGGCGTAGGTGAACATCCCGCCCCAGGCCGTGGCCAGAACGCGGGTGGGGAAGCCGGTCTCGCCCATCGCCAGCACGATCAGCGGCGTACGTGGATGCGACCTGGTGAGCGCCAGGACGCGGAAATTGTCCGAGGGTTTGCGCGCCGTGGTGACAATCTTGTAGCCATCGGCCGGAATGCGCAGCATGCGCCGCAGCACTGTTTCCGGCGACGGCGTGCCATCGTAATTGTGATACGAAAGCAGGAGCCGGCCTTTGCCGCGCAGCGCATCCAGGCGCGGCAGCGCGTTTTCCGCGCTTTCAATCTCGATGTCCACGGCGCGCGCGCCGGCTTCCAAGGCCGCGTTCAGAATCCGGATTTGATCCTCCACGCTGCCGTTGAATCTCCCCTGGTTCTGGTGGCGGCGGCAGGTGGCCAGGATGGAGCAATCCGGGTGCGCGGCCAGAAACTTGCGAATCACGGCAATGCCCTGTTCAGGCACGGGCAAATAATCCAGGCGGAATTCGAAGAACGCCTCTCCCGCGTTCACCTCGCGGCGGGCGTGTTCCGACAGCCTCTGCGCGTCCGGGAAACCCATCGCGATGCAGATCCGGGGAAGCGAGGTTGGATGCGGCATGAGCGCTGCGGAGGAAAACAGAATAACACAGTGGCTGGTGATTGGTGGCTAGAGGCTAGTGCTGGCGACCGGCGATTGACGGCCAGGAGCGTGGTTTGGGTTGTTCGGTCACTGGGCCGAGGAGCGGCGCCGTTTCTTGGCGACGGTTCCAACCGTCAGGCCCATTTCCCTCAACTGCGCTTTGGCTTTGGCCGCCAGGTCCGGGTTCGAATCCAGATAGCGGGTATAGACGTCGCGGAATTCCTGTGCCGCCGAATCGTTCTTGCCCAGCGACATCAGGCTCATGGCCTTATAGTAGTGCGAATCGGGCGTGTGCCTGTTGTCGGCGTATTGCTCCAGCACAGCGTCGAAGGCCTGGACGGCGTTGAGATAGTCCTTCTTTTGATAGTAGATCTGGCCCAGGTAGTATTGCGCGTCCGAGTCGAACTGCGTGTTCGGAAAATACTTCAGATAGTCGCTGAACTCCTGCTGCGCGAGGTCGTACTTGCCGCCCGTATAGTCACGGAAGGCGTTGGTGTAAGTGTCCGACGCCGACACACCCGCAGGAGGGCCGGAGGGCGCCGTAGCCTGGGACGGGGTGGCGCTATCCGGCGTGGTTCCGGGCGTCGCGGAAGGCGGCGGAGGAGGAGGCGTGCGCAGGGTATTGATCATGTTCTGGAGATCGGCCATCTTGGCGTCCAGCTTGCCCATGCGGGTGTTCATGTCCAGCACGGACTCGCGGACGGCGCGGAAGTCCTCCGACATCTGATCCAGTTTCTGGCCGACGTTGGCCACCGGGCCATTCAGGCTCTGCTGCTGCTGCTTCATGGCGTCGCTGAACTTGTTGTCCATGACCGCGACCGAATTACTCACCCGGTTGACGCTATCCAGAGTCTGCTGAACGAGCGTCTGCATGGCGGCTACCTTGGTGTCGAGCGCGCTCTGCAACTTCTGCACCTGGTCCTGCAGCATGGCGACGTCGCGCTGCAGTTCCTGAATCTCCTTGCTCGCACCGAAAGCGCAGGGCGCGAGGGCGAGAAACACAATCACCGTGCGAGGCACATTCATAACCACTCCTATAGGCATCGCGAGCGCCGGCCGCCTGACCGGCGCCCGCTATTTCTATTTCACCAGACTTCTCCGCCTTACTGGCCGGGCGAGAGATGGGCGCGCCGGTTTTTCTGCCAGCACTCCTCGGTCGCTTCGGTGCACTGCGGTCTTTCCTTGCCGTAGCTAATGGTCTTCAAGCGGTCGGCCGGCACGCCCAACTGCACCAGAAGATCCCTGGCGGCAGTGGCGCGGCGGTCGCCGAGCGCGAGGTTGTATTCGGCGGATCCGCGTTCGTCGCAATGCCCTTCCACGACGACACTGAAACTGGGATCCTGCGCGAAGATCTGCTTCAAGAGCGTGGCGTCCTTCATGAGGGCCTCATTGGCGTCGGCCCGGATGTCGCTCTTGTCGAAATCGAAGTAAGCGTCCTGCGCCTGCTGGTTCAGCAAATCTGTGCTGGACAGCTTCGGCGTGGACGGGGGCGCGGCCGGCGGCGGAGGAGGCGGCGTGGTGACGGAGACGGTGACGGAACGGGAATCCATTCCGCCCGGCCCACGCACGCTCAACGTGTACGTGCTGCTGGCGTTGGGGAACACCTGGCGCTCGCCCTGGCTCTGCACGGCGCCAATGCCCTGATCGATGGACATGTCGGTGGCGTTGCTGATGGACCACCGCAAGGTGGCGGACTGTCCGCGCTCAATCGTGGCGGGCTCGGCTGTGAAACTGTTGATCACCGGGGCCGCGGCGGGCGGCGCAGTAGTGGTGGGCGGCGGCGGGGGCGGGGGCGGCGGCGGCGCGGGGGCCTTCTTGTGGCAACCCACCGCAAAGACAACCAGCATCAACGTCAGCGCCAGCGCGCTGCCCCTGGTAGCGTGCAAATTCGAACTCTCACTCATCCGGACTTGTCTCCTCTCCTCAACTCTGGCTTTATTGCGCTGCTTTACTCCAAACCGGCTTTTCGTTGTTGCCCTGCGTCGTGAGCTGCTGCACGTGCGTGCCATCGGCCAGCATCGTATAAATCTGTGTCGTCCTTCCCCGCTTCGACGCAAATACCAAGTGGACGCCGTCGGGCGCCCAGCTCGGGTTTTCGTTTCGTCCGGCGCCATGCGTCAGTTGCTCGTAATTGCGGCTGGCGACGTCCATGATAAAGATGTTGTAGTTCCCCGGCTCGAATCCACGCGTCCACACAAACGCGATGTGCTGGCCATCGGGATTCCACGCCGGATTGCCGGCGTCACCTTCCCCGTCGGTCAAACGAGCCACATCGGTTCCGTCAATATTCATTCTATATATTTGCGGTGTGCCTCCGCGCCCGGAGACAAAGACAATTTCGCGGCCGGTCTTCGGATTCACCTTCGGCTCCACGTCCAACGCACCAGAATGCGTAATCCGCTTCAGATCTCCGCCATCCAGGTCGGTTTCGTAGATTTGCGAGTAACCGCCGCCGGCGGTGGAGTAAATCAGTAAGTGACGGCTGTCCGGCATGAAGTCGGATGCGGCGTTCATAGAGGCGTGTTGGTTATAGTAAACCAGCTTGCGGCCGGTTTCCAGTGAATGCACGTAAATCTGCGGCTGCCCAAGATTTTCCGTCTGCTTGCCGAACTGCGGAAGGGCCCGGGAGGACGCCAGCAAGGGGTAAGTGGTAAATGCGATTTTCGTTCCGTCGGGGGAGACGGTGGGGAAGGTGGTGATGGAACCGTAATGCGTGAATTGCTTCTGTTCGGAACCGTCGTAGTTCATGGACCAGATCTCTTTATGGCCGGTGCGATCGGAAACGAAATAGATTTTGGTGCCGACCAGGCAGGTTCCGTTGAATTGTTTGACGATGTCGCAGGCGTAGTCTTCGGCGGCTTTGCGCGCGCCGGCTTCATCCAGCGTACCGAGATAAGTCTTTCCCAGAAGCTGGGCGGAACTGGGGTTGGCTTGCCGGACGTCGTCCAGCCAACCGAGCACGACGAACTGCCCATTTTGCGCGGCCGCGTAGCCGAACGCCAGATAATTGGCGTTGACCGGAGGGCCGGACCAGTCCGAAAGCCAGGGCCCCTGGCTCTGGCCGTTGAGCGGCGGGCGGAAGTCGCTGGGCTGCTGTGGGACCTGCAAGGGATACGACGTCCGGGGTGCGATCCGAACCTGACCGGAGGTGTCCAGTTCCCGGTACAGCGTGTCGTTGAACACCCCAATGATATTCTGGGCGTCGCCGGAGCCGCGGAAATCAGGGACGGCGATGACAGGCTTTTCGCCGGTCTTGGTGATCTCCTTGCTGATCTGTTGGGCCCACACGAATACGGCGGCGGTAAGAGCCAGGCTGGAGAAAAGAAGGATTCGTTTCATCGCTGTAATTTGAATTGAAGCTCCACGCTCGCCGAACTGCGGCCGTAGCCGGCCGGGAGCGGTGGGAAAGGCCCTGCGTCCATGACGGCGCGAAGGGCGGAGAAATCCAGAGTGCTGTTGCCGCTGCGCTGGGCGATCTGGGCATTCCGGACGGATCCGTCGCGCTGAATGTCAAAAGTTACCACCACCACCGGCGCGGACTGCAAACCCGCCAACCCGCCGGTTTGCCACTTGTCGGTAACGCGCTGCGCCACAAGGTCCGCGTAGGCGCCGAACTGAGTTCCAAAAACGCTGTTTTGGCCGACTCCCACCGCGCCGGCTCCGGGTTTCTGGAACAGCGGCGAAACCGCGGCCGGACCTTCCCTGTGAAAGGCCTGATTTTCCTTGATCGGCTGCGGGTGGTACCGCTCGGGCGCTTCTGGCTGCGGCTGAGGCCGCCGTTTGGGCACGCGGCTCGGGAGGGGGATGGCCTCTTTCGGCGGCACCTTCACCTGTCTCCGCGGCTCCGGCTTGGGCGGCTGCGGAACTTGAAATTCCGTGTCATTGGCCACCGGATTGACCGGCCCGGCGCGGGACGGCAGCGGGATGCTTTTCACCGCATTGACGGTCACGGCGTCGCCGGCGCTGATGTTGGCGGATCCCCAGTTTTCATGAGAGCGCTGAAAGCTGATGCTCGAGACAATGAAGAACCCGGCTAGCGCCGCGTGCAGCAGCATGGACTTCAGGAACGGCCCACGCAGGGACTCCCGTTCGTCCAGGACGTCGGCGTGTGTGATGTGCGGGGTCATGGCGTCATCTCAGCGGCGCTTGTCGGCCAAATCTTCCGGCTGCGTCACTACATTGACGGCCAGCTTGGCTTGGCCAAGGGTAGCGATGATCTGGGCGACCGTGTCCCATGGCGTGTTCCGGTCCGCTCTCAGGTAGACCGATGTGGCATTGCGGAACCGCTTGTGAATCTGGTCGGCAATCAGGTTGATGTTGATGGGGCGATCATTCAGGTAGTACGTGCCTTCGCGCGAGATGTTGATCACCGGCAGTTCCTGGAGATTCTCTTTCACCGGCTTGACCTTGGGCACCTCGATCTGGAGGCCAAATTCCATCACATGCGCGGTCAGCATGAAGATGATGAGCAGCACCAGCACCACGTCCACCAGCGGCACAATGTTGATTTCCGCGAGCGCGCTGGAGCTGCGGCGGCCGCGCCGCAGTCCATTGTTGGAAGGTGTCGTGGAAAAAGCCATGCTATCGTTCCAGGCTCCGCTCAGTCAGATTCAGGAATTCAAGCTGGAAGTCCTCCATGCGCGCGGCAAACTCCCGCACAGCGGTCCCGAACACATTGTAAGCGACGGCGGCGGGGATTGCGGCGAACAGGCCCATGGCCGTGGTGATCAACGCTTCCGAGATGCCCGGCGCGACGGCGCGCAGGCTGGCCGCGCCCGCCGTGGAGAGTTGCTGGAACGCGTCGATGATGCCCCACACGGTGCCGAACAATCCAATGAACGGGCTGACGGTGGCGGTGGTAGCCAGGATACTCATATTGCGTTCCAGGCGCGTGATCTCTTCGCTCATGCCTAATTGCAGGGTGCGCTCCAGCGCCAGCGGATTGGTGACGCTGCCGCGCGATTTCATCTGGCGCGAGACTTCGCTGTAGCCGAAGTCGAACACCACCACCAGAGGCGCGCGGCGGAACTGCTCGCTGGCGGCGGCGATGGCGTCCAGGGTGGGAGCTTTGCGGAAGGCGCGCAGGAAGGAGCGATTAGCGGCGCGGGCGCTGCGAAACAAAGCCCACTTCGAGAGGATCACCGCCCAGGAAAGCAGCGAGAAGATGAGCAGGATCGCCATGACGGCCTTCGGCAACGGCCCGGAACTGAGGATCAGATCCCAGAAATTCAGTTGGAGGAACAGCCCGCCGAGGTGCGGTAGTGTCAACCAGGCTCCTTTCGGCTCCGCTGGGCCGTGCTATCCCTATCATATCGCGAGGCCGCCTGCGCCCCGACGCTATAAAACAGAGCCATACAATTCTGTTTTACAGTATGACTGAACCCGTTGTAAATTGACAGTTCCCTCCGATGATTTAGACGGATCGAAACCTCGTATAATTTCATCGAGTGTTGCTGGAACTGGTGGTGGAGAACTATGCCGTGGTGGAGCGCGTCCGGGTGGAGTTCCACGCCGGGCTGAATCTGCTGACGGGCGAGACCGGAAGTGGTAAGTCGATCGTAGTAGACGCGTTAGGGTTGGCGCTGGGGGGCCGGGCGTCAGGCGATATGGTGCGCTCGGATACAGAACGAGCGCGGATTACCGCGGTTTTCGAGGCGCCTCGGGACGCGCGGTTCCGGGGTTTGCTGGAGCAGGCCGGCGCGGAAGCCGAAGATGACGAGTTATTAATCGAGCGCGAAGTTCTGGCGGGGGGTAAGTCGCGGGCGTTTCTCGGAAACCGTCCTGTAACCGTCGCGCTGCTGCGGGAGCTGGCGCCCTTCCTGGGCGACATCCACGGCCAGCACGAACAGCAGCAGCTTTTCTCGGCGGAGGCGCAGCTGAATCTTCTGGACGAGTTCGCGGGAGTGGAAAACCCGCGGGAACGCGTGGCGGGCTTGTTCCGTCACTGGAAGGAAGTGCAAAGCGAACTGGAGGAACTGAACCGGGGCGAGCAGGAGAAGCTGCGTCTGGCGGATTTGTGGAGTTTCCAATGCAAGGAAATCCAAGCGGCGGCTTTGAAGCCGGGCGAGGATGCGGCGCTCGAAAATGAACGGCTGGTGTTGCGGAACGTCGCGAAGCTCCAGGAGAACGCGGGCGCGGCCTATGCAGCGCTCTATGATGCGCCGGAGAGTGCGTCCTCGCAGCTGCGCGCGGCGCAGAAGAAGCTGGATGACTTGGTGCGCATCGACGCCACGCTGCAGCCGGTGCTGGAAACGTTGAAGACCGCGGCGATCGGCGTTGGCGAGGCGTCCGACGCGCTTCGGGATTACCTGGACAAGCTGGAGGCGGATCCGAACCGGCTAGAGGATGTGGAGGCAAGGCTGGCGCTGATCGAGCGGTTGAAGCGCAAGTACGGAGCGACGCTGGACGAGGTGCTGGCGTTTCTGGCGGACGTCAGCGCGAAGCTGGAAGCGCTCGAAAGCTCCGGGGAGCGCAAGGCGAAGCTGGAAGAGGAGCTGGCGCGGATCAGCGCGGAGTATCGCGAAGCGGCGGCGGGTTTGACCAAAGCGCGCAAAGCGGCGGCCGAGAAGCTGGCCAGGAAAGTGGAGACGGAACTGGATTCGCTGGCGCTCGAAAACGCGGTACTGCGCATCGAGTTGCGGGCCGCCAACTGGTCCGAGCAAGGCGCGGATCGCGTGGAGTTCCTGATCTCAGCCAATATCGGCGAGGAGCCGCGCAGCCTGGACAAAGTGGCGTCCGGCGGGGAGCTGTCGCGCATCGCGCTGGCACTGAAAACTTCGGCCGGCCAGCCGGTGCGGGCCAACGGCGTACCGCGGACACTGGTGTTCGATGAGATCGACAGCGGCATCGGCGGCGGCGTGGCGGAAGCGGTGGGCCGGAGACTAAAGAAACTGGCGGCGCACAATCAAGTGCTGTGCGTGACGCACCTGGCGCAAGTGGCCGGGTTCGCGGATCATCATTATTTCGTCGAAAAGCGTGAGGCCAAGGGCCGGACGATGGCCGAGATTCAGGAGCTGACCGGCGACGCGCGGACGCGGGAGATCGGGCGGATGCTTTCGGGGCAGAAGGTGACTCCGGAAGCATTGAAGCACGCCCAGCAACTGATCAAGATGGGCCGCGCGTGAAGCTGCGGTCGGCGGAGTGGCTCCTCACGGTCTACTTCGCCTACGTGGCCGTGGTTTCGGCGATCCTGCCGGTGCCCTTGAAGTTTTCGGCCCTGATCCTGGCGCTCTGCGTGCCGGCCCTCTTCGCGACGCTCGCCCACGGGCGGCATGTCGGCTTCGACATGGCGCGGGATTGGCTGGCAGCGGGCTTCGTAATTGTGGCTTACCGGCAGATGGACTGGTTCTCCACGCTCCCGCGCAACTTCCATCTGGAGCTGACCTGGCTCAATTGGGACCGGACGATTCTTTATCACTGGGGGTTGCAGCGCGGTATCGAATCGTTAGGCGTTTTGCTGCCGGCGTACCTGGAGCTTTGCTACGCGCTGGTGTACGCGGTGCCGCCATTTGTGGTCGCCGCGATGTACTTCGGGCATCGCCGCAAGCGGGTGAACGCGGTGGTGTTTCTGTATTTGCTGGGAACGTTGCTGGCCTACGCGCTGTTTCCGTTTTTTCCGTCGGACCCGCCGCGGGTGGTGTTCGGAGGGAGCGACCTGCCGAACGTGATGACACCGCTGCGGCAGTTGAATCTGTTCCTGGTGGGCAACTACGGCATCCATTCCAGCGTGTTTCCGAGCGCGCACGTATCGTCGGCGTTCTCGGCCGCCTGGGCGCTGCTGGCTTATCTTCCGGAGCGCAGGCGCTACGGAATCGGAATGCTGGGGTACGCGATCAGCGTGGCGGTGGCGACGGTGTATGGCCGCTACCACTACGCCGCGGATGCCGTCGCCGGCTTGGCGGTGAGCCTGGTTCCGGCGCTTATGATTCTTGCTCGGTCCCCTCTTCGCCTTCTTCGTGCCGTCCTTCCTGCATTGCCTTGAGGCGCTCCTCGCGGCGCTTGGCGCGGTCGGCGGCGCGCTTGATGAGCTCGGTGCCCATCAGCTCGAGTTTCGCGAGTTCGGCGCCATCGCCCTTACGCCAGCCCAGCCGCACGATGCGGGTGTAACCGCCATCGCGCTGCCCGAACTTGGTTCCCAGCTTATCGAACAGCTTCTTCACCGAAGCGGGCGTCCGCAGGAAGGCGGCCGCCTGGCGGCGCGAGTGCAGCGTATCCTGCTTGGCCAGGGTGATCATTTTGTCGACCAGCGGGCGCGCGGCTTTGGCCTTGGGAACGGTGGTGATGACGAAGTCGTTGTCGATGACGCTGGTCACCAAGCCGCGCAACAGCGAGTCGCGCGCGGCGACGTTGCGTTTGAGTTTGAATCCGGCTACTTTGTGGCGCATGGCTATTCGGTGGCCTCGTCCAGTTCGGGAAGCTCTTCGCCCTCCGGACCTCCACCGAAGTGGGCCAGAGACGGCGGGGGAGCGACCAAACGTCCCTGCGCATCGAACTTCATGCCAAAGCTCAGGCCGAGGTTGGACAGAATCTCTTTGATCTCGTTCAGCGACTTCCGTCCGAAGTTTTTGGTGCGCAGCATTTCGGCTTCCGTCTTTTGAACCAGGTCGCCGATGGTCTGAATGTTGGCGTTCTTCAGGCAATTGTAGGAGCGGACGCTAAGCTCCAGTTCTTCGACGGAGCGGTTCAGCACCTCGTTCATCTGTCCGGCGGCGCGCTCAGCGGGCTCTTCGGCGGTTTCCGGCAGCTCTTCGAAGTTGATGAAGATGGCCATGTGGTCCTTGAGCAGCTTGGCGGCCTGGCCGATGGCGTCCTGCGGGGAGATGGCGCCGTTGGTCCAGACTTCGAGCGTGAGCTTGTCGTAGTCGGTCATCTGGCCCAGACGGGCGGCCTCGACCGTGAAGTTGACCTTGCGGACGGGCGAATGGACCGAGTCGATCGGGATGTAGCCGAGCGGCAGGTCTTCGTCGTAGTTGCGGTCGGCAGCGACGTAGCCGCGGCCGGACTTCAACCGCATTTCGATGTTGAGCTTGCCGCCTTCGCCGACCGTGGCGATGGGGAGATTGCGGTCCAACACCTCGACTTCGGCGTCGGTCTCAATCTGGCCGCTATAGACCTGGCCGGGCTTGTCGACGCGCAGCCGCGCGATGTGCGTGCCTTCGCCGATCATCTTGAACGGGACTTGCTTCAAATTGAGGATGATATCGGTAGCGTCTTCCACCACGCCCGGAATGGGGCTGAACTCGTGCGCGACGCCTTCAATGCGGACCGAAGTGATGGCAGCGCCTTCGATGGAGCTGAGCAGCACGCGGCGCAGGCCGGTGCCGATGGTGGATCCGAATCCACGTTCGAAGGGCTGGGCGGTGAACATGCCGTAACGCTCGGTGAGCGTTTCGGTGTTGGCGACTAACCGTTTCGGCTTCTGAAAACCTTTAAACATAATTCAGTTTCCTCGATTCCTTTTGCCTCCCGTGCACGCGGCGGCGCTGGCCAGCGGGCGGGAAGCGTACTCTTATTTCGAATACAACTCGACGATCAACTGCTCGTTAAGCTGGATCTGCACGAGTTCTTCGCGTTTGGGATGCGCCAGCACGCGACCCTTGAGATTTTCGCGGTCGACTTCCAGCCAGTTGGGCGAGGGGGCATGGGCGGTGGCGTCGCGGGCCGACAGGATGGTGAGGTTGTTCCTACTCTTCTCGCGGACTTCAACCACGTCGTTGGGCTTCACTTCGAACGAAGGAATGTTGACTTTGCGGCCATTCACCAGCAGGTGTCCATGGCGCACCAACTGGCGGGCCTGGTTGCGGCTGGTGCCGAGGCCCATGCGATAGACCACGTTGTCCAGGCGGCGTTCCAGGGCGCTCAGCATATGCTCGCCGGTGACGCCCTTGGTGCGGAAGGCGCGCTCGAAGAGCTTGCGGAACTGGCCTTCGAGCAGGCCATAATAGCGGCGGGCCTTCTGTTTTTCGCGGAGCTGGAGACCATAGCCCTGCAGCTTCGGCTTGCGATCCTTACCGTGCTGGCCGGGAGCGAAGTTGCGCTTTTCGATGGCGCACTTTTCGGTGTGGCAGCGCTCGCCTTTCAGAAATAATTTCATGCCCTCGCGCCGGCAGAGCCGGCAAACCGGGCCGTTGTATCGAGCCATTTCGTTTCTATCTACCTTTCCAAATCCAAGGTGCAGTTTACAGCCAGTCGGCCTTCGTCCTGCTTGACTGCATCCGCTCCCTCAGGGTCGCGGCTCGCTGACTCGCGATCAAACGCGGCGCTTCTTGGGCGGACGGCACCCGTTGTGCGGGATGGGCGTCCGGTCCTTGATCGCCTTCACTTCAATCCCCACGGTGGACAATGCGCGCACGGCGGACTCCCGCCCGGCGCCCGGCCCACTCACCCGGACTTCGACGGAACGCAGCCCGTATTCTTTCGCCTTGTTGGCGGCCGTCAACGATGCCTGCTGCGCGGCGAACGGCGTTCCCTTGCGGGAGCCACGAAAGCCCAGCGAACCGGAACTGGACCACGCCAGAACGTTGCCGACCAGATCCGTAAACGTGACGATGGTGTTGTTGAACGAAGCCTGGATATGCACCAGACCGTTGGTGACAACCTTCTTTTCCTTCTTCTTGAAGGTTTTCTTCTTTGCGGTTTTTGCCGGGGCTTTTGCCATCTTGAATCCTTAGGTCTTGGCCGACGCTTTCTTCTTGTTGGCGACGGTTCCGCGGCGCGGTCCCTTGCGGGTGCGGGCGTTGGTGTGGGTACGCTGGCCGCGCACGGGCAGGCCGCGGCGGTGCCGGAGTCCGCGGTAGGAGCCCATTTCGATGAGCCGTTTGATGTTCATCGAGAGCTCTTTGCGCAGGTCGCCTTCGACCGAGCCTTCGTTCTCGATCAAGGTACGGACGCGGTTCACTTCGTCCTCGGTGAGGTCGGCCACCTTCTTGTCGGGATCCACGCCCGCGCGATGGAGCAGCGAGAGCGAACGGGTCCGCCCGATGCCGTAGATATACGTCAGGCCGATCTCGGCCCGCTTCCGGGCTGGTAGGTCAACACCTGCAATACGCGCCATATGATTCCTCTTATCCCTGCCGCTGCTTATGTTTCGGATTGGTGCAGATGACCCGCACCACGCCGGCGCGGTGGATGATCTTGCACTTGTCGCACATTTTTTTGACGGACGCTCGAACCTTCATTTCTTCTCCAAGAGCCGTACGATCCGGCCTCGGCCCGGATCGTGAGGCGATAACTCCACCTGCACGGGATCACCGGGCCGGACTCTCAAAAAATTCGTCTTCGCCGAACCGGCGGCATGAGCCAAAACCAACGCCTCGTTGGCCAGCTTCACCCGCACGACCGCGTTCGGCAACAATTCCACCACAACGGCCTCCACCGAAGTCACGGCCGCGTTAAAACCCAGGGGCCGTTTTCGGTGACGGCCACGCAATGCTCGAAATGGGCCGAAAGCGAATGGTCTTTGGTAACGGCCGTCCACTTGTCGGACAGAACGCGCATCTCCGGCGCGCCCGCGTTCACCATGGGCTCGATCGCGAGCACCATTCCCTCTTTCAGCCTCGGATTCTCATGCCGCCGATCCACATAATTGGGAATCTGCGGCTCCTCGTGCAACTTGGTTCCGATCCCGTGGCCCACCATCTCGCGCACCACCGAAAATCCGTTCTCGACCACGTGCTTTTCCACGGTCCCGCAAATATCGAACAGCCGGTTTCCAGCCCGGGCCTGGTCAATGGCGAGCTCCAGCGATTCCCGCGTGACCTTCAGAAGCCGCTTGGCCGAGTCGTTGATCTCGCCTACCGGCACCGTGATGGCGGAATCCCCAAAATAGCCGTTCAACTGAACGCCGGTATCGATGGAAACGATGTCGCCCTTCTTCAATTTCGTCTTCGCCGACGGCATGCCGTGGACAATCTGATCGTTCACCGACGTGCAAAGCACATACGGATACTGGCTGCCGGCCGCCGCGGTGTAATAGCCCTTGAAGGCGGGTTTAGCGCCCGCATCCTTCATCATTTTTTCCGCCGCGACCTCCAGATCCTGGGTAGTGAGGCCCTCTTCGACCATTTTGGCGAGGTCCTGAAGGATCTGGTACACCAGCAGGCCGCTGCGGCGCATTTGTTCCAACTCGTTGCGATTCTTACGGATAATCATCTCCGGCGGCCGTCCATTCCGCGGCCAGGCACACACCGGCCCTTTGGCGGGAATGGATTGATATTTTCATGATAGCGCAAAATCATCAGTTTAGGAGACGCTGGAGCGGCGCCCCCGGATGCGGCCGGAGCGCGGCGTGAAGCCCTCGTAGTGGCGCATGATCAACTGCGCTTCGACCTGGTTGACGGTGTCCATGGCGACACCCACGACGATCAACAGCGAAGTGCCGCCGAAGAAGAAATTGACGTTCAGGCCGTCCAGGAGCCAGCGCGGGAAATACGTGTCAATCCAGTTGCCGACCAAAGGCAGACGCTGAAGCTTGATGCCCGCGATCATGATCTGCGGGATGAGCGACAGCACCGAGAGATACAGGCCGCCCACCACGGTGATCTTGGTCAGGATTTTGTTCATGTAGTCCGCGGTGTTCTTGCCCGGCCGGATGCCCGGAATGAATCCGCCGTACTTGCGCATGTTATCCGCTGCTTCGTTGGGGTTGAAGATGATGGACACGTAGAAGAAGCAGAAGAAGATGATGAGCACGCAGAACAGCAGGTAATAGAGCGGCTGGTTGCCGCCGATGGAGTCGAGCATGCTGCTCAGGAACGGGCTGTTTTTGACCACCTGCCAGCTGGTGAGCGTTTGCGGGAACGCGAGCAGGGAGGAGGCGAAGATCACGGGGATCACACCGCCGGCGTTGACCTTGAGCGGCAGGTGGGTGGACTGGCCGCCCATCATCCGGCGGCCCTGAATCCGTTTGGCGTATTGGACCGGGATGCGCCGTTCGCCGCGTTCCACCAGCACGATGAAGGCAACCACCGCGAGCATGACGGTGAGGATGATGATCAGGTGGATGGGCGTCCAGTCGCGAACCTTGAAGACGTGGTCGTAGATGTTCTCGATGGCCCGGGGCAGGCCGACCACAATGCCGGCGAAGATCAGCAGCGACATGCCGTTCCCGATGCCGCGTTCGGTGATCTGCTCGCCCAGCCACATGATGAACGCGCTGCCGGCGGTCAGCGTGATGATGGTCATCAGGATGAACCCGATGCCCGGGTTCAGGACGAAGCCGCCGCCGGAGTTCTGCAGGGCGATTCCGATGCCGAAGGACTGAATGACGGCCAGGATGATGGTGAGGTAGCGGGTCCACTGGGTGATTTTGCGGCGTCCGAGTTCACCTTCCTTCTGCAGTTTTTCGAGCGTCGGGACAACGACGGTGAGCAACTGCAGAATAATGGAAGCGGTGATGTAGGGCATGATGCCCAGGGCAAAGATGGTGAGCCGCCGGAACATGCCGCCGCTGAACAGATCGATGAAGCCGAAGAGAGATCCCTGGTTCTGCTGGAAGAAATCCTGCAAGCGGTTGCCGTCGATGCCGGGAGTCGGGATGTGTCCGCCCAGCCGGTACACGGCGAGCAGAGCGAGCGTGAAGAGAATGCGCTTCCGCAGGTCCGGAATCCGGAACATGTTGGCGACGGACTCAACGAATTTCATCTTGTGCCTACCTCGTTGGCGCCAGGCTTAGGACGCGCTTTCGATGACTTGTCCAGTTCCACCGGTCTTCTGGATTTTCTCCAGCGCCGATTTCGAGAATACATGAGCTTCCACGGTGATCTTGCGGGTGAGGTCTCCGGAGCCGAGCACTTTCAGTCCGGCGCCCAGTTTCTTGATGACACCCATTTCGAGCAGACGGCCGGGGGAGAAAGAATCGCCTTCCAGCTGTTCCAGCCGCCCTACATTCACGATGGCATACTCTTTGCGAAAAATGTTGTGGAACCCGCGCTTGGGAAGACGGCGATGCAAGGGCATCTGGCCGCCTTCGAAACCGCGCATCATGCTGTAGCCGGAGATGGAACGGGCGCCCTTGGCGCCACGGCCCGAATACTTGCCGCGTCCGGTTCCCATGCCCTGTCCGATGCGCTGCTTCTTCTGTTTTTGTCCGGCGGGCGGGCGAAGATTGCTGAGGTTCATAATGTTAGTCCTTCACGATGGCGAGCAGATGCGGAACCTTGGACACCATACCACGGAAGGCCGGCGTATCGGGCCGCTCCACCACGCGGTTCATTTTCTTCAAGCCCAGCGAACGGACAATGGACTTCTGCTTTTCGGGGCAGCAAATGGGGCTGCCGATGAGTTTGATTTTGATGGTGGGCGTTGCCATGGTCAGACGACTTTCTCCTGGCTCAGGCCGCGCATCTCGGCCACCTGCGTCTTGTCGCGCAACTGCTCCAGGGCGTTGATGGTGGCCTTGACGACGTTGTGAGGGTTATGCGAGCCGATGGATTTCGTCAGCACGTTGGGGATGCCGACCGCCTGAATCACGGCGCGAACCGGTCCACCCGCGATCACGCCGGTTCCTTCCGGCGCGGGCTTCAACAGCACCAGCCCGCTGCCGAAGCGGCCGAGCACCGGATGCAGGATCGTCGTGTCCAGCACATTGATCTTGCGCAGATTCTTTTTGGCGGACTCGATTCCCTTCTTGATGGCCGCGGGAACTTCCTTGGCCTTGCCGGTGCCGAAGCCGACGATTTTGGCGCCGGGATCGCCGACCACGACCAGCGCCGAAAAGCTCAAATTTTTGCCGCCCTTCACCACTTTGGTGACGCGGTTGATCGAGACCACCTGCTCCTTGAGGTTCAGAGCGCCGGCGTCGATGCGTTTTGCTAACAGTGTAGCCGCCATTCGTTAAAACTCCAGTCCCGCTTCGCGGGCCGCGTCGGCGAGGGCTTTGACGCGTCCGTGGTAGAGATAGCCGCCGCGATCGAAGACCACTTTGGTGACTCCTTTGGCCTTGGCGCGTTGGGCGATCAGTGTGCCGATTTCTTTGGCGCCCGCCACATTGCCGCCGCTCGCGACCTTGGCGCTCTTTTCGCCCGAAGACGCGGCGGCCAGGGTACGACCGGCGCGGTCGTCAATCACCTGCGCGTAGATGTGCTTCAGACTGCGAAAAACCGCCAGACGCGGCCGTTCGCTGCTTCCGCGCACCTTGTGGCGGATGCGCTGGTGCACGCGAACGCGAACGTCATTCTTGGAAGATTTCGGCATTTTACTTGGCTCCCGCTCCGCCGGCGCCGGTCTTGCCGACCTTCTTGCGGAGCACTTCCCCGGTGTACCGGACGCCCTTGTTCTTGTACGGGTCGGGCGGACGCAGCGCGCGGATGTTGGCCGCGGTCTGTCCCACCAGTTGCTTGTCGTATCCGGACAGGACCAGATGAGTCTGCTTGTCGATCTTCAGGTCGACGCCCTCCGGCAGCAGCACCTCGATGGGGTGCGAATAGCCCAGCGTGAACGTCGCGATCTTGCCTTTGACGTCGGCGCGGTAGCCGACGCCGGTGATGTCGAGCTCGCGCGTGAAGCCGGTAGAGACGCCCTGGATCGCGGCCGCCGCCAAAGCGCGGGTCAAGCCGTGCAGCGCGGCCTGCTGATCGGATTGACGCGCTACCTCCACGTTGCCGTTGGCTTGCTTAATCTGGATGCCCGCCGGGACCGGGACGCGGAGCTTGCCCTTGGGTCCTTCGACCAGCAGTTCCGCGCCGAGAGTGATCTTGACGCCCTGGGGCAGCGGGATCGGTTTTTTTCCAACTCGCGACATAGATTTACCTCGTTACCACAACTGGCAAAGCACCTCGCCGCCGACGCGTTCCTTGCGCGCCGTGCTGCCGGTCATGACGCCGCGCGGCGTGGTCAGAATGTTGATGCCGAGTCCTCCCAACACCCTGGGGACCTCCTGGTTGCCGACGTACACGCGGCACCCGGGGCGCGACACACGCTCGATCCGCGATATCACCGGCACGTTGCCGGGCGTGTACTTCAGATAGATGCGGATGCTCTTCTTGGCGCCTTCCTCGGTGAGCTTGAAGTTGGTGATGAAACCTTCCTCTTTGAGAATGCGCGCGATTTCCATTTTCAGCTTGGAGGCCGGAACGTCCACCTTGGGATGGCGGGAAGCCTGCGCATTGCGGATGCGCGTCAGCATGTCGGCGATGGGATCGGATGTGGCCATAGTTACCTCCCGTGAACCCCGCTCACCAGCTCGCCTTGATGACGCCGGGAATCTCGCCGGCGACGGCCAGCTTGCGGAAGCAGATGCGGCAGAGATTGAACTTGCGCAGGTAACCGCGCGGGCGCCCGCAGCGGAAGCAGCGGTTGCGCAGACGGATCTTGACGCGCCCCGGGCAGTCCTTATTCGCCGCCATCTTGGCTTTGGTCTTCTCTTCTTTCGCGATCTTGGCTGTAGTTGCCATTCGTTGTTTTCCTTCGGTTCCTTCCCGCTCCCGCTACTGGCGGAACGGCATCCCCATCTGCCGCAATAGCGCGAGCCCTTCGGCGTCGGTTTTCGCCGAAGTCGCAATGGTAATATTCATGCCCTTGATCTTTTCCACCTTGTTGTAGTCGATCTCGGGGAAAATCAACTGGTCGCGGACGCCGAGCGTGTAGTTGCCGCGGCCGTCGAACGATTTGGTCGACACGCCGCGGAAGTCGCGGACGCGGGGCAGCGCGACGTTCATCAAACGGTCCAGAAACTCGTACATGCGGTCGCCACGCAGCGTCACCATGGTGCCGATCGAGACGCCCTCGCGCAGCTTGAAGGCGGCGATGGATTTCTTGGCCTTCGTGATCACCGGCTTTTGCCCGGCGATCTGGGACAATTCGCCCACCGCGCCATCCAGCAGCTTGGCGTTCTGCGTCGCCTCTCCCAAACCAATGTTCAGCGACACCTTCTGGATCTTGGGCACGGCCATCACGTTCTTGTAGCCGAACTCCTTCACCAGGGCCGGAATCACGCGTTTCTGATAATGCTGCTTGAGCCTTGCTTCTGCCATTTTCTAACCCTTCTTGTCCAGCACCTCGCCGCCCTTCTTGGCGATGCGCACGCGCCGCGTCGACGCGCCGGTGCCTTCGACGCGATAGCCAACCCGGGTGGGGAGGCCGCCGGAGGTAAGCACCATCACATTGGAAATCGAGATGGGGCTTTCTTTCTCGGCGATGCCGCCCTTGATCTGCTGCTGCGGATTGGGGCGGGTGTGCCGCTTGATCATGGACACGCCCTCCACCAGCACCTTGCCGTTCACGCGATCGACCGAGATGACCCGGCCGGTCTTGCCTCGGTCGCGCCCGGAGATGACCTTTACCTGGTCGTCCTTCTTGATCCGGACCTTGAGGCGAAGCTTCCCGGGCATCAGATCACCTCCGGCGCGAGCGAAACGATCTTCATGAAGCGCTTGTCGCGCAACTCGCGAGCCACCGGCCCGAATACGCGCGTGCCCACCGGCTCGCCGACTTCGTTGATCAGCACGGCGGCGTTGGAATCGAAGCGGATGTAGGTGCCGTCCTTGCGGCGCGATTCCTTGCGCATGCGGACGATCACGCAGCGCACGACCTTGCCTTTCTTGATAGGCGATTCGGGAGTGGCTTCCTTGACGCTGGCCGTGATGACGTCTCCCAGGCCGGCGCGCAGTCCCAGATCGCCGCCGCGAGGCAGGATGCATTGCAGCTTGCGGGCGCCGCTGTTATCGGCCACCTCGAGAATGGTGCGCATTCCGATCATGACGATTTCCTCCGGGAGCCCTTGGCGCTGGGCGATTTCGAGCCGGCGGTCGATTGAACCATGTCCAGATCCACCGCGCCGGGTTCCACGGCAACCTGCACCGCCTTGCGCAGCACTTCGCCCAACCGCCAGCGCTTCAACTTGCTCATCGGGCGGCATTCGATGATGCGCACGACATCGCCCACCTGCGCGGTGCGCTGCTCATCGTGGGCGTAGAATTTCTTGCGCTTGTTGATGATTCGTTTGTACACCGGATGCGGGACGCGGCGCGTCACTTCCACCACGATGGTCTTCTGCATCTTGGCGGAAACCACCTGCCCGATCTTTTCGTTCTTGGTGCCTTGCTTCTTTTGTGTCGTGTCGGCGGCGGCCATAGCTTACTTCCCCTTCTTCTTTTTCTTGGCCACCGGAGCCGGCGCCGTTTCCGGATGCAATTCGCGATCGCGCAGAATCGTGAGGATGCGCGCGCGGTCTTTCTTGATGGCGCGCAGCTTCTTCAGCCCGTCGGTCTGGCCCATGGTCAGCTGAAAGCGCAGGCGGAAGGCTTGGTCGCGCAGGTCGGCGCCCTGGCGCAGCAGCTCGTCGTTGTCGATTTCGCGGATCTTGTCGGCTCTCATAGTATGCTCCGGCGTGATGTCATGCTCCGGCGTGGTCGCGGCTCACCAGCTTGGTCGGCAGCGGAAGCTTTCCGGCGGCCAGGCGGAAGGCCTCTTCGGCGGTCGCTTTGGGCACGCCTTCCATCTCGAACAGAATCTTGCCCGGGCGGATCACCGCCACCCACTGCTCCGGCGCGCCCTTGCCCTTACCCATACGGGTTTCGGCGGGCTTCTTGGTGATGGGCTTGTCGGGGAACAAGCGGATCCAAACCTTGCCTCCGCGCTTGATGAAGCGCGTCATGGCGACGCGGGCGGCTTCGATCTGGCGGTCTGTGATCCAGCCGCAGCGCATGGCTTTCAGGCCGTAGTCGCCAAAAGCAAGCGAAGATCCGCGCCAGGCCTTGCCCGTCATGCGGCCGCGCTGCTGCTTCCTGTATTTCACTTTCTTGGGCATCAACATGGCGTGGTGTCTCCCGTTACTCCGATTTCTCCGGCTCGGACGCGCTTCCGCCCGATTCGGCCGGCGTGTCCTGCTTCAGTTCCTGTTTCCAACTCGGCTGCGGCGGCGCTAAAGGCGGCAGAATCGGCGCGGTGCGAGGGGCTGTTTCCGGCGGAGCCTGCTGGATCACCGGTCCGCCGGCTTCGATGGGTGCGGGGCCGGCTGCCGGACGCCGTTCGCGCTCGCGGTCGCGGCGGTCCCGCATCGGCCGGCGCGGCTCGGGCTCGTTCCGCAGCGAATCCCGGCGCCCGCCTTCGATGATCTCGCCTTTGTAGGTCCAGCACTTGATCCCGATCACGCCGTAGGTGGTGTAAGCCTGAGCGAATCCGTAGTCCAGGTCGGCGCGCAAGGTGTGCAGCGGAAGCTGCCCTTGCAGGTACCATTCACTGCGCGCGATTTCGGCGCCGTTCAAGCGGCCGGAGACGCGCACCTTGATGCCTTTGCAACCGAAGCGCAGCGCCGAATCGACGGCTTTGCGCATGGCTCTCCGAAAAGCCACGCGTTTTTCGAGCTGCAGCGCGATGGACTCCGCCACCAATTGCGCGTCCAGTTCCGGCTTGTGGACTTCCTGAATGTCGATGAAGACCTCGCGCTTGGTCTTCTTGGCGAGATCCTGCTTGAGCTTCTCGATTTCGGCGCCCTTGCGTCCGATAATAATGCCCGGGCGCGACGTGCGGATGGTGACGCGCAGCTTGTTGCCGGGACGGTCCACCTCCACCGAGCTGACGCCGGCGGCCTTCAGCCGCTCGCGCAGGGAATCCTTCAGCTCCAGATCTTCGCGCAGCAGCTTGGCATAGTCCTGCTTGGCGAACCAGCGCGACCGCCAGGTTTTGGTCACGCCCAGCCGGAATCCGTACGGATGTACTTTCTGTCCCACTATTCGTTCTCCTCGGGGCTCGCGGCCGCTTCCGTCTTGTTGTCGCTCACCTTGACGACGATGTGCGCCATGCGCCGCTGATAGCGGTAAGCGCGGCCCATAGGCGCGGGCCGGATGCGTTTCATGCGCGGCCCTTCGTTAACGTACGCTTCGCTGACCACCAGCTGGTCGACGTCCACGTCGTTGTTGCGATTCTCAGCGTTGGCGATGGCCGAATCCAAAACCTTGAGTACGGTCGGCGCCATGCGCTTGTTGGTCTGGCGCAGGATGATGCGCGCTTCGTTCGCCGAGCGGCCGCGGATCAGGTCCACCACCAGCCGCGCCTTTTGGGGCGACGTTCGAATGTATCGGGCTTCTGCTTTGGCTTGCATCATGCGCTCCTAGGCCGGCTTGGCGGTTTTCTCCGTGGTGCTGGCCGCCGCCTTCACCGAGTGGCCCTTGAACTGGCGCGTGGGCGAGAACTCGCCCAGTTTGTGCCCCACCATGTTCTCGGTGACGTAAACCGGAATAAACTTCTTGCCGTTGTGCACCGCCAGCGTGTGGCCGACGAACTCGGGCAGAATGGTGGACCTTCGCGACCACGTCCGCACGACCTTCTTCTCGTTCTTCTCGTTCATGTCGGCGACCTTCTTCGCCAGGTGGTCGTCCGTGAACGGGCCTTTCTTGAGTGATCGACTCATGCGCTATTCCTACTTTTTGACCTTTCGGCTGACGATCCACTTGTCCGTGCGCTTGTTGTTGCGGGTTTTGAAACCGCGGGTCGGCTGGCCCCAGGGCGTCACGGGATGGCGTCCGCCGGAGGTTTTGCCTTCGCCGCCGCCGTGCGGATGATCCACCGGATTCATCGAAACACCGCGGTTATGCGGACGCTTGCCCAGCCAGCGCGTCTTGCCGGCCTTGCCGTGCGATTCGTTCTCGTGCTCGACGTTGCCCACCTGGCCGATGGTGGCCATGCACTCCACCTGCACGCGTCGAACTTCGCCGGACGGCAGCTTCAGCAGAGCAATGCCGCCTTCGCGCGACACCAGTTGCGCCTGAGCGCCCGCCGAGCGGGCCATCTGCGCGCCCTTGCCCGGCCGCAGTTCGATGTTGTGAACCACGGTGCCGGCTGGAATGTTTTTGAGCGGCAGCGCGTTGCCAATCAGGATGTCGGCTTCCGGACCGGACGTCACGGTGCGCCCGACTTCTAGCCCCACCGGGCAAACGATGTAGCGCTTTTCGCCGTCGGCGTAATGCAGCAACGCGATGCGCGCCGTGCGGTTGGGGTCGTATTCGATGGCCGCGACACGCGCCGGGATGCCGATCTTGTCGCGCTTGAAGTCGATCGCACGGTAAGCTTTCTTGGCCCCGCCGCCGCGAAAACGCGAGGAAACCAGGCCTGCGCTATTGCGCCCGCCAGTCCGTTTCTTTCCCACCACCAGCGACTTTTCCGGAGTCTGCTTGGTGATCTCATCGCGAGACACCACGCTCATGAAGCGGCGCGACGCCGTGGTCGGGTTGTAACTCTTCATCGGCATAGGACGTGTCTCCTCGCTAGATCTCGGCGTACTCCGGCATCTTCTGGCCGGCCTTCAGGGTCACGTAGGCTTTCTTCCAGTTCGAGCGGTAGCCGGAAAATTTTCCGCGGCGCCGCAGCTTGCCCACGTTATTGACGGTCCGGACTTCGGCAACCTTCACTTTGAACAACTGCTCGACGGCGGCCTTCACCAGCGTTTTATTGGCGCCGGAGTTCACCGCGAAGCACAGGGTGTTCTCGGCGTCCTTCTTGCCGACCGCCTTTTCGGTCACGATCGGGCGTTTAATCACTTCGTAAATCGTCATTTGGCGAGCGCCTCCGAAAGCTTCCGGGCGGCCGTTTCCGAAAGCAGCACATGTGCGTGGCCGAGCAGGTCGTACACCGTCACATCCTTGCTGGCCAGCAGCGTGACACCCTTCAGATTGCGCGAGCCCAGCTCCAGATTGCGGTTTTCGCCATTTTCCACCAGCAGCACGGTCTTGCCGGTTTCCAGGCGGTCGAGCGCGGCGCGCACGCCCTTCGCTTTGTGATCTTCCAGCGAAAACGTCTGCACCACTTTCAACTCGCCGTCGCGCAGTTTGGCCGAAAGCGCCGAACGCAGCGCCCCCAGGATCATCTTGCGCGGCAGCTTGTAGCTGTAGTCGCGCGGCTGCGGGCCATGCACCGTTCCGCCATGCCGCCAGAGGGGCGAACGGATGGAACCCATGCGCGCGCGTCCGGTGCCTTTCTGGCGCCACAACTTTTTGCCGGAGCCGGAAACTTCATGCCGCGTCTTGGTCTTGGCATTGCCTCCCCGGGCCGCCGCCTGGGAATGCCGCACCGCCTCATACAGAAGGTTCTCATTGACTGGCGCGGCGAAAACTTCGTCGGCCAGCTCGAGCGAACCGACCACCGCGTTATTCAGATCGACAACGTCCACACTCGGCATAGTCGCTTACCTCTTGGCCCTCTTGACCAGGACGTAGCCGCCGTTGGGACCCGGCACCGCGCCCTTCACCACCAGTACGTTGTCGTCCGCCACCACGTCCACGACTTCGAGGTTGCGCACGGTCACCTGCTGGTTGCCCGTGTGGCCGGCCATGCGCGTGCCCGGAAACACACGGGACGGAAAGCTGGACGCGCCAATCGATCCCGGCGCGCGGCCGAACATGGATCCATGACTGCCCGGACCGCCGCGGAAATGATGGCGTTTCACCAGACTCCCGAAGCCGCGGCCCTTGCTGACGCCAATCACGTCCACTTTGTCACTGGGCTTGAACTGATCCACCAGCACGCGGTCGCCCTGCTTCAGATCGTCGTCGCCGGGCCGCAAACGGACCTCGCGCAGAAACTTCACGCCATCCGCCCCGGCCTTCTTCAGGTGACCCGCGAAAGGTTTGGTGGCGCGGGCAGCCTTGGCGAACTCAACCAGGCCAAGTTGCACGGCGTCGTACCCGTCGGTGGTGGGCGTTTTGCGCTGCACCACCACGCACGGCCCGGCCTTGAGCAGCGTTACGGGCACCACCTGCCCGTCCGCGCGGAACACCTGGCTCATGCCGATCTTTTTGCCTAAAATCCCAGGGATCATGAGTACCTCGGTAAGCACAAGGCAGCCAGAAGGCAGTATGCGGCTTCCTGCTTTCCGCGCTCCGCTTTCCGCTTTCTGCTTTCTGCTTTCTGCATTCTATTTCCCTTTTCCAAACGCCTTGATCTCGACATCCACTCCGGCCGGAAGATCCAGCTTCATCAAGGCGTCCACCGTGTCCTGCGTCGGCTCGAGAATATCAAGCAGCCGCTTGTGAGTCCGGATTTCGAACTGCTCGCGCGATTTCTTGTCTACGTGCGGCGAGCGGAGCACGGTATAGCGATTGCGAATGGTGGGCAGCGGAATCGGACCGGCGACGTGCGCCCCCGTCCGCTTGGCCGTTTCCGCGATCTCCGACGTGGACTGGTCCAGGATGCGGTGGTCGTACGCCTTGAGCCGGATGCGAATGCGTTCTTGAAGAGCCATCGGGTTACTCTAAAATCTCCGTCACCGTCCCGGCGCCCACCGTCCGGCCGCCTTCGCGAATCGCAAAGCGCAGCCCCTTGTCCATGGCCACCGGCGTGATCAGCTCGATCTCCAGGCTCACGTTGTCGCCCGGCATCACCATCTC
>DATJNO010000169.1:0-41395 GCA_035508055.1 Bryobacteraceae bacterium | reverse complement strand
CAATTACCTGGACTGGCTGCTGGCAGTGCCGTGGAAGAAAAAATCCAAGGAGATTCGCGATCTCAACCACGCCCAGGAAGTGCTCGAGTCAGACCATTACGGCCTGGAGAAGATCAAGGAGCGCATCCTCGAATTTCTCGCGGTTCGCAGGCTGGTGCAAAGCCCGAAGGGTTCTATCCTGTGCTTTGTCGGGCCTCCCGGCGTCGGCAAGACGTCGCTCGGAATGTCGATTGCGAAGGCCACGGGACGCAAGTTCATTCGTCTTTCGCTCGGCGGCGTGCGCGACGAGGCGGAGATCCGCGGTCATCGCAGAACCTACATCGGGGCACTCCCCGGCCAAATTCTGCAGATGATGAAGAAGGCGGGGACCAAGAACCCCGTGTTCATGCTGGATGAAGTAGACAAAATGTCGATGGACTTCCGCGGCGATCCCTCGGCCGCACTGCTCGAAGTGCTGGATCCGGAACAGAACTACATGTTCATGGATCACTACCTGGACGTCGAATACGACCTGAGCCAGGTGTTCTTTATCGCCACGGCCAACGTGCTGCACACCGTCCCGCCGGCGCTGCAGGACCGCATGGAAGTGATCCGGCTTTCCGGCTACACCGAACTGGAAAAGCTGGAAATCGCCAAGCGCTTCCTGGTGCCCAAGCAGATGAAACAGACCGGCCTCAAGGAAGGCGAACTGGATATCACCGACGAGGGCCTGCAGACTCTGATCCAGTTCTACACGCGCGAAGCCGGCGTCCGTAACCTGGAGCGCGAGATCGGCAATGTCTGCCGCAAAGTGGCTCGCAAGGTAGTGAACGCGCAAAGCGCGCCCAAGGGTTCGGAAGCCAGGAAAGCCTCCAAAGACGTGTTGAACGCCGGGACCGCGGCGGACTTCCTGGGTCCGCAAAAGTTCCGCGACCTGCAAGCCGACAAGAAGAACGAAGTGGGCGCTACGGTTGGGCTGGCTTGGACCGAGGTGGGCGGGTCCATTCTCACCACGGAAGCGGCGGTGATGGAAGGCAAGGGCAAACTGCAAACCACCGGGAAACTGGGCGACGTGATGCAGGAATCGGCCCACGCCGCCATGAGCTATGTGCGCTCCCGCGCGCAATTACTCGGCCTGCCGCGCGATTTCTATCGCAATCTCGATATTCACGTGCATGTGCCGGAAGGCGCGATCCCCAAGGACGGGCCGTCCGCCGGCATCACCATTGCCACCAGCATTTGCAGCGCTCTGACGAACATCCCGGTCCGCTATGACATTGCGATGACCGGCGAAATCACCGTGCGCGGCAGGGTACTGCCGATTGGTGGCTTGAAAGAAAAAGTACTAGCGGCCCATCGCCAGGGGATTTACGAATTGGTCCTTCCGAAGGATAATGAGAAAGACCTCCCGGATATTCCTGAGACCATCCGCAAGGAGATGAAACTGCACTTTGTGACCTCCATGGATGAGGTCCTCAAGGTCGCCCTGGAGCGGGAGATCGTGGCGCTGCCCCTGGCGGTAAGCACACCGCCGGTGGATCTGGTGCGTGGAACGCCGGAAGAGCGGATTTCAATTTAGGCGCGATCCAGAAGTTGCCGCCGGAGCCGGCTGGGCTGCGGTGGATCAGCCCTCACCTTATCAGGGATCGGATGGACGCGGAATTTGTGATTAGCGCGGCCCGGACGGATCAGTTTCCAGCCGAGTCGCTCCCGGAAATTGCGTTTCTGGGAAGAAGTAATGTAGGCAAGTCGAGCCTGTTGAATTGCTTGACGGGCCAAAAAGGTCTGGCGTTTACCAGCGCCCGGCCGGGTTGTACGCAGCAGGTAAACTTTTACCGGGTCGGCGGACAATTCCACTTCGTCGACCTTCCGGGATACGGGTTCGCACGGGTCCCGAGAGAAGTAGCTTTCCAGTGGAAGCAGCTCATCGAACAATACCTTTTACAACGAAGGTCGTTGGCGCTTTGCTTCCTGATCCTCGACGCGCGTCGGGGTTGGATGGATAAGGACCTGGAACTCCGTGAGTGGCTGGAGTTTCATAACCGGCGATACCTGGTGATCGCCACCAAGACGGACAAACTGAAAAGTCGAAATCAACAACGGCAAGGGGTCGCGACCATCGGGAGGCACGCTCCCCAAAGCGAAACTCTGCCGTTCTCGGCCTTAACGTGCCGGGGAGCGAGGGAAATTTGGCAAGCGATTTTGAAAATCAAGACCCAGCAGCAGTAGCTGCTCCCACCGAAGAGATCACCGAAACCAAGACCGACGGCAAAGCGGATCCCAAATCCGCTGAGTCGAAGCCGGCCGGCGACAAGGCCGAAGCCAAGCCGTCCGAGCAGGAAGCCAAGGCGCTGGAGCAGGGCGCGCCCCCGCAACCGGGCGGCCGCAAGCGCCACGGCGGAGCCGGCCAGAACCAGAAGAACGGCACGCTGGACCTGGTGGAGCTCAAGGACATGAGCATCCAGAAGCTCAATCAGATCGCCAAGGACCTGGGCGTCACTGGCACCGCCGGTCTCCGCAAGCAGGAACTCATCTTCAAGATCCTGCAGACGCAGGCTGAGAAGAGCGGGCTGATCTTTTCAGAAGGCGTGCTGGAGTGCCTGCCGGACGGCTTCGGCTTCCTGCGCGCACCGGAGTACAACTATCTGCCCGGCCCGGACGACGTTTATGTCTCGCCGTCGCAGATTCGCCGCTTCGATCTCCGCACCGGCGACACAATTTCCGGCCAGATCCGGCCTCCCAAAGAAGGCGAGCGCTATTTCGCGCTCATCAAGGTGGACGCGATCAACTTCGAGCCGCCCGAGGAAGCGCGCAACAAGATCTTCTTCGACAACCTGACGCCGCTCTATCCCGACGAGCGGCTGAAGCTGGAAACCACGAAGGATAATTATTCCGGCCGCGTGATGGACCTGCTGACCCCCATCGGCAAAGGGCAGCGCGGGCTGATTGTCGCCGCGCCGCGCACCGGCAAAACGATGCTGCTGCAGTCCATCGCCAATTCCATTACGGCCAATCATCCGGAAGTCAGCCTCATCGTTCTGCTGATCGACGAGCGGCCTGAGGAAGTCACCGACATGCAGCGCTCGGTCAAGGGCGAAGTGATCAGTTCGACGTTCGACGAGCCGGCGTCGCGTCACGTGCAGGTAGCCGAAATGGTGATCGAAAAAGCCAAGCGGCTGGTGGAGCACAAGCGCGATGTCGTGATTCTGCTGGATTCCATCACGCGCCTGGCGCGCGCCTACAACACCGTCGTTCCGCCGTCGGGCAAGGTTCTGTCGGGCGGCGTCGATTCGAACGCCCTGCAGCGTCCCAAGCGCTTCTTCGGCGCGGCGCGCAATATCGAAGAGGGCGGATCGCTGACCATCGTGGCCTCGGCGCTCATCGACACCGGCAGCCGCATGGACGACGTGATCTTCGAAGAATTCAAAGGCACGGGCAACATGGAAATCCATCTGGACCGCAAGCTGATGGACAAGCGCGTCTTCCCCGCCATCGACATCACCAAGAGCGGCACGCGCAAGGAAGAGCTGCTGGTTCCGCGTGAGGAGCTGAATCGCATCTTCGTGCTGCGCCGCGTGCTCAACCCGTTGTCACCCACCGAAAGCATGGAGCTGCTGTTGGACAAGCTGGGCAAAACCCGGAGCAACGCCGAGTTCCTGGCCTCTATGAGCGCCTAACGCCTGTGGGCCGAATCCGCGTTCTTTCCGACACCGTCGCCAACAAGATCGCGGCTGGAGAGGTCGTGGAGCGGCCCGCTTCTGTCGTCAAAGAACTGCTTGAGAATTCGCTCGACGCCGGCGCCACGGACCTGCGCGTCGACATCGAGAGCGGCGGGCGCCGCCTGATCCGGATAGCCGACAACGGCTGTGGCATGCTGCGCGACGATGCCCTGCTGGCCTTCGAACGCCACGCCACCAGCAAGCTCGCCGACGTCAAGGATCTGCTCTCCATCGCGACCCTCGGCTTTCGCGGTGAGGCGCTGCCCTCGATCGCCTCGGTGTCGCGCCTCCTGCTCGAAACACGCTCCCATGACGAAACCACGGGCGCCGCGGTCGAGATCGCCGGAGGCAAGCTGCTGCGCTGCGACGAACTACCCCGCCCGGCCGGAACAACCGTAACGGTTCGTGATCTTTTCTACAACGTTCCCGCCCGCAAGAAATTTCTGCGCTCGGATCAAACCGAGCTGGCGCACATCGCCTCTCTGGTCACTCACTATAGCCTCGCGCATCCTCAGAAAGCCTTCCAGTTGCGCCACGGAACGACGGAGTTACTCGACGTCACGCCCGTCGAAACACTGCGCGAGCGCGTCTACCAGGTATTCGGCAAGCAGACGCTCGAAGAGCTCATCGACCTGGATTACATCGAGCGGGAACTGGAGGTCGTCGAAGCTGAGGAACGGACCAGCCGCGTTTTCGCGCTGCGCGGATTCGTCTCCGGCCCGCAGGTCCAAAAACTCAATCGCAATTCCATTTTCCTGTTCGTCAACGGCCGCCTGATTCGCGACCGCCTGCTGATGCACGCTCTATCATCGGCGTATCACAACCTGATGCCCCCGGCCTGCTATCCATTCGCTCTGCTGTTTCTCGACTGCGATTGCGAAGAAGTGGACGTCAACGTGCACCCGTCCAAGACCGAGGTCCGGTTCCGGCATGGCAGCTTCGCGCACGACTTCGTGCGCGACTCGATCCGCGAGCGTCTGGTCACAGCGCGGCCCGCCTCCGGCATTCCGGTTCCTTCGCAGCCGCAGCCCGCCGCCGATCTTCCCTTCTCCGACTTCACACAGCGCATCGAAAACCAGCGCTTCGAGCCCGCGCCCTCCGATGTTCTCACCGGGCCGGAGCGCATAGAAGACCTGCCGGTGTTCGCGCTGAAGACCGCTGCGGCGCCAGCCCCGCGCTTCGATTTCGGCGATCCGGTCCCTCAGCTGGCGCCGGACACTCACGGAGCCTTGCCCTACGTGGACACGCCGCAGAGCCTGACGGCGCTCGCGGACTTGCGCCCGCTCGGACAGATTCAGGACAGCTTCATCATCGCGGCCGGCCGCGATGGACTCTGGATCATCGACCAACACGTGGCGCATGAGCGCATCCTGTTTGAGAAAGTACTGCGGCAGCAGGCCGAGGGCCGCGTGGAACGCCAGCAGCTCCTGATGCCGATCCTACTGGAGCTGACGCCCGCGCAACAAGTCGAATACGTGCGGATCGCGGATGAGCTGGAACGCGCCGGCTTCGATTCCGAGCCTTTCGGCCAGCGCACCATCGCGGTGAAGGGCGCGCCGGCTGGCGTCGGGCCAGGCGATGTCGAGAAACTGGTGTTCGAGATTCTGGAAATCGCCGAGGGCGAACTGCGCAAAGTCTCACTCGACGATCTGCGCCGCTCCATGGCCGCCAGCATCGCCTGCCGGGCGGCGATCAAGATCAACATGCGGCTGGATCAAACCAAGATGGAATGGCTGCTGCGCGAGCTCGGCGCCACCGAATGCCCGATGAGCTGCCCGCACGGCCGGCCCATCGCGCTGCGCTATTCGACGCGCGATATCCTGAAGAGCTTTCACCGGATCTAGCGCCTCACTCCCACTCGATGGTGCCGGGCGGTTTGTGGGTCAGGTCGTAGAAGACGGCGCAGACGCCGCTGACCCCAATCAGTTCGTGGGTGAGGCGATGCAGCAGTTCGCGAGGCATGCGAACCACCTGTGCGGTCATGCCGTCGACCGAATGGATGGGACGCAGCACCACCGAATCAGGCAGGTTGGCGGTCCCGATAGGAATCAGCACGACCGGGAACTGCCAGACTTCGCGATCGAATCCGCTTTCTTCCGACACCTGGCGCACAATCGCGTCGGCGCTGCGCAAGCGTTTCAAACGTTCCTGAGTCAGCGTAGCTGAGCTGGATCGCAGTTGGCCAAGCTCAATGCGGGAATGTACCAGGCCCACCACCCGATTAATATCCATCATCTGATTCACCAGGTCTGTTGCGACGTCTTCCTCGGGAACGTGATCCAGTGCCAGAACGCCGTGGTAGCTGCGCGAATCGCCCTTCACTCCGACCGATCGGATGGGCAGCAGCCAGCCGGGATCGCGGCGCGTCACAGGAGCGCTCGATTCCGAGCACAGACAGCGGATCGCCAGGCCCGGTCCGGGGAACGGATGGCGGTGCAGGAACTCCGACGGGATGCCCAACTCAGCGCCGATCTCGCGGACCTCGTCCTTGTAAAACGATGCCAGCGGCTCGATGATGCGGCCGGTCTCGATCAACTTCTGGATGCCCGCCACGCGGTTGTGATGTGTCTTGATGACATCGGCCTTCGCTGTGCCGCCGGACTCGATGGTATCGGGATAGATGGTTCCCTGGCCCAAAATCCAGTTGCCGTCCAGGAAATGACCGGTGCTCAGAATGCGCTCCTGCACCACGACGAACTGCTCGCCGATGATGTGCCGTTTTGCTTCCGGATCTGTGACGCCAGCGAGTGCCTGCAAGAACTCGTCTTCGGCTTCTTCCACGCGAAACGCTTTGGCGCCCAGTTGCTCGAACAGACGCCGGACATAAGCAGTTTCGCCTTGGCGCATCAGGCCGGTGTCGACATAGATGCCGAACACACGATCCGCGCCGAGCGCCCGCAGGCATAACGTGTAGGCCACGGTGGAGTCGACTCCGCCGCTCACGAAGAAGAAAATGCTGCGATCCCGGGCCACCGCGCGGATCTCGCGCTCGATCGGGCCGATGCGATCCTTCGGATCCCAATCCTTCGCGCAATGGCAGACGCCGAAGACGAAGTTGGCCAGCAACTGATGTCCTTGGGGCGTGTGGACCACTTCGGGATGGAACTGAACCGCCATGAGCGGCCGTTCGCGGTGGGCCATCGCGGCGATAGCACAGGTATCCGTGCTGCCCAGGACGTCAAAGCCAGCCGGCACGGACTCCACCTGATCCCGATGATTCATCCATACCTGAGCGTCGCCGTTCAGGTTGGCGAAGAGCGGGTGCGGGCGCAGCGCGTGAAGGCGCGCGAAACCGTACTCGCCCTTTTCACCCTTGCGCACACGCCCGCCGAGCACATGCGTCATGAGCTGCTGGCCGTAGCAGATGCCAAGGACCGCGCTGCCGGCCGACAGAATTGCCGGATCGATGCGCGGGCTGCCGGGTTCGTAGACGCTGTCCGGGCCGCCGGAGATGATCACGCCCTTGCGTCCAGCCAGTTCCGAAGCGGGCGTTTCGCTCGGCTGAACGTCGGCGTATACGCCCAGATCGCGAATCTTTCTGGCGATGAGATGGCAGTACTGTCCGCCCGCGTCCAGGACGGTAATCTGAGGTGTGTTCAAACTGTCAGTGCCGCGTCAGGTACGGTGAGTCCTGCTGAATGCGCTCAACGATCAGCTTCTTGGACCTGTCCAGCAGCGCCCGAGCTTGCGGCATCGCTTCAATGGCTTTCGTCACCATCGGATCCGTCTCGATGGCGACCTTCTGGGATTCTTCGTACGTGAAACCGGTGGCGTACATTTCGCGCTTCAGTTGCTGCGCGATCCAGACGTGATTATCGGTCCACTCCGCTTCGGTGAACGGGATGTTCTGCTTCAACAGATACTCGTGAAAATCGTTGAGCACGTCGGCGCTGGGTTCCCAGCCCTTGGGAAGTTGCGCCTGGCCGCGCGAGCCGAACCACTTCGCAGTGAAGTTGAAGAACGCGTACTTGGTGAGCAGGCTGGTTTGGAAGGTATTCAACTTGGGCGGCTCGAACTTTTCGTCAGGAGTGATTCCGCCGCCGCCGTACACGGTTCTGCCGCTATCGGTGCTCTTGACGTCCAGCAGATTCTTGGTGTCGGTGCGCTTGCCGTAATAGTAATCCAGGAACGAAATGTTGGAGTAGTCGCGCTGGATCAGGCGGCCGCTGGGGGTGTAATAGTGAGCCGTAGTGAGCGCCAGGCCGGTGTTGTCTTCCAGCGGATAGACGGTCTGCACCAGGCCCTTGCCGAAGGTGGTTTCGCCCAGGATCCAACCGCGGTCATGATCCTGCAGGGCTCCGGCCACGATTTCCGCGGCGGAGGCCGAGTAACGGTTCACTAAAACGACGATGGGGTAGTTCCCGCCCGCCGCGCTTCCGCGCGCGAGGTAGGGTTTCTCGGCGGACGCCCGTCCGCGATGGGAGACCACCACTTCGCCCTTGCGGAGGAAATGGCCGGCGACGGCGACGCCCTCGTTCAGGAGGCCGCCGGGATTTTCACGCAAGTCCAAAATGAAACCCTTGATGTTGTTTTCGCCCAGGCGCTTGAAGTTGTCTTCCATTTCCTCGCTGGTGTTCTCGTTAAACTGCGTGATCTTCATGTAAGCGATGCCGGGCCGCACCCAGAATGCGTCCTCGACGCTGGAACGGGAAATTTCGTCGCGGACGATGTCGAAGGTGAGCGGCTTGTCGAGGCCCTGGCGTCCGATCATGACCTGAACGTGCGTCCCGCGGGGGCCCTTCAAAAGGTCGGCCACCTCGGGCGTGCTGAGATTGTCGGTTTTCTTGTCGTTGACTTCCAGGATAATGTCGCCGGGCCGCAGGCCGGCTTTATAAGCCGGCGAGCCGCCGAACGGCGCCACCACGATGGTCTTGCCATTGCGCGGCGCCACCTGCATTCCGACGCCGTAGTAGTGGCCGCTTTGATCGTCGCGGAGCGCTTGAAAATCCTTGGGGTCGAAGAAATTCGAGTGCGGGTCCAGGGTGCGCAGCATTCCGGGAATGGCGCCCTTGTAGATGCCCTTGTCGGCCGTCACCTTGTCGGCGAAGTTGTTCTCCACCAACTCGTAGACCTTGGTGAACTCCTTGATGTTGGACTTGAGATCCTCTTCCGGGCCGCTGGTGGCCGCCGAGACTCCCGTCAGCCCCGGTCCGAAGACGCCCCCGATGACGGAGCAGAAAGCAACGAAGAAAATCGCGAATAAAACCGACCGGCACCAACGCGGCATCGACACCTCGCTCTTTCAGTATAACGGAGTTTGGACAGGCCGCTGAAAGCCCGCCCACCGCCTTACGGATCGCAGTTCCGCTTTCCGGTGGCGGCTCAGCCGCAGCGAGCCTAAGCGCTGCGGGCGGACCGGCGCGTTCCCGCCGCGGCCGCCTCCGCCTTCATCGGCTTTCGTGGGGACTCGTCCAGCCGGCGGACCTGGTCGCTCACGCAGACCAAAAACATCGGCTGCTTGGCGTTCTTCAGGATGTCGATGATCCGCTCGTGCTGGTCCTCCAGGTAAATGGATTTTCCGTCGGTGACCAGGTGCAGATCGGAGTGCGACTGCATGACGTCGCTTAGCCGCTTGCCCATCTCGCGCTGCAGGAACCGCAGCACGCGGCGGATCTTCTGCAGCGAGAACCCCTTCCGGCGCAACTCTGCAATTACCGTGATTTCAATAACTTCCTCGGGTTGGTAGACCCGCTTATGGCCTTCGTGCCGGGGCGAGACGACCTTGCGCTCGTCCCACCATTGCAGCTGCCGCAGGCTGACCTGGGCAATGCGGGAAACATCGCTCGAGGCAAACGTACGCAGCCCGTCTTCGCTTTCAGAACGACTTTTCTTTGTTTTGAACATGTTCACCCGCTTACGTTTGCGACTAAGACGCCACTAAAATTCTACCTGAGCCGTGGCGGCTGTCAATAGGTAATGTCGCTGATGCCCGGTACATCCTGGACCGGACTCAAGAAAACCCCACCGGTCTACCCGCCGCCGACAAACTGTACGACCTCTAACGCAGCCCCCGCTTCGACCCGGACCCGATCCCACTCCCGGCGAGGAACGATCGAACGATTGAGCTCCACCGCTACCCGCGCCGGATCGACTTCCAACCATAGCAGCAAATCCCGCAAGCTGCAGCCCGCCGGCGCCGGCCGCGGCTGGCCGTTTAGAACAATTTCAATCTGGCTTGTAGTTGCTTCCAGCTTCTCCATGACACCCGGGAAGGAAACTGTAACTTGCGGCCTGAGGCCGGATCTCATTATAGTCGAATGTTAGGGCGTCGAGTCTACATTCATGCCAACTACTTATCCCGAGACCTACTTCCCGGTTCTGGTGCAAATCGCGCTCGCCGTTTTGGTGGCGACTGCCCTGGTGGTGCTGTCCGCCGTCCTGGGCAAGCACGTGAAGAGCCGGGTTAAAGATTCGCCCTATGAGTCCGGAATCGCCCCCACCGGCTCAGCGCGCGAACGCTTCAGCGTGAAGTTTTACCTGGTGGCGATCGTTTTCATCCTGTTCGACATCGAAGCCGTGTTCCTTTACCCCTGGGCCGTGGTATACCGTGAACTGAAGCTTTTTGGGTTCGTCGAGATGCTCCTTTTCATCGTTCTGGTGCTGTCAGGATTCTTCTACATCTGGAAGAAGGGCGCGCTGGACTGGTCGCAAGAACAGCCGGGTGCGCCGGCCGGCCGGGCATCCGTATCCGGGACTTCGGTGAATAAGAATGCTGCCTGATTCCTTGCGAGACCACGCGGTCGCGGCCGCGCTCGAAGTGCGCTTCCCGGGCGCCATCACGGGCGGGCACGCGGAACGGAACGAGCCGACGCTGTTCATCGCTCCCGCCCAGATCGTCGAGGTGTGCCGGTTCCTGAAGGACGAGCAAAGCTTCGTACGGTTGAGCGCCATCACAGCGGTGGATTGGCTGCCGGCCGATCCGCGCTTTGAGGTGATCTATCTGCTGCACTCGCTCGACCGCAACGAGCGCCTGCGGTTGAAGTGCTGGCTGACCGAATCCGCTTGCGAGATCGATTCGGTGACGGGCGTGTGGCGCGCGGCCGACTGGTACGAGCGCGAAGTCTTCGACCTGTTCGGCGTCATCTTCCGTAACCACCCCGAACTGCGCCGCATCCTAATGCCGACGGATTGGGAGGGCCACCCGCTGCGCAAGGATTATCCGGTGCACGGCCATAAGTACAGCTACCAGAACGAATAGGAACCGCCATGCGTGAGATCACGATCCATACCGACTCCATCGCCGCCACGGAAGCCGCGGAAAACACGGCCGTCGTAGTCGAACCGCCCATTGGATCCACGCGGAAGATGATCCTGAACATGGGTCCGCAGCACCCGTCCACCCACGGCGTGCTGCGCATCGTTCTGGAGTTGGACGGCGAAACGATTTTGAAGGCCGTCCCCGACATCGGATTCCTCCACACCGGCATCGAGAAGGAGTGCGAAGTCAAGAGCTGGCAGCAGGCAGTGACGTTGACCGACCGCGTGGATTATCTGTCGAACCTCTCGAACAATCTGGTGTACGCGCTGGCGGTGGAGAAACTGATCGGCGACATCGAGATCCCGCGGAAAGCGCAATGGCTGCGCGTGATGATGACGGAGTTTTCGCGCCTGAACAGCCACTTGGTGTGGCTGGGAACGCACGCCCTGGACATCGGCGCCATGAGCGTGTTCTTTTACTGCTTCCGCGAGCGCGAGGATATTCTGCGCATCCTGGAAATGTTTTCCGGACAGCGCATGATGACCAGCTACATCCGCATCGGCGGGGTCGCGTTGGAGCCTCCCCGGGGCTGGCAGCAGGCGGTAGGCAAGTTCATCCGCGCGTTTCCCAGCAAGGTGGAGGAATACGAGGAACTGCTGGACAGCAATCCCATCTGGCTGCGCCGCACGCAGGGCGTGGGCATCGCGCCGCTGGCGGACCTGCTGGACCTGGGCGTCACCGGGCCGATGATCCGCGCGGCCGGCGTGGAGTGGGACATCCGCAAGAAGGAGCCCTACTCCAGCTACGACCAGTTCGATTTCGAGGTGCCCACTCGCACGGAAAACGATGTGTATGCGCGGTACCGCGTGCGGCTGAGCGAGATGCGGCAAAGCGCGCGCATCATCGTGCAGGCTCTGGAGGGCATGCCGGAAGGCGCGTGGCAGGCTGACGCGCCGAAGATCGTTCTTCCCGAGCGCGAGAAGATGAAAACGCAGATGGAAGCGCTCATCTATCACTTCAAGATCGTCACCGAGGGCTTCCGCGTGCCCGCCGGCGAAGCGTACCAGGCCGTGGAAGCGCCGCGCGGCGAAATCGCCTACTACGTGGTGAGCAACGGCACGTCGAAACCGTATCGCGTGTACATGCGGACGCCCAGTTTTGGAAATCTGCAGGCGCTCCCGGCTCTGCTGGAAGGCCGCCTGCTGGCCGATTCGATCGCCGCGTTGGGCAGCATGGATTTCGTTCTGGGAGATGTGGACCGCTAATGACTTTTTCGCCCGAACTCGAAGCTAAGTTCGCAAAGCTGCTGGAGAGCTATCCGCCGGGACGCACCCGTTCGGCCGTGGTTCCCATGCTGCTGTACGCACAGGACGAAGTGGGCCGCATTTCCACCGAACTGATCGAAGAAGTGGCGCGGCGCTGCAAGGTGCAGCCGCTGCAGGTGGACGAAGTGGTGGGCTACTATTCCATGCTCCACCGCAAACCGCTCGGCAAATGCCACGTGCAGGTGTGCACCAACATCAGTTGCCTGCTGCTCGGCGGCGAGGAACTGTTTGAGCACGCGTCGAAGACGCTGGGGATCGGCAACAAAGAAGTGACCGCGGATGGCCAGTTTTCCCTGGAAGAAGTGGAATGCATGGGAGCGTGCAGTTGGGCGCCGGCGATTCAGGTGAATTACGATTTCTATCATTTTGTCACGCCCGAAAAGCTGGACGCCTTGATCGCGGATTTAAGGAAGGCGCAGTGAGATAAGGACGCGATGCTCTATAACGAACCTAGCCCGCTCGAAGTCAAAGTCCTGACCCGGCGTTTCGGCCTGCCGAACTCGGAGTCGCTTGAAACCTATCTGGCCAACGACGGCTTCAAGGCGTTCCGCAAAGCCATGGAGATGACGCCGGAGCAGATCATCGAGGAAGTGAAGGTTTCGGCCTTGCGCGGCCGGGGCGGCGCCGGATTTCCGACCGGCTTGAAGTGGAGCTTCGTGCCGCGCACTTCGCCCCAGCCGAAGTACGTCATCATCAATGCCGACGAGAGCGAGCCCGGCACCTGCAAGGACCGGCTGCTGATGGAGAACGACCCGCACCAGTTGATCGAGGGCATTCTCATCGGGGCAAAGGCGGTTGACGCTCACAAAGGCTACATCTATATCCGCGGCGAATATCGTTATCTGATTCAGGCCATGGATCGGGCCATCGACGAGGCCTACACGCGCGGTTATCTGGGCAAGAACATTCAGGGCACCGGCTTCGACTTCGACCTCTACACACACACCGGCGCGGGAGCTTATGAATGCGGCGAGGAAACCGCGCTGCTGGACTCCATCGAAGGCAAGCGCGGCGTGCCGCGCATGAAACCGCCCTTTCCAGCCGTGGTCGGCGCATGGCAAGCTCCAACTCTGCTCAGTAACGTCGAGACGTTCTCCGCCATACCAGCCATCATTCGCGATGGCGGGGCGGCTTTCGCGGCGCTGGGAACCCCGAAGAACGGCGGCACGCGGATGGTTTGCCTGTCCGGCCACATCAACAAACCAGGCGTGTACGAGCTTCCGGTCGGATTCAATCTGCTGCGCATGATCTACGACGTCGGCGGCGGCATGCGCAACGGCAAGAAGCTGAAGGCCGTGGTTCCGGGCGGTTCCTCGTGCCCGCTCCTGAAAGCCGACGAGTGCGACATCGCGATGGATTTCGACACGCTGGTTAAGGTCAAAAGCATGCTCGGCTCGGGCGGCACCGTCATTCTGGACGAAGACACGTGCATGGTGAAGTTCGCGCTGCGCATCATGAAGTTTTACGCGCACGAGAGCTGCGGCTGGTGTATCCCCTGCCGCGAAGGCACCACCTGGCTGCGCAAGATGTTGGACCGGTTCCACAGCGGCGGCGGCCAGAAGAGCGACATCCCGCTGATCGGCGAACTGGCCAAGAATATGTTCGGCCGCACCTTCTGCGCGCTGGGCGACGCGGCCGCGATGCCGACCATGTCCATCATCGAAAAGTTTTCCGACGACTTCGAAGCGCACTTGAACGGCAGACCATGCCCCTTCCATCCCTCCGCGGAACTGGCCTTGGCATAGACAATGAGCGATCCCATTCATCTCACCATCGACGGAAAGCAGGTCACCAGCGCACCCGGGACCTTGTTGATCAACGCGGCGAAGCAGCTGGGAATCGAGATCCCGTCTTTCTGCTACTACGACGGCTTGACGCTGCAGGCGGCGTGCCGCATGTGCCTGGTGGAAGTGGAAAAGACTCCGAAGCTGCAGGTGGCCTGCACGACGCCCGTGGCCGAAGGCATGGTAGTGCGCACCGATTCACCCGTGGTGCACGAAGCGCGCAAGAGCATGGTGGAGTTCCTGCTGACGAATCATCCGCTGGATTGCCCGGTGTGCGACAAGGGCGGCGAATGCGAACTGCAGGATATGACGTTCCGCTACGGCATGGGCGAAAGCCGCTACCTGGAACAGAAGGTGCACGTCGACGAGCAGCAATGGTCGCCGGTGGTGTTCTATGACGCGCCGCGTTGCATCCTCTGTTACCGCTGCGTCCGCATTTGCAACGAAGGCATGGGCGTGAATGCGCTGGGAGTGGGCAATCGCGGCGTGGTTTCCATCATCGAGCCGAACCACCTGGATCACCTGGAATGCGACGAGTGCGGCATGTGCATCGACATCTGTCCGGTGGGCGCGCTCACCAGCGGCATGTATCGCTACAAGACGCGGCCCTGGGAGATGAAGCACGTCGGCACCATCTGCACGCATTGTTCAGACGGCTGTAAGACGACGTTAGGCGTGCGCAATGGCGAGATCGTCCGCGGCAACAATCGCGATCATTCCGGCATCAACGGCGAGTTTCTCTGCATCAAGGGACGCTATGCGTCGGACTTCGTGCATCACGCCGAGCGCCTTCAAACGCCGCTGCTGCGGAAGGGCGGCAAACTGGAGCCGGTCTCGTGGTCGGATGCGCTCCAGGCCGCCGCGCGCAAATTCAAAGACGTGAAGTCGCGTCATGGCAAGTTCGGCGTGATCGGCTCCAACCGCACCAGCAACGAAGAAAATTACTATCTGCAGAAGTTCGCCCGCGAGGCGCTGGGGACGAATCACATCGATCATCACCGGACGGGCGACGTCGTAACGCTGCTGGACGCGCTGAGCGGAAAGACGGGCGCGCTGGCCACGGCGGCCGACCTCTACGACAGCAAAGCCATCCTGGTGGTTTCGAACGACCTTTCCCAGCAGCATCCCTTCCTGGCGTTTCAGATTCGGGCGAATTATCGCCATCATGCCGCGCACATCTACACCGTGGCGCCGGGCCCGGTCCGCGAACAGGCGCAGGCGGTGCGCAGCATCGTGACGCTGCCGGGCCGCGAACTGGCGGATGTCGAGTCGCTGCGCGAGCAGCTAAAGGCCGAGCCCGAACTGGTAGTCGTGTTTGGCGATGCGATCAAAGGCGACGAAATCCGCAAACTGGTGGCATTCGGAGATTCGCTCGGCATTCCGGTGAAGTATGTCGCTCTGGTTGACTATTCCAACTCTCGCGGCGCCGTCGACATGGGGCTGCTGCCGGATCTTGGACCGGGATACCAGCCCGTGGAAAATCCGGGCTTGGCTTACGACCAGATTCTCGCGGCGGCGGACCTGGATGTGCTGTGGGTGGTGGGCGCGAATCCGCTGAAAAGCGCCACACTCGCGTCCGTCAACGCATTCGTCGTGGTGCAGGATCTGTTCCTCACCGAAACAGCCCAACGCGCCGACATCGTGTTCCCCGCCGCGTCGGCTTACGAAAAGAACGGCACCGTCACCAACACCTGCGGTGAAGTGCAGAAGCTGAAAGCCGGCATCCAGGTGATGGGGACCAAGCCCGACCTGGAAATCCTCGGCCTGCTTTCCAAAGAGATGGGCGTGAACCTGGGCATCTGGTCGCCCGACAAGGTTTTTGAAGAGATTCGCAATAACGTACGTGGTTATAATGTTCCTTTGCCCATCGTTGCAACAGGTGGAGCAGCACAAACCGCGCCGGTGAATGGCCGTGTGCCGGTGAATTCGCGGCCGGAATTGATTCAATCCGCGTGCGACACGCTGTTCACCTCCGGCACCCTGGGACGCTACTCGAAGACGCTGAATTCCGTGCTGGAGGCGCCGGGCGGGTTGTATTCCGAACAGCGACCGTAAGGTCACTCATGAATTTTTTAATCCTGAGCCTGATCAAGGCGGCGGTGGTCGCCTTCGTGCTTCTGACCGCGCTCGCGTATTTGCAGTGGATCGAGCGCAAGGTAATCGCGCATATCCAGCTTCGCGTGGGGCCGTATCGCGTGGGGCCGCACGGCCTGCTGCAGCCGCTGGCTGACGTCGTCAAACTCATCACCAAGGAGGGCGTCATCCCCTCGCACGTCAACCGGGTTTTTTATCTGATGGCGCCCTGGGTGGCCGTGACGCTGGCGCTCATCTCCATCGCCGTTATCCCGTTCGGACCGGAAATTCAGGTGGGCCCGGTGAAGACCTGGATGCAACTCACGGATCTGAACATCGGCATCCTTTTTGTGCTGGCCGTTTCGTCGGTGGGCGTGTATGGCGTGGCGCTGGGCGGTTGGGCGTCCAACAATAAATACGCGCTGCTGGGCGGCCTGCGCAGTTCCGCGCAGATGATCAGCTATGAGCTACCGCTGGGCTTGGCCGTGGCCGCGCCGCTGCTGCTCGCCAACACGCTCAGCTTCCGCAAAATGGTGGAGTATCAGACCGGCTACTGGCTGGGATTCATCCCGCGCTGGAACGCCATCCCGGAGATCTTCGGCTTTCTGGTGTTTCTCATCGCCGGTTTCGCCGAAACCAATCGCGTGCCGTTCGACCTTCCGGAAGCCGAGAACGAACTGGTGGCCGGCTTCCACACCGAATACAGCAGCATGAAGTTCGCCGCGTTCTTCATGGCCGAATACGCGAACATGGTGACCGTCACAGCGGTGGCGACGCTCCTGTTCCTGGGCGGCTGGACGCCTCTGTTCCCCGAGCCTTATTCGGATGCCATCCCTATCCTGGTATTCCTGTTCGGCGGGCTCATTGCCATCTATCACGGATTGAATCCGGCGCGCCGCAAGGACAAGTTCACGCTGCCGGCCGCGGGTCTGGTGTTCCTCGGCATCGCCGCGATCTTCGGCCTGTCGCTCTTCGTACCCGTGTTGAAAGCGATTCTGATGGCGCTGTTCTGGTTCTGCGGCAAAATCGGAATCCTGCTGTTTCTCTTTATTTGGGTCCGTGGCACGCTGCCGCGCTTCCGCTACGACCAGCTGATGCGCTTTGCCTGGATCTTCCTGTTTCCGCTCTCGGTGCTGAACCTGTTGGTCACCAGCTTAGTGGTTGCGCTGACTTCGAAATAGACCTATGACCGCGCTTATCTTCTTCATCTTCGCCGGAATTGCCGTGTTCTGCGGCATCAATCTCGTGGTGCAGACGCATCCCATCGCCAGCGCGCTGTCGCTCATCGGCGTCATGGGATCTCTGGCCATCCTGTACCTGCAACTGGGTGGCGAGTTCATCGCCGCCGCCCAGGTGATCGTCTACGCCGGCGCCATCATGGTGCTGTTCGTCTTCGTCATCATGCTGTTGAACGCCGGGGCGGAAGGCACGTCGTTGCAGGTCTCGCGCTTTACGAAGTATTTGGGAATCGTGCTGTTGGCCGCGTTTCTCGGCTTGATCAGCTTTATCATTCAAGCCATGCTGCCCAAGACCGAAGGCGTTGTCTTCGGGCTGTTCCAGGGCGGAACGGCTTTGGACGTGGGCCGGAAGCTTTTCACGGTTTACCTGCTGCCGTTTGAAGTGACGTCGGTGCTGATTCTGATCGCGATTGTGGGCGCGGTCGTGCTAGCGAGAAAGGAAGTATAGGCAATGCTCAACAGTGTGCCCCTGAACTGGTACCTCATCCTCAGCGCCATCCTGTTTGGACTGGGCGTGGCGGGCTTCATTTACCGGCGCAACATCATCACCGTGTTCATGTCCATCGAGTTGATGCTGAACGCGGTGAACCTGACGTTCATCACCTTCTCGTACAACTTCAAACAGGTGGACGGCCATATCTTCAGCTTCTTCGTGATGGTGGTGGCCGCGGCGGAAGCCGCCGTGGGGCTGGCGATCATTCTGACGGTCTTCAAGAATCGCGAAACGCTCATGATTGACGAAGTAAGCTCGATGAAATACTGACATCATGTCTCTTTGGCTGATACCCATCTTTCCGCTGGCTGGCTTTCTGGTGAACGGCCTCTTCGGCCGGCGTTTTTCCAAAGGACTCGTCAATCTGTTCGCCATCGGCTCCGTGGCGCTTTCCTTCGCATGGGTCCTGAAGACGTTGCTGGGCCTCGGCGCGATGGAAACCAAGTACGTCGAGCATTACTACACCTGGATCCAAAGCGGCATGCTGAACATCGGCGTCGACTTCGCGGTGGACCGCCTGACCGCCGTGATGCTCATGGTAGTGACCGGCGTCGGCCTGCTGATCCATATCTACGCCATCGGCTACATGTCGGACGATGACGGCTACTATCGCTTCTTCTCCTTCCTGAACCTGTTCATGTTCTTCATGCTGGTGCTGGTGCTGGCGCAGAATTTCCTGCTGCTGTTCGTGGGTTGGGAAGGCGTGGGTCTTTGCAGCTATCTGCTCGTCGGATATTACTTTCTGGAGGGCTTCGCGACCAACGCGGGAAACAAAGCGTTCATCGTGAACCGCATTGGCGACTTCGGCTTTTCCCTGGCGATTTTTCTGATCTACCGCCAGTTCGGCACGCTCGACTTCGCCAAAGTATTTGAAGCGGCGAAAGGCATGCCGGTGGAAGCGGGCGCCGGGATTCTCACCACCATCACGCTGCTGCTGCTGGTGGGCGCCACGGGAAAGTCGGCGCAGATTCCGCTGTATGTCTGGCTCCCGGATGCGATGGCCGGCCCGACCCCGGTTTCCGCACTCATCCATGCCGCCACCATGGTCACGGCGGGCGTTTATATGACCGTGCGCTCGGCGGCCCTGTTCACCAAAGCGCCCATCTCCATGGACACCATCGCAGTGATCGGCCTGGCGACGGCCTTCTTTGCGGCCACCATCGGCCTGGCCCAAACGGATCTCAAAAAAGTCTACGCGTATTCCACTATTTCGCAGCTCGGCTACATGTTTCTGGGCGTCGGCGTGGGCGCGTTTTCGGCCGGCATCTTCCATTTGATGACCCACGCGTTCTTCAAGGGACTGCTGTTCCTTGGCGCAGGCGCGGTGATGCATGGCCTGCATGGCGAACTGGATCTGCGGCAGATGGGCGGCTTGTGGAAGCACATGAAGATCACAGCGATTACCCTGCTGTGCGCGTCGGTCGCGATTTCCGGTTTCCCGTTCACGTCCGGATTCTTCAGCAAGGACGCGATTCTAGTGGCTTCGTATGCGCGGGCACCGTGGATGTACTGGATTGGCGTGCTCACCGCCGGCCTCACTTCGTTTTACGTCTTCCGCGCCTGGTTTCTCGCGTTCCTGGGCGATTATCGCGGCCACGCGCATCCGCACGAATCACCGCTGGTGATGACCGGCCCGCTCATGATTCTCGCCGCCCTATCGCTCGGCGGCGGCTACATCAATATTCCCCGCTGGCTCGAGCCGTTGTTCCCTGAGAAGCCCGAAAACCAGGGCTTGGCGTGGCTCTCGGCAGGCGTGGGCGTCTTGGGCATCGTCATTGCTTACGTGTTCTACGTCGCGAAACCTGGATTGGCCGATTCCTTCGCCAACTCTATCAAGGGCCTGTACACGCTGGTTTACAACAAATATTTCGTCGATGAAGCCTACGACGCCGCCGTGGTTCGGCCCCTGGTGAACGGCTCGCGCACGATTCTCTGGCGCGGCGTTGACGCCGGCCTCATCGACGGCTCGGTCAACGGGATAGGAATACGGGCGCGCGGCATTGGCGGCATCCTGCGGCGAATGCAATCCGGAAGTATTCGAAGTTACGCCGCCTGGGTGGTGCTGGGTTCGGTCGTCGTCTTGCTCGCCATCGGCTTCGCCGGAGGCATCCGATGAATCTGCTCGATCTCGTCATCCTGCTGCCGCTGGCCGGGTTCCTTCTGGTTCTCACGCTTCCCAAGGAAGAGCCGGGCATGATCAAGAACTTCACCTTGATCGTCTCCCTCGTCGTCTTCGCCACATCGCTCGGGCTCATCGCGCCGTTCTGGTTCCACACTCCTGGCAAATTCGCTTTCGAGACGGACGTGTCCTGGATCACTTCGCCCGCCATCCGTTATCACGTCGGAATGGATGGCATCAGCCTGTGGCTGGTGCTTCTCACCACCTTATTGACTCCGCTCTGCGTGCTGGTCTCCTGGCGTTTCATCGACAAGCACATCAAACAGTATTACGGCTTCCTGTTGCTGCTGGAATTCGGCCTGGTCGGCGTGTTCTGCGCGCTCGACTTCTTCCTGTTCTACGTTTTCTGGGAAATTTCGCTTGTCCCTATGTACTTCCTCATCGGCATCTGGGGCCACGAACGGCGCATTTACTCCGCCGTCAAGTTCTTCCTGTACACCATGGCCGGTTCGATGCTGATGCTGGTGGCAATCATCTTCCTGTACAACCAAGCCGGCACGTTCGATTACCCCAAGATCCTGGCCGGGCTTCAAAGCGGCTCCATCGCCCTGAGCGGAGAAGCGCAGCTTTGGCTGTTCCTGGCTTTCTTCATCGCCTTCGCCATCAAAGTTCCGGTGTTCCCGCTGCATACCTGGCTGCCCGACGCCCACGTGGAAGCGCCCACAGCCGGTTCCGTGATGCTGGCTTCCGTCATGCTGAAAATGGGCACCTACGGCCTGTTGCGATTCTGCGTCCCGATGTTTCCCGCCGCCGCCCGCGCTTGCGCCGGCTGGATCGTCACGCTGGCCATTATCGGCATCGTTTATGGCGCGCTCGTCGCCATGGTGCAGCCCAATATGAAAAAACTGGTGGCCTACTCCTCGGTCAGCCACCTGGGGTTTGTCGTTCTTGGCATTTTCACCTTCACGCAGCAGGGTTTCGACGGCGCTGTGTATCAAATGCTCAGTCACGGCGTCTCCACCGGCGCGCTCTTCCTCCTGGTCGGCTTCCTGTACGAACGGCGGCATTCGCTCGAAATCGCGGCCTACGGCGGTGTCGCCACGCCCGCCCCCAAGCTCGCGACCGTCTTCATGATCACCATGCTCGCCAGCATCGGCCTGCCCATGCTCAGCAACTTCATCGGCGAGTATCTGGTGCTGCAGGGTGCTACGCTCGTGTACTTCCGCTGGACCATTTTCGCCGCCCTCGGCGCCATTCTCTCGGCCTGCTACATGCTGTGGCTCTACCAGCGCGCATTCCTGGGTAAGGCCTCCGAAGAAGTCTCCCACCACATGCCGGACTTGAACTTCCGCGAATACGCGATCATCGTTCCCTTGCTTCTTCTCATGGTTTGGATGGGATCGTTCCCGCAAACTTTCCTGCCGTCGATTTCCACGTCCAATGCTGTCCTGCTCGGCCCCGTCGATTCGCACCGCGAGATCCACGTGCACGCCGCGCCGCCGCGCATTCCCGGTTTCGGGGCGCACAGGGAGCTTGCCAATGCCCGTTAACTTTCTGCCCACGGCCGCCGACTACGTGCGGTTCCTGCCCGAGATGATCCTGACCTTGGGCGGCGTGCTCATCATGCTGTTCGAGCCGCTTTTGGGCGAGGACACCAAGCGGGCGAACCTGAGCGCGCTCACGTTGGCCGCGTTCACCGGTGCGCTGGTCGCCTCATTCGTCGCCTACGGCAACCCCGGCACATCGTTCTCCAACATGCTCATCGTGGACGGCTTCGCCACGTTCTTCCGCGTCCTGGTGATCGCCGTCGGCATGCTGACTCTTTTCTCCTCGGCGCAGTACCTGCGGCAGGAACACGCGGCCTCGTCGGAATATTACGCCTTGCTGCTGTTTTCGGTCACCGGCCAATGCGTAATGGTCACCGCCAACGAACTGATCATGATCTTCATCAGCCTGGAGATCTCTTCCATCGCCACCTATATCCTGGCCGGTTATCTGCGGGACGACAAGCGCAACAACGAAGCGGCGTTAAAATACTTCCTGTTAGGCTCGTTCGCCACCGCTTTCCTGCTTTATGGTATCGCCTGGATCTACGGCACCACGGGCAGCACCAATCTCGCCAACATCCGCGTCGCCCTGCTCACGCCCGGCTCCGAGCGCAACATCGTTCTCGCCGGAACCGCCGCCGCGCTGATGTTCGTCGGCTTCGCGTTCAAGGTCTCGGCCGCACCTTTCCAGATTTGGGCCCCCGACGTCTATCAAGGCGCGCCCGCACCGGTGACGCTCTTCATGTCGGCCGGCCCCAAGGCCGCCGCTTTCGCCATCTTCGTCCGAGTCTTCATGACGGCCTTCGGACCGATCGCCGTTCGCTGGGAGCCGTTCGTATGGGCCTCGGCGCTGCTGACCATGATCATCGGCAACTTCGCCGCGCTGATGCAAACCAACATCAAACGCCTGCTGGCCTATAGCTCCATCGCGCACGCCGGATACATCATGGTGGCCATCGCCGCGCACAACCAGGTCGGCGTGGCCGCGGTGATGTTTTATCTCGCCGCGTATGCGCTGATGAACATCGGCGCTCTAGCTGTGATTACCTACTTCTCGCGGCAGGACGAGAGGTACCTCAACGTGGACGACCTGGCCGGGCTAGGCTGGAAGGAGCCCATGACCGCGGCTATGTTCTCGATCTTCCTGCTCTCGTTCATCGGCGTGCCGCTGACCGGCGGGTTCTTCGGCAAGTTCTATATCTTCAAAGCCGCTCTGGACGCCAACCTGGTGTGGCTTGCCGTGCTGGGCCTGCTGAACAGCGCAGTAGCGGCGTATTACTACCTGCGTATCCTGGTTGTGATGTATATGCGGGAGCCCGGCGAAGCGACGGCTTCGTTGCAGCCGCCGACGATCGGCATCAACGCAACGTTGTGGCTCACCGCGCTCGGCACGATCGTGCTGGGAGTGGCGCCTTCCTTGATTCTCAACTTCGCCACCGCTTCCAGCGTGCTGGTGAAATAGCGCCCGCGCTACCCGATCATGTTGAGCAGCGTCTGCTGCATCTCATCGCCGGTCTTCAGCACCTTAATGTTGGCGTCGAAGCTGTTGCGCGATTCCAGCAGCGCCACCGCCGCCGTGCTCAAGTCCACCTGATCGGACGGCGGGCCTTGGTTCAAAGCCGCCAAGGGCGCCCGTGCGATCTGGCTGGCCGCCGTGTTGAATTGCGATTCCGCGGTCGAAAGACCTTGCAGCCCGATCTGGCTTAGCCCGTCCATGCGAACCTCCGTGGAAGCGGCCTCGCGTCCACGCTATTTTTCCTGTTCAACTCTCTCTTCGACCGGTTGGGCGAGAAATTGAGCCATTTTGTACTGAAGGTCCTCGATCCCCTGCCCGGTCACGCTCGAAATCGCATGAAACGGCAGGCCTTGCGCCGCCGCCAGCTCGCGCAACTTTTCGATTCGCGCCGGATCCTGTGCGACATCCACCTTAGAAGCCACTAAGAACATCGGCTTCTTCGCCAAATCTTCGCTGAAGCTGGCCAGTTCCTCCAGGATAACCTCGAAGTCGTGGACCGGATCGCGCCCGGTCACCTCCGAAACGTCCACCAGGTGCACCAGCAGCCGCGTGCGCTCAACATGCCGCAGAAACTGGACGCCCAGCCCATGCCCCAGGTGCGCGCCTTCGATCAAGCCGGGAATGTCGGCCACCACGAACGTCTGATCGTCCACGCTGACTACACCCAGATTGGGCTCCAGCGTCGTAAACGGGTAATCGGCGATCTTGGGCCGCGCCGCCGAAATGCGCGAAATCAGAGTCGATTTGCCCGCGTTCGGGAACCCCACCAACCCGACGTCGGCCAGCAGCTTCAGCTCCAGCCGCAGCCGTTTCTCTTCACCCGGCCGCCCCGGCTCGTGTTCCGTGGGCGCCTGATGGGTGGGCGTGGCGAAGTGCTGATTGCCGCGCCCGCCGCGCCCGCCGCGTGCCACAGTGAACCGGTCGCCCGCCTGAGTAAAATCGTGCAGCAGCTCGCCGGTGTCGGCGTCGTAAATCACGGTCCCCACCGGAACCGGAACCTCGATGGACGCCCCATCCCGCCCGGTCTTATTGCTGCCTTCGCCGTGCCGCCCGCGTTCGGCCGTGTGCTCGGGGTTAAAACGGAAGTGCAGCAGCGTGTTGTGGTGCTCGCTGGCGACCAGGATGACGTCGCCGCCGCGCCCGCCGTCGCCGCCGCTGGGGCCCCCGCGCGGAACGTATTTCTCGCGGCGGAACGCCATGCAGCCGTTGCCGCCGTCGCCCGCTTTCACGCGGATTCGTACTTCGTCAATGAACATGGGGCTAGGGACTAAGGACTGGAGGCTTGCCGGAGTGGCCGGAAACAAACGCCTGGAAGGCGCTAATTGCTGCTCGGGTCGATGCTGATGAACTTGCCGGCGCGCCCGCGGTCGCGAAACACAACAATGCCGGGGATCTTGGCGAACAGCGTGTCGTCTTTCCCGCGCCCGACGTTCTCGCCCGCTTTGTAGCGCGTGCCGCGCTGCCGCACCAGGATGGAGCCGCCCGTCACCAGCTCGCCGCCGAAGGCTTTTACGCCCAGCCGCTGCGCGTTGGAATCGCGCCCGTTCTTGGAACTTCCCAGACCTTTTTTATGCGCCATACATTACACCTATGCAAATCCCCGGGAACCTATGCCAGAATCTCGCTCACCGTCACCTGCGTGAAGTTTTGCCGATGGCCGATGGTTCGTTTGTACTGCTTCTTGCGTTTGAATTTGAAAACGATCACCTTGTCTCCGCGTCCGTGGCCGGAAATGGTGCCCTTCACACGCGCCTCGGCCAGCGCGGGCCCGGCGACGACCTCGTTGGAATCGTTCACCACCGCCAGCACACGCTCAAATTCTATTTCCGAACCAACCTCGCCGGGGATCGTTTCCACCTCGATCACATCGCCCGGCGCGACGCGATACTGCTTTCCGCCGGTTTCAATCACTGCGTACATAACTGTCCTTATGCTTCAGAATGTTGGGTTACTCAGGCAGACCAATCCAGGATGGCGTGCAACCTGGAGCCGCAAACTTTCATCATACAGCAATTTCGATCTTCCGGGCAAATCCGGCGGTGGTAGGGTAGTGGCTCAATTTGAGCAATCGATGGGGCTGGCGTCAGTTTGGTCGGGTCGGTAAGTCAGGATTTGACTGCTCTGCTGCGGATTGTAGGATGATCTTCATCAACTTGTCGAATCTCGTGGCGACCTCATGGTCTGGAAGGTTTGGAGTCTCCGGCTTGAAGTACAGGGCAACCGGCGTGATGACGGAGCGTGAATCATCGACGTGGTAAATTAGGCGGAAGCCACCACTCTTGCCAAATTGACCTTTAAGCCCGATACGCACCTTAAAGGCGTTCTCGCCGACTCGCTGCATTTGATCCCCAAGTCGGGGATCCTTTTCTAACTGTTCGAGTATTTGCTTGAGATCGTTTTTGAAGTTCGGGAACTTCTTTAGTGCAGCCCTGTACTCAGCAATGAAGGAGGGAAATCCGAGGTCAATGCGATATGAGTTCAAGAGTATCTCTCCACTCAGGGATGTCCGCCTTTGTGGAATCGATCCGCTTGAGCGCCTCGGCGATCTGGCCGGTGAGCGCGTCGTCGAGAGACATTTCCCATGCCTCCATAACGTCGTCAACGCGCTCGGTCAACTCGTCAACTTGGTTTAATAGGCCCTCGGTCTGCTGGCGTAATCGCGGAGAGCGATGGGCGAGATCCTCTCGCACGCGCCGGTTGATGAGCCGGGTCATGGAAGTGATCGTTCCCAAGCAGAAGACCGCAAAGGCCAACATATTCTTGGACGTCTCAGCCATCTGGCCGGACCTGGACGCTTTGATGAAGTCTTCTAGCGCGCTGCCGAGCTTTGTCAACTGCAAACAAAACTCCCAGTCGGAACTCTCCTGTTCCTGCCGGTCGAGCCATTGAATCGTGCCGCTGCACACAGACATGGCTTCGTATATCGGATGCATTTGTCCATTCAGGGAGAGTACGGTTTTTTCCATCGGTGCGCCCGCCATTTCCATAGCCTTTTGGGTGGATGCTTTAGCTTCCGCCCCCGTTTCACGCTATGCTCATGTGAGCACGTACGCTTCCGGTGATTGTATTCGTGTTTCCATCAACTTGGCAAGAAGAAAACACCTAACGGCGTCGAAAATTGGTCATTTGGGTGTCGCAGACAGTACCAGTATACCCAATTTGGCGACTTTGTGTAAGGCAGGAAACAAAGAAGATGCGCCTAGAATCCCAGGGCTGGGCCGAACGGATTGTACTGGCGATCCGTCCGCGCTTCGCGGTCCTGTTCGACTTCACGTGCCTGCCCGCCTTCGAGCAACCGGATGATATCGCCGATCTCCCACACGTGATCGCTAACACCAGCGGCCATCGCAGGTGCGACGCGAAGTGCAGCAGAGCTTCGTGTCCGCGTCGAGCGCCACCCAAGTCCACACGCTACCGTAACCGAACTGGCCGCGCTTGTCCTGAGATAGATTCTTGTCCATCTTCGTCAGGCGCTCCTCGATAGCGCATCACGCTGAATGGGCAGAAAAGTTAAATTGAGCCACTACCGGTGGTAGAATCTGTGGAGGCTCCGGATGGGGCGATTCCGGATCCGGCAGCTTTTCAAGCTGAACCGCAATAAATGAACCGGGAAAGTATCCGCGTCTTGCTGGTGGAGGACAATCCAGCCGACGCGCGGCTGTTCTCCGAGTCCGTCAGGGAGGCGGGAAACGGGCAGCTCAAGCTGGAGATCTCGCCGTCGCTCCCCTCGGCGCTGGAACGTCTCGCGCGCGGTTCCTTCGACGTCCTGGTTCTGGACCTTGTGCCTGCCGGGCAAGCAGGCCTGGAAAAAATAGCCACTACCCACGCCCATGCACCTCAAATTCCCATTGTCGTGCTGATCGGCCAGGGCGACGAGACACTGGCGGCCAAGGCTCTGCGGTCCGGCGCGCAGGATTACCTGGTGAAGAAGCGCCTCAGCGGCGACCTGCTGGTGCGCTCCCTCCGCTACGTCGTGGAACGCGTGCGGACCGTGGAAGCCCTGGAGCGGCGCGAACAGCACTACCGCTCCCTGATCGAAAACTCCCTGGACCTGATCATGATCGTCAACAACGACGGCACCATTCGCTACGCCAGCCCGTCGCATGAACGCATCCTGGGTTACCGCAGCGACGAGCTGATCGGGCAAAGCATCCGCCAATTCGTTCATCCCGAAGATCTGGCCAGCGTCCAGGCAGCCATGGAATCGGGCGGCGACATCGCGGCCCTGGAGGTGCGCGTCCGCCACAAGGACGGCTCCTGGCGCGTGCTCGAATCCTATCAGCGCAATCTCTCGCACGTGCCAGGCGTCAACGGCCTGGTGGTGAACGCCCGCGAGGTCACCGAACGCAAGCGCTTGGAAGAGCAGCTGCATCATTCCCAGCGTCTGGAGGCCGTGGGGCGGCTGGCCGGCGGCATCGCGCACGACTTCAACAACCTGCTCATGATCATCAACGGCTACTCCCGGATGCTGTTGGACACCATTCGTCCCGGCGATCCCGCGCGTCCGGACCTGGAGCAGGTGGTGAAGGCCTCCGAACGCGCCAACGAACTCACGCGGCAGTTGCTCGCCTTCAGCCGCCGCCAAGTGGTGAAGCCCGCGCTGCTTAATCTCAACACGCTGGTGCACGACATGGATCGCATGTTGCGCCGCGTCCTGGGCGAGGACATCGAGCTGCTTACCGTTCTGGCCCCGGAGTTGAAAACCGTGCGCGCCGATCCCGGCCAGCTGGAACAAGTCGTGCTGAACGTCGCGGTGAACGCGCGCGACGCCATGCCCGGTGGGGGCAAACTGACTCTGGAGACCGCCAACCGCGAAGGTGGCGTGGTCCTGTCCGTCACCGACACCGGTATCGGCATGGACCCGCAAGTGCTCGCCCACGTCTTCGAGCCGTTCTTCACCACCAAGGAGCACGGCACCGGGCTCGGCCTCTCCACCAGCTACGGAATCATCCAGCAGAGCGGCGGTGACATCCGCGTGGATTCCACGCCGTCGCTCGGAACTACCTTTCGTATTTCTCTGCCCGCGGTGGAGCGGACCAGCGCTGAGGAGCCCGCTTCCGAGCCAGGCCGCCCGCTGCGCGGCACGGAGACGATCCTGCTGGTGGAAGACGAAGAAGGTGTCCGGCGCGTGCTCGAAACCATGCTTCGCCGCCACGGTTACCAGGTGCTCTCCGCCGGTTCTTCCTCCAGCGCCACGGCCGCGGCCGACAAACACAAAGGCGTCATCCATCTGCTGGTCACCGACGTCGTCATGCCCGGCATGAGCGGGCGCAAGATGGCCGAATGCCTCATTCAGCGCCGTCCGGAGATGCGCGTCCTGTACGTTTCCGGTTATGGCGATGCGTCGGAAAGCGGCGCGCCGTTCCTGCAGAAGCCGTTCTCCACGCAGGAGCTGGCGCTCAAAATCCGCGAGGTCTTGAGCCGCGCCGGGGCGTCTTCCGTGTGACTTTCGATTTGCTTTCAGTGCGGTTCGAGTTCGTGGCGCGTGAGGAGATCCGGTTTCCGCGCCAGCACGCCGGCAACGTTTTGCGGGGCGCCCTGGGGGCCGCGTTCCGGAAGATGGCCTGCGCGCCCGAATGCCCCGGCCATGCAGGCAGAAATGTTCGCGAGTGCCCGGCCCGCGCCTGCTGCCCCTACGCCCGGATTTTCGAACCCGCGGCGGTCGCGGCGGGACCCAGCGGACTCGCGGACCGTCCGCGCCCCTTTGTTCTTCGCGTGCAGCACCTGAACGGCCAGATTGTGCAACCGGGTGAGCCGTTCTGCTTCCACGTGCATCTGTTTGATGCCCGCAACCCTCCGCTGGGACACTTCCGTCAGACACTTGCGGCGATGGCGGCCGCGGGCTTCGGGCCGCGGCGCGGCACAGCCGAGCTGGTGTCGCTCGCGTCGTTGCCGGTTTCCATCCCGCTCGATCCCCCGCCCGACACCGTCTCGCGCGTGCGAGTCGAGTTCCGTTCGCCTACTGAACTCAAGAACGTCGCGAAGATCGTCACCCGCCCGGAGTTCGCCGTCCTCTTTGCACGTGCGCGCGACCGCGTCAGCTCGCTTCGCGCTCTCTACGGCGCCGGTCCGTTGGACATCGACTTTCGCGGGCTCGGCGCGCGGTCCCGTGCGGTTCAAATCTCCCGCTGTGACGTGCAGACCGTGGAAGCAATGCGCCGCAGCAGCCGCACCGGGCAACGCCACAGCATCGGAGGTTTCCTCGGCAGCGTCGAATACGAAGGAAATCTGGGCGAATTCCTGCCCTATCTTGACACTGCACATTGGACCGGCGTAGGCCGACACTGCTCCTGGGGAAACGGCGAGATCACCGTTCAGGTCTTAGAGTGATGTCCGGCGACTGGATCGACATCTCGGTTCCCTTGCGGAATGGCATGGTGACCTGGCCCGGTGACGCGCCATTCGAGCGCCGCGAAGCCCTGACGCTCGCATCCGGCGGCGAATGCAACCTCTCCGAACTGTCGCTCACCGCGCATACCGGCACGCACATCGACGCACCAAGGCACTACCTGGCAGACGGCGCAGGCATCGACGCCATGCCGATCACAGCCACGGTGGGCCGCGCGCGGGTCATCGCCATCCAGGACCCCGGCTTGATTCGGATTTCAGAAATCGAACCCAGCCATCTGGCCCGCGGCGAGCGCGTGCTCTTCAAAACGCAAAATTCCGCCCGCTGCTGGAAGACCGGTCACTTCGAATCGAAATATATTTACATCCCGCCGGACACCGCCCGATTCCTTGCTGCCCGGGGAGTGCAGACCGTCGGCATCGACTATCTGTCGGTCGGCGGCGCAGCGTCCGAAGGTGCGGAAACACACCGGATTCTGCTATCCGCGGGCATCTGGATCATCGAGAGCCTCAACCTGGACCGGGTCGATCCGGGCGAGTACGAGCTGGTCTGCCTGCCGCTGAACATCGCCGCGAGCGATGGCGCCCCTGCGAGGGCGGTGCTGCGCAAGCTCGTCCTCTGAGGGAAACCTCCAGCCACCGGGCTATACTTCGGACGCCTATCGTACTCACTCGTTGTGCCGCCGCCGAGAACCAGAGCGCTAGCCGGATTGTTCCTGCTCGCGACGTGCGCCCACCCCCAGCCGCGCGGCCAGTATACTCTGACGCTCAAGGTCGCCGCGGGCAAGCTGGCGATGGATCACGACGCATTCTTGCTGACCTCGAAATTCCGCGATCCACGCCGAACGGAGGGCGTCATCCGCCAAGAAGTGAACTCGGCACTCGCGGCCATTCCGATCCCCGTGGTGTCCGGCGCTCGAGACTACACTTGGCCTGACTATGTGAACGCCTATGTATCCTGGTCGAATCTGGATCCAACGCGCCTGGACCTCGGTTCCGGATTCTCCTCCTCTTTCTGGTTCGCCGCCATCTTGACAACTAGCCCGGACTTCGGCCTGGTATTGAATGACGACCTGCTCGACCCAGCCAGTGGATTCGTTTCGTTTTCCATCCTGCCTCCTTTCAATGCCGCGCAAGTTCAGATTGACTTGCCGGGCCTTAGCCGGTCGCGCTTACGCACGCGCCTGCGCCAGTTGGGCAAGCGGCTCGCGCGGCTCAACGGAACGCTGTGGTCCTCGGATGCAATCCGCCGCGCGATCCAACCCCTTTACGCCAACCTGGGCCTGGCGCCGCAATTGATCCTTCAGCCGCGAAACCAAAGCATTCAGATCATCGAAGGCCAGCACATCGCGTCAATCCTCCTGCCCGCCGGCCAGGTTCCGGCGCGAGACGTCGGCCGCGTGTTATGGGACGTCCTGAGCACGCGCGATTTTCGCCGCGCCATGCTTACAAAGACCAACTGGGAGCCTCGCCGCGCCATCGACTTCCGCCACGACCTCGGCTATGCGGACGGCGACGAACCCTACGTGATTTCGTATCAGTTGCAGGAACTTCAGCTCCTGCTCTCCGAACTCGGCTACTCTGCCACACTCCAGCCCAGCCCGCGCAGCGGCATCGTGCCGTACGTGGATCTGCAAATTCAGAAAGGAGACGCCCAGGCGAACGGCCAGTCCCATCACCTGGCAGGTGGATTTCAATACAATCCCGGACAGGGCGTCAGCACGCTGGCGCAGGCGCAGATCTCACAGCTCGGCTTCCCCTTCTCCGATTCCTCCGTTTCCGTGCAAGGCGGCGGTCCATCCGGAAGCTTATGGTCGGGCGACTACTCGGCTGACTTCCTCGCGTTTGAGTCGCTGCAGTCCCGGCTTACCACTAGCTTGAACGGCTCCGAAGTGGTGGAGCGCGCACGCTTCCTGGCCGGTCAGAGGGTGGACGAATACTCGACCGGTGGCCTGGGAACGCTGGAATGGCAGCCGTTTCGGGATCTCGACGGATTCCTCCTGCTTCTTCACCTCACGGCAAGCCACTCGCTGGTTTCCGCCGGCGTGGTTCAAAACCAAGTTCTGAACACCCTGGAATCCGGCGCCCTGCTGACGTATGGCGAAGACGTTCGCGTCGAGCCCGGCATACTTTTCGACAGCCGCTTCGCTCACTTCACCATCACCGCCAATTCCCATCACCGCTTCGACAAATGGCAATCCGACATCACCGGCCGCTTTGAGAACGCCACGCGCGCCACTCCGATCTACGACTTGCCCTCCTTCGGCGGCGAAAACACGGTTCGCGGCTTTCGCGCGGACGACGCGATCGGGCAGCGCCTGTGGAGTCTTCAAAACGAGGCCTGGCTGCCGGTCCCCGGCCTTGCGAATTGGAATCCGGCGAACCCACAGCTTCAGTCCATCGTGCAACAGTTCCGGCTCGCGCCGTTCTTTGACGTCGGCGGTGCGTATCAAACGGTCGCCTCGCGGGCCGGTCTGCGCGAGGGCTTGGGCCTTGGTCTGCGCCTGGATATGGGCCTTGCGCTCTTGAAGTTCGATTGGGCCTACGGATTCGGCGACGCCGCTACGGGCGGCAGCCGCGGCAAGTTCTATTTCAACATCGGTCTGAATGTTCCCTACTGATGCGCCGGGCCGCGCGGCGATTCGCGGCGGGAGATCATCATGGCAACCTTTCAACTCACCAACGCAGCCGGAACGTTCGATTTCGACGCCACGGGTGGCTTGTGGACTACCGGCGAGTCCAATCAAATCGTGCTGACCAACCCGGACGGCAGCACCCAGTCCTTCCCCGTGGATTGGGTTTTCAACGACAAAAATCAATTGACCGTTTTGTCCGGCGGCGTTGAAGTTTTCAACTTCGCGACCGCTGGCATCCCCAACTCGTTTCAAACGTACAACGCCGTGCTGCGCGTGCAGCCGGATCGCAACAATTCTTTTGTCTTCGAGCTTCGCGGCGATTGGGACCTGGACTCGAATTGCAACCTGACCTTTACCGCCGGCGGTCTGACCTCTACGCTGGATGGTTTTCTCAGTGATCCCCTCGGCCGTTTCATCTATCACTTCGCCGACCAGGACCAGCCGCTCAACACCAGCGTTTTGGGTTTCGTGGGCGCGTGGCAAAGCTCGGTGGATGCGGACGGCGCTCCTTTTCTCACCTTCCAATATCAAAAGGAAGAAGGCGTCGGCCTCTTTCAATTGCCCGCTGGCGCAGCCATCAATCGGAGTTCGAATCAGCTGGCGTACAACTATCAAAAAGGCAACAAGACGCTGAGCATCGGCTTTCAGGGAACCTTGCTGATCGGCCCGGATTTCCAGATCACTTACGTGGTCCAGCCGCAGGCCTCCAGCAGCGGCGACCCGATGCTGTCCTCCACCACCCTCGGTTTTGACGCCTCCCTCACAACGCCGAATTTGCACGGCGATCTGGCGCTCACTGTGACCAAGCCGGACGGCAGCGCCGGCGCGGCTACACTGACCATCGGCGGACAATACCAGGGCGTGCTCGGGAAAAGCAATCTGCAGATCGGGTTCACCTTCACCCAGACATTCGGAGGCGCCGCGAACCAGATCACCCGCACCGCCGCGTTCAACGGATCGCTGGCGTTCACCAACGGCGAGGTCCAGTGGACCTTCAGCGCCACCGGCACAACCGTGGATTTGGCCGTCGGCGCCGACATCAAGCTCGGCCCCATTCAGTTGGACGCCCGCCTCAACCTGCCGCTCGGCGGAGACGAAATGAGCGGCGTCATCGCGTTGCTCGGCGTTAGCTTCTAGGTTCGATGCGCATGCGCATGCCATGCCTGGTGCGCAGCGTGATCAGCGGCAAGGTGTCGACGCGCTGCTCCGGATCCAGCCGAAGCCGCCACTTCTGAGCCAGCGTCGCGAGCACCAGCACGCCTTCCATCCAGGCAAACCGCTCGCCGATGCAGATGCGCGAGCCGCCGCCAAACGGGAAATAGGCGAACCTGGGCCGCGCGTCGCGGGCGTCCGTCATCCAGCGTTCCGGACAGAATTTCTCCGGGTTCTCGAACCAGCGCGCATCGCGCTGCACGATGTATGGGCTCATGATGACAATCGATTGCGCCGGGATCTGCGCCCCGCCGAGTTCGAACGCGGTTTTGGGCATCCGGCCGATCGCCCAAGCCGGAGGATAGAGCCGCAGCGCCTCCGCGAGAACTGCCTCGGTGTAGCGCAACTGCGGCAGGTCGTCCCATCCGGGAACGCGGCCCGCCAGCACGGTCTCCCCCTCCTCGTGGAGCCGCCGCTCATGCTCCGGGTTTTGCGAAAGCAGATACCAGGTCCAGGTCAGTGCGTTGGCGGTGGTTTCATGGCCGGCCAGGAACAGCGTGAGCGCTTCGTCCCGAACCTGCGTATCGGTCATGCGCTCGCGGCCCGTCTCCTCGTCCTGGGCCAGCAGCAGCATCGACAGCAAGTCGCCCAGGTCTTTGCCGTTCGCGCGGCGCTTGCGGATCAGCTCGTAGATCGTCTCGTCCAGCCGCGCGCGGGCCTTCTCGAACCGGCGCACCGAGGGCAGCGGCAGCTTGTCGAGATGCTCGGAGAAGGGCAGCAGCAGCGTTCGAAACATCTTCAACACCGTGTTGAGCGCTTCGCCGATCTCCGACGCTTCGGATTCCACATCGGCGCTAAACAGCGTCTTGCCCACCACGGCCAGCGTAAGCCGCGGCATTTCCAGCGAAATGTCGAGAGTCGTTCCAGGCGTCCAGCGATCGCGAACGCGCACGGCGCACTCGCTCATCATGCCGGCATAGGCAGCCAGCCGCTCGCCATGGAACGCAGGTTGCGCCAGGCGGCGCTGCCGCATGTGGTTCTGGCCTTCGCTGGTCAGCAGCCCCTCGCCCAGCAGGATTTTGGCACGCTGCAGCGCACGGCTCTTGACGAAGTTGGACTGGTTGTTCACCAGCACCTCGCGGATCAAATCCGGATGGCTCAGCAAGAAGAAGTTCTGGCGGCCGGCGCGGAAATAGGACAGATCACCGTACTGGCGCGCCAGGTTGCTCAGGAAGGCCAGCGGGTTGGAACGGAAGGCGTAGAGGTTGCCGATGATCGGCAGGTTTCTGGGTCCGGGTGGTCGCGAAGCGGTCACCGCCACCAGTTTACTTCGCGGCGCGGCGCGCCAGGAGGACCACCGCCTGCGCCTCGCCGGACCGGCCTTCGCCCACTGGGCCGACGCGCTCGGCGGTCTTGAACTTGACTGAAACTTGATCGGGCCGCACGCCCAGCGTCGCTGCCAGCTTTTCGCGAATGGCCGAGCGGTAGTCCTTCAGCTTGGGACGCTCGAGAATCACCGTGGAATCGATGTTGGCGATCTCGTAGCCCTGCGCGGCGACCAGCTCCAGGATGTGCCTCAGAAATTGCCGGCTATCGGCGTCCTTCCAGCGTGGGTCCGAATCGGGAAAGTGCATGCCGATGTCGCCCAAGGCCAGGGCGCCCAGCAGCGCGTCGGTAACGGCGTGGGAGAGCACGTCGGCGTCCGAGTGGCCCTCAAAACCAAAGTCGGATGGAATCGAGACGCCGCCGAGCATCAGCGGCCGGCCGGAGGCGATGCGATGCACGTCCCAGCCTTGCCCGACGCGAAAATCGCTCAAGAAGATACCCGGGCGGCCATTTCCTCGGCCAGAAACAGGCGAGCCAGGTCCATATCGGACGGCTTGGTGATTTTAATATTGCGGTCGCTGCCGGGAACCACGCTGACTTCCACCTGGTCGAGCCGTTCCACCAGGCTGGCCTCATCGGTGCCCGTGAACCCGTCCTCGCGGGCTTTCGCGAAGGCCGTCTTCAGCAGGTCGAAGCGGAACACTTGCGGCGTTTGCGCCAGCACCAGGCGTTCGCGCGGAATGGTCTCGCGAATCTTGTTGCGATGCACCAGCTTGACGGTGTCCACCGGCACGATGCCCACGATGGCGGCGCCGCACTCCGCGGCCTCGGCGAAAACTTTTTCCAGCAGGCTGTGCTCGATGAATGGCCGAACTGCGTCATGTACCGCGACCAGGTCCGTTTCGGGGCCGAGCGAGGCCAAGGCGTTTTCCACCGAATGCTGGCGCGAGTCGCCACCCTCCACCAGCCGGACGGGCTTGGCGAAGCCCTCCGCCTTGAGCAGTTCCCGCACCCAGTCCATCTCTTCGGCCCGCAGCGCCACGACGATTTCGGCCACTTCCGGCGATGAGACAAACTTGCGGATGGTGTGCAGCAGAATCGGCGAACCGTCGAGCAGCATGAACTGCTTGCGGCTGGTGCCGGCCTTTTCGGGGACAGACCGTCCCATGCGGGTTCCCAAGCCGGCGGCTGGCAGAATCACGGAGACTTTCATCGCCTGTTACGCCGTTCCGGCCCCTACTCCTGAGCCGCGCGCTTCGGCCGGCTGCGCTCCGGAGGGCTGCGGCTGATGCTCGCGCGGTGCGCTTTGCGGCCGGTCTGCGTGGCCTTTATCCTGAACGGCGTGGACCCGCTCGTCGAACCGGCCGAAAATCATTTTTCCGGCCGTGGTCTGCAGGACGCTGGTGACGGAAATGTCGATCGTGCGCGAAATCATCTTCTTGGCGTTATCCACCACCACCATTGTCCCGTCGTCCAGGTAAGCCACGCCCTGATTGTATTCCTTCCCTTCCTTCAGAATGAATACCCGCATGGTTTCGCCGGGCAGCACGATGGGTTTCATCGCGTTGGCCAGCTCGTTGATGTTCAGCACTTCCACGCCGTGCAGCTGCGCCACTTTATTCAGATTGAAATCGTTGGTGACGATCTTGCAGTTGTAGACCTTGGCCAGCTCGATCAGCTTCATGTCGACTTCGTGAACATTGGGGAAGTCGTCCTCCAGGATCTGGACGTTGAGCTGCGTCATCTTCTGGATTTTTTGCAGGATGTCGAGGCCGCGGCGGCCGCGGTTGCGCTTGAGCGAGTCGGAGGAATCCGCCACCAGCTGCAGCTCGCGCAGCACGAACTGCGGAATCACGAGCGTGCCGTCCAGAAAGCCGGTTTCGACGATGTCGGCGATGCGGCCGTCGATGATGACGCTGGTGTCCAGGATCTTGAAGGTTTGGCCAGCGATCTGTTCGCCACCAAACAGCCCTCCCAGAGCGCCCAGGTTCAACATCTCTCCCTTGCTGGCGCCGACCACCAGACCGACATAAGCCATCCACAGCAGTAGAAGCAATTGAATGAAGGAGAGCGTGGTGGACCCGGCCGGAAGGGCGCGATCCAGAATCAGGGAGACCAGGTAGGCGCCCAGGATACCGAGCAGCGATCCGAACGCCGCGCCGAACAGGCGTTTCAGCGTCGTCTTCCGGACTTGAATTTCGAACAGCACGACGACCAGGCCACAAACCAGGCCGGCCGTAGCCGCATAGGGCGCGAGGAGTCCAAAGGGTCGAAGATACCAGGCTGCCGCCGTCAGCAATACGATGAATAATGCTCGAACCAGTAGAAGAGTAATCAAGAAACCACCCCCCGACACGAACCCGGATGTGGATCAGCTGTGCAACCAGTGCGTTACATCAAGCGCCATTGAGTATACCACTGATAATACGGATGATGTGGAACAGAAAGCGAGGTTCAGGCAGGAATCAGGCGGAAGGCGAAAGGACAGACGTGGCGCGTCGGGCCCGGCGGGGAATCACAAAGCCTTGGCGAGTTCTTCGGCGAAGGCGCTGTGCGGCCCTTGGGGTCCGTTTTGCTGGGGGCGTTTGTGCTTCTTGCCGCCGCGCTCGCGGCGGGGTCCTCCGGGTGGTGTATTGCGGTTTGTCTGACCGGCCGGCCCGGCGCCCGCGGTTTTCGATTTGGGCGGCTGCGCCTGATTGGCCCTAAGCAAGCGGTCCTCCAGCGGTGCACGGTCAAAGCGGCGGATGATGGAATTCATCTCTTCCGAGTTGGGCGTGTCGATGAAGGCGAACCCCTTGGACTCTTGCGTCTCTGGGTTGCGAATCACCTTCACGTCGTCGTAAACAAGGTTTTCTGCGTTAAGCCAGGACTTGATATCGTCCTTCGTAACCCAGGTGGGCAAGTTGCCAAGGAATACTGTGAAGCTCATTCGAGGCTGTTGTTCAACTCCGTTGTCAGGGATTTTGCGGCAGTGCGTGGAAGCAGTCCATGCAAGCTAACCTATCGTAGCACAGGACCAGTTGGTGGGCAAACAGGACGATTTTCCTAAACCGCTCTACACGAAGGAGAAGGAGTACTGGGTCGTTTGTCACAGCCACATCCCGTGTGGGGGCGCCCGCGCGAAGCCTGCCTTTCCTCAATTCACGACCTTGGGTTCCAGCGAAACCAGAATCTCGCTGCGCGGTAAAAGGTAGACGAGATAGATGGAGCCGTTCTCCAGGGCGCGGAACGCAGCCAGGGTCACGGGAAAGTCGTGGTTTTTGATGCTGAAGAAATACTTCTCGATAGGATCGCGCCCGTTAGGACGCATGATCTGCTCTTCGCGCGCGACGACGCGGCCCTCGATCACCTTGACCTTGCGCTCCAGCACGTCGAAGTAGAGCGCCGGCGAAATGCGCGTGGCCGTAAAGATTGCAAGGCCGAGGCAGACGACAAAGGACCCGATCATGCCGGCTGCACCGAGGCGGCCGTGGGCCTCCACCAGATCGCCGATATGCGTCAGTTGGGTGACCAGCAGAGAGAACGCTCCGAGATACGAGCCTTGCTGCTGCATACCGAGGATACTGGTCCAAATCAGAAACGGGGCGAGCGCCCAAACCACGGTCAGGATGGCAGGCTGCGCACATTGGCTGACAAACTGTTGTGCTTGCTCGGCGGAAAGCTTTCCTTGGCGGTTCACTTCCAAAGATTCGGGAGAAAAGTGCAGTGCCTTGGCCAGGTCAAACAGGACCTGGTCTTTGGCGCGAAAGGTTGTGGCGTCGTCGATCACTCCGGCACTACGTTTGAAATATCGACGGAAGGCGGCGGATACTTTAGCCCACTGCTCTGCGCGGCATGGTCCGGAATTCGTAGAATAGCGGAAGCCATGGTTCTTGAACTCGCGGTACTCCATGTGAAGCCCGGCCAAGGCGCGGACTTCGAACAGACCTTCGCTCAAGCGCAGGCGATCCTTACGTCCATGGACGGATACATCTCGCACCGGTTGCAGCGCAGCGTGGAAACGCCGGGCAAGTATCTGTTGCTCGTGGAATGGCGGCGGGTGGAGGATCACACGGTCGGGTTCCGTCAATCGGCGGGATTTCAGGAATGGAGGCGATTGCTGCACCACTTCTACGATCCGCCGCCGATCGTGGAGCATTTCGAGGCGGTGCTGGAAGGGCGGAAGTAGCGCGCAAGAAGTGCCGCTACTGCTCGCGCAGCGATATCGCAGGATCCACCAGGGACGCGCGGCGGGCGGGCCGCCACGCAGCCAGCGCCGATACCAGCAGCAGAACCGCAACCGCGGCCGCAAGCGAAAGTGGGTCGTAAGGCGGGACCTGAAACAGCAGACCGCGCGCCAAACGGGCGAGGGCGGCCGCAGCGACCAGGCCGGCGGCAATGCCGCAGACTGTCCACCATCCGGCCTGCCGTCCCATCAGGGCGGCGACGTTCGCCGGAGTGGCTCCCACGGCCATGCGCACGCCAATTTCTCGAGTTCGCTGGGCGACCAGGAACGAGAGCACGCCGTAGAGTCCGATGGCAGCGAGCAGCAGGCCGAATCCGGCGAACAAGGCGATCAGCGCGGCCAGAAAACGCTGGCGGGCGCTCAGGCCGTTCACCCGCTGCGGCATGCTTTCGATCTGCACCGGCAGGTCTCGATCCACGGCGGCGATTTGCTGCCGGATCCAGCGTACGGCCGTTGCTTCCTCGAGTGATGTCTGGAGCAACGCCACTGCGCTACGGCCGAGCTGCGGCGAATTGTAAGTGCGCAGGCGGTAGTATTCGGGCTCGGCTGTTTCCACCAGGCCGGAATTCTTGACGTCGCCGGCCACGCCGACGATGGGCAGCCAGTGGCCCTCCAGATCCAGATCGATTTGCTGTCCGACCGGATTTTCGGAGCCGAACATGCGCCGGGCCAGCGTGGCGCTGAGGATGAGCGGTGTATCGGCGGCGGAGCGTTCGCGCTCCACGAAATCCCGGCCGGTGAGTATGGGAATGCCCAAGACGCGAAAATAGCCGGGTGTCACATAGCGGAACCCGACCATGCCACCGTTCTCGGGAAGGTTCGGATGCCCGAAGATGCGCATGTTGGAAAATGGACGCGCGTGCATGCCGCCGGCGGGAGGCATGGAATCGCTGAGGGCGACCAGGCTGACGCCGGGGATGCGACCGAGCTGCCGCTCCAGCTCGGAATAGAAAGCGTCCTGCTGCGCCGGCGTCCGGTAGCGCTGGCGGCTGAGGGCGAGAGACGCGGTTAGCACGCGCTCGGGGTGGAAGCCTAGCGGCTCGGCTTCCAGGTTCCACAAGCTGCGCAACAGGAGGGATGCGCCGGTGACGAGCACCAGCGACAACGCCACCTGCGCGGTCACCAGGATCTGGCGGGAGCGCGCGCGCGTGGGGCCGGCCGTGCGCCATCCCGCGAGGGCGTCGATGCTGAGCCGCTCCCAGGCGGGCAGCAGGCCTGCGAGAACGGCCACCAGGAGTGAGGATGCCAGCGCGAATGCGAGCACACGCGGGTCCAGCCGCGCCTGGTTCAGGCGGGGGATGCCTTCGGGCGCGATGGCGATGAAGATCCGGATCAGGGCAGCGGCCAGAACGCAACCGGCGGCACAGCCGGTCAAGCTCAGGATCACGCTTTCTGCGAGCATCGGGCGCAGCAATTGGCCCCGTCCCGCGCCCAGAGCGGCGCGTACTGCGAACTCCCCTCGTCGCGCCGCAACCCGCGCCAGCAGCAGGTTCGCGACATTGGCGCAGGCCAGCGCGAGCAGCGTCAGAACCGCTCCGAAGAGCAGCCAGGAAGCTAAACGCGCGTCCTGGATCTGCCGGTCGCGCAAGCCGCGGACTACCAGATGGACTTCTTTGCGGAGCATCGGCGGCACGTCCTTGCGCAGGCTTTCTTCAAAAAGCGGCAGCATGCGAACGCGCGCGGCTTCGATACTGATGCCGTCCTTCAACCGGGCGAAGGTGCGCAGAAACACGGTGGCGTTCGGAGCGTGCGCCACACGCGGATCCATCTGCTCGGGCAGCAGCACGTCGGCCTCGCCCAGCTGCGGCATTTCGAAAGCCGCGGGAAGAACGCCGGCGATGCGCACCAGGCCGCCATCGATCTCGATTGGTTTGCCGACGGCCTGTGGATCGCCGCCAAAGCGCGATTTCCAAAGTGCGAAGCTGAGCAGAACGACTCGCGGCGCGCCGGGGCGGTCGTCTTGCAAACTGAAGTCGCGGCCGAAAATCGGCGCGATGCCTAGCGTGCGCAGGAAATTGGCTTCTACCTGCTGGCAATGGATCCGCAGCGGAGTTTCGCCCGTGAGATCGCATTGGCCGGCGGGATACATGGAAGTGAGCGCCTGGAAGGCGGTCTGATGCTCGCGCCAATCCAGATAGCTGCTGCCGATGTTGAATTCGCTGGTATCGATCGGCCCGCTGAAGCCCAGTGAGACCAGGCGGTCCGCGCGCGGGTAAGGCAGGCTGCGAAACAGCAGAAGGTCGACGGCGCTGAAGACCGCGGTGGACGCGCCGATTCCGACAGCCAGCGCCAGGATCGCGACCGCGGAGAAGGCGGGAGAACGCCGCAGAGCGCGGACGGCGTAGCGCACATCGGCGGCGGCGTCGAGCCAGGACAGCATTTGTAGCGGTTAGACACCGCTCGCGGCTGGTTAGTTCCGAGGTGCGCTAATCGGATTGTTCCTGAAATTGAGGTTCGGGAGCCGCAGGCGCCGGATCAATCCGCCATCTAGCCAACCAGGCTGGAATCGGAACAAACTGGACGCGCTTCCTGAGCCGGGCAAAAGGCTGCTCGATCAGATAAAAACTCAACGAGGCGGCCAAGAGCGTGGCAATCACGTTCTGCGGAAAACGTGAGAACCACGTAAGCGGTGAATCCCAGCAGAACAGCTGCTGCCAAATGTACAGACTGTAGGACAGTTGCCCGACCCAAACCACAGGCCCCCAGTTCAGCACTCC
>DATJNO010000168.1:0-4267 GCA_035508055.1 Bryobacteraceae bacterium | reverse complement strand
GCTGCCTTGGCGCAGGACAACGACAAATTAGTGGTCACCGGCGCCGCCGCCAAGAAGATCATGACCAAAGGCGAAATCTCCGCCGAAACGGCCGAAAAGGTCGCCAAGGCCTGCGAGGACTGGGCCAAGGAGCACAACATGGCCGTGACAGTCTTTATCCTCAGCCCCAATGGCGAAATCGTGCATGCTCACCGCATGGACGGGCAGGTGCCGATCAATATCGAAACCGCGCTGCTGAAGGCCAAGAGCGTGTTGTATACGAAGGACTCGACCCACGCCCGCGCCAACATGGTGTCCGGGAATCTGCCCCTGCAGGTGCGCTGGGGCGCCATCGGCGTGTTTCCGACCTCGGGCGGCCTGCCCATTATGATGGGCGACGAGATGATCGGCGTGATCGGCGTCGGCGGCTCGCGAGCCGATGAGGAATGCGCTTACCAGGCGCTCACCAAGGTAGTCGGACCCCAGCCGCCGCTGGCGCCCACGCTGCCGCCTCCGGGCAAGTAGCTCCGCCACCCGGTGGCTACTTCCTCTCAAACAACTGCGGCGTCTTCAGAAGCTCTTCGTAGCGCAGAATGTCCTCGTTGTTCTCGATGCATTCGTATTCGCGCAGGCGTTCGCCCGGCCGCAGTGACAAGTACGTAGCCGGCGGGCTCCACGGCTCGGTGAATACCTTGGGATCGTCGATCGTGACTTGGTAGTTGATCGTGTCGTAACTCGACCGCGTGTATCGTTCGATCACGTGTAATGCCTCGCTGTGCAGTGTCGCGCCGCCCACTCCGATCCAGGTCTTGTCGTTGAAGCCGTTCACGTCCACCACCAGCGTGTCGCCCTCCCAATGGGCCACCGAATTCCCCATGAACGACGGATCGACGTCGTCGGGATGCGCGCGGCCATCGGTCGGGATCACGCGAAACGCGTGAAAAGTCTCGTACAGAAACGCGATCTGTCCAGGCGTTTGAATGATCTGAATCGGCAACGGCTCATTCGTGATGCGTGGCACGCCCACCAGCAGGCAGCGCGAGCTGGGGTCGTCGATGTTTCTGCGGTCGCGAATCTCCTTGATCTTGGGCAGCACCCACGCCTGGTAGGGAGCCTGGAAGCGATTCCTCGGAACCGCCGCCGGCGCCGCGGCTACCGCTTTGTCGTCCGGCCTGGCCGCCTTGGCGTTCTCCGATCCGATTGCGAAAGCCAGGCCGCCCGCGCCGCCGCCTTGCCAAACTCCCGACAGGTCGGGATGGCCATCGGGCGTGCGCGGAACCGGAGGCTTCGCTGCGGGCGTTGGGGCCGCTTCCTGGGCCACGGCCGGCGTAAGTCCCGCGATCAAGGCGAACAACAAGAGGCTTCGCATCGCAAACAGTCTATCGCAACGCAGATGCGCCCCAAGACCAGGGCAAAATGAAATGCGGCGAGATGGACTCCGGCAAGATGGACGGCTGCAGGCGCAGTTAGTTTTTGCTGGCCGCGATCGCGGTCACCGCGTCCCAGAAGAACCGGACGTGCTTGTACACCGCTTCTTCCAGAATGCGCTCCTGATCACTGTGCGGCCCGAATCCCTTGGGCGCGTCCTCTTCATCCACCATCGGTCCCACGCCGTAGCACTGCACTCCTTTAGCGCGTAAGAAGGCCATGTCCGTTGCGCCCGTGCCCATGTAGGGCAAGGTCTGCACTCCGTAGACTTTCCGGTACGCCGCTTCAATATCGTGATATGCCTCCGAATCAATGCGTGACGGCGCGGCGCCGGGCCGCACGTTGCGCTGTTCGGGCGCGAGCTCCACCGCCGGATCGTTGATCACCTTGCGCATCAGGTCGTAGAAAGCTTCGATGTTCTCGCCCGGCAGCGCCCGGATGTCCAGCGTCGCTTCGGCCTGCGAAGGAATCACGTTCACCTGGTAGCCACCTTGAATGATGTTCGGCGAGATGGACGTATGCAGCATCGAGTAGCTGATGGGATCGTGTTCTGCCAGATATTCGCGCGCCGCTGGCGCTTTCTGGGGATCGAACAACGCCTTGAACCGCGCCGCATCCTCCGGGCTGCTCACCGTGGCGAGCTTTTCGAAATAGTACCGCGTAGTGTCGTTGAACCGCATCGGCGGATCCCAGGCCGCGATCTTCTCCACAGCCGCCGCGAGATGCACAATGGCGTTGGACCGCAACGGACGCGACCCATGCCCCGACGGCCCCTTGGCCACCAGCTTCGCCCCCCGGGGCTGCTTCTCGGTGGTTTCCACCAAAGCATATTCCGCCTGCCCGTTCTTGCGCTTCACGCTGCCGGTTTCCGCCAGGCAGATCTCCGCCTCGATGTCATTCCAGTGCTCGTCCACCAGGTACTGGATGCCCGGACCGGTGGCGGCCTCTTCGCCCACTTCCGAGACGAAGATGACATCGCGATCCAGCTTGACGCCCGAACGCTTCAGGAGCAGCATGGTCATCAACGCGGCCATCAGGTCACTTTTGTCGTCCAATGTTCCGCGGCCGTAGACGTAGCCGCCGTCGCGAGTGGCGCTAAAAGGCGGGAATACCCACTTCGCCGGGTCCACACGCACCGTGTCGCTGTGCCCCATGATCAGCAGTGGCCGCTTGGAACCATTGCCCTTCAGCCGCGCGATGATGTTCGCCCGCGCCGGGTTCTTGGCGGCCATCATCACCGGAATGCCCTCGGCCTCCAGCGTCTGCTTGACGTACTCGGCCACGCGGGTTTCGTTGCCCGGCGGATCGGTGCTGTCGATGCGCACCAGCGCCTGGAAGTGGCGCATGGCTTCTTCGTTGACTTTCGACCAGTCGGGCGTTTGCGCGGCAGCGGGCAGAATAACCGCGATCAGCACGAGTCGGGAAAGGCTTCGCATGCGGAACAGTCTAGCGCACGGAAACGCGGCTCCGCCGCCGGCGATTTAGTGATTCGTTGACGGAACCGGAAGCTTCACGGTCGCGAGACTCGGCCCCGCTCCCGTCCCGCGCGGCAACAGGCTCGGCCCCGACAGCTTGAACACTTTGGAACTGTCCGTGTTCACGTTGAAAATCAGTCCCAGGAAGCCGGACTGCATCTCGTCCCAGTTCTGATCACCCCAGACGATCGTCTTGTTCGGATCCGGGTTGAAGCGGTTATTCGCCGAGTTGTCGTAATGCGCGATCGCCAGGATGCGCGTGCCCCGCGGCATGGGAAGCGGTTTTTCGAGCTGATACCCCACCTGCCAGTCGAAATTCCACTGCCCCTTGAACACCGTCTGCATCTCGCCGGTCGGATAGATCAGGCGCAGTTCGTAATCCTTGCCGCGCAGGTGCATGTGCGGCTGGATGTAAACCAGCTTCGCGTCGTCGATCCCCACCGTCACTTCGCTCACCACTTCGGCGTCCGCGTCGCCGGCTGGGATCACCAGGTTGAAGGCCGCCGGCGTGCCGGGCGACATCCAGTAACGGTTCTTGGGCGGGTGCTTCGCGAATACCAGCCCGACTTCGGATTGGTCGTCCTGCGCCGTGCCCACCGACGTGTAGTGCATATTGAAAACCAGGTCCGAGCCTTTGGGGATGAACTTGGCGGAATCTTCGACATCGAAGGTTTGCGCGCCTAAACCGGGATTGAACTTACCCAACAAATCCGTGCCATCCTGCGGGCTTCCCGCCGCGGCCGACGTCGTCTCATAGGGCTCGCCCGGAATCGCCGTCGCCATGAACTTGGATCCTGGAGGCCGCACAATCACGCGCCCATGATGCACCACCCTCGGATTGCCCGGTCGCATCTCGGCCGCCACCACCCACTCGTCCTCCGGGAAGTTGACCTTCACCAGAATATCCTGGTAATTGATGGTCCCGGTCGCCGCCACGTGGAACGGCTTCGGCATCTTCACGATCATGTCCGGCTTCAGGTTCCAGCCGTCCACGAACTTCAGCGGCGGCGGTGCGTCCTTTGCGTCGCCTTCCGGCGCCCCTCCGTCGGCCCAGGCCTCCAGCGTTTTGACGTCGGCTTCCTGGAGTGTGCGGTCGTTCGCGAAATGGCCGTAATCGGCGAACCACGGCGGCATCTTCTTGGTCGCGACGGCCTGCTTGATGGCTTTGGCCCACGGGCGCGCGTCTTTGTACGTGATCAGCGACATCGGCGCCACTTCACCCGGCCGATGGCACGCCTGGCAGTGGTTCTGCAAAATAGGCAGAACGTCCTTATCAAATGTGGGTGTGGTGGAAGCGGTACCAGCCAGCGCGGCCATCCCCATTGCCAAACCAGCGGCAGAAAGACGCAGCATCATCGTTCGAACCCTCCTCGGGCAGCATTGTC
>DATJNO010000167.1:0-22230 GCA_035508055.1 Bryobacteraceae bacterium | reverse complement strand
ACGACCGGATGCCCGATGGGCACTTGGATCCCGTCGCCGTACTTGGCGATGCCGGGAATCGTGACCGGGAGGTGGCCGCTGATCGCGATCTCGCCGAACAGCGCCTTCGCCAGTGCGGTTTCCGATGTCGGCGTCGGGCTGAAAGTCGTGATGTACGCCGCGGCGTTGGGAAAGCTGCGCACCAGATACGGATTGCCCAGCGACGCCAGAATCACCGGCACCTTGCCCGCGATCAGCGAGCTCACAAAATCCGGGTAGTTGCCCGCCAGCGCCACGTTGCCGCGATAGGCGCTCACCGCCACGTAGGCCGCCACGACGATCTGGCTGCATCCGGCGGTATTCGCAGCCACCTGATCGAGGTCGTCCTTGCTCATGCTGGGCTCCAGCAGCGTGGTGGTGACACCCGGGCCGCGTTTCTTGACTTCGTCGATGAGCCGCAGTCCTTGCTGGGTCCGGCGCCCTTCCGGCAGCGCGATCAGACAGCTTGTTTCCGGATGCCGCAGCGGAAGCGAGTCAGCGGTGTCTTTCACCAGCGTGACCGCGTGATCCGCCACTTGTTGCGCGCGTTCCTCCGATTCGGGCGTGTCGACGATGTCGGCGATCGCCTCCAGGTTCACCAGCCTCTTGCGATACAGGCCCAGACGGCTCTTCGCGGCCAGCACCCGGGCGACGCTTTCATCCAGCCGCTTGCGCGAAATCCGCCCTTTCCTCACCGCGGCTAGAATGCCTTGAATCGCGTCCTCGGCGCGCTTGGGCATCAGAAGAACGTCGGCGCCCGCCTCGATCGCGCGGACGGAAGCTTCGGCGGGATCGAACATCGCGGCCAGCCCCTGCATATCCATGGCGTCGGTCACCACCAACCCGTTGAAGCCTAGTTCCTCGCGCAGCACGCCGGTGATGATCTTGGACGAAACGGTGGCGGGTTCGTTTTCCGGCTCCAGCGCCGGGACGGCCAGGTGCGCGGTCATGACGGAATCCACTCCCGCGGCGATGGCGGCGCGGAACGGAACCAGCTCGACGCTTTCAATCCGCTCGCGGCTGGCATCCAGGCGCGCCAGGCCCATGTGACTGTCCTGCGCGGTGTCGCCGTGGCCGGGAAAATGCTTGGCCGTTACCAGCACGGGATTCTTGCGGTCCGAGTGCGCGCCCGCGATGAAGGCCGTGACGAAGCTGGATACTTCGGACGGATTTTCGCCGAACGAACGGATGTTGATGATGGGATTGTCGGGGTTGTTGTTCACGTCGGCGACGGGGGCGAAAAGCCAGTTGACGCCCATCGCACGCGCGTCCCGGGCGGTCTCGGCGCCTTCTTCCTGAACGGCCTCCAGATCCCGCGCGGCGGCAAACGCCATCGCATACGGCCAGGGCGTCGTGGAGTTGACTCGCATGGAAGCGCCGCGTTCGAAATCCGCGCTCACGAAGAGCGGAATGCGCGACATCTTCTGCAGCCGGTTGATCAGCGCCGCCATGGCGTACGGTTCGGCGTTACGCACGCCGCCGGTGAGCGAGTGGCCGGTGACGATGATCCCGCCGACGTGCAGATCGCGCACATAATGCTGATAGCGGCGGAATTCGGCGGAGCGCGTATTGGCGGGCTCGCCGTAAATGGGCATGATGATCAGCTGCGCTGCTTTATCGCGCAGGCTCATCGTGCGCAGGGACTGCCGGATCGCCGGGCTGGTTCTGCCGGCCGGCTTGCTGCTCCGGGCGTGCGTGGCAGCGCCGGCGAGTGTGGCGAACAAGCCAATCGCGAGCAGCGCGCGACGAAGCATCATTCTCTTTTACTGTAGCGCGAATCCGCTCGCGAGCGCCTCAGCGCGTTTTGCGCTTGTCGGTTTTCGCCGAACCACCATGCGACCCCGGCGGTTTCCGCGGTTGATGCTGTTTCCGCAGCAAGCGGTTCACGGAACGAATCAGGTGGCTGACTTCATGGGAGCTCTTCTGAATCACCACGTCGGCCCCCGTGTTGGCCTCGCTCAGCCCCAGCGTGTCAATGAATCCCGAGATCAGAATGATGGAAGTGGAGGGATGCTGCTTCCGCAGACGCCCGATAAACTCGACGCCGTTCATCTTCGGCATCTTGTAATCGGTCACCACCACGTCGAAGCGTTGCTTGCCGCACAGTTCCAGCGCGTCATGCGCGGTCGCGGCCGTCAAAACCTTGTGGCCCAGTTCCTCCAACACGCTGCGCCGTGCCGCCAGCCCGAGCGAGTTGTCATCCACAAGTAGAATACGTCCGCACAAGTTGTGAGAAGAAGGGTTCGCCATCGAAAGGACCCATAGAACTTAACAGAGCTGTAATAGCACTGTCAATAATTTTCTATCGGGTTGGAAAACCGGAAGATCGAGAGCTTGACTCGAAATGCGAAGATGTGTAACCCGGCGCGCCCAGTTACTCCACCGCGCGCGGCGCCGTGTAACCGGCTTTGGCGATCACCGAATACTTCACCGGCTTGCCGTTCTCGGTGACCTTGAGCGCGTTGCCGGTGTTCGGATCCACCAGCTCCACCTTGATCTTGCGGTATTTGCCGTCCTTGGCCTGGTTGGATGGCTCGTACGTCAGCGAATACTGGTTGCGCAGAGCCTGCTGGACGTTCTGAAAGATGGTCGGATATTCGCCCAGGAAGCGCGGGAAGAACGCCTGCCCGCCGGTTTCGCGCGCGAAGGTGTTCATTTCGTTGTCCGCCTGCAGGAAGTCCATGTACTGAATATTGCCCATGTACGGTTCGGCCATGATGCGGAACGCCTGCAGGATGCTGATGGCGTAGACCGGCACGGCGGATTCCTGAATGATCTTGCGGGCCTTGTCGAAAGTCAGCTTGCTGAAGGTGTCACGCCCGGTGGCGATCAGCAAAATCGCTTTGCGGCCTTCGATGTTCGCCATGCGCTGCTCGGTGTCGGCCAGCGCGTCGAACAGGTTCGACTCCGAAAATCCCGGAATGCGCAGACGCTGCATGGCGTCCTGGACCTTGCTGCGGTCCGTGGTGAAGTCGCACAGGATCTCCGGACGCATGTCGAAAGCCACGATGGCCACGTAGTCTTCCGGCTTCAAGGTTTGCACGAAGCCATACGACGCGGCCAGCGTCTCATACCATCCTCGCGACCAATACTGCTGGAACAGGTTGTCGAACTCGATCACCATCGCGATGGTCATGGGCGCGTCGGCGTTGGTGTTGAAGCTGGCGATCTTCTGGGGGACGTTGTCTTCCAGCACGCGGAAATTGCCGCGCGGAATGCCGGGCAGAAAGTGGCCCTTGTTGTCCAGCACGGCCACGTTCAGTTCCACGGTGTTGACGTCGCTCGAGAACGTGGGCAGCCCTGCGGGCACATCCTTGCCCTTGGTGCTGAATTGGGAGGGAATCTTGGGCCCGTCGGTCGTGGTATCGGCTGGCGCCGGCGCGTCGCTCTTTTTGGGACGGGCGACCGTTTCCGAGGAGTCCTGGCCGGGGCCCTGGGCCACGGCGTAGCTGATCACAAATCCGGCGAGCACCGCGGCCAACAGGGTGGCCAGAAGTGACTTGAGATATTTCATAAAATCACCGCTGCAGAATTTTTCACGGCGGCCGATTAGCTTCGAGGCCGTTCCAGCCACCAGCTACCATTCTAAACCCCGGTCAATGAACCTTGGGACCCCGCCCGGAATCCTGCTTGCGGAGGTAAACCTGGAACTTCTTCCTGGCTCGCCGCAGCTTCCAGTCGTTGAATTGGCGCCGCAAGCCGCCGGCCGGATCGAACCGCACGTTGGGGGTCTTGACGTATAAATAACCGAACAACAAGCCGCCCAGGTGGGCGAACTCGCTCACTCCGGTGTTGGGGCCAAAGGAAGCCATGAACGCAATTGCGCCCACGATCATCACGAAATACTTCACCTTGATTGGAATCAGGAAGGCCCACAGGATGTCGCGGTCCGGGAACAGCATCGCGTACACCAGCAGGATGCCGAAGATCGCGCCCGAGCTTCCAATGGTGGGAATCGCCGGATTGCCCCAGGGCAAAAGGTAGTTTGCCAGCACCACGCAGATGCCCGCGCCGATGCCGCAGAAGAAATAGAACTGGATGAAGCGCCGGGTCCCCCAAACCTGCTCCAGATCGGCGCCGAACATCCACAATGCGAGCATGTTCCAGATGATGTGCCCGAAGCCGCCGTGCAGGAACATGTAAGTGGCGAGCTGCCAGATATAGAACCCGTGCACCACGGCTTCTGGAGTCAGCGCCAGGTAAGCCAGCGGCCGGTCGAGTTTAGCGAGGCCGGCAAAAAACCCGAGGACAAAAACCGCGACATTAGTGATCAGGAGCCACTTGACGCCCTTGGGAAAACCCGGCACATAGAAAATCCCAGCGGCTCGCGTTCGGCTGCGGAAAGACATGGAGCGATGGCCCTGCCTAGGACCCAGAATAGCAGAACATCGCTTAGCGCTCTGCGGAAACTTTCGCGGTCCTGCCGGACCAGGCGAGCAAAGAAGACGAGACGAGTTTCAGAGCGGCGGAAAGGGCGATCCACACCTGCCAGTGCGAGAACAAACCTCCGCTGATCAGGAATGCGCCGGCCCAGCCAATGTCCGTGGAGACGCGCCACAAGCCCATTACCAGCGCGATTCCGGCGGCGGGCGCCAGCAGCGCGACCAGAATATTGGCCAGCTGCTGTCCCGGCACTCGCCCGACCCAGGCGATCGTGCGCTCGAACCACTCCTGTAACTTTTCAACACTCGCCGAAGTGGTTTCGGCCAGCACCACACCAGCCCGTTCAAAGACCGGCTGGCTCACTCCGATTCTGATCCCTGTCATATCCTCCCTACTCTCTCTGCTTCCCTAGATGCAAGAAGTGCGCCAAAGTTTCTGATTCGTGCCGCGCCGCCGGAGACCCATCCTCCGTGGGCATTTAGCCGCGCACTGCGCTAATAGATAAAACGCGTAAACGCGGTGCGATGTCCGTCACGGTGTGGCAGTCTGCCACAGGGAAAGGGTACTAGGTACTGCTGGGACGGGTGCGCTACAGAAGGCTGGAAGCGTGGGGGTTAGCTAACTTGTGTTCGCCTTCGGCTACCGATTCCTGAAGAAGCGGTTCTGTCTTTCCGTAACGATTCAACACCAGCGCGCAAAACTGAATCACCGAGGCGCCGGCCATCCAGACCTGCCAGTGCGAAAACAAGCCATTGGTGATGGGGAACTGTCCCGTGAGACTCAAATCCGCCGCAAGCCGCCAGCAAGCGAGCACGAACGCCATCACCGCGCCAGGAGTGAGCAAGGAAGCCAGCGCCAATGCGATGTGCCGGTTCTTGCGGCGTTTCTGCCGAACCCTGGGTCCCGAGCTAAGTCTGATCCTGACGAGCATTCCTGTAAAATCTCAGTTTACCAATTCCAAGACATATATCGACTCACTGGGGAATTTCGTTATGGAAAAACTGAGGGCAGCCCTGATCGGAACAGGCTTCATGGGCAAGGTGCACGCCGAGAATCTGCGCCGCTTGGGCAACGTCGAAATCCTGGCGGTGGCCGGCTCCAACGACGAGCGAGCGCGCGCATTCGCTAACAGCATTGGAGTCAGTCGCGCGACGGCAAATTATCACGCGTTGCTGGAAGATCCCGCTGTCGACGCTGTCCATGTATTGACACCCAACGCGCTCCACGAACCCATGTGCCGCGCCGCGCTCGAAGCGGGCAAGCACGTACTCTGCGAAAAACCTTTTACAACTTCTGTGACTGAGGCGCGCGACCTCATGACTCTAGCCACCAGCACTCGTCTTGCCAATGCCATCCAGCATAACCTGCGCTACTACCCGGTGGTACAGCAAATCCGTCGCATGATCGAGGCCGGCGACTTAGGCGAAGTGCTCATCGTGCAAGGCACTTACTCGCAGGACTGGCTGCTCTATGAAACAGACTGGAACTGGCGCGTGGATGCCGGAGCCAACGGCCCCTTGCGCGCCCTGGGCGACATCGGGTCGCATTGGATGGATCTGATCCAGCATCTCACCGGTCTGAGGATCACCGGCCTATGCGCCGACCTGGCGACCTTCCACCCGACCCGCCGCAAGCCCAAAGGCTCGGTGGATACCTTCGCCGGTAAAACGCTGGCGCCGGAAGATTACGAATCGGTCGCCATTCGCACCGAGGACTTCGGCGCCCTGCTCTTGCGCCTGGGCGATCGCGCACGCGGAGCATTTACCGTGAGTCAAATGTCGGCCGGCCGTAAAAATATGTTCACCGTCGACATCTACGGGACCAAAGCCGGCGTCTCCTGGAACCAGGAGCGCCCCGATGAGCTTTGGATCGGGCGCCGCAACAGTCCGAATCAGGTCATCGTGAAGGATCCGGCGCTGCTGTATCCTCAGGCCGCAGCTTACGCCGATCTGCCCGGCGGCCACAGCGAGGGTTACGACGACACCCACAAGCAGCTTTTCCGGCGTTTTTATGCGCGGGTGGCCGACCCCGCCGCGCCCGTGGATTACCCCACGTTCCAGGACGGCTTGCTGGGCATGCAGCTTCTCGAGAAAGTCCGCGAAAGCGCCGACAAGCGGGCTTGGGTTGACGTGCAGTGAGGTCTACTCACCCGTTGTACCTTGCAGATCGGCCACTCTGGCCCTCACCTATTCCGGCCCATTTGTCCAAGGTAGCGTTTTCCTCAGAACAGAAACTTCTCCGTCGCCATCCACATATCGTCCAGCACATTCACCAGTTCGTGGTCGGACTCGAGCAGCCGCAAATCGGCATTGGGATGCTGTGCCGCAAAAGTCACTGAATAATCCGCCGGCACGGTCGTATCGTTCCGCCCGTGAAAAATGAGCGCCGGCTGCGCGAACTCCGGATAAGCTTCGTACTGCGCCGCATCTTCGATCAATTGGTAGCCCAGATCCGCATCCTGCACCATCGCGTAATTGAAGATCCGCAGTCTGCCCGTGCGCCGCCAGTTCTCCATCGCCTCCTCGCCCAGCGTCTCCGGCCAGCGCGAAAGAAAGGAGAACGCCGGAGCCAGCAGCACCAGCTTCTCTACCTCGGGGTGCCTCGCCGCAAACAGAGCTGCCAGATATCCCCCCATACTGGATCCAATCAGCGACACCGGCTCGTCACCAGCAATACGCTCCACCACCGCCAATTGCCCGCTCAGTGTCAGCCCGCTGAAGTTACCTTCGGTTAAATCCGGCACCTCCAGCCCCATTCCCAGCTCGGCGAAGCGCTCCTCGAAGAAGCGCGCCTTCCTCGAACCCGGCCCGCTGGCAAAGCCATGTAGATAAATGAAGCGGCTCAATGTAACGCCCCTCGCAGTCCCTGAAATGCTTCTCCTTCTTCAGCATAGCCGCCCCCGGCTGGAATCCGCCGCGGACTTCGCTACAATTGGGGTTGACAACAGCCGTCAGGTAACAATCTGATCGTGCGGGGAACCAGGGCGGATTCAGGCCCCCCACCCGGCGGAGTTGCGGTGCACCGCGACCATCGCTAGAATCAATGAGTTTGCAGACATCCTGGGAGGATTCATGTCGGTTGAACAAAGAGTGAAGCAGATCATCGTGGAGCAGTTGGGCGTCGATGAAGGCCAAGTCGACAACAGCGCCTCGTTCGTGGATGATCTCGGCGCGGATTCGCTCGATATCGTCGAATTAGTGATGGCGTTCGAAGAAGCCTTTGATATCGACATTCCCGACGAGGATGCCGAGAAGATCTCCACCGTCAAAGAAGCCATCGACTACATCGAAAACAAGAAGAAGAAGTAACCGGCTTGGAACGAGTGTTGTCGCGTAGAGTTGTTGTTACCGGTGTCGGCCTGGTCAGTTCCCTGGGGGTGGGCACCGACGAAACCTGGCAGGCCATTCGCGAAGGCCGCGCCGGAATCACCCGCATTGAACAGTTCGACCCCGCCGATTTCGCCTGCCAGATCGCCGGCGAAGTGAAGAACTTCGATCCGGCCCGCTTCGTCGAGCGCAAGGAAATCAAGAAAATGGGCCGCTTCATCCAGTTCGGCATCGCTGCCGCCGACTTTGCCATGGCCCAGTCCGGGCTGAAGGTGGATTCGCAGAACGCCGAGCGCGTCGGCGTGTACATCGGCAGCGGCATCGGTGGATTTGAAGTCATCGAACGCGAACACAAGACGCTCCTCGAAAAAGGCCCCGGCCGCATCTCGCCCTTCTTCATTCCGGCCACCATCATCAATCTGGCCTCCGGCCACGTTTCCATCCGGACCGGCGCCAAGGGCCCCAATTGCGCCACCGCCACCGCCTGCACCTCCAGCGCACATTCCATCGGCGATTCATACAAGATCATCCAGCGCGGCGACGCCGACGCGATGATTTGCGGTGGAGCTGAAGCGGCCGTCACGCCCATGAGTATCGGCGGATTTGCCGCCATGCGTGCCCTTTCGCAGCGCAACAGCGAACCGGACAAGGCCTGCCGGCCGTGGGACGTGCAGCGCGACGGATTCATCGTGGGCGAAGGCGCGGGCATCGTCGTGCTCGAAGAGTTCGAACACGCCCGCGCGCGCGGCGCCGATATTCTCGCCGAAATCGTCGGCTACGGCATGAGCGGCGACGCCCACCACATCACCAGCCCGCCCGAAGACGGCGACGGCGCTTTCCGCGTCATGCAGATGGCCATCCGCGACGCCGGCATCCAGCCGGAGCAGATCGACTACGTCAACGCTCACGGCACCTCCACCGACGTCGGCGATCGCATTGAAACCGTCGCGCTCAAGCGCGTCTTCTGCGATCATGCCTACAAACTGGCCGTCAGCTCCACCAAGTCGATGACCGGCCACCTGCTCGGCGGCGCCGGCGGCCTCGAAGCCGGCATCACCGTGCTCGCGCTGCGCGATCAGATCGCGCCTCCCACCATCAATCACGACGTTCCCGATCCCGAGTGCGATCTCGACTACGTCCCCAACCACGCCCGCGCCATGAAAATCGATTACGCGCTCTCCAACTCCTTCGGCTTCGGCGGCACCAATGGCTGCCTCATCTTCAAACGCTACACAGGCTGAGCGGCGCGCCGGCATGAAAATCATTGTCTCCATCAAACAGGTTCCTGCCCGCGACTCCCAGCTCCGCCCGGACGCCGGCGGCAAGTGGATCCAGGAGTCCGACATCGGCTTCGAGATCAACGAGCCGGATGCCTACGCGCTCGAAGAGGCCCTCCAACTGAAAGAAAAGCACGGCGGCGAAGTGGTGGCCTTGTGCGCCGGCCCCGCCCGCGCCTCCCAAACCATCCGTGAAGCGCTGGCCAAAGGCGCCGACCGCGCCATCCACATCGAAGAAGAAAACCTGGCTTCGTTCGACACACTCGGCGTCGCGCGCCTGTTGGCCAAGGCGGCCGAACCGGAAAAGCCGGACCTCATTCTCACCGGCCTGCAATCCGACGACCTCGGCTACGGCCAAACCGGCGTCGTCATGGCCGAACTTCTCGGTCTCCCGCACGCGACCATCATCATGGCCGTCGAGATAATCGACCGCGGTATCCGCGTTAAGCGCGAACTCGAAGATGGCTGGTTTCAAAACGTGGAAATGCCGCTGCCCGCCGTGCTCACCATCCAGTCCGGCATCAACAAGCTGCGCTACGCGACGCTGATGGGTATCAAGAAGGCGAAGACGAAAGAAGTCAAACGCCTCACCGCCGCGGATCTGGCCGTCGCCGCCGCCGCCACGGCGTCCATCGAGCGCATCTACCCGCCGCAGCGCACCAAGCAGACGCAAATCCTCGATGGCAGCGCCCGCGAAGCCGCGGCCAAACTGGTGGAAAAACTCCGCTTCGAGGCGCGTGTCCTATGAGGCCCAGATAATGCCCGGCGTCCTGGTCGTCATGGAGCAGCAGCGCGGAGCCTGGAACCGCATGTCCTTCGAGACCCTCGCGGCCGCCCAGTTGCTCGCCGCGCAAACCAGCCAGACCGCATCCGCCGCCGTCGTTGGACAAGCGGGCGAACTCGCCAGCAAAAAACTCGACCGGATCTACACTATCGAGCATCCCCTGCTCGCTTCCTACACCGCCGACGGCTTTACCGCCGCGCTCCAACAACTAATCCGGAAAACGAACCCGTCAGTCGTCCTCTTCCCGCACACCTACCAGGTCCGCGATTTCGCGCCCAAGCTCGCCACCCGCTTCCAACAGGTCCTGATCAGCGACGCCATCGGCTTCCGCGTCGAATCCGGCGCGCCCGTCTTCGTCCGTCAGCTCTTCCAAGGCAAGCTGAACGCCGACGTCAAGCCCGGCGGTCCCGCGCCTCACTTCGCCTCCATTCAGGCCGGCGCATTCCGCTCCGATCAGGCAGAAGCCGGGACAGCGCAAATCGAAACCTTCACACCCGAACTCACCGCAGACATCATCCGCGCCAAGCCCCTGGAGCCCTTCCGCGAGTCCGCCCGCGCCGTCGACCTCACCGCCGCCGACCTCATCGTCTCCGTAGGCCGCGGCATCAAGGAGAAAGACAACATTCCCGTCGTCGAAGAGCTCGCCAAGGCGCTCGGAGCCGAACTGGCCGCCTCACGCCCCATCTGCGACAACGGCTGGCTCCCCATGGAGCGCCAGGTCGGCAGCTCCGGCCAAACTGTCTCGCCCAAGATGTACCTGGCGGTCGGCATCTCCGGCGCCATCCAGCACCTGGTCGGCATGAAAGGCGCGAAAACCATCGTCGCCATCAACAAGGACCCCAACGCCCCCATCTTCGAAGTGGCCGATTACGGCATCGTCGGCGACCTGTTCGAAGTCGTCCCCGCCCTCACCGAAGAAGTCAAAAAAGCCAAAGGCTGACCGCCTTGACCGCCCCCGCGCCCGGTGCTCAACTGAAGTCGTGCGCCTCTTGCTCGCTCTCGCCCTCACAGCCGCGGCCTGGGCGCAGACAAACGACCTTCTCGAACGAATCAAACAACACGCGCTCGCGGAGCTTGCCACCGCACCGAACTATGTCTGCGTCGACTCCATCGAGCGGTCTGTGTGGATCCCCCGCCAGAATCGGTACCGGCTCCTGGACCGTATTCATGTCGAACTTTCCCACGTGGATGGCGCCGACCGATTCGCTTGGCTCGGAAACTCCGCGTTTGAGTCCCGGACCCTGACCGCCATGGTTGGCCACGGCGCGAGCTTCGCCGGTGACTTCGCCGATAACCGCGCCTTGCTATTCAAGAATGACCGCGTCACAATATCCTACGCCGGTCGCGTGACCATGGACGGCCGCGATGCGCTCCGTTACGCCTATGATGCGCCGCGCGGCGCGCTGCGAGTCTCCCAACCCCGAGTGTCCGGCTACGCGCCCGCGCAGGGATCGTTTTGGATCGACCCGGATACGCTCGACCTGCTGCAGATTGATATGCAAGGCTACGCCATCCCGTCGCGGCTCGCGCTGCGGTCGATCTCCAACCACACAACGTATTGGCGCGTGTTGATCGGCGAACGGACCGCACTCCTTCCGCGTGACTCTGAGTTCCGGCTAATCAACGCGGATGGCTCCGCCAGACGCAATCTATCCGTTTTCTCGAATTGCCGCGAGTACACCGCCGCCAGCACCCTCAGCTTTGGGGCAAGTGCCACCCCGCAGCCTGCAGCGTCCGCCGGCCCGGACGCACGCTTGAAGCCGGGCCTGCAGCTCGATTTGGTTCTCGACAAGCCGATCGATTCAACCCAGGCCGCGGTCGGGGATCCCGTTCGCGCTCGCGTCCTCAAAGGCGACCGCGGCATTCCCCGCGGCGCTCACGTCTACGGCCGGGTCCTGAGCATCGTCAACTTCGACGACCAGGCGCCATTGCCAGTGCCACAGAAGCCGGCGCCGCCGCCGAAGCAGACGGCGTTGGGCCACGCAGGCCAGGTGCTGATCGAGCTCGAATTCTTGCAAATCGATGATCGCCACACTCGAGCGCCGTTCATCGCCCGCCTGATCGACGTGGATTCTCAGCCGGCGAAACACAAAACCGAAGTCCTCAGCTTCGGTTATCTCGATGACGACGCCGTGGTGCGCTATGATCCGCCGGGAACCGCCAGCCTCTATGTTTCGAAGGAATACCCGGTCCTTGATCGGAACGTCATCCTGCGATGGGTTACGGCCGTTCCTCCCGGGGCTTCGACACGCAGCACGAAGTAGTCCGCCATCCCCGTCGGCGACCTCTTTGAAGTCGTCCCCGCCCTCATCGAACAAGTAAAAGAAGCCAAAAGCTAACAGCGCGGCGCGGCAGTCACGCGAGAATTTCGCTTTCGCATCAGCACCATCAGCCCGAGCCCTACTCCAGCAAGCACGAGAGCTACGGAACTCGGTTCCGGGGTCTCGGTGATAGTTAGTGTTCCTTGATCTCCTGGCAAGTCGAGATTGAGGTCTGAAAGGTCCGCTAATTCATAAGTCCCCGGGGTTGTGAAGTCCGCCTTCGGAATGAACAGCGCGGCGAGTGTAAAGGAACTCGACCCCATAGTGATGCCATAGTAATCTGGCTGAAGCGGCGGGTTGCCCACGGTGATGTTCGTTAGAGGGCCAAAGTCTTGCGGGCCAGTCATCGGGTCGACAAGAATGAGGTCGGTGGCCGTCTGCACAAGACTAATGACATTGCCGGAAGGGACCGTCAGGTACCCGCTCGGGTCTACCAAAGTCCAATTCGTGCCGCTAGTTCCTCCCTGCCCCACAAATGAGTAAATTACGTCCGCTGCTGCATCTGCTCCGATCAACATGAGAAGTACAACCAAGAAACTCACCCTGCTTTTCATAGGATCTCGATCTCCATCCTGGATTTCGTTCTTCGCGTTTCGACAGGGATCTCGACTTGGCTTCCCCGTTTTGGTAGAGCATATCACAGGCCGGCGAATTCTTGACCCTCCGGCTTGGATGTGTCCGGTACTATTTTGGTACTTTCCCCGTGAAAGGCTCCCACTTGGGGAGGAGATCCACCGCTGCATGCAGGAATAACAGAAAGCGAAAAGGTAAAAACGTCGCGCACCCGGTCACGTGACTCGCCCACTCACTTACGCTTTTCCATGAGCCACTTACTCGACATGCGCCCATCAGCCGCATCCATCCGGGCATAATCTTGACCAAATCAGCGCACAACAAAACCTCGTCTTCCGCACGGCCGACCCCGAAATTACCAAACGGAGCGTCATCCTGCGATGGGTCACGGCCGTTCCTCCCGGGGCTTCGACACGCAGCATGAAGTAGTCCGCCATCCCCGTCGGCGACCTGTCTGAAGTCGTTCCCGCCCCGGAAGAACTCAAAAAGCCGGATGCTAGCGGCGATTCGCCAACTGGCCATCAACCTCAGCCCCCAGGTGCGATTGGCGATGGCACGCTCAAAATCATGAACCGGCTGCAAAGGTGGTCGCATCGAAGATCCAGGAGGAGGATTATGAAAGCTGCAGTAGTTCCCGCCGTGAGCAGCGCGTGGCAGATCAAAGATCTTCCGCAACCTCAACCCGGACCCAATCAAGTGCTGGTGAAGATGCACGCAAGCGGCATCTGCTATACCGACGTACATCTAACGCTCGGACACATTCCCGGACTCTTTCCCCGAATCTTAGGCCACGAGCCAGTGGGCGAGATCGTAGCCGTGGCTTCCGGCGTCACCACGCGAAAGATTGGTGACCGCGTGGGCACCGCCTGGATTCAATCCACGTGTGGACGCTGCGAATGGTGCCAGCGCGGGCGCAGGATGTTCTGCCCCGATTTGAAAGGCACGGGGACCGATTTACCAGGTGGTCACGCGGAATACATGCTGATGAACGCCGACACCACTTACCTCATTCCCGACAAGGTGTCCTACGAGCAAGCCGCCCCGATCTTTTGCGCCGGTTACACAGTCTACAGCGGTCTCCGCTGGGCCGATCCCAAGCCGCACGAGCGCGTGGCCGTGCTGGGGATCGGCGGGCTGGGGCACCTGGCAGTGCAATATGCCAAGGCTGCCGGCTTCGAGACTTTCGCGGTATCGCATTCCCCCGATAAGGACAAAATGATCCGCGACCTGGGTACGGATGAAATTGTTCGCGACGGAAGAAGCCTGGCCGCAGCCGGGGGCGCGGATGTGATCCTGAGTACTTCCAATTCCACCAGATCAATGGTGGACAGCGTTCAGGGGCTTCGGCCGGACGGCCGGCTCATCGCTATGGGCGCCGGCGCGGAGCCATTTTCGATTTCTCTGTTGGACCTCATCGTCAAGCGCGTTCGGCTGATTGGCAGCCAGCAGAACGGGCCGGAATATCTTTACGAAGCCCTTGATTACGTGGCGCAAGGCAAAGTTAAAACGATAGTCGAGACGTACACGTTGGATGAGGCGCCGAAGGCCTACGAGCGCGTTGCGGAGGGGAAGGCCCGGTTCCGGGCCGTCCTCACAATGTAATCGCCGCTTACCGCGGGTTCCTAAGTCAAAGGCTCGTACCGTGCGCACTCTTGCGCGTCACGTCGACGCTCGTGCAACGCCCGGTCACATCTCATCCGCAAATCTTGGGCTCTGCTCACGCCACCACTTACGCGAACTAACCGCCGCCACTCTAATCCATTCAATCTAATCTTGTCCTGATGGACGCCTTGCGGCCCCGCGCAGAGCAAGAGTCGATCGGGATTTTGAACCCCATCCCGCATCCGGACAAATTGGACATCCCGAGCCCTCTCCTCCAGAATGGAGGGATATGGAGATCGTCAAGGTTGTCGGCCGCGAGATCCTCGATTCCCGCGGCAATCCGACTGTCGAAGCCGACGTCTGCCTCGCCGATGGCACCGTCGGACGCGCCGCCGTTCCTTCGGGCGCTTCCACCGGGGAGCACGAAGCAGTCGAGCTGCGGGACGCCGATCCCAAGCGCTACCTCGGCAAAGGCACGCGCAAAGCAGCGGCCAATATCACCAAGAAAATCGGCCCCGCTGTCATGGGCATGGAAGCCGAAGAGCAAGCCGAAATTGATCGCAAGATGATCGCGCTGGACGGCACGCCCAACAAAGGCAAACTCGGCGCCAACGCGATCCTCGCCGTTTCTATGGCCGCCGCCCGCGCCGCCGCGCAGTCGCAAACCACGCCGCTCTATCGTTACCTGGGTGGTGTCAGCGCCAACCTGCTGCCGGTCCCGCAGATGAACATTCTGAACGGCGGCGTGCACGCCGACAATTCTGTCGACCCGCAGGAGTTCATGATCGTCCCCCACGGCGCGGCGAAATTCTCGGAAGCCCTCCGCATGGGCTCCGAAGTGTTTCACACGCTGAAGGGTGTCTTGAAGAAGCGTGGTTACAACACCGCCGTCGGCGACGAAGGCGGCTTCGCGCCCAGCCTCAAATCCAACGAAGAGGCGCTCGAAGTCGTGCTGGAGGCCATCACCAAGGCCGGCTACAAGCCCGGCGCGCAAATCAGTATCGCGCTCGACCCCGCCGCGAGCGAGTTCTACGACGCCGAGAGCGGCAAGTACGTCTTCAAGAAATCCGACAAGAGCCAGCGCACACCGGATCAGTTGATCAAGTTCTGGGCCAAGTGGGTCGACCAATACCCCATCATTTCACTCGAGGACGGCATGGCCGAAGACGATTGGGAAGGCTGGGCCGCGCTCACCAAGGCTCTCGGCTCCAAAGTCCAGTTGGTGGGCGACGACATCTTCGTCACCAACACCGAGCGCCTGGCTCAAGGCATCGAAAAAGGCATCGCCAATTCGATTCTCATCAAGTTGAACCAGATCGGATCGCTCACCGAAACGCTGGAAGCCATGCAGATGGCCGAAGCGGCGCACTACACCAACGTCGTGTCCCACCGCTCCGGCGAAACCGAAGATGCCTTCATCGCCGATTTTGTAGTCGCCACCCGCGCCGGCCAAATCAAAACCGGATCCGCCAGCCGCACGGACCGCATCGCCAAATACAACCAGCTGCTGCGCATCGAGGAAGAGCTGGGCGACGGCGCGAAGTTCGCCGGCCGGAAAGCGTTCCGCCACTAATGCGCGGCCTCAAGAAGCCGTTGCTCCTCACGATCCTTGACGGCTGGGGCTTCTCGCCCGCCAGCGAGGGCAACGCCATCGCCGCCGCCCGCAAACCCACCTACGATTCCCTGCTCCACGATTTCCCCAACACGCTCGTCCACACCTCCGGCCCCTTCGTCGGACTCCCCGAAGGCCAGATGGGCAACAGCGAAGTCGGCCATCTGAACATCGGCGCGGGCCGCATCATCTATATGGACGTCACGCGCATCGATCGCATGATCGCCTCCGGCGAATTCTTCCAGAATCCGGTCCTGCTCGCCTCCATGCATCATGCGCGCACGCATCGCCTGCACCTGATGGGTCTCTGTAGCGACGGCGGCGTTCATTCGCTCCTCACTCATCTCTACGCGCTGCTCAAAATGGCCAGGCAGCAAGGCGTTGAACACGTCTTCGTGCACTGCTTCATGGACGGCCGCGACACGCCGCCCGAAAGCGGCGCCGGCTATCTCGAACAAGTGCAGAAAGAGATCCGCCAGATCGGCGCCGGCACAATCGCCACCGTCGCCGGCCGCTACTACGCCATGGACCGCGACAAGCGCTGGGACCGCGTCGAGCGCGCGTTCGGCGCCATGGTCCAGGGCAACGGCGAGAAAGCCACCGATCCGGTCGCCGCGGCGAAGCGCTCCTACGAGCGCGGAACAACCGATGAGTTCATCGAACCGGTCACCATCGTCCACGCCGACAATCAGCCTGTCGGCCTCATCCGCGACGACGACGCCTGCATCTTTTTCAACTTCCGCGCCGACCGCGGCCGCGAAATGACGCAGGTATTAACCACGGATTCCCCAACCTTTCCGGGCAGTCGTCCCAAGAACCTCCACTACTCCACCATGACCCAGTACGACAAGACATTTCAGGTCCCGTTCGTTTTGCCGCGCGAGCATCCCAACAACATCCTGGCCGACGTCATGGCGCAGTTGAACTGGAAGAACCTGCGCGTGGCCGAAACCGAAAAGTACGCCCACGTCACTTACTTCTTCAACGGCGGAAACGAGAAACCCTACCCCGGCGAAAGCCGCGAACTCGTTCCGTCCCCCAAGGTCGCCACCTATGATCTGAAGCCCGAAATGAGCGCCGCCGGCATCACCGACGTCGTCGTCAAAGCCATCGACCAGCGCGGCTTCGACCTGATCGTGATGAACTACGCCAACGCCGACATGGTCGGCCATTCCGGCAAAATGGAGCCCACCGTGCGCGCCGTCGAAGCCGTCGACGCCGGGCTTGGCCAGATTTATGCCGCTCTGCGCCGCTCCGGCGGATGCTGGATCATCACCGCGGACCATGGCAACGCCGAAACCATGATCGACCCAATCACGAAAGGCCCGCATACGTATCACACCACGAACCCCGTCCCGTTCATCCTGGTGGATGAGACGCGCACGGTGCTGCGCACGGGTGGCGCGCTGCGGGACATCTCCCCCACCATCCTCGGCTACCTTGGCGAAAACCAGCCCAAGGAGATGACCGGCAAGGATCTGCGGCTTTAGGTTTTCTGCGCCTCCGCCGGATACACTGAAATTATGTCCAAACAATATGCGGCATCGCCGGCCATGACGATCGACCCAGCCGGCAAGTACGTGGCCACGTTCGACACCTCGAAGGGAAGCATCGTTTGCGAGCTGTTCGCCAAGGACGCGCCCAAGACCGTGAACAATTTCGTCTTCCTGGCGCGCGAAGGCTTCTATGACGGAACCGTCTTTCATCGCGTCATCGCCGACTTCATGGTCCAGGGCGGTGATCCGACAGCAACCGGCCGCGGTGGTCCTGGCTACAAGTTTGAAGACGAAGTGAAGGACAATCCCCGCAAGCATCAAGTCGGCTCGCTCTCCATGGCCAACGCCGGCCCCAACACCAACGGCAGCCAGTTCTTTATCACGCACATCGTTACCGATTGGCTGGACGGCAAGCACACCGTGTTTGGACAGGTCACCACCGGCCAGGACGTGGTCAACAAAATCCAGCAGGGCGACCAGTTGAAATCGGTCACCATTCAGGTAGGCTGACGGTGGCGTTCCCCACTCACCGCATGCGCCGCCTGCGCGCCAGCGACGCCCTGCGCAAGCTGGTCCGCGAAACCAACCTCGAGCCAACCGACTTTATCCTGCCGCTCTTCACCTGCCCCGGCGAAGGCGTGCGCCGCCCCATCAGCTCCATGCCGGGCAACTTTCAACTGTCGCCGGACCAGTTGGTGAAGGAATGCGAGGAGGCGTACCGGCTCGGCATCGGCGGCGTGATTCTGTTCGGCATCCCCGAAACCAAGGACGAGATCGCATCCGGCGCATACGCCAACGACGGCATCGTCCAGCAGGCCACCCGGGCGCTGAAGCGCGCTCTGCCGAACCTGCTCGTGATGACCGATGTCTGCAACTGCGAGTACACCAGTCACGGCCATTGCGGACTGGTGGTCGATGGCGAAGTCCAGAACGATCCGACGCTCGAGTGGCTCGCCAAGACCTCCGTGTCGCACGCACGCGCCGGCGCCGACCTCATCGCGCCCAGCGACATGATGGACGGCCGTGTGGCTGCGATCCGCAAAGCGCTGGACGCCGCCGGTTTCACTAACACGCCCATCGTCTCCTACGCCGCGAAGTACGCGTCAGTCTTCTACGGCCCGTTCCGCGAGGCCGCCGAGTCCACCCCCCAATTCGGCGACCGCCGCAGCTACCAGATGGACCCGGCCAACGCACGCGAAGCCCTGCGCGAAATCGAGCTCGACCTTCAGGAAGGCGCGGACATGATCATGGTGAAGCCCGCCATGCCCTATCTCGACATCATCCGGCAGGCGCGCGAACGCTTCCGCACGCCGCTCGGAGCGTACCAAGTGAGCGGCGAGTTCAGCATGTTGATGGCCGCCATTCAAAACGGCTGGCTGGATCGCGACCGCGCCATTCTCGAATCGCTCACGGCCATCCGCCGCGCCGGCGCCGATTTCATCCTGACTTATTTCGCCAAGGACGCCACCCGGCTCCTGGGCTAGTTCTCCAGGCAGCGCCAGATGCGTGCCGTAGACGATTGGCTTGCGATGCACCTGGGAATCGACCTCCGGGTTCTCCCGTTAACGTGGCCAGGATTCGCCTTTCTTGCCATCTGGATCTTCTGCTTTTTGATCGTTTTGTCGGCCGAGAAGTCTCCAACTCGTCGTCGCCTGATTAAGCTGTTGTTGTGGACGTCCCCGCTCTTTCTACTTCCATTTGCCTATTTTTACTGGCTTGCAGTAGAGTTCACGCACCACGCCCTCGGCTTTTAGCGGCCACGACTATGAAGCGCGCCGCGCTGTTACGCGTCCCAGATGGTGGCGAGCACGCGCTGGAAGTTTCCGCCCAGAATCAGCTCGATGCTTTCACTCGGATATCCGCGACGGATCAGGCCCTCGGTAAGATCGAAAATCTTCCGGGAGTAATCGATCCCGTCCAGGTCCCAGCGTTTTCGAGGACGGATATGAAGGTCACGCCCAACCAGATCCACGTCGCTTCCGATGCCGACGTGCTCGACGCCGACCAGCCGCGTGACGTGATCGATATGGTCGAGAACGTTTTCGATCGTCGCCGGGCCGCCGGCGTGAACAAAGGTGCGCACCATGGTGATGCCCATCACCCCGCCTTTTGCCGCCAGCAACTGGATGGCTTCGTCCGTCTTGCAGCGCGGGCTCGCGGGCACCAGGGCGCGGCAATTCGAGTGCGTCACCAGTACCGGCGCTTTCGAAGCGTGCAGTGCATCGAGCGTCGTGCGGTCGCTGCAGTGCGACACATCCACGGCCATCCCGACCGTGTTCATGCGGTCGATAATCTTCGCGCCATACTCGCTCAGGCCGGGATCGAGCGGATCGGTCGAACCGCCGCCCAGCAGGTTGTCGTCGTAGGTGAGCTGCGAAACGCGCTGCCCCAGGTTGTAGAAGCGATCCACGTCCTCCACCGCGCGGAAATGCAGCGAATTCTGCTGGCCGATCAGAATGCCGATCTTGCCCAGCCGCTTGGCTTGCTCCAGGTCCCCCGCGCAATCGATGCGCACGAATTCGCCCGGATGCGCGGCGATGAAGCTGTTCCACCGGGTGATGTCTCGCAGCGAGTAGTCGTAAGCATCCCGGCCCGTGAACCCAACCGCCGGATGAAAGATGGTGATGCCGGAGGCCGCGATCTTTTGGAAGTCAGCCGCGCTGAAAGATTCCGGTTCCGACTCCCACGTCTTCAGCTTGGAATAGTTCAACGTCAGCAGACCCAGCATGTCGATCACCGTAGACTGGCGAACCAGATCGATGGCCTGCGCCGAATAGCTCGTCTCGCTCTGCGCAAACAGGCGGAATTGTCCTCGGTTGGTGAACGGCGCGCCTACAGCGAGCGCGGCGCCCTTAAGGAGGGTACGGCGGGAAATCACGGATCAACTTCAGTGTAGCATCCGCCGGCGCGTTTTCCCTGGTCTTCATCCCGTATCCTGATGAGATGAGTGCGCAAATCGCCGAACTGTTCCGCATCCTGCTGCTGACCGTCGGCGCACTGTTTCCCATCGTGAACCCGCTCGGCAACGCGCCGATCTTCCTCCTGCTGACGCGCGATTTTTCAAGCGGCCTGCGCGAGGTGTTCTCCCGCAAGATCGCGCTGAACAGCTTCGTGCTGCTGGTGGTCTCCATCCTCATTGGAACCCACATTCTGGCCTTCTTCGGCATCTCGTTGCCGGTGGTTCAGGTGGGCGGCGGTCTGCTGGTGATTGCCAACGGCTGGAGCCTGCTGAATCGCCGCGACCACGAGGAGGCCAAGCATCGCAAGGAGAATCCCCCCAATCCGGTGGACGTCTCCAGCCGCGCGTTCTACCCGCTGACCTTGCCATTGACCGTCGGCCCCGGTTCCATTTCGGTCGCCATCACCGTCGGCGCGAATCGTCCCCAAGCGGCGGAGTTCGCCTGGACCACCTGGGCCGCGGAACTGTTGGGGCCGGCCATCATCGCGCTGACCATCTACCTGAGCTATCGCTTTGCCGAGCGGCTGGGCCGCGCCCTGGGCGATGCCGGCATGAACGTGGTGCTGCGCCTGTCCTCTTTCATTCTGGTTTGCATCGGCGTGCAGATTGTTTGGAACGGGGTGAGCGCTCTGGTGCACTCGCTGGCGCTCGCCCAACCCTGACCTCCGAGCTACGGAAGCGCTTCCAGCCGCTCCAACATCACCACAATCCGGCCTGCGGCCTCCAGATTGCCGCCGAAGCGCAGCTCATTATAGGCGGAGGTGAAATCCTCCAGGAGCACGGCCAGCTCCGGCCGCTGCACCACGCGCGCAAACTCGCAGGGCGTCAGCCACGCCGGCTTCTCGACCCCGCGCCGCTTCAGGTTCTTGAGCATCCGCTGGTAGAGCAGCGTTGCATCCGACGCCACCGCTTCGCCGCGTTGTACGCGCAGCGTCTGCCGGCGCGCCGAGAACCAGCTCCAGCCCTCGCGCCCGAACAGCTTGCCCGCCAGCGCGAGCAGAACAACGCCGAGCAGCAAGTACCCATAGCGCTGCAAAAACGTGCGCGACGCACGCCAATACGCCGCCAGCGAAAGCCTCGGAGTGTCCGCCCAGTTCCATCCGAAGCGCCGGCTGGATTCGCCCACCCGGGATGCCAGCAGCAGCTGGCGGTCCAGGTTGTAGTTCAACACCCAGTCCTGCCAGAAAACGTCGGCGGCATCGGCGTAGAATCCCAGCCGCCCCCAGGCGGAAAGCGTGGGCGGGTTGGGATCGGGCGGCGTGGGATCGAAAGTGGTCCAGCCGCGATCCGGAAGCCAGGCTTCCACCCAGCTATGCGCGTCCGAAGTGCGGATCAGCAGAGACTCGCTGATGGGATTGTAAATGCCGCTCTGAAACCCCGTGATCACGCGCGACGGAATATCCAGCGTGCGCAGCATCACCGCCATCGCCGAGGCGAAGTACTCGCAGTGCCCTTTCTTGCGCTGGAACAGGAAGAACGCCAACGGGTCGGCCGGCTCGACGGAAGGCAGTTCCAGCGTGTAGCCGTAATGCGTGCGGAGATAATGCTCCACCAGGCTGCTCTCGACCAGGGGCGACGTTGCGCCTCCGGCGATGCTGTGAGCCAGCTCCCGGATGCGCGGATCGATGGCGGGCAGCTGCAGGTACACACTGCGCAAATCGGCGGGCAGAGCCTCCACGTCATTCAGATCCACTGGTTCGCGCCGCGGCGTTTCCAGCAGGCTCAGGGCCTGATACCAGACGTTCCGCCCGTCGCCGAACTGCACGCTGTAATTGCCGAACGGGCGGCGCATCACGAACGAATCGATGCGCATGAATTGGGGCGTTCCGGCGAAGAACAGATGGTCGGTCGCAATGTCACTCAAAAAGACGGCATACGA
>DATJNO010000166.1:0-56854 GCA_035508055.1 Bryobacteraceae bacterium | reverse complement strand
CGACCGGAACTTCACCTTCGGATTGTGCTTGGCCAACACCTTCGTGATCGCCGCCGTCAGCGTCGTCTTGCCGTGATCGATGTGCCCGATCGTCCCGATGTTTACATGCGGCTTGCTGCGGTCAAATTTTTCCTTCGCCATGGATGTTTCGCTCTCCTGTTCGCTTGCTGCTGCCTTCTGCTCTCTGCTTTCCGCCTACTGCTTCTGCCTTCCTATCTCGTGACCTTTCCTTGCACTTTGGCCACAATCTCTTCCGCGAGATTCTTGGGAACCTCTTCGTACTGCCCGAAATGCATGGTGAAACTGCCCCGGCCCTGCGTGCGGGATCTCAGTTCCGTCGCATAACCGAACATGTCCGACAGCGGAACCATCGCCTTGATCACGTGCGTGGTGCCGCGAATCTCGGTTCCCTCCAGCCGGCCGCGGCGCGAGATCAAGTCGCCGTTCACCGGGCCCATATATTCTTCGGGAACCACCACTTCGACGCGCATCACCGGCTCGAGCAGCACTGGCTTGGCCTTCCGGCAGGCTTCCTTGGTGCAGATGGAGGCGCAGATCTTGAAGGCCATTTCCGAAGAGTCGACTTCGTGATAAGCGCCGTCGATGGCCGCCACCTTCACATCCACCACCGGATAGCCGGCCAAAACGCCGCCTTCCAGGGCCTCCGCGACGCCCTTCTGAACAGCCGGGATGAACTCTTTCGGAATGGCGCCGCCGGTGATTTCGTTTTTGAACTCGTAACCTTTCCCCGGGTTCGGCTCCACGCGCAGCTTGGTGCGGGCGTACTGGCCCGCGCCGCCGGTCTGCTTCTTGTGCGTGTAATCGAACTCCGCGGTGGTGCGGATGGTCTCGCGATACGCCACCTGCGGCTTGCCGACGTTGGCGCCGACATTGAACTCGCGCTGCATGCGGTCCACGATGATTTCCAGATGCAACTCGCCCATGCCGGCCAGAATCGTCTGTCCGGTGTCGGGGTCCGTGCTGACCCGCAGCGTGGGATCTTCCTGAACCAGTTTTTGGATGGCCATCCCCAGCTTCTCTTGATCGGCTTTCGTCTTGGGCTCAATGGCGAGCTGGATCACCGGCTCGGGGAAATCGATAGACTCCAAAAGAATCGGCTTCTTCTCGTCGCAAATGGTGTCTCCGGTGGAGACGTTCTTCAAAACCGCCGCGCAGATATCGCCCGCCAGGATCTCCTGGATGTCCTCGCGCTTGTTGGCGTGCATCTTCACCAGGCGCCCAACGCGCTCCTTGCGGTTTTTGGCGACATTAAACACGGACTCGCCGGCTCCCAGGCGTCCCGAATAAACCCGGATGAACGCCAACTGGCCGACGAACGGGTCGGTCATGATCTTGAAGACCAGCGCGGAAAACGGCGCGTCATCGGAGGCGGGCCGCTCTTCGGTTACTTCTTTATCGTCGGGAAGTGTGCCTTGCACGGGCGGAATTTCGTTCGGCGAAGGCAGGTAATCGACTACGGCGTCCAGCAGATTCTGCACAGCTTTGTTCTTGAAGGCCGAGCCGCACACTACCGGGAAGATCTTTTGCGCGATGGTGGCCTTGCGAAGGCCTTCCATCAGCTCTTCTTCGGAGATCGCGGCGCCTTCGACGAACTTCGCGAACAGGTGATCGTCGGACTCCGCGACAGCTTCAATGAGCTGCTCCCGATAGGACTTGGCCTTGTCCACGAGATCCGCGGGGATGTCGAGCTCGTCGAACTCAGCGCCGAGCGTCTCGTCACGCCAGATGCGCGCCTTCATCGTGATCAGGTCGACCACGCCCTTGAACTGATCTTCGGCTCCGACCGGAATCTGGATCGGAACAGGACGGCATTTCAGGCGGTCGACGATGGTGTCGACGGCGTGGTAGAAATCGGCGCCCACGCGGTCCATTTTGTTGATGAAGCAGATACGGGGAACACCGTACTTGTCGGCCTGCCGCCACACCGTCTCCGACTGCGGCTGGACGCCCGCAACGGCGTCGAACACGGCCACCGCTCCGTCCAGCACGCGCAAGCTGCGCTCGACTTCGGCGGTGAAATCCACGTGGCCCGGCGTATCGATGATGTTGATGGTGATGTCCCGCCACTGGCACGTGGTGGCGGCGGAGGTGATGGTGATGCCCCGCTCCTGCTCCTGCTCCATCCAATCCATGATCGCGGTGCCTTCGTGCACTTCACCGATCTTGTGAGTGCGTCCCGTGTAATAGAGGACACGCTCGGTCGTTGTGGTTTTACCGGCATCGATGTGGGCCATGATGCCGATGTTCCTCATCTTTTCGATCGGTATTGTGCGTGCCATAAAAGCCTGCTACTTCTTAAACCTTGACTACCAGCGGTAATGCGCGAAAGCCTTGTTCGCTTCCGCCATGCGGTGTACGTCGTCCTTCTTCTTGATCGCCCCGCCGCGCATGTTGGCGGCGTCGCTCAGTTCATTCGCCAGCTTCTCCGGCATCCCTTTCTCAGGCCGGGAGCGTGCGTTCTGCAAAATCCAACGGATGGCCAGGCTGGTCCGGCGGTTCTGGGGAACCTCCACCGGCACCTGGTAGTTGGCGCCGCCCACACGCCGCGTCTTCACTTCCAACAGCGGCTTGGCGTTTTCCACCGCTTTCTTGAAAAGCTTCAGCGGATCGTCGGAGGTCCGTTCCTTGATCCTGTCCATCGCGCCGTAAAAAATGCGCTGGGAGGTGTTCTTCTTGCCGTCCCACATCATCGAGTTGATGAACTTCTCAGCCAGGGTCGAGTTGTACACCGGATCCGGCAGAATCTCGCGAGGCTCCGGTCTGCGTCTGCGTGGCATACCTTATTTCCCTGCTCCCTTCGGCGGTCTCATTTAGACCCGCCCTTCGGGCGCTTGGCTCCGTATTTCGATCGTCCCTGCTTGCGGTCCGCGACGCCGGCCGCATCCAACGTCCCGCGCACCACGTGATAGCGCACGCCCGGCAGATCCTTCACGCGGCCGCCGCGGATGAGCACAATGGAGTGCTCCTGCAGATTGTGCCCGACGCCCGGGATGTACGTCGTTACTTCGATTCCGTTGGTCAACCGCACGCGCGCCACTTTGCGCAGCGCCGAGTTCGGCTTCTTCGGCGTGGTGGTATACACGCGCGTGCACACGCCGCGTTTCTGCGGGCAGGCCTGCAGCGCCGGACTGGCGGTCTTGTACCGTGGCGGTCTCCGCCCTTTTCGCACGAGTTGGTTGAACGTCGGCACGAATCTCCCCTAAGACGTTGTTTGGTTCGTTACAGCACAACGGCGAGCGCGAGGCCACACCGCGAAAAAGTATCAGACTGCTAAGCTGCGAGGGTACTTACTGTGGACTGGCCCATATCCCGAAAGGCTCAAACTCCTTTCAGCACATCGGGGCCGACCCCCGGACTGGCTGCCTATTAAGACAACGGTACCCGGGAGCAGAAGACACAACTCGCTAAACCTTTATAAGAATACCGGACGCCCCAACACTTGTCAAATCCAGCCCCGGGGCGTCCGGCGCGGAGTTCTAACCGTTACCCAGAAACATAACATGGACATATGTACCCAGCCTTACGTTGTAAGCCAGATACCAGCCGATATGGTCCGGATCCTCGTAAATCACGATCTGGTCGGAATTCCAAAGCCAGTCGCCGCAATAACCGAGATCCGGCGGCGCGACGCTGAAATAGAACCCGTTGAACCAGAAGCGCGACGGACCTCCGCCGGCCAGCCGCCAGACATGGCCCTTGCCGAAACCTCCGCTAAAGTGGCCGTGCTCCCAGGGATGATCCAGATGGTAACGGGGATCATTGCGGCCGGTGTCGTGCCCCACCCACTGCCCATTGGTGTGAACATGAGGCGCTTCCGGATGGCCGGGTTTGTCGGCAAAACTGCGATTCGCCTGTGGAGCCGGCGCGGGACGGGCCTGCGGGCGCGCAGGCGCGGGCTTCGGTCCGCGAGAAGGAATATATCCGTGGCCGACGTCGGGGCTTTGCCCCCGAGACTCGTTCTCGTGGCCCCGCTGCTGCGCTGCCAGGCAAGAGCAACCAATTGCAAAAACCGAAACCAGCACAATCGTCTGCTTCATGTCCTCTGGACGCTATTTGTGGGCTCGTTGTTACGCGTGCGGTTAACGGAGCGAGCGTTCATCGGCCCGAATCGAATGCGTTAGACTGCACTCAGGGTCATCCACCATGCATTGTCATCGGATTGCAGCATTCCTGGCGGGCTGCTGGATCTTAGGCAGCCTGTTCATGATGTTCGTCGCAACGCAGAATTTCCAGGCGGTGGATCGGGTGCTGGCCGCGCCGGATGAAGCCGCGGCGCCGCTGATCCAAACTCTCGGCAACGGAAACTCGCGGGTCCTGTTACGCCAGTTGGTCGCCGACGAGAACGCTTTCTATTTTGAAAGCTGGGAGCTGGCGGAATTGGTTCTGGGAACGCTGTTAGCCGGTTTCCTCCTTTTGGGCGCCCGCCGCCAGGTGCTGGCCGGACTGGCCGTCGCGATGGTCGCCCTGGCGGCGTTTCAGCATTTCCGGGTCACGCCGGAGATGATCGCCATGGCGCGGTCGCTCGAGCCAGCCAGTTCCCGGGCCGATTTTGGCCGCCTGCACGCGCTCTACGGCATTCTCGAGATCGTGAAACTGGGGCTGGCGGTGGGCATTGCGGCCGCGATCTTGCCAGCCTGGAGAGGAAAGTCCCTCAAGAAGGTCGCGCCGGACGCCGGCGGCCTGCACGCCCAGGTCAGCTAAGTCAGCGCGCCGCGCACCCGCAGCGCTTCCTCTACCAACGCAACCAGCTCATCGCGGGTCAGCGATACCCGCTGCCGGGGCTCCATATCCTCGGCCACCACGGGATGCCCGGGTTCCATGCTGGCGTGCGAGGTCACTCCGTAGCGGGCCCGTGAGGCGAACAGTTTCTCCACTTCTTCCCGTGGGAGCACGCGAGGCCCGCCCAGCAGTTCCGCCACGAGAGCGATCCGGGCGAAATGTTCGACGGTTTCCATCCGGAAGAACGCCTGGTACACATCCTCGCCATAGGAAACTGAGCCATGGTTGGCCAGCAGAATCGCATCGTACTTGGGAATGAACGGCAGCATGCCTTCGGTGAGGGCGGGCGTCCCAGGCAGGCCGTATTCGGCCAGAGGCACACATCCCAGGCTGATGACCACTTCCGGCAGCAGCGCCAGATTCAGAGGCCGGCCGGCGACCGCGAAACCCGTCGCCACCGGAGGATGCGCATGCACCACGGCGCGAACGTCCGGGCGCATCTGATAAATCGTCAGGTGCATGGCGATCTCCGACGTCCGCGCGCGGGATCCTTCCACCTGATTGCCTTCCAGATCGCAAACGATCACGTCCCCACTCGTCATCATGCCCTTGCTGACGCCGGTGCAGGTACACAAAATCCGGCGCTCGTCCAGGCGGATGCTGATGTTTCCGTCGTTGGCCGCCACCCAACCTTTCTGGAAAATCAGCCGCCCGACGTCGAGGATGTCCTGGCGATGCTCCTGCTCCGTCTTAGGCATCCGCAACAAGTGTAACCCGATTTTTGCATGTCGAAACAAAACGGCGCTGTACAATAAGTGCAGTGGACAAGCGGCGGATGTGCCCGAACTGCCGGGCATTTGTGACGACCAACGATCGGGTTTGCCCGTATTGCGAAGTGCATCTGGGGCCGCGAGCCATCGAACAGCGCAATCCGGGCGAGATTTTAGGCGGCCTCATCCCGCAGGCCCGCTTCACCACGGTAATCATCCTGCTGATCAACGCCGGGCTGTTCGCCGCGCAATACTTCAGCCCGCAATCCGGATTGACCGAATGGGGCGCCAGCCTGCCCGCTCCTCTGATGCAGGGCCAGTGGTGGCGGCTGATCACCGCCGGCTTCCTGCATGGCGGCATCTTCCACATCCTCATGAACTCCTGGGTGCTGTTCGATCTGGGCGCGGAAGTGGAGCTGCTGTACGGCACCAGCCGCATGATCGTCTTCTATGTTTTTTCGACCGTCACCGGATTTTGGACCAGTTCTCATATCGGGATGCACAGCTCGCTCGGCTCCTCAGCCGGGATTTTCGGGCTGATCGGCGCGATGCTGGCGTTTGGATTCACGGACCGCTCGGCGCTCGGCGCGGCCGTAAAATCGCTGTACGCGCGCTGGGTGATTTATGGAATCGTGCTCAGCTTCCTGCCCGGCGTGGACTTCTGGGCGCACATGGGCGGACTGTCGGGCGGCTTCATCGCCGGCTGGCTCGCCAGCACGCCGCGCGCGCGGCTGATGTGGAAAGAACCTCTGATCAAGGCCCTGGCTGGCGTGTCGATCGCGATCACCGCGGTGGCGTTCGGGATGCTGTACCTGGCGGTCAGCCGGGGCTAGGCATCCGAACGGTCCCTCCCGCACACAGCGAATCCCAGAAGCGGACACACCGAGCCTGTAAGGCACGACTCTCTGAAACACTCGCCCTTATTTTTCAGTACCATCGACATTGGAAGAGTACTTGCCCTCTCTAACCTGGAGAAAGCCCCATGGACGTCCCCCGCGGTAAAGAAGTCGCTCGCCGGAAGTTGATCCGCCGGATCATATTCATCGCGTTCATCGTCGCGGCGATCCCGTTGATCACATGGGGACTGTCCCGGCTCAAGCCCGCCGCGCCGTCGGTGGACCGCGCTACGGTCTGGATCGACACGGTCAAGCGCGGCCCTATGGTGCGCGACGTCCGCGGCCTGGGCACGCTGGTGGTGGAACAGTACATGTGGATTCCCGCCGCCTTCGACAGCCGCGTGGAAAAGATCAACTTCCTGCCCGGCGCCGCGGTTCATCCTGAAGACGTGGTCATGGTGCTGAGCAATCCGCAGATGGACCTGGACGAAGCCGACCTGGAATGGCAGATCAAGGCCGCGCAGGCCAATCTGGAGAATCTGCGAGTGACGCTGGAGACGCAGCAGCTCGCCCAGAAAGCCACCACCGAGCAGGTCAAGAGCGACCTGGATCAGGCGCAACTGCAAGCCGACCGCGACACGCAGTTGACCAAACTCGGCCTGAAATCCGACCTGGACACCAAGCTCTCGGTCGCCAAATACCAGGAATTGAAAGGCCGCTACGCGCTTTCCAAAGAACAACTGGACATCAGCGACAAATCCATTCAGGCGCAGCTGGACGCGCAAAAGGTTCAGATCGAGAAATTACAGGCGGCCTACAAGCTGAAGAAAGAGCAGGTGGATCAGCTAACCATCCGCGCGGGCACGGACGGCACGTTGACACAACTCGGCGCCACCGGCATGCCGCTCGAAGTCGGAATGCGCGTATCGCCGGGAACGATTCTGGCCAAGATCGCGCAGCCGCATAAACTGAAGGCGACCCTGAAAATCCCCGAAACGCAGGTGAAAGACGTGGCGATCGGCCAGTCGGCCTCCATCGACACGCGCAACGGGATCATTCCCGGGCACGTCTCTCGCATCGATCCGGCGGCGGTGAACGGAACCGTGGATGTGGACGTCCAGTTAGACGGACCGCTGCCGCCGGGAGCGCGGCCGGACCTGAGCGTCGACGGCACCATCACCATTGAAAAACTGTCCGACGTGGTGTACGTCGGACGGCCGGTGATCGGCCAGGCGGGCGCCAAGATCTCGCTGTTCAAGGTGGATGCGGACGGCAAAGAGGCCCAGCGCGTGAATGTGTCCCTGGGGCGTGCTTCGGTAAACAACATCGAGATCGTCAGCGGACTGAATGTGGGCGATCAGGTGATCTTGTCGGATATGTCGGCGCAGGACGCGTATAACCGGATTCGCTTGAATTGAGCCGCGACCGAAACCGAGCCGCGACCGAAACCGAGCCGCGACCGTGAGGGAGCGGAAAGAGAGAACGAATGGCGACTGATGAAACAGCTTTGATCAGCCTGGACGGCGTCACCAAGGTTTTCCAGACCGACGAAGTGGAGACGCACGCGCTGGCCGGCATCCATCTGCAGATCAAAAAGGGCGAGTACCTGGCGATCTCCGGGCCGTCCGGCTGCGGCAAGTCCACGCTGCTCGCCATCCTGGGCCTGCTCGATTCGCCCAGCGACGGCACCTACATCCTGAACAGCAAACCGGTGCAGGACCTGAAGCTGAGCGAGCGGGCGCGCATCCGCAATCGCGAGATCGGGTTCATTTTCCAGGCCTTCAATCTGATCGGCGATCTCACCGTGTACGAAAACGTCGAGCTGCCGCTGACCTATCGCGGCATGCCCTCGGCCGAGCGCAAGAAGCGCGTGCATGACGCCCTGGAGCGGGTAGGAATGTCACATCGCATTAAGCATTACCCTTCGCAGCTCTCCGGCGGCCAGCAGCAGCGCGTGGCTGTGGCGCGGGCGCTGGCGGGCGACCCTTCTATCCTGCTGGCCGACGAGCCGACCGGAAACCTGGATTCCACCAACGGCGAAGCCGTCATGGATCTGCTGCGCGAACTGCATCGCGGAGGTGCAACCATTTGCATGGTCACCCACGATCCCCGCTATGCGCGCTACGCCGACCGCACCATCCGCTTGTTTGACGGACGGATCGTGGAAGAGAACGTGGAGGTGGCAGGATGAGTAACCGGAACATTGATTTTTTCGCGGTCCTGATGATTACGCTGGTCATGCTCGGATTCTCGAAGCTCGCTTCGCTCCGCTTGCCGGATGCCTGGGACCCCATTCGTCTGCAAAACGCCATCCACGTCGAGTCCTGCCCGCTGCCAGGAGAAATTCTTTCACGCCTCGCCTATATCCTGCGGCCCTAGCGAGTACCTGGATCCTGGCGGCGCCCTGATCGGTCCCCTATGAGCGCTCCTATCATTGCCCTTCGCAACGTAGAAAAATTTTTCGAGCACGGCCCCACCAAGACGTTTGTGCTGCGCCGCATCAATGTCGAGGTTCAGGAGGGCGAGTTCATTTCCATCATGGGCCCTTCCGGCGCCGGCAAGTCGACGCTGCTGCATCTGCTAGGCATGCACGATAGCGCCTGGACGGGCGAGTATTATCTGGCCGAACACGCCATCCACAAGCTCCACAAGAAGGACCGCATGGAGCTGTACAAGAAGTACTTCGGCTTCGTGTTCCAGAGCTATCATCTGCTGGATTCGCTCACGGTCTACGAAAACCTGGATATTCCGCTTTCCTACCGCAACATCAAAAAATCCGAGCGCGACAGCATCGTCTGCGACGTGCTGGACCGCTTTCAAATCGTCGGCAAAAAGGACCTGTACCCGAACCAGCTCTCCGGCGGCCAGCAGCAACTGGTGGCCATCGCGCGCGCCATCGTCGCCAGTCCGAAGATCATCCTCGCCGACGAGCCCACCGGCAATCTGCACTCCAGCCAGGGCAAAGAGATCATGGATCTCTTCAAAAAGTTGAACGACGAAGGCACCACCATCATTCAGGTCACCCATAATGAGAAGAACGCCGAGTACGGCCACCGGATCGTCGAGATCGTGGATGGCTGGATCTCGAAGTAGGGAGACCGAAATTGGCCATTCGGGACTGGCAAAACGCCACTGCCCCGCGGATTCTGATCGCGGACGACCAGCCGGACGTGTTGGAGGCGTTGCGGCTGCTACTCAAGGGCGAAGGCTACCAGATTGAGTCCGCCACTTCGCCGGCTGGCGTCATCGCGGCGTTGGAAGCGCGCGACTTTGACGTCGTCATCGTCGATCTGAATTACGCCCGCGACACGACCTCAGGCCAGGAAGGTCTGGACCTGCTGTCCCGGATTCAGACCATCGACTCAGTTCTGCCGGTGATCGTGATGACGGCCTGGGGCACGGTCTCGCTCGCCGTGGAAGCCATGCGGCGGGGCGCGCGCGATTTCGTGCAGAAGCCCTGGGAAAACGAACGGCTGCTCGCGATCATCAAGACGCAGGTCGATCTGAGCAACGCGATCCGGCGCGGGCTGCGATTGGAGGCGGAAAACAAGCTGTTGCGCGCCGATGGCCTGCCGGCGATGATCGCCGAATCGCCCGCCATGCAGCCGGTGGTGCAGATGATCGCGCGCGTCGGCCCGTCGGATGCCAACGTGCTCATCACCGGCGAACCCGGCACCGGCAAGGAAGTGGTGGCCCGGACGCTGTTCGCCGTGTCGCCGCGCGCCTCCAAGCCCATGGTCACCGTAAATGCCGGCGGCCTGGCCGAGGGTGTGTTCGAAAGCGAGCTGTTCGGCCACGTCAAAGGCGCTTTCACCGACGCTAAGGCGGATCGCGTCGGCCGGTTCGAATTGGCCGATGGCGGCACGCTGTTCCTGGATGAAATCGCCAACGTGCCGCTGAACCTGCAAGCCAAGATGCTGCGCGTGCTGGAGGTGGGCGAAATGGAGCGCGTCGGCTCGTCCAAGACCAAGCGCGTGGACGTTCGCGTAATCTCCGCCACTAACGCACATCTGGATGAAGAAGTGCACGCCGGCCGCTTCCGCCAGGACCTGTTGTTCCGCCTGAACACCATCGAAATCCATCTGCCTCCCCTGCGCGAGCGCCGCGAAGACATCCCGCTGCTGGCGGCGCATTTCCTGTCCGCGCACGCGCAACGCTACCGCAAGCGGATTGGCGGGTTCGATCACGCTGCCCTGCAATTGCTGCTGGATAATCCCTGGCAGGGCAACGTCCGCGAGCTGAACCACGTCATTGAGCGCGCCGTGCTGATGGCGCAGGCTAGCGAGATCAAACCCGCCGACCTGGCGCTACGCTCCTCGCGCGAAGGCAGCCCGCGCCTGGAAGACATGAGCATCGAAGAAGTGGAGGCGTTCTTGATCAAGAAAGCCCTGGGCCGCTACGGCGGCAACGTCAGCCACGCCGCGAACGCCCTCGGCCTGAGCCGCAGCGCCCTCTACCGCCGCCTCCAGCGCTACGGGTTGTAATGTTGTAAGACGTGAAATTTTCCAAGCCCCACCTCGTCCACGAGCAGCGCATCCTGGTGCTGGCGCTGGTGGCCGGCGCGCCGGCGGTGCTCACCTCGATGCTCATTTTGTGGCTCGGCGACTACACTCCGCGAGTGCAGTGGACCTTGACAGCGCTGATCGCGGGTGTCTGGCTGGGAGTAAGCTTCGGGCTGAGGGAACGAGTCGCGTCGCCGCTGCGCACGTTGGCCAATCTTCTGGAGGCCATGCGTGAAGGCGATTATTCCATCCGCGGCCGCGTCAAAAGCGAAGACGCGCTGGGCGAAGTGATGGAGCAGGTCAACGCCATGAGCGCTACTTTGCGCGCGCAGCGGCTAGGCGCGCTCGAAGCCACCACGCTGCTGCGCAAGGTGATGGAGGAGATCGACGTCGCTGTCTTCGCCTTTGATGCCGAACAGAAGCTGCGGCTGGTGAATCGCGCGAGCGAGCGGCTGCTGAATCAACCTGCCGAACGGCTGTTGGGGCAGTCCGCCGCGTCGCTCGGCCTGGACGCTTATCTGGAAGGCGACGCCCAGCGCACGGTCGCCCGCACCTTTCCCGGCGGCGCCGCTCGTTGGGGCGTCAGCCGCAGCCTGTTTCGCGAGGGCGGCCTGCCGCATCAATTGCTGGTCGTCACCGATCTCACCCGCCCGCTGCGCGAAGAAGAACTCAAAGCCTGGCAGCGCCTGGTGCGCGTGCTGGGCCACGAGTTGAACAACTCGCTCGCGCCCATCAAGTCCATCGCCGGCAGCCTGGAAAGTATTCTGCTTCGCCAGCCTCGCCCGGACGATTGGGAAGAAGATATGCGCCGCGGCCTGGCTGTCATCGGCACCCGCAGCGAAGCGCTGAGCCGCTTCATGAGTGCGTACGCGCGGCTCGCCCGTCTGCCCCAGCCTACGCTCCAGCGCGTGGAAATCGGCCCCCTGGTCCGTCGCGTAGTCGGACTGGAGACGCGCCTCGAAACCCTGCTGGTGCCCGGACCGGATCTGACGCTCGAAGCCGACGCCGACCAGCTCGAACAGCTGCTCATCAACGTTCTCCGCAACGCCGCGGATGCCTCGCTCGAAACCGGCGGCGCCGTGCGGATTGGCTGGAACCGTCAGGATTCACGCTTGACCGTCTGGGTGCGCGACGAAGGCCCCGGCTTACCCAACACTTCCAACCTTTTCGTGCCCTTCTTCACTACCAAACCCACCGGATCCGGCATCGGGCTGGTGCTGAGCCGCCAGATCGCCGAGGCCCACGGCGGCACACTCACGCTGCAGAACGCGCCCGACGGCTCCGGCTGCGAGGCCCGGCTGGTTTTGCCGCTCGGCTGACAATCGAATGTTAATTCCATCCCAAACATTTCTTGAACCAAACCCGCGCGGCTCACGTACGTCTTATTGCTGAGCGTCCGGCGGGAAAATGGACGCCCCGAAAGGAGTTCGTGTGCACCCTGAAGGCCCCACTCTGATCGATCTGAAAGGCGTATCCAAAGTCTTTACCACCGACGAGGTGGAAACCCACGCGCTAGCCGGGGTTGAGCTCAAGGTTCGCAAGGGCGAGTACATTTCGATTTCCGGCCCTTCCGGCTGCGGCAAATCCACGCTGCTGGCCATCCTGGGCCTGCTGGATACCCCGTCCGATGGAACGTATGTCCTGAACGAAACAGAAGTGCACGACATGAAGCTCTCCGAGCGGGCGCGCGTCCGCAACCGCGAGATCGGTTTTATCTTCCAGGCATTCAACCTGATCGGCGACCTCACCGTGTACGAGAACGTCGAGCTGCCGCTCACCTATCGCCACATGCCTTCCGGCGAGCGCAGGAAGCTGGTGCAGGAAGCGCTGGAGCGGGTGGGCATGTCGCACCGCGTGAAGCATTACCCCTCGCAGCTTTCCGGAGGCCAGCAGCAGCGTGTCGCCGTGGCCCGCGCCCTGGCCGGGCACCCGTCCATCCTTCTGGCCGATGAGCCCACCGGCAACCTGGACTCCGCCAACGGCGAGGCCGTGATGTCGCTGCTGAGCGAACTGCACAAGGACGGCGCCACCATCTGCATGGTCACGCACGATCCGCGCTACGCCGCGTGCGCCGACCGTAAGATCACCCTGTTCGACGGCCGCATCGTTGAAGAATCCCTGCCCGCTTCCGCTTCCAGTTAAATCCCGCGCCGCGCCCCCCGGAAAATCGCGCCATTCACTTGTTGTATGACTAGAAGCGCGATGCCGAGGACCAAATGAGTGGCGATTCCGTACCCCTCGCCCTGCCGCTCGCGCGCTTCGGAATCAGCGACCGCGAGGCCGACGCCCTGTTTCGTGAGCTCCGAAAACCTCTGCTGCGCTACCTGGTCTGTCTGGGGCTTTCCCACGACGAAGCGCAGGATGTGGTGCAGGACGCTTTTCTGAGCCTGCATCGCCACGTTGCTTCGGGCGGCTCGGCCGGGAACACGCGAGCCTGGCTATTTCGCGTGGCGCACAACCAGGCACGCAACCGGCAGTCCAGTTACGACCGCCGCTTCAGCGCGCCGCTGGATCCCGGCATGAATGCACCCTTGGACGAAGCCACACCGGAGCAGGCTGTTCTGGAAAAAGAGAAATTCCGGCGTCTGGGAAACGCGATCCGGATGCTGGCGGCCTCCGAGCGCGAGTGCCTCCTGCTGCGGGCGAGCGGCCTGCGCTATCGCGAAATCGGCGAAGTATTGGGAATCGCGATCTCTACGGTGGCGGATACCGTGGAGCGGGCGATCAAGAAGCTGGCGGAGAAATGCAATGTGTGATTACGCGGGAAGGTTGGTTGCCTGGCTGGACGGTGAATTGCCGGCCGCCGAGGCCACGAATGTCGAGTGGCATATCGGGCGCTGCGAGGAGTGCCGGCATTGGGTGAGCGCCTACCGGGAGATCGGCGAATCGTTCCTGATTTGCTTCGAAGCAGCCGTGGTCACGAGCCCGCGGCGTAACCGCCCGCGATGGGCGCTGGTCCTGGGCGTAGCCGCTGCGGCCGCAACGCTGCTCGCTGTTGTTCTTCTGCGGCCGGCGCCAATGCAACCTCTCAGTCTCAATCCGCCGCCGGCGGTCCATGCTCCCGCCATTGCGTTTGAGCGGACTCCAACGCCTGCCGCCGGTGTGCCTGCGAGACGCCGCAGCATCGCAGCGCCGCATGTGGCGCTTAACCCGGCGTGGAGACCGATGGAACCCATGGTCCAGATCTCGATCCCCGCCGAGGCCATGTTCCCGCCGGGCGCCGTGCCGGCCGGTTTCAGCTATATCACGGAAGTGAGCTTTGCCCCCGGATCGCCACAAGCGGTCCGCATAGGGCCATAATTGATTTCGAGCAAGGAGATGGATCCCGTCATGAAAGCCGCGTTGATTCTCGCTCTTTTGACTTCGTGTTTCGCCCTGGCGCAGGACGCACCTCCGCCCCCTCCAATCCTGGGGCCTCCGTTGCAGATCCAGATCGCCGACCGCGTCGCCGGTGGTGGCGCTGTGGCCTTCACTGCCGGCCCCGCCCTGCGCGATGCGGCGCCCGTGCAAGGTGCGCCCTACTCCGCCAGCATCACGAATGAATCCGTGCAGACGCTGGCGGACGGCAACCGGATCGTGCAAACCACCACGGGAACCATAGCGCGGGACTCGCTGGGGCGCACGCGCCAGGATCTGCCTCTTCCGGCCATCGGCAACGTTGCGCCGGCCAACGCGCCGCACCTGGTCTTTCTGCAAGACCCGGTGGCACAGACATCGTACACCTTGAACCTCAATGACAAGACGGCTATGAAAGCGGGGGCCATGATGCCGCCTCCGCCGCCGGGAGAACAAAAGATGACGGCCAGAGTCGCGGTCATGGGCGCTAGTGTGGCCGACGGCCCGCCGCGCGTATTCGCGATGCAGAGAACGATGAGCATCAAGGACGAGGGCCAGGTGAACACAGAAGACCTGGGATCGCAGACGTTGGAAGGCGTACTAGTTACCGGAACCAGGATGACGCGAACCATCCCTGCCGGACAAATCGGCAACGACAAACCGATCAGCGTGGTCACCGAAGTCTGGACTTCGCCCGACTTGAAGACCGTGGTTTACAGCAAGCGCACCGACCCGCGAATCGGCGAGCAAACCTTCAAACTCACCAACATCGTGCGCGCCGAGCCCGACCCGGCGCTGTTCACGGTACCGGCCGATTTTAAGGTGCTGGACGGTCCGGAGCCGATCGTTTACCACGCCAATCAGTGAACCGTTAGAACATCGCACGGGAATACACGCCGCCGCGCGCTTCCGGCGAGGTCAGGTAGCACTCCGCCACGTAGGTGGACTCTCCTGGCTTCAGATTGCCGGAAAATCCTTCGGCGCGCGCCGAAGGGTCGTCGGCCCAGTCGTGGACGTTCCCGGTACGCGGGTCCACGTTGTCCGGCGTCCCAAAGGAACTGGTTCGCAGGGCGGCGTTTCCCAGCGTGTACCGTTGTGTCACCACGGCACGCCCTTCGTTGGCGCATTTGCCGGACGGACGCGCCGCGCAATCCGCCGGCTGGACCACGCGGATCTTGCTGAGGATCAGCACGCCGTGGCCGCCCCGGATGTCCACCTGCAGCCCTTCGGCCGCGTTTAGCGCGATGTCCTGATTGGACGGCTGCGAAAAATCCATGCCCTGCGCGTACATCGCGCCCACGTCGTGGCTGATCTGGTTGGCGTGATCGTTCTGGCTGGCGTTGCTCGTCACCAGCAGGACTCCGATGGAGAGCGGAACCAGGAAAATCGCCCCCAGTGCATAATGCCGGATCAGGTTCGGTCCGGGCTGTTTCGAGGTGCTCGGCATCGGGATACCATCACCTTAAGCCAGGATCGGGTCGGTTGCCAGAAGGCGTTCCCGCTTTTTCGCGCGAAATCCAACCTTAGTACTCACCTGAGCCTTAGGTTCAGCCCGTAGCCCCAATAGGGTACACGAGATGGACACGACAAATGACAGAGCTCACGGGGTCCAATGCTATCCTGAAAAAAAATGACCTATGACCTCGTTGTGATCGGTAGCGGGCCGGGCGGCTACTCGGCCGCCATCCGCGCCGCGCAGTACGGACTGAAAACCGCGATCGTCGAAAAAGATCCCAAACTCGGCGGCACTTGCCTGCACGTCGGCTGCATCCCCACCAAGTCGCTGCTCCACACCGCCGACGTTTGGGGCCATTTCGTGCATTCCGCCGACGAAGGCATCTTGTGCGACAACCCGCGCATGGATTACGCCAAAGTGCTCGACCGCAAGAACAAAATCGTCGCCAAGCACGCCAAGGGCGTCGAGTTCTTGATGAAAAAGAACAAGATTGACTGGGTGCGGGGCTTCGGCGCGATCAAGCCGCGCGGCGGCAAAACGACGCTGGAAGTGGAAGTGAAGTCCGCCGAAGGCTCGCAGACGCTCGAAACCAAGAACATCATCGTGGCCACCGGCTCGGAAGCGCGCATGCTGCCCGGCCTGCAGCCCGACGCCAGGACCATCCTGACCAACATCGAGATTCTCGATCTTCCGGCCATCCCCAAGACCATGGTGATCATCGGCGCGGGCGCGGTGGGCGTGGAGTTCGCGTCCATCTTCAATCGCTTCGGCGCCAAGGTCACCCTGCTTGAAATGCTGCCCCGGCTGGTTCCGGTCGAAGACGAAGAAGTCTCCAAAGAGCTGGAGCGCTATTTCAAGAAGACCGGCATCCGCTGCGAAACCGGCGCCAAAGCCGAAGACATCACCAAGACCGAAAACGGCGTACGGATGTGCGTGGCGCTGGCCGGCGGCAAGCGCGAGGACCTGGAAGCCGAAACCTTGCTGGTCGCCGTCGGACGCAGGCCGCTCACCGAAAATATCGGCCTGGACAAACTGCGGGCCGAGCTGGACCGCGGATTCCTCAAGGTTGACGCCAACCAGCAGACCGGCGAGCCGAACGTCTATGCCATCGGCGACGTCGTGGCGGGAACGCCGCAGTTAGCCCACGTCGCGAGCATGGAAGGCATGGTGGCCGTCGCTCACATGGCCGGAAGGGCGGTGAAGCCGGTCAACCGCAACCGCATTCCCGGTTGTACCTATACCGAACCGGGCATCGGCAGCGTCGGCCTCACCGAAGCGCAAGCCCGCGCGCAGGGCTATGCGGTGAAGATCGGCAGGTTTCCGTTCGCCGCCAACAGCAAAGCCAGCATTTTGGGAATGCACGAAGGGTTCGTCAAAGTGGTATCCGAAGAAAAGCTCGGCGAGATCCTGGGCGTCCACATCATCGGACCGGAAGCGTACGAACTGGTTGCCGAAGCCGTCGCGGCGATGGAAGCGGAAGCCACCGTCGAGACTCTCATGGGCACCATCCACGCGCATCCCACGCTGTACGAAGCCATGGGCGAGGCCTTCAACAACGTGTACGGACTCACCATCAATGCCTGACCGCGCTCTCCAAGTGCGCGATCTGGGACGGCTCCGCTACTCCGAGGCGCTCGCCCTGCAACGTGACTGCGTCGAGCAGCGCAAGCAAGGCCGCATCCCGGATCAGCTTCTGTTCGTCGAACACCCGCACGTCATCACGCTGGGCCGGAACGGCAACCGGGGCAACCTGCTGGCCCACGAGGACCTGCTGCTGCGTGCCGGCATTGAGTTTCACCCTACCGACCGCGGCGGCGACATCACTTACCACGGGCCCGGCCAGATCGTCGGCTACCCCATCCTGGATTTGCGAGAATGGAAACGCGACGTGGTCGCATACGTTCGGACTATCGAGCGCGTCATCGTCGATGCGCTCGCGGAATTTGGCATTGACGCCGGAATCCAGCCGGGACTGACCGGCGTGTGGGTGGACGGCAAAAAGGTGGCCGCGATCGGCGTGCACATCAGCCGCTGGGTCACCTCCCATGGTTTTGCACTGAATCATACGACGGACCTGAGCTACTTTCAGTACATCGTCCCCTGCGGGCTGACCAAGCCGGTCACCTCCCTGCGGGAGCTAGGCGTCGTTGCCGGCCGCGAAGAAGTTCTCGCCACGTTGTCGAGAAATTTTGCACAACAGTTTGGCTACCAATTGCCGAGCCGCGACCTACCGAGCCGCGAATTACACAGCCGCGACCGCGAGAGAGCGGACGTTGCATACACGGAGACATGTTCATGATTGACGTAGTGATGCCCCAGATGGGCGAGAGCATCGTGGAAGGAACGCTCACCAAGTGGCTGAAGAAGCCCGGCGAACACGTTGACCGCGATGAGCCGCTGTTCGAGATTTCCACCGACAAGGTCGACACCGAAATTCCGTCGCCGTCGGCCGGAGTCCTGAAGGAAGTGCTGGTGGAAGAGGGCAAGACCGTCGCCATCAGCACCATTGTCGGACGCATCGAAGAGGGCGCCGGCAACGGCGCATCCACACCCGCAGCGGCCAAGGCGGCTCCACTACCCCCTCCCCCTGCCCCCGCACCACCCCCGGCGGCCAAAGCTCCCGAACCCCTGCGAGTGCCGGAACCGGTTGCCTCGTCGGCCGGTCCTTATCCGATTCCCGTTCCCGAACCTCAACCGCCCATGCCGGTCCAGCCCGAAGGCGCCGGCCCGCTCTCTCCACTGGTGCGCAAGATGGCGCGCGAGTACGGCATCGATCTCAACCAGGTGAAAGGCAGCGGATCGGGCGGACGCATCACCAAGCAGGATCTGGATGGGTACATGTCCGCGCAGGGCGCCCGGACCATGGCGCAAGTCGCCGCGCCTCCATCCGCACCGGCAGCGCAGCCCGCTGTGTACGTGCCTCCGGCGCCACCCGCGCCGCAGCCTCCCATGCCACGCGCCGAAGCCCCGCGCGCCCGCGTCGAGCCCATGAGCGTGATGCGCGCCCGGATCGCCGAACATATGATCCGAAGCAAACACACTTCGGCGCACGTTACCACGGTCCACAAGACCGACATGACCAGGATCGCGAAGATGCGCGAGCGCTACAAAGGCGAATTCCAACAGCGCTACGGTTATTCGCTCACCTATCTGCCGTTCGTGATCGCGGCCACGGTGGAGGCCATTCACCAATTCCCGATCTTAAACGCCTCCATCGAGGGCAACAACATCATCTACCACAACGAAATCAATATCGGCATCGCCGTGGCGCTGGAGAACGGCCTGATCGTGCCGGTGATTCGCAACGCCGATGAAAAGAACGTGGTCGGCCTGCAGCGCGCCATCGTGGATCTGTCCACCCGCGCCCGCTCGCGCCAGTTGAAGCCCGAAGAAGTGCAGAGCGGCACCTTCTCCATCACGAATTTCGGCAGTTTCGGCAGCGTCTTCGCGACGCCGGTCATCAATCAGCCCCAGGTCGCCATCCTCGGTCTCGGCACCGTCGAAAAAGTCCCGGTCGTCGTGGACGACGCCATCGGCATCCGCTCTATCGCCTATCTCGCGCTCACCTTCGATCACCGCCTGATCGACGGCGCACTGGCCGATCAGTTCACCGGCAAGATCAAATCGATCTTGGAAAACTGGTCTGAAGAAATCCTGTGATCGAACAAGAGTTCCTCCATTACTCCGCCGACCAGTTGCTTACTTTCTGCGGCCGGATCGAAGACTGCCTCGGCCGCCTGTCGGCCGAGCAGGTCTGGACTCGCAACAGTGACAACCAAAACGCCGTCGGGAACATCGTGCTGCATCTAACCGGCAATGTCCGGCAATGGATCCTCGGGGGCGTCGGCGGCCAGCCCGACCAGCGCGATCGCGCCAGCGAATTCGCGGCCCGCGGCGGCTTGGCTCCGGCCGACCTTTCGGCAAAGCTGAAGGCGGTCGCGAGCGAAGCAGCGGAAACGATCCGGCATCTTCCGGCCGAACGCCTCACCGAAAGAAAAGTCATCCAGAAGATTTACGACGTCACGCTGATGGAAGCCATCTACCACGTGGTGGAGCACTTCGCGATGCACACGGGCCAGGTCATTTTCGCCACCAAGCTGCTTTCAGGCGAAGATCTCAAGTATTATGAACATCTTAAGGAGCCTGCCCGCGCGGCAGGAACATCCCTCCCCTGAATACACTTGTTTTACCCATATACATATGGCATAATCGTACATATGAAGAAGACCCTCAACATCGATGGGAAGCTGTTCGAGGAAGCCAAGGCAGCTTGCGGGGCATCCACCGACACCGAAACCGTCCGGCTGGGTCTGGAGGCTCTCATCCGTCATGCCGCCTATCAGCGTCTCAGCGCTCTGATTGGAAGTGAGCCTGACGCGCAGGATGTACCACGGCGACGTGAGGAGCCGTCGGCGAAACACCAAATCGCGTAATGGTTTTGGTGGACACCTCCGTCTGGATTCGTGCCCTCTCGGGTCGCTCGCCGTTCCAGGAGCAGCTTACCAGGCTGCTCGATCTCGATGAGGTCGCCGGACACGACTTGATCTACGGCGAACTGCTCATCGGCGACCGGGGCGGTCGGAAGAAGCTCCTGGCCGATTACCAGCGGATGTTTCAAGCCGTAACTGTTCCCCATGACGAAGTAGTTGCATTTGTGCGGGGGCGAAATCTATGCGGCCGCGGTGCGGGCTGGATCGACATTCATCTGTTGGCCTCCACGCTTGTCGGGGGATTCCAATTGTGGACCGCCGATCCACGCCTGTCTGCTGTCGCGCAGGACTTAGGGGTGAATTACAGTTTCTCCGGCTAATCCAGGCGCGCGCGAGCGTCCTCTTTCAGTCCCACGCCGGACATCTTCAACCGGCGCGCTTCGTTCATGAGGAACAGCAGCTTGTGTGCCGCCACTGCGTAGCTCAAGCCTTCCGCGCGAATGTTCGAAATGCAATTGCGCTCGGCATCGGTGCGGCACGGCTTCGGCTGCCAGGTGAGATACACGCCCAGGCTGTCGGGCGAACTCAGGCCCGGCCGTTCACCGATCAAGACCACCGCCAGCTTCGCGCCCAGCAGTTCGCCGATCTCGTCGCCAATCGCGACGCGCGCCTGCTCGACGATTACCACCGGCGCGCTGCGCCAATCCAGGTGAGCGACCACGATCTCCAACAGCGCCGCGGCATGCCGGTGCACCGCCAAAGCCGAAAGCCCGTCGGCGATGACGAACGCCGCGTCATGCTCGCCGTCGAGCGCAGCCAGCCTTGCGCGCGATTCCGCATTCAACCGCCGGCCCAGGTCCGGACGCCGCAGGTAGACACTTCGATCCCGCACGGCGCTCGCAGCCGTCACGGGTTCGATGCCTTTCTGCTTCAACTCCACCACCAGCGAGCGAACGTCCAGCGGCAGGCGCACCGCATCCCGCGCCCGCGCGTGCGCCAATTGGAAATCGAGCAACTCGCGTGTTGGAATACTCTGCCCGGCGCGCCCCAAACCCACACGCGCCGTGGTGTAATCCCGTAGCCGGGTCATGCCTCCAGTATCGCTGCACTCAAGACTTCTTTTTCTTCGGAGGCTTGTCTTCGCTCGGGTTGATCACTCTGAGATTGTCGGTGACCGAGAAAACGTTCGGCACGGTGTTGGCGCGGGTCCGGATCAGCGTGTCGTCGAACTGATTGTCCACCACACCCTCCAGCGTGACGTGCCCGTTGTCCACGATGATGTGAATGGAAGGCAGAGCCTGATAGCCATAGCGCATCCCAATGGTGGGAGCGCCGTAAATCGCCCGCGCCACAGCCCGCCGGATCTGCCAGTCCATGGGCGACAGCGGAAGCTCCTTGATATTATTGACCACCTTGGTCACGCCCGGTATTTTCTTAACTACGCGTTCCGCGTCGGACTTGATGTCCCAGGGAGGCTCCGGTGGGCAGGCGCCCTCCAGCACAACCACTCCCCCTGGCTCGAGCCGGAACGCCAGGTCGGTGAAAATGCTGTAGTACGGCAGCGTCAGCAAATTGTGCCGGACCTGCTTGGCCAGTTGTGTTTCGTTCTCCGGCCCCGGCATGAACGCATCATTGTGGTCCTTTTGACTGTCGGCCGCAAAGCCGCCAGACAAAAGCAAAACAGCGAGAACGGGTATTCCGATGGTGCTTCGCATGGAGTTCCTCCCCGCTCAGTGAGATGCGCGCGGCGTGCCCGCGTTGCGTGATGGGGATTACGCTTCGAGCAGCAATCCCGCCATGCGCGGCAGCTCTTGCCGCACCTCGTTGAACCACGCTTCGAATTCCGGCGCAGGGCGGAGGCCGAAGATACTGCGAACGTACAGCGCATCGTGAAACGACGTGCTCTGGTAGTTGAGCATGATGTCGTCGGCGCCTGGAATTCCCATGATGTAGTTCACGCCGGCCGCGCCCAGCATTGTCAGCAACGCGTCCATGTCGTCTTGATCAGCCTCGGCGTGATTGGTGTAGCAGACATCGCATCCCATGGGCAGCCCCAGCAGCTTACCGCAAAAGTGATCCTCCAAACCCGCGCGCAGAATCTGCTTGCCGTCATACAAATACTCCGGGCCAATGAAGCCCACCACCGTGTTCACCAGCAGCGGCTTGAAATGCCGCGCCAGTCCGTAGGCGCGTGCTTCCAGCGTCTGCTGATCCACGCCATGATGCGCATTGGCCGAAAGGGCGCTGCCTTGCCCGGTTTCGAAATACATCACGTTGTCGCCCACCGTGCCGCGCTTCAACGCCAGCGCGCGCTCACGCGCCTCTTTCAGCATCGCGATGTTCACGCCGAACGACGCATTTGCCGCTTCGGTTCCGGCGATGGATTGAAACACCAGATCCACCGGCGCGCCGCGTTCCAGCGCGGCCATCTGCGTAGTCACGTGCGCCAGCACGCAGCTCTGCGTCGGGATGCGATACAACTCGCGCACGTGGTCGATTAACCGCAGCAGCGTCTCCACCGTCGCCACGTTGTCGGACACGGGATTGATTCCGATCACTGCGTCGCCGCTGCCATAGGAAAGCCCGTCGACGATGCTCGCCGCGATACCCTTGGGATCGTCGGTGGGATGATTCGGCTGCAGCCGTGCCGAAAGCCGGCCCGCGAGGCCCAGCGTATCGCGAAAGTGCGTGACGACCCGGATCTTCGACGCCACCGTAACGAGATCCTGCAGCCGCATGATCTTCGAGACCGCGGCGGCCATCTCCGGCACAAGTCCCGGGGCGAGCGCGCGCAGCACCTCGCCGGTCGCCGGTTCGCTCAGCAGCCAGTCTCGAAAATCGCCCACCGTCAGGTGCGACACCGGTTCAAACGCGCGGCTGTCACGGCCGTCAAGAATCAGCCGCGTGACTTCATCCGATTCGTACGGCACCACCGGCTCGGCTAGAAACGTCTTCAGCGGCAGCTCGCTCAGCGCCATCTGCGCCGCGACGCGTTCTTCCGCGCTCCCCGCCGCCAGGCCCGCCAATTCGTCCCCGGATCGCGCCGGCGTGGCCCTCGCCAGCAAGGTCTTCAGATCCGCGAACTGGTAAGAAACTGCACCGACAGTATGCGAATACGCGCTCAAACCGTCCCTCCTGGATCGAGCTGGCTTACGTCCAGGGTACTCGAGCAGGGGCATGAGCCGGGAATTGCGGGCGTCTTGCCCCAATGCAACCGCTTCGACGGAAGCCGTGGAGGCGACGCGTATGGGTTTGGAAGATAAGGACATATGAGTGACGTTGCTCGTAGGCGGCCCGACTGGCCGATAGATTGCTCCGGAAGAGACTTCGAGTGAAAAACCGGGATGAAAATTCCGCTTTCCCGCGTCCTAAGCCTGGAAACGAACCCCCTGGGCCGGCGGCGCTATACTGATAGTTCTAGGAGCAGAACATGACGACCTACTGGAAGTTTGGTGCCATGGTGGCAATCATCATCGGTGTTCTCGCCTGGCTCGCCTTGGGTGGCGTTAGCGAAAGTAAGACGTACTATAAGGAAATTAAAGAGGTTCAAAAGATGGGCGACCAGGCCCAGGGCAAACGCTTGCGCGTGAACGGCTACGTGGAGGAAGGCTCCATTGTACGCAAGGGCGGCGAGGTGATGTTCACCCTGCATGAGACCCCCGGCATTCTGCGCGACGACCCGGTGCACCTTGCGGTGGTCTACAACGGAATCGATCCGCTGCCCGACACCTTCAAGGACAACGCGCAGGCCCTGGCCGACGGCAAGCTGGGCCCGGATGGCGTCTTTCATGCCAGCAAGGTACAGGCGAAATGCGCTTCCAAATACGAAGCCAAACCACAATTGAAGAAGGACGCGATTCCGGCCAGATCCTAGCCATTCTCGCGCTCCGTTCCGAGGACTAATCTCGAATGGAAAACATCGGCGCTCTCTCGATCCTCCTGGCGTTTTGCCTGGCCATCTACGCTGTCGTCGGTTCCGTCGTCGGCAAGTTCAAAAAGAATTCCTTCCTGGTCGTGAGCGCGGAGCGCGCGGTCTATTCGGTCTGGATTCTCCTCACCGTCGCCGCCGGCCTTCTCATCTATTCCCTCGAAACAGGCGATTTCCATTTAGCCTACGTGGCCGCGCACACCGACTCCAGCATGTCGGCGATCTATAAGTTCACCGCCTGGTGGGGCGGCCAGGAAGGCTCACTGCTGCTGTGGGCATGGATATTGTCCACCTATTCGGCCGTCGTCGTCTTCACCAACCGCCGCAAGTTTCGCGACATGATGCCCTGGGTGACTTCGGTGCTCATGGTCACGGAAGCGTTCTTCCTGCTTCTGATCGGCTTCGTGCTCACTCCCTTCGCTGTGCTGGAAGCCGGCCGCGGCAACATCGTCGAGGGCATGGGGCAGGGCCTCAACCCGCTGCTGCAGTACTGGACCATGGTGATCCATCCGCCGATGCTCTACTTGGGCTACGTCGGTTTCACGGTTCCCTTCGCTTTTGCCATCGGGTCGCTGATTACCAAGCAGCCGGGCGATGATTGGATTCACACCACCCGCCGCTGGACGATCGTCACCTGGCTGTTCCAAAGCACCGGCATTCTACTTGGCCAGGGCTGGGCTTACGCCGTGCTCGGCTGGGGCGGATATTGGGGCTGGGACCCGGTGGAGAACGCCTCGCTGCTGCCCTGGATCACCGCTACGGCCTTCCTGCACTCGGTCATGATGCAGGAAAAGAAGGGCATGATGAAGGTGTGGAACATGGTCCTGATCTCCGGGACCTTCTTCCTGTGCATCTTCGGAACGTTCCTCACGCGCTCCGGCGTGGTCAGCTCCGTGCACGCTTTCGCGCAGTCGCCCATCGGAAAATATTTCGTCTTCTTCCTGGCCATCGGCGTCGCCGCCACCATCATTTTGATTTTGGAGCGGCTGAGCTACCTGAAGAGTGAAGCGCGCCTGGAAAGCGTGGTCTCGCGCGAGTCCAGCTTCATGTTTAACAACCTGATTCTGCTGGCCAGCTGCTTCGCGGTGCTCTGGGGCACGCTGTTCCCGGTGATTTCAGAAGCCGTGACAGGTGAAAAGATCAGCGTGGATGCGCCGTTCTTCGACCGCATCAACGTACCTATCGGCCTGGCGTTGTTGCTGCTCACGGGCATCGGCCCGCTGATCGCCTGGCGCCGCAGTTCGCTCGAAAGCCTGCGCCGCGCGTTCCTGTGGCCTACGGTGGCGGCGGTGCTGCTCATGATCGGCCTCGGAGTGGCCGGCGTGTATGAACATCCCTACGCGCTGGCCTCCTTCGGCCTGTGCATGTTCGTCGCGGCGACCATCTTCTCGGAGTTCTGGAAGGGCGCGTCGGCCATCAACGCCAAGAATCACATCGGCATCATCCCGGCGGCGGTGGAGCTGACGCACCGCAACACCCGCCGCTACGGCGGGTATCTCGTGCACATGGGCATCGTGTTCATGTTTATTGGCTACACGGGCGCGGCCTTCAACCAGGACACCACTAAGGAAGTGGCCCCGGGCGGCGCCTTCCAGCTCGGCCATTACAACGTGCGCATCGCCAATATCGAAACCGGCGAAAACAATACCTACGCCTGGCAGAGGGCGACGGTGGAGGCCTTGCGCGACGGCAAGTCCGTCGGCAATCTGTATCCCGAGCGCCGCCTCTACAAGGCCAGCCAGCAGCCCACTTCGGAAGTTTCCATTCGCCGGCGCCTGGACGAAGACTTGTACATCAACTTCGCCGGCCTTTCCAGCGATAACCAGCGCGCTGTGATCCAGGCGTATGTGTTCCCGCTGGTCTCCTGGATTTGGATCGGATTTTGGGTGCTCGCGTTCGGAACGCTGATCTGCCTGGTACCCAACAAAGTGCACTTGGCCTACGCACGAACGCAAGTCATTGGAGTAACACAAAAGCATGCGGCGGTTCAGAAGTAGCCTTATTGTCCTGAGCCTGTTGATCGGCTGCGCGAGCGGCGTTTTCGCTCAATCGGCCGAGCAGCTGGAAAGCCCTGCGGTAAACCGTATCGCCAATCGGCTGAACTGCCCGTGCGGTTGCAAGACCAACATGGCTTGCCGCATGGATCCGTACCCGTGCCGCACCTGTTGGGAAAACAAGAAGAAGATTCTGGCGATGGAGCAGGCCGGCATGTCCGATGACGCCATTCTGGCCAAATTCGCTCAGGACATGGGCCCGGATGTGATCATCACTCCGCCGGGGATTCTGGGATCGCTTTCCTTCTATTCCGCCGCCGCGCTGGGCCTCATTCTCGTCGTGTTCGTGATTCGCAAATATAGCCGGAAGCCTCCCGCCGCCGTTACGGAGGCGGGCGCCGGGAACGATCCGCTGCTGGAGCGCTATCACGACCAGATCGAGAAAGAAGTGGAAAAGCTGGACTGATGGTCGTGACAGCTGCCGTTGCCCTCCTCTTCGGCACCATTTTGTTTACGTTGTTCGTTCGCGCCAAGGACATTCCCGAAACGCCCGCGCCGTCGCCCACCGCACATCTGGACCTGCGCAAGGCGCAGATCTACGAAAATCTGCGCGATCTGCAGTTCGAGTTTCGCCTGGGCAAGCTCTCCGACGAGGATTATCAGAAGACCAAGCTGGATTTGCAGCGCGAACTGGCCAGGGTCCTGGCGGAGATTGACGCCATTCAGCCGCCGCCGGAACCCAAGCCCGCGCAGGCGAAAGCCGCCGCCGCGCCGGCCAAGCCCCAAACCGATGACAGAAGCTGCCCGCATTGCGGTGCCAAATTCGCTCAACCGATGAAATTCTGCGGCCAATGCGGAAAGGCGATGGCGTCATGAGTCGGCTCGCTCTCACGCTGCTGCTGGCGATGGCGCCCGCCTTCGCCGCCGTCAACGGCGTGATCGTCAATGGCAGCACCAACCAGCCGCAAGCCAACGTCGTCGTCATGCTGGTCGAGCCCACGCAGGGCGGCATGCAGAACCTGGGCACCGTCAAGACCGACGCGCAGGGCAAGTTCAGCTTCGCCAGTAACGATGCCCAAGGCCCGCGCCTCATCCGCGCCATTTATGAAGGCGTGCTGTACAACAAAATGATCCCGCCCGGCATGCCCTCGACCGGCGTCCAGGTGGATGTTTACAACTCCACCAATAAACCGGGCACCGCCAAAGTCGCCCAGCACTTCATCGTTTTGCAGCCGGGCCAGACCGAAACCACCGTCAGCGAAGGCATCCTCTACCAGGGCGGCCCCAACCTGACCTACAACAACCCCAAGGAAGGATCCGCGCGCTTCTATCTGCCGCCCGAAGCGAACGGCAAGGTGAGCGTCACGGTGAATCCCGCGGGTGGCATGCCCATCCAGCGTCCCGCCGAGAAAACCAAAGAGCCGAACGTTTACAAGATTGACTACCCGATCCCACCGGGCGAGACTCGCTTCGATCTCAACTACACTATCCCCACTACCAATCCCCTGGTCTTTTCGGACAAGCTCATCCAGCCCGAAGACTCGTCCAACTTCGTCGTGCCTGCGGGCGTCACGGTAAAAAGCGACGATCTGAAACTGGTGGGAACGGAGCCCAAGACCCAGGCCAGCATCTATCGGATCGAGAACACCAGCTTCAAGATCGAAGTGGACGGAACCGGTTCGTTGACCGAAGCAGCCGGCGGCGGCTCCGATTCGGGCGAAGACAGCGGCCAGCCCAACATTCAGGAAGTGAGGCCGCGCATCTACCAAAATCTATACTGGATTCTAGGCATGTCGTTTGCGATTTTGGGGCTAGGCTCGTACCTGCTCTACCGGAACACCGCTAAGTAAGTACCCGCCTTGCGAGCTTCGGCGCGCCGGTGGGAAAATTAAAACAGGTTTGCCAAAAAGTGATGGACCAGCAAGACCAGGCTCCAGCATCCGTTGCCAGCCCTGAAGCCAACAAGCGCTCGATTCTCGGCATCCTGGCTCACTGGCTTCGAGACCTTCTCGTCTCCGTCGTCCTGGCCATTGTTGTGATTCTGTTCCTTTATCAGCCCGTGAAAGTGGAGGGCACCAGCATGATGCCCACGCTCGACGATCAGGAGCGCATTTTCATCAACAAATTCATTTACCGCTTCCATTTCAGCCACATCGACCGCGGCGACACCGTCGTCTTTTGGTTTCCGGGTGATCCCACCAAGTCGTATATCAAGCGCGTCATCGGCGTGCCCGGCGACCGCGTCGCCGTGGACCACGGCACCGTGGTCATCAATGGCCAACCGCTTACCGAGAATTACGTGCCGCCCGAGTTCCGCGACCTGAGTTCCATGGACTCGCGCGTCGTCGGTCCCGACGAGTACTTCGTGCTGGGCGACCACCGCAGCTCGTCCAACGACAGCCGTGCCTGGGGCATGGTCCCGCGCCGCGATATCTACGGCAAAGCGGTGTTCATTTACTGGCCGCTGGACAAAATGGGCGTGCTGCGGTAGGCAGTCACAGACTTTTCCTTCATTTCTCAGCTGAGAATTCAACGCAGAAGGCACGTACGCTGCAACCTTCCTGATTACACCGTTCTATCCTGCCCCTGAGTGCCTGTACCAACACAACGCCCCACCGTCGCCGGGATCGATGTCTCGTATTACCAGGAAACCATCGACTGGCCCGCCGTCGCCGCCTCCGGCATCCGCTATGCCTTCCTGAAGGCCACGGAAGGCGCCGCCTCGGTCGACCGCTCGTTCGCCCGTAACCGCGCCAACGCCGCCCAAGCCGGACTCCTGCGCGGCGCTTATCACTTCTTCGCGCCGGACTGCTCGGCCGCGGCGCAGGCCAGCCTCTTCCTCCGCTCTGTCGGCAAGCTCGACCCCGGCGATCTCCCGCCGGTCCTGGACCTGGAAGCTCCCGACCTGTGGACCAACATCGCGCCCTCGCAGCGCATCCGCCTCGTCACCGAATGGCTCGAAACGGTGGAGAAGGCCCTACTGGTCACGCCGATCATCTACCTCAGCCCGGCCTTCGCCGTTGAAATCCTCCAGAACGATCCCGCGCTGGCCCGTCATCCGGTCTGGCTCGCGCATTACACCGAGGCCGCCGCGCCGCGCATCCCCAAGCCCTGGGCCTCCTGGACCTTCTGGCAACATACACATGGTGGGCGCACGCCCGGCATCCCGACGCCGGTGGACCTCAACTGGTTTAACGGCACGCTCGACCAACTCCACGCATTCGTCGTCCCAAGCGCCCCCGCCGCGCCAGCGGCCTCCTGAAACCCACCTGCCGCGTTCGGTTAGGTTATTCTGAGTTCACTCCTATGAAACAGGAATCCTTCGATCCGGGCCTCACTACCCAATTCAGCGGTGTCCTGCGCCGCACCATCAACGCGAACGGCACTTTCAACGTGCGCCGCAAGGGGCTCCACTGGCGCGACGCGAACCTCTATCTCAAGCTGATCGATACGACCTGGCCACGCTTCTTTTTGATTGTCCTGATTGTGTTTCTGGCGGTGAACCTGCTCTTCGCCGGCGCTTACCTGGCGCTCGGCATTGAGAATCTGAAAGGAAGCGAGGCGGATCTGAGCGCTTTTCAAAAGGCCTTTTTCTTCAGCGTGCACACCCTCACCACCGTCGGCTATGGCAGCGTCTATCCGGACGGTACGTGGGCCAACGTGGTGGCGGCCACGGAGGCCGCAAGCGGCTTGATGGTCTTTGCGATCGTCACCGGCCTTTTATATGGGCGCTTTTCCCGGCCCACCGCCCGCATTCTGTTCAGCAACCGTGCTGTGATTGCACCCTACCAGGAAGGCGCCAGCTTTCAATTCCGCATCACCAACGCCCGCAGCAACGTGCTCCTGAACCTGGAGGCGCGCGTCATTTTCATGACGGTGGAAAGCACCGACGGCCAGCTCAGGCGTAGTTTCGTGGACTTGCCACTCGAACGGCGCACGGTCTACTTCTTCCCGCTTACCTGGACCATCGTGCATCCCATCGATTCGGCGAGCCCGCTCTACGGGAAAACGCGCGAAGATCTGGCCCGGCTCTCCGTCGAGTTCTTGATCCTGGTCCAGGGCTTCGACGACACGTTCAGCCAGCAGGTGCACGCCCAGTTTTCCTACCGGCACGATGAGCTCGTTTGGGGCGCAAAGTTCACTCCCGCATTCAGCGTCGATCCGCAAGGCGACCTGGTGCTGGAGGTGGATCGCATTCACGAACTGAAACTGCTCGGCGAGAAAACCTAGTCGTACACGAAGTGCAGAACCTTTTTCAGATCGTCCCAGGCTTCCTTCTTCGCGTTTTGGTTGTAGGGGCGCAGCAGGTAGGACGGATGGTAGGTCACCATCACCGGAAGGTCGCGCCACTTGTGCCATTTGCCGCGCAGCCGCGTCACACCGTCCTTGGTTCCGAGCAGCGCCTTGGCCGCCGTGGAGCCCAGCGCGCAAATCGCCTTGGGATGAATGGTCATCAACTGGCGAAAGAGAAATTGGCCGCAGATCTCCATCTCGTCCGGCTGCGGCGTCCGATTCTCGGGCGGCCGGCACTTCACCACGTTGCAGATGTAAACCTCGGGGCGCTTCAGCGGAATGCCTTCCTTCGACGCCGTGCCTTCGATCATCTGCGTGAGAAGCTGACCGGCGCGGCCCACGAACGGCAGCCCTTGCGCGTCTTCATCGGCGCCCGGACCTTCGCCCACGAACACCAGCCTGGCCTGTTCGTTTCCGCTGCCGAAGACGATCTTGTTGCGGCCTTCGTGCAGGCGGCAGCGCTTGCAGTCGCCGAGATCCGCGAGGATTTTGAAGAGCGAGTCTTCCTCGGGCTGAAGACTCGGGATTTGGGGCTGGAGGCTGGTGGCAGGCGACTGGTGATTGGTGGCTGCGCGGCGGTAGAGCGTCTGGATGCCGAGGTCCTGGTAGAACTCCAGCCGGCGGCGAACCTCGTCCTTGGTCATCGTGCCGCGTGCAAAGCGAGCCGAAGCTTCAGGACCTGGTCAAAAATGCGGTCGGCAATCTCGCGCTTGGGTGCGCGCGATAGCGCAATCGTTTCTCCGGTGCACAGCACCAGCACCACTTCGTTTTCGTCGGATTCAAAACCGGTGGCTTCCTGGTTCACCAGGTTGGCCACGATCATGTCACAGTTCTTCGATGCCAGCTTTTGCCGCGCGCTCTCCACCAGCCTCTCCGTCTCGGCCGCGAATCCGATCAGCAGCCGGTCGCCTTTCTTGCGGCCCAGTTCGGCCAGAATATCCGGCGTGGGATCGAGTTCCAGCGACATGCGCATCGCGGTCTTCTTCACTTTGTGCTGCGGCACGTGCGACAGATGATAGTCAGCAACGGCGGCGGCTTTAATGATGATGCCGGCTTCGGCCAGATGCTCCATCACGGCGTCGTGCATTTCGATTGCCGTGCGGACGTGCACAACGTGCACGCCGGAGGGGTCGGGAAGCTGTACGGGGCCGGAGACTAAAATCACCTCGGCGCCGCGCCGGGCTGCGGCTTCCGCCAATGCATAACCCATCTTGCCGCTGGAGCGATTCGAAATGAAGCGCACCGGGTCGAGCGGCTCCTGCGTCGGACCGGCGGTGATGAGAACCGTTTCGCCTTCCAGATCGCGCAGGTGGAGGCCAAGCCCGGCAACGACGCCGGCGATTTTCTCCGGTTCCGCCAAGCGCCCCGGGCCGGTCGTGCCGCAGGCCAGCAGGCCATTTTCGGGCTCCACGATGATGTGCCCGCGCTTGCGCAGGATCGCCAGGTTCTCCTGCGTGGCCGGATGCGCCCACATGTTGCTGTTCATCGCCGGCGCCAGGACCACCGATCCTGTGAACGCCAGGTACATCGTCGTAAGAAAATCGTCAGCGAGGCCGCGCGCCAGCCGCGCCATCAAATCCGCGGTGGCGGGCGCAATCACCAGAACTTCGTTGTCCTGCGCGACCGCGATGTGCTCGACGGCGCTCGACAGAGTTTCCTCCGAGCTTCCGGCGGCAAACAGATCGGTGATGACCTTATTGCCGGTAAGCGCGGCGAACGTCAGCGGCGTAACGAACCGCTGGGCGGCCGCGGTCATCACCACCTGGACGCGCAGACCGCGCTCCATCATGGCCCGGGCCAGCTCGGCGGCTTTGTAAGCCGCGATGCCGCCGCCGACACCCAGAACAGCCTTCATGCGTTACTCTTCCGGCGCAACTTCCTCGGCTTGCGCCTTGGCCAGATCGGTGTACTTCACCAAGCCGCGCCGCACTTCCTCCATGGAAGTGATCGTGGGCTTCTTGGAGGTGGTGGGGAGGAACGGACGAGCGCCATTCTGCAATTGCCGCGCTCGCTTCGCGGCCACGATAATGAAGCGATAGGTGCTCTGTTCCCCATCATCGGGGATAGCGAACATCGCGTTGTTTCTCATTCTCTCTGCCATTCGTTCTCAACCTCACTTCTTCTCGAAACTGTTTTCGAAACTTTCCAGGATCGGCCGGACTTCTTCTTCCATCCGCGCTTTGCGCAGCCGCTCGGCTCTCACGATGGATGCCAGGCGCGCCGAAGCCTCTTCAATCTCCCGGTTGATCAGGACGTAATCGTACTGGGAATAATTCCGAACCTCTTCGGCCGCCCCCTTAAGACGGCGCTGAATGACTTCCTCGCTGTCTTGCGACCGGGTACGCAGCCGCTGTTCCAGAACCTCCCGGGACGGTGGAAGCACAAAGATGCTGATGGCTTCCGGAATCGCTACCTTCAATTGTCTCGCACCCTGGACATCAATGTCGAGTAGCAGGTCTTTTCGCTCGTGTACCGCCTTTTCGAAGCTGCTGCGGTTGGTGCCGTAGTAATTGCCGAAAACCTCGGCGTATTCCAGGAATTTTCCGGCCGCGAGTTCTGCCTCGAAGTCCTTACGGGAGATGAAGTTATAGTCTTTCCCGTCGGTTTCGGAGGGGCGTGGCGGGCGCGTGGTGTAGGAGATGGAAAAGATCAGCTCCGGTACGGTCTGGAGCAGCCGGTGCACCAGGGTCGACTTCCCGGATCCCGACGGGGCGGAGATAATGAAGACCGACGTCATTCCAGATTGAGCGCCTGTTCGCGGATCTTCTCGATGGCGGCCTTGGAAGCGAGAGCCAGTTCGGTGACCCGCACTCCCAGTTCGCCGATGCCGTTGGTCTTGGAAAGAATGGTGTTGGCTTCGCGGTTCATTTCCTGGAGCAGGAAATCCAGGCGCTTGCCCACCTCGCCGCCGCCCTCCAGAATTTCGTCCACTTGGCGGGAGTGAATCTGCAAGCGCGCGATCTCTTCGCCGATGTCGCTGCGGTCGGCCAGCAAAGCGGCTTCCTGCGCCAGGCGCTGCGGGTCGATGCCCGATCCGCCCAACAGCTCGTGAAGCTTATCCTGCAAGCGTTTCTGGAACGCGGGCGCCGCCGTGGACCGGATTTTTTCCATTTCGGCGGCTCCTTCCTGAATCGCCCGGTTTTGTTGGCAAATGAAGGCGGCCAGTTCGGCGCCTTCGCGCGCCCGGAACTGATTCAACTCATCGATGGCGGCGCCCAGAGCCGAAACAATGGCGCCTTCCACGGCCGGATCGAGTTCCACCTCGGCGGAACCTCCGAACATGCCCGGATATTGGAGGATTCGATTCAGGTCCGGCTGCGCCGCGAGACCCCCTTCTGCGGCCGCTTTCTTGAACGCGGCGAGATAGGCGCGGAACAACGGAAGGTTCAGTCCCCCGGCCGCGCCATTGGACGGAGCCACCGAGCAGCGGACGTCGATGTGGCCGCGAAGCACGCTGCGCTTCAGCGCCGCTCGCATGGCGCCTTCGAACGGATCCAGCTCCGCGCCGACGTGAAAATGCAGATCCAGCCCGCGATGATTGACGCTCTTCAGGCTGACGGTGACTTCGCCCAGCGGCGTCGTGCGTTGGACCCGGGCGAAGCCGGTCATACTGCGGATGGGATTGCTCATGGGTTAACCAAAGGATCGGCCGGAAGGAACTGCAGCTCATGCAGCCGCTGGTAGATGCCGCCGTGGTTGATCAGCTCCTCGTGCGTGCCGACTTCGGAGATGCGTCCGCGATCCAGCACCACGATCTTGTCGGCGCGCCGGATGGTCGACAGGCGGTGCGCGATCACGATCACCGTGCGATTCGTCATGAGAGTCTGCAAGGCTTTTTGCACCAGGATCTCCGATTCGGTGTCCAGATGCGATGTGGCTTCGTCCAGGATCAGGATCGGCGCGTTCTTCAGCAGCGCGCGCGCGATCGCCAGCCGCTGCCGTTGCCCGCCGCTCAGCTTGGCTCCGCGCTCGCCGATGATGGTGCCATAGCCCTCCGTCATGCGCTCGATGAACTCTTCGGCCAGCGCATTGCGAGCCGCCTCGCGCACCTCGTCGTCCTTGGCTTTGGGCCGGCCGTAGCGAATGTTGTTGGCGATGGTGTCGTTGAACAGGAACGTTTCCTGGGCCACGACGCCGATGTGGCCGCGCACGCTGGCGAGCTGAAGGTCGCGCAGGTCTTTGCCGTCGATGCGAACGGCGCCGCCGGTGACGTCATAGAAGCGCGGAACCAGGTTGGCCAGCGTGGTCTTGCCCGCGCCGCTCGGGCCCACCAGCGCCACCACTTCGCCCGCGCGCACTTCCAACTTCACTTCGTTTAACGCGAATCCGTTGGGCGCGTTCGCATAGCAGAAGCTCACGTCTTCGAGCAGGATGGAATGCTGGAACTTCTGCAGCTTCTGAGCGCCCGGCTTCTCCACGATCTGCTGCTCGCGATCCAGATATTCGAACACCTTCTGCGACGCGCCCAGCGCCTGCTGGAAGATGTTGTGAATTCCCGCCAGCCGCTTCACCGGCTCATACAAAAGGAACAGGGCGATGACGAAGCTGGTGAATTCGCCGGCGGTCATCGCGCCGCTTTTGATCTCGAATCGCGCGTAGGTGAGCAGGCCGACCACCGTCACCGCGCCGAAGCATTCGATGAGCGGCGAGGCGAGAGACTGCTGGACCACGTATCGCAGATTGCTGGATTTCAGCCGGTTGGCCGCCAGGTAGAAACGGTTCGATTCGACGTCCTCGGCCCCGAACGATTTCACCACGTGATGCCCGCTGATGGTCTCCTGCAGGATCTGGTTCAGGTCGGCGGTGTCGTCCTGGGCGCGCCGCGTGGTGCGCCGGATGCGCCGGCCGATCCGCACGGTCGGCACCAGCACGAAGGGCAGAAGCGTCAGGCTGACCAAGGCAAGCCGCCAGTCCTTCTGCAGGACCACGCACAAAAGAAAGACGACGGAGAACGATTGGCGCAGCCAGTCCGCCAGCATTTGCGAAGTGGCCAGCTGGATTCGGTCGAGATCGTTCATGATGGACGACATCACGCGCCCGGTGGAATTGGACTCGAAAAAAGTAGCGTCCTGGCGCAGCACGCGTTCAAACACGCCCTGGCGCAAGTCAGTGACCGCCGACAGGCCGACATAATTGATGAAGAAGTTTCCCGAATAATCGCAGAGGCCTTTCAGCACGAACGTGCCGAGGATGGCCACGGCCACCATGGTCCAAACGTTGTGAATAGCGGCCGGAAGCAGATCCTGCAGATAAACCGTGTGCTGAAAAAGCGGGATGGTGAACAAGGGAACCGGCGAATCGGGCGAATCGGGTTTCAAAACGCGGTCGAAGACGGGGCCGATGAGAACCGCCGTGAGTCCCTGCATCGCGCCGACTACAGCCATCAGCGCCACCGAGAGCAGCAGTGGTGCGGTGTAGGGCCGGACGTAGCGGAGGATGCGGCGGAATTCTTTCATTGGGGTGGCCGGTGGCCGGCAGCCAGTGGCCGGTGGCTGGTGGCTAGTGGCTGGTGGCTGGTGGCGGCTTGCAACACTTCGGACACCCCGATGGAGCCTATGCCGTTCGGACTGGTGAGGACCACCGATGCGGTGCGCCAGGGCGACCAGATTTCGCGGTCCGAATTGCCAAACAGCACCACGACCGGCAGGCCGAAGGCGGCCGCCATGTGGGCCGGGCCGCTGTCGTTTCCGATGAAGAGCGTTGCGCCCGCGAGCAGCGCCTTCAAGTCTTCGAGCGACGCGCCCGCGAGGCACGGGTAGCGGTCGAATGACGCGAGGCTTTCGCCCGGACCGGCGATGAAGATGGGCTCCAGGCCAAGCTGGCGGTCGAGATGTTCGGCCACGGCGAGGAAATTCGCAGCGGGCCAGGTCTTATCCGGCGCAGAAGCCATCGGATGAAGCACTGCGAATGGCCTGGGACGAGGCTGGGGCGTCGCGAAGAGGCGGGCACGCGGGATTTCGGTGCGCGGGACGCCCAAATAGAACATGGCGGAAGCGAGATGTTCGGCCGTGTGCACCTTGCGATCGACGCCCAAAATCTCCTGCGCGCGCCGGATGCGCAGGTTATAAACGGGCTGGAAGCGAAAGTGCGCGAATCCGGCCCGCAGCCGCGCGGCCGACGCCAGCGTCAGCCGGACGCTCGTGGCGCCTCCGTGCAGGTTCAACGTGAGCTGCGGGCGCCAGCGCGCGATTTCGGCAGCGCGGGGCGCTAAGATGCGCGCGACGTCCGGATTGCCGGCAAAGATCGGCGCGAATGCAGCCTCGGCCACCACGGCGATTTCGAGATCCGGCCGCGCCTGCTTCAGCAGTGCAATAGCGGGCGTGGTGAGCACGCAATCGCCCAGCGACCGCAGCCGCACAACCGCGACTCGCGCGCCAGGGGCCAGGCGGTCCAGCACATGACTCATTCCAGAAACCGGTTACTCTTCGACCTTCGCTTCGTCGATCAACATCACGGGAATGTCGTCGCGAATGGGGTAGACCCGCTTACATTGGACGCACTTCAGGCCGCTCTGGTCGGGCTTCATTTCGAGCGCCGCCTTGCAGAGCGGACAGACCAGGATGTCCAGCAAATCCTTGCTTATCGCCATGGTTTCATTCAGTTTAGCAGGGTCATGCTGGCGGCTGGTGGCTGGTTACTTGAAGGAGCTGGGGAACTTGGTCCACGGTTTGGGTGTCTGCACCGCAGTAGGCTGTTTCGGCGCAATATTTTGGTCTGGCTTGGCGCCGAGGGCTTTAGTCGCCTGCTTTTACCTGGGCTGGTGCCTCGGCGTGATTTGGCTCTTTGGGAGTGATTTCATGCAGAGCGTCCGCAAGAAAGTTACTGCTGCGCCTTGAGCGACAGTGATACTTTGTGACTGACGTATGCGTCTGACGGTCAAAGACGCCCATGACCTGACCGCGCGCGTGATGGCGGCGCTGGGCCACGATGCTACCGACGCTGGATTGATTGCGGACCATCTGATCGACTGCGAACTGCGCGGCCTTGGGTACGGCGGACTGGCGCGGGCCATCAGCATTGCCGAGCGATTCCAGCGCGCGGGCGATCATCGCCGTCCGATCCGCATGCTGCGTGAAACCGCTGTTTCCGCACGCATCGATGGCGGCGATCATATCGGATATGTCGTCGCGCACTACGCCACCCGCGTCGCTATCCAGAAGGCGGAAGCGGCGGGCATCGCGGTCGTCGGCGCGAGCGATACGTGGTACACCGGCATGCTGTCTTACTATGCGGAGATGGCTACCGCTGGCGGCCTGGTGAGCATCATCGCGTCGAACGCGTCGCCCTGGGTGGCGCCGAATGGAGCTACGGAAGGCCGGCTCGGCACCAATCCGATCTGCTTGGGATTTCCGAGCGCCGACGACCCGGTCATCTACGACATCGGCACCTCGGCGATTATGCACGCTGAGGTGATGCAGGCGCGCCGCTTGGGTCATGACCTGCCGGAAGGCGCCGCTTTCGACCACCAGGGCCAGCCGACGCGCGATCCCACGGCTGCACTCACCGGCGCGTTCGCAGCCTGGGGCGGGCACAAGGGATCCGGCCTCAGCATCGCGGTGCAACTTCTTGGCATTCTGGCTGGATCGCCGCCGGTCCCGGAGGAACTCGCAGGCTTCGGATTCCTGATCGTGGCGATGCAACCGGATCTGATGGGCCCGGCCGAGGCATTTCACAAGAACGTTTCCAGCTTCGCGGAGGCGGTCCGTGCCGCGCGGCCGGTCGAAGGTGGCACGGCGGTCCGCATGCCGTTTGACCGCTCGCGTCAGGAGCGGAACCGGCGCCTGGCCGAGGACACCATCGAAATCCCCGACGTCCTCTATCATCAGCTGGCACGCCTGGCCAGCGTCTAAGGGAAGTTTTCACAGTTAGTACCCTAAACTCCCTCGGTCTAGGTGACGATCCTTAAGATACTCCTCCTCGGCTTACTGAGAAGAAGGAGCGGGCGCTCATGGTGTCTCCAAAGAGACATATCGTAATCCCGATGCCGCGGCCGCAGCTCGTCGGCCCGCCCGCCAGCGGCTTCGAGCAACCCAAACCGTTCTCCTTTCCAGTAACCTTTCAGACCCTGCTGGCCCAATTGCAGCCGGTGGAAGTCGTCAAACGGGAACCGGTAACTGCTCTGGTGCCGCAGGTTGAAGTCATGCCGCCGGAAGCGCCGTCGCGGGCCCTGCAAGTAGTGGAAGCTCCGCCGCCCCCGGACGACGATGTGGCAGCGTGGGAAATGGTGGTTCCCAAGATGGTTCGGAGGCCATTGTGAGGGACGCGGTGAGGTCCGAGTGGGTGGACGAAGCGCTGACGCACTTCTCGGCGGTACTGGCCGATCCAGATAACGCGGATTGCCGCTATAACCTCGCGGTCTGGCTGGTGGGCGCGGAGCGGTGGGATGCCGCGGCACGCGAATTCGGACGCGCGCTCTGGCTGGACCCACGACTCGGCCCGGCGGCCATCGGCTTGGGAACCTGCCTGCTGAAGGCGAATCGCGCCGAGGAAGCGTTGGACGTCTTCACGCAGGCGGCCGGCGAGCCAGGCCCAGCCTGGTTCGGGAAGGCGGTCGCTCTGCAGCTCCTGGGCCGGTTCGATGAAGCTCAAAGCGCCTATGAGACATTTCTCGAATCCGATCCCAATTCCCCGGAGACGCTCGCGAACCTGATCGCGATGAGCGCCGAGACTCACGATTTGGAACATATGCGCGATTATTCGCAGCAGCTGCTGCATCTCGCTCCGCAATCCGCGCCGGCGCTCCAGGGCCTGGCGACGGTTGCGCTGGAGCGGCGCGATCATCACGCGGCGGCGCGGTACTGCGATCGGATTGTGGAAGCCGCGCCGGATTGCCTGGAAGGCTGGCACAACCTGCGCATCGCGCTAGACGGCATTCTGTCGGCGTTCCAGTCGACACCTTCGATTCCGGGGGCAGAGTAGATGGCCCGCCTGCGCGTTCGCCTGGAATTGAATCGCCACGGCGCGGGAGTGCCGATGGACAAGCTGGTCAGCGTGGTGGAGGAGACGCGGAAGTTTTTCCACCTGCTGGCCGAAGACGTGCAGATCGAAACCGGACGCGGCGAGTGGATGGCGTCGGATTTCGAACCGGCGTCGCTCAACTTCACCGCCGAATACTCGGGGCCGGTGACGGCCGAGCAAGTGCGGGCGTTCGGCGCGGCATTTGCAGGCGCCACTTCCTTGCGGCGCGCGACCATCGCGCAGTTTACCCGCATCGCCGACTTTTTGGGCGAGGACGAACTGGTTGGATTCGGGCTGTTTCAATCGGATGAGGAAACGGAGCCGTCGGAGTGGCGCTGCCTGTCGAAGCGCGACGCCCAGCGCTTCGGGCAAGAGATCCAGTTGCTGGCGCAGGCGGCGGGCGAATCGCAGCCGGAAACGGCGCTGCCGGCGGTGATGAACGGAAGCGTGGCGGGACGGCGTCTGTTCAAGGACCGGCGCGAGCGCGAGACTTTGGCGGCCGATCCGTCCAAGCTGATCCGCGAAGTGGAAGCGAACCTGTCGCGGCGGATCGGGTTGCTGGAAGGTGAACTCGCGGCACAGACCAAGAAGCTCAAGGAAATCGGCCCGGCACAACCGCAACCCGACGCGGCCGATGAGCGGTTCAAACAATTGTTGTCGGCGATGGAAACGTTCTGGGCGCAGGCTCCGCGGCAGGCTCCGCTGATGTTACCCGCTCCGGCGCCTCCGCCCGCGCCAGTGCAAGCGAGCCCGGCAGCGCAGACGAGTCCGCCAGCGAAGACATCGAAGCCGCTCCCGCGCAAACCGCAAAGACGCTGGTGGACGCTGGGCGTGACCATGGCGGCGGCCGTGACGCTGGGCGCCGCGAGTCCGGAATTGCAGCGGGAATGGTTGCGCTATACGAGCGTCGAGCCGCTGCCGGCAGTCCGCCCGAAAGTTCCGGCAGCGCCCCCATTGACGGTGTCGAAGCCCTCGGAAGCGCCGGCCGCGAAGCCGCTGAAGACATTCCAAGGGCCGCAAGTGCAGTTGGAGATCCCAGCGAGTGTGCGGGCGCGGGTGACCACGGACACTCGCGTGAAGGTGATCGTGACCATCGACGAGCGGGGCAACGTGACCACGGCGGCAGTGGCGTCCACGGAAGGCGCCGGCGCTCCTCTGCTTACCCAGGAAGCATTGGCGGCGGCACGGCGATCCCGCTTCCATCCGGCGCGCGAGGGCGCTCGGCCGGTGAAGAGCCAACTCGTGCTGACCTACGTCTTTCAGCCGGGCGACGCGAAGTTCTGAGCCGATCAGAAACTGAAGCGGAGCTGCAAATCGATCCGGCGGTTCAGGCCGCTTTGAGCGAAGGCGCCGAAACCGCCCGCCAGGCTGTTGGATTCGTCAAACAGCGGCGATGTGACGATGCCGTTGATTGGTCCCGGATTGACATGGTTCAGGATGTTGCGCGCCTGCAGCGACAGCGTTAAGTTATAGCGCTGGCCGGTGGACCCGCCGCCGAACCCACGGAAGAAGGCTCCCGGGCCACCGCCGGGTCCGCCTCCAAAACCACCGGGTCCGCCGGGCGGACCACCTCGCCCGCCGCCACCGCCGCCCGGGGGCCCACCGCCAAAACCGCCGCCCTGATTGGTTCTGGCCGAGCCTTCGCGCGATCCGCCGAAGCCAAACGTCTTGGCGATCCGGAAGTTCAGGCTGATGCTGCCGGGGCTACGGCCGAAATTGCGCGGGAGAATCGCCTCGCCCGGCGTTGGGTTGGGGTTCAGATAGAGTCCATCGAAGAAATATTTCGTGGGCGTCGGCGAGATGCCCGGGCGTTCCGTGAGCAGCGTGTCGCCGTAATAATCCGTGCCGGACGTGATGTTGAATGGCGCGCCGGAATTGGCTGTGAAGAACGGCGACGCGGTAATGCCCCACCAGGTGCTGATGTTGCCGCCAACGAACACGCGGTTGCGCTGATCCAGAGCAGAAGGCCCATACTCGCCCGCCATGCTGTAGGGGTTGGAAGGCAATGTATTGATGCCGTCCGTGTTGCTGTACGCGCGCCCATACATGTAGAACCCGTTCAAAGAGACTCGCCTGCTCAGTTGCGAGCGGACGTTGGTAATCAACTGCCACTGGTTGAATAGACCCGAGGATTGCATCAGAAGCACGGGGCTGTCTCCGTAGGTGAGCCCAGGCCCACCGGGGATGCCAACTCCGTAAAGCGGGTAGTCGTAAGCCGGATACAAGCCGGTCGCCGCATTCGGCGTCGCGCCGGGCAGCGGTGCATTAATGTCCGCCGATCGCAGCTCATGCAAGCCGTGCGAGTTGACGTAGGATTCGGAGATGGTAGTGTTCTTGGGCAACTGGCGCTCCACCGTGAACGCCTCCTGCAGGATGTAAGGCGCGTGCAGGTCCGGATCGAGCAATTGCACGGTCTGTGGAGATTCGGGCGGCAGCAGCAACCCCTGCGGGACTCCGGGAATCAGGGGGGTGTAGGGGATCGGATTGGCGGCGCTTTGAGTGATCACGTATTGCTGCTGCAAAATGCCGTTGTAGCGTTCGGCGGTCTCGATGTTCTGCTCGCTGACGCGATCGTAGAAAATTCCAAAGCCGCCGCGGAATACGGTGGCCGGGCGCGGATTGTTCTTGCTCTGGCCCGGCGCCCACGCAAATCCCACGCGCGGGGCCCAATCGTGCCAGTCGTGGATGTCGGTTTGGGTTTCAAACCGCAGGCCCAGGCTCAACGTGAGGTTGGGCTTCACGCGCCAATCGTCGCCGACGAAGGCGCCCACATCCACCAGGTTGACGTTCACCAACCGGGAGCCCTGGTTGATGGTGAACTGTGTCGGGCCCAGGCCGGCCCCCTCAAGCGCACCGGCTAACCCGGTGGGCTGGCCAGTGTAGGCATTGATAAAGGCCAACGTGTCGCTATAGAGCGCAATGGAGCTGAGCGTGCTGCACCCCGTATCGGCAGCCAGATCGCAGTCCAAGCCGCCGTAGCCGCCGAAGAAGTTGTACGTTCCACCGAAGTTCTGGCCGGAAATATTGTTAATAGTGACCGCCCGGGTCCGCACGCCGAACTTCCAGGTGTGCGCGCCCGCGGTCACGGTGGTGTAGTTCTGCAGTTCGTAGTGATTCTCGGTATCGATGTAATTGCCGATCTGAGCGCCTCCGCCGCTGAAGGCGCCGGCCACGCTGATCGCCGGAAGATCGCTGCTTTGGGTCTCTCCGATGTTGGTGTGATAGAGCTGGAAATGCGTCTCGTTGATCACCTTAGTGCTGAGAACGTCCGTCTCGATCAGCTGGATGGTATGGTCGGTGTCCAACTGGTGAAAGGCGCGGCTCAACAAGCTAAGATTGCCGGCGCCCTGATTCTGTAAATCGTTGCGGGTATAGCCGTAGCGGAAGGTCAGCGTATTGTTTTCGTTGAGCTGGTAGTCGACGCGGGGACTGACCCGCAGACGGTTCTGAGGCGCATCGAAGACGCTGTTAAAGGGCAAACCGTTGGGGGTCGGACCAACGTTCACGCCATTGATGATCTGGCCGTTGTCGATATCGCGGTCCTGGAAATCCAGGAAGAAGGAGGCCTTTTTGCCCAGCGAGTCACTGAGCGTTCCGCCGAAGTTGCGTTGCAAAAATGGCACTTTCTGTTCGGCATAGGGGTTCCGCGCGTCGAAGGCGGCATCGCCGATGTCGGCAAAGACGTTGCCGTGCAACTTGTCGGTGCCGGGCTTGGTCAAAATCTCGATGCGGCCATAACCGAGCTTGTCGTACTCGGGGGAGAAGGGATTCTGGTTGATGCGGATCTCGCGGATGGAGTCCTTGCTGGGCAGCGTGCCGCCGGTAAATCCATCGATATAGATTTGACCGCCGCTGGGTCCGGCGGAAGGTCCGGCAAGTGCTTCTAGGTCGGACTGCAGGTCGTCGGGGTCGTCGGACAAAGCCTGCAGGTCGGCACCGCGAAGAATCAGTGCACCGGCGTTCTGCGAAGGATCTACGGCCAGGGCCGGGCCGGTATTCTCCTGCACCGTGACTTCCTGCTTCTCCAGCGCGACCATGAGCTGGAGATTGGCGGTGACCGGCTGCGGCCCTGCTCCGACATTAACAGCAACAGGCTGCGGCTGCGTCAGGCCGGGCGCGGAGGCCAGCACGGAATATTTGCCGGGCGCGACACCGCTGAGGGAGTAAGCGCCATCGTCGCCAGAATTGGTGGACTTCACTGGCCCGCTGGGCGTGGATAGGGTGACCTTCGCGCCTGGAACCACGGCGCCGGATTCATCGCTGACGACGCCCCGAACTTCGCCGGTGGACTGGCCAAAGCTCGCCAGCGACAGAGTCACTAAGAGTAAGAGTGCCGATAGGAGTTTCATGTTGGTAGGGCTATTCCTCCGGCACACCGACGTCAAGATTCCAGGAGCCGAGGTTGACCTGGCCACCAGAGCGGGGGGCGGCGGCCAGGAACGGCTCCACGCCGGCGATAAAAGCAATCGCTGTCAGGGGAGAACCGTAGGATACCTTACTGCTGGAGACGATCACGGCGTCGCCTTTCTTCAAATCGGCCAGCGCCAGAGCCGGCATGCGTTCCAAGATCTGCTGAAGGTCAAAGTTGCCACGGCTGAAGCCGCCCGGACCTCCGCCGGGGCCACCGGGTCCGCCGAATCCTCCGCGGAATCCACCGGGAGGACCGCCACCCGGAGGAGGGCCCCCGCCGGGGCCGCCCGGACGGCCATTCGCTCCGGCTTCGGGGTGCAAGCGCCGCGCCAACATCGCCGCAATCCCGGGCTCCAGGCGCCGGAGCAAGGAGTTCTGGTTGGTTTTTACGACGACCGGCTTCTTGGTCAGAAGATTCATCAACGTGACCTCGCCGGCGGCCGGGTCCACCGACTCGACGGTGCCGGCGATAGTTTCGAAGGCGCCGGAAACCAGCTCCTCGGCCTTGAATCGCGTTCCGTCTTCGTTTTTGTCGCCCAGGGCGCGGATGGTATCGCCGACTTGCAGATCGGTAAAGGAACTCGGCTTGGCGTCGGCAAAGCGCACCGAATCCGGCGCATAGCGGCGAAACGCAGCGGCCGAAGCTTCGATCACGACGCTTTTCGGGTCGCGCTCGCGCGTGGTGATACCGATTTCCTTGGTCTGGGGATCGAGCGTTGTGATGACGCCGGTGATGCCGCGGCGCTGCCATTCAGCGCGATCCCGTTCGTGCTTCTGCGCCAGATCCGCCTTGGTCATGATGACGATGGTGCGGGCGGGCAGAGCGACAGGGCTTTCCTCGGCAGGTACGCGCGCCAGCAGTCGATCGCCGGCCGTGACCTCGGAAAAGTCGATCTTGGTAGCTTTCTTCAGATCTTTTTCGCCCGGCGGGATGCGGACCAGCGTAGTACGATCCGTCAAGGCAACCTTGTAAGTGGCTCCGTCGTCGCCCTTGATCTGGATTTGCTTGGCGGCCGTATCAACTGCCGTGATTTCGCCAATAACCGACTTCAGCGCCGGCGGTGTCTGGGCGAGGGCCGCCAAGGCTAAAGTCAAAAACGTAATCCCCAATTTCATCAATAAATTGGCGCGGGGGGCCGGACGCGGGTTACCGGCAAAACGGCAGGAGAAGTGTCAAGAAACGTAAATACGACCGGTTAGTCCGGGCTGATCACCAGCTTGTCGTCGACGCTGACTACGCCCTTGACCTTCTTGGTGAGCTTTACGGCTTTTTCTCGCTGTTTCTCAGAGCGGACTTTACCCGCCAGCGTGACCGCGCCGTCGTGGGAATCCACCTGGATGGCTTGGCCGCCGGTGTCCGGGTCGTTGATCAGCTTCACCCGAACCTGATCGATGATCGAGTCGTCGGAAACGTGCGCGTCGTGTTTTTCCGCGAACAGCGGGGCGACAAGCAAAGCGAAAACAAGCACTGAAGCAAAAAGTCGCATTAGTTGGGGTCTTCTTCCGAGTCTAATTCTGTACCTCGCATGGAGCGCCAGTCAATGGCGTTGAGAAACGCGGGGCTCTCGCGCCAGTCCTTCTGTACCTTCACGAACAGTTCCAGAAAGATTTTGCGCGAAAAGAGGCGCTCCATGTCCTGGCGGGCGCGCGTTCCAATTTTCTTCAGCAGCGCGCCGCCGGCGCCAATCAGGATGGCCTTCTGACCGGTGCGTTCGACATGGATGGTAGCGATGATTTTGGTCAGGCGCGGCGACGCTTCCCAGCGGTCCACCAGCACGGCGACAGAATGCGGGACCTCCTGGCGCGTTTCACGCAGGACTTGCTCGCGAATCAGCTCGGCAGCGAGAAAGCGCTCCGGCTGATCGGTGAGGTAGTCGGGGGGAAAGTAGGGCGGGCCTTCGGGCAGGCGCTGAAGGATGGCTTGGCGAAGCTGGTCCAGTCCTTCGCCCGTCACGCGCGATACGGGGATGAACTCGTTGAAGTCGCGCACGGCTTTGATCTGCTCGATGCGCGGAAGGAGGGCCCGCTTGTCGCGGAGGCGGTCGATTTTGGTGAGTACGAGCAGAGTGGGTGTGGAAAGATCACGCAGAACCGACATCGCTTCGACGTCCTGGGCGGTGAACGGCGCGGTGACGTCGGCGAGATACAGAAGGACGTCGCGATCTTCGAGCGCGGCGCGAACGGTTTCCATCATGCGGCGGTTAAACAAGTTCGTGGATTTGTGGATGCCGGGGGTATCGAGGAACACGATCTGCGCGCCTTCCAGGTTCACGACGCCCTGGATGGAGGTGCGCGTGGTCTGCGGCTTTGCGGAGACGATGGCGAGTTTCTCGCCGACCAACGCGTTCAGCAGCGTGGATTTTCCGGCGTTCGGACGCCCCAGAATGGCGACGAAGCCCGAGCGGAACGCGCCGGAGGCAGGGCCGGCGGACAGTCCCGAAGTCATGGACGGGTTCCGGACATCGTCTTCGGCTCGGTTTTCTGCTCGGCTTTGGAGACGCGCACCTGGTCGACGCGCAGCTCGTCGCCGGCCAGTACGTCGATCCGGATTCCATCGCGCTGGATGGATTCGCCGACGTGCGGCACGTGCCCGAGCCATTCGGTCACCAGGCCGCCGACGGTGGTGGATTCGGTCTCTTCGGGCGGACGAAAGTCGAGCAAGTCATGGAGGCGGTCCAAATCCAGGCTGCCCGCCATGACGAAGCTGCCGTCGGCCTGCTGGTGAACGTCGCGCTCGGGCTCGTGCTCGTCGTGAATTTCGCCCAGGATCTCTTCCACCAGGTCTTCCATGGTGGCGAGACCGGCGGTGTTGCCGTATTCGTCGATGACGATGGACATGTGCGTGCCGTCCGCCTGCATCTCGCGCAGCAGATCGTTGACCGGCTTGGTTTCCGGGACGAAGCGGATGGGGCGGGCCAGCTCTTTCACTTTGCGGCCTTCGCGGCCGGCTTCATCCAGTTCAAACATGTCGCGCACATGCACGAAGCCGATGACGTGGTCGATGGTGTCTTCGTAGACCGGGATGCGAGAGTATTGCTGCTCGATCACCAGCTCGCGCAGGTCTTCGAGGGACCGGCTGGCTTCGATGGCCACGATTTTGGGCCGGGGCGTCATGACCTCGCGAACGGTCTTGTCGCCGAAGGCCACCACGGATTCAATGAGCTTGCGGTCGTCCTTTTCGATGATGCCTTCTTCTTCACCTGCCGAAATCAGCGCTTCGATGTCGCCGGCCTGTCCGTTCTCTTCGCTGGCGCCAATGGGCTCGGAGAGTTCCACCAGCGATTGGAAGAAGCCCAGGATCGCAGTAAACGGGCGGACGGCCAGCGCGCAGAAACGCAGCACCGGGGCGAGTGGAAGCAGCCAATGGCCACTGGTTTTGCGATAGAGGATCTGCGCGAGCACATAAGTGCACAGCAGCATGGTGAGCCAGGCCAGGAGAGCGGCTTGGAAGAGATTTTCCCAAGGCTGGCCGGCGCCGGCCGGGCGAGCGGCGAGGAAACAAACGCCCAGCAGCAGCAGCAATGTGTGCTTGATGAGCGAGAATGCGAGCAAACCCTGGTCGGCGTCGAGAGCGATGCGCTCTTCCAGGGCTTCTTTGAAGAACTCCAGCGCTGGGAGGTCGCGCGCGCGCAGCCGCATGGATTCGGTGTAGAGCACCTGCACCACCGTGAACAGGCACAACAACGCCGCGCAGACGACCGTGGCGGAGATGGCGAACCAGGTCATGCACGCACCCGCGCAATCAGGCCGCGCGGCAGGCCGAGCGCGGCGCGCCATTTGTTTTCGGCGCGCGCCATGCGTCCGCGGTCGGTCTCGTGGTCCATGCCCAGCAGATGGAGCAGGCCGTGGAGCATCAGGATTTGGAGCTCCTGGCCGACGGTGTGGCCATACTCGGCGGCCTGCCGGCGTGCCTGTTCGAAGGAGATCGCGATGTCGCCCAGGAAGCCGTTCGCGCCGGCGGCGGGAAAGGACAGCACGTCGGTCGGGTAGTCCTTCTCGCGAAACTCGCGGTTGAGGCGGCGCACTTCGGAATCGTCTGCGATCAGGCAGTGGAAGGCGCGGCCACACGCCACTTCCGATTCGAGGCGCTGGGCGAAAGCCCGCAGGCCACGCCGGGTGATGCCGGGAGTGGCGGAGTGAAATAGCAGCGCAGTCTGCTGGCGGGGCATGGCTGAAAATTAAACCAGCGGGATTTCGCGTTCTTCGGGCGAGGCCGCCGGCGGGACCGAATCCCCGGGCGCGGGCAGAGCTTCCATTGCAGGTTCGCCCAGCTTCAAGGCAAGCTGGCGGCCCGTGCCCATGGTTTCCTGGTAGCGCTCGTACGCTTTGACGATGCGCTGCACCAGGGCGTGACGAACCACGTCGCGTTCGTCGAAATAGACAAAGCTGATTCCTTCCACGCCGCGCAGCACTTCTACGGCGTCATTCAGACCGCTGCGTTTGCCGGAAGGAAGATCGATCTGCGTGAGGTCGCCGGTTACGACCATCTTGGAATTGAAGCCCTGGCGCGTCAGCACCATCTTCATCTGCTCGGCGGTGCTGTTCTGGGCTTCGTCCAGAATGATGAAGCTGTCGTTCAGTGTGCGGCCGCGCATGAACGCGATGGGCGCCACTTCAATGACCGAGCGCTCCAGCAGCTTTTCCACCTTGTCGGCGTCCAACATGTCGTAGAGCGCGTCGTAGAGCGGGCGGAGATAGGGGTCGACTTTTTCCTGCAAGTTGCCGGGCAGGAATCCCAGGCGTTCGCCGGCTTCGACAGCGGGCCGCGTGAGCACGATGCGGCTGACGCGCTTGTTCAAAAACGCCGATACGGCCATCGCGACGGCCAGATAAGTTTTTCCGGTGCCCGCGGGGCCAACGCCAAAGACCAGATCGTGCCGCTCGATGGCTTCCACGTAGCGGCGCTGGTTGACGGTTTTGGGGGCGAGCGTTTTCTTGCCGAAATTCCGCTGGCGTCCGCTGTGCACCAGGCTGCGCAAGGTCACTTCGGGGTCTTCGGTGACCACGCGCAGATAGCTGTTCAGATCGCCATTGGGGAAGCTTTGGCCTTCCTTCACCAAGGAGACATAATCTTCCAGAATGCTGGCGGCGCGGATGACGTTGGGCTCCTCGCCTTCGATTTCCAGCGAATCGTTCATCAGGCTGGTGGCGATTCCCAGGCCTTTTTCCAGCACGCGGATGTTTTCGTCGCGGGTCCCAAAGAGGGATTCGATGCCGCGCGTGATCTGAACGCTGAGTTTCATTCCGAGGTTGGCATTAGTTCCATGCGGGAACGACGGGGCAAGTGCGGGATCGGAGCGAGCAGCGACCGGCAGGACCGGGTTTCATCCGCAAGCGCGGAGGAAAAGCAAACATCTGGCCGTATTATACCAAAGCCGCGTTAAAATGCCTTGGGCGGCGGAGGCTTCAAGCATAGTGGGATCGAACTTCCGGGTTCGGTTTTGCCTCTCCGGGGTTACCCCGGGGAAGAGTGTTACATTCGCGTTTCGTCGCGTGAGCCTCGCTACTGTGGCAAGCCCCGTAGACCTGCTCACGCAAAGTCTGACTGGTTGGGGTCCTCCGCTGCCGTCCCTATGCCTGCCTCGGCCGTAATCAGCGTGCTGGCGCGCAGCCTCCTGGCGGGCGACGCGCTTGTCGATGACGTTCATGCGCGGGCGGTGCGGACGCTGGGGCGCTCCTGGCGCTGGCTGGGGCCCCTCGCGCGTCGTTATGTTGAGGCATTCGCCGGCGGCACGCGCCCGCGTCATCGCGACGTGGTGCGGTTTCTGGTGGAGGATTCAGGATTCCAGGGCGCGCTTCGCCGGTATCGGCGCGAAGTGTCCATCGCCGAGTGGCTCGCCGAACCGCAGCGCATGCAGCCGGTCGCCGTGGCCCAAGGCTGGGATCTTCCGGTGATCGAAACCGCCGGGGATCTGGCGGATTGGCTGTGCTTGAGCGTCGGCGAATTGGAGTGGTTCGCCGATCTGAAGGAACTCGGCAACAAGCTGCACCAGCCCAAGCTGCAGCATTATCATTACCGGATTCTGCCGAAACGCTCGGGCGGCGTCCGGTTGATTGAAAGTCCGAAGCCGTGGCTCAAGACGCTGCAGCGGCGAATTCTTGCGGGGATTCTCGGCTGTGTTCCGGCGCATCCCGCGGTACATGGATTCGTAAAAGGGCGCTCGATCGCGACGTTTGCTGCGCCGCACGTCGGCCGGCAGGCGGTTTTGCGGCTCGATTTGCAAGATTTCTTTCCGGCGTTCCCGGCGGCGCGGGCGCAGGCTCTGTTCCGAACGTTGGGTTATCCGGAAAGCGTCGCGGATCGGCTGGGTGGCATTTGCACGAACGCCGTGCCGGGCGGGGTCTGGCGGAATCGTCCGCCGGATATTGGGCCCGCAGAATGGCAGAAAGCGCGCGATCTGTACGGCCGGCCGCACCTGCCGCAAGGCGCGCCGACTTCACCCGCTTTGGCCAATCTCACCGCGTACCGCCTGGATTGCCGGCTGTCCGGTTTGGCCAAATCCGCCGGCGCCGTTTACACGCGCTACGCCGACGACCTGGCTTTCTCGGGCGGCGACGAGTTCAGCCGTGCGGTTGGTCGATTCGCAACACACGCCGCAGCGATTGCGCTGGAGGAGGGCTTCAGCGTGAACTTCCACAAAACGCGGATCTTGCGGCAAGGCGTCCGCCAGCAGATCGCCGGCGTGGTGGTGAATCAGAAGCTCAGCCTGCGCCGGTGCGATCTTGAATTGCTGGAAGCCATCCTGACCAATTGCGTCCGGCATGGGCCGGAATCGCAAAATCGCAGCGGACTCGCGAACTTTCGCGCGCACCTGGAAGGCCGGGTCGGGTTCGTGGAGATGATCAACCGCGAAAAAGGCCGGCGGCTCCGGGAGCTATTTGATGCGGTCCGTTGGGAGGGCTCCGTGCAAGACTAAGAGACAGGTAAACCGTGGCCTACTGGTCGCACACGCCCGTTGCACCGCTATGGCGATACGTCGCGTCGCTGTGGCTTTCCGAAGGCCACACGCAGCCGCACGCCAAGGAACGTGTGCTGCCCAGCGGCGAAATGCAGTTGGTCATCAACCTTCAAGAAGACCGGCTGCGGGTGTACGATCGCGAAAACACGGCGTACTGCGACACTTTTCGCGGCGCGCTGGTGACGGGCGCTCGGTCGGAATATAGCGTGATCGACACTGCGCAGCAGGCTTACATCATGGGCGTCCAGTTCCGGCCGGGCGGCGGGTTCCCGTTCTTCCGGCTACCCGCGGGAGAACTCGCGCATACTCAGGCGCCGCTCGACGCGCTATGGGCGTCGGATGCGGACGGCCTGCGCTGCCAGTTGCTGGAGGCTGCAACGCATCAGGAACGCTTTGCCATTCTCGAACGCCGGCTTCTGAGCGAGTTGGCGCGAGGGCGGGAGCCGAACGGCGCCGTAAGCTTCGCGCTGCGGCAGTTCGTGGCCAGGCCGCATGCGGCGTCCATTGCGGAAGTCACGGGGCAGACCGGTCTCAGCACCAAGCGGTTCATTCAAGCCTTTCGCGACGAGGTTGGCCTGACTCCCAAAGTCTTTTGCCGCATTCGCCGGTTCCAGCAGGCTCTCAGACGGATCCAACACCGCGGCAAAGTGGACTGGGCGGCGGTCGCGCTGGATGCGGGCTATTTCGATCAGGCGCATTTCATCCACGACTTCCGCGCGTTCTCGGGCATCAGTCCGTCGGCATACGTCGCCCGGCGGTCGCCGTACCAGAACCACGTGCCGCTTGCTGACTAGGCCCGCCGCCAATTTTTTACAATACGAACCGCGCCGGCCAACGCTAGAATGGCCGCTGAAGGAGCATTCCATGGCCAACGTGAAACCAATCCCCGACGGTTACCACGCCGTCACGCCGTACATCGTGACAGCGGGTGTCGCGAAGCTCATCGATTTTCTGAAGAACGTCTTCGGCGCAACCGAAATCAGCCGCCATCAGCGGCCGGATGGCTCGGTCATGCACGCCGAAGTGCGCATCGGCGACTCGGTCGTCATGATGGGCGAAGCGGGCGAGGGCGGCAAGTACTTTCCTGCCATGCTGCACGTTTACGTGGACGACGTGGATGGCGTGTACCGGCGCGCGATCCAGGCCGGCGCCGCTTCGCTGCGCGAGCCCGCCGACCAGATCTATGGCGACCGCTCGGCGGGCCTTCAGGACGCGTTCGGCAACCAATGGTGGCTCGCCAAGCATATCGAAGACGTGTCCACGGAGGAAATGGAACGTAAGATGGCGGCCGCGAAGTAGCTCCGGCGCAACATTCCATACGCGCGATGTTTTGGCGCGGAGGCCTGCGATACCATAATGTATCTCCATGGCCATCGACTGGTTCCCGCTGTGGCTTAGCTTGCGCGTGGCGTCCCTTTCCACCGCGCTGGCTCTGGCCGTGGGACTATGGCTGGCCTGGATGCTGGCGAATCGTTCGTTCCGCGGCAAAGAAGTTCTGGACGCCGCCGTGACGCTGCCGCTGGTGCTGCCGCCGACCGTGTTGGGCTACTATCTGCTGGTCCTGCTCAGCCGCAACACCCCCGTCGGGCAGGCATACGAATGGCTATTTGGAGGGCCGCTGGTATTCACCTGGCAGGCGGCCGTGATCGCGTCGCTGTTTCATTCCACGCCTCTGCTGGTGAAGTCGGCGCGAGCGGCCTTCGAGAGCGTGGACCGCTCCTACGAACGCGCGGCGCGCAATCTGGGAGCAACCGAACTGCGGCTGTTCTGGCGTGTGACGCTGCCGCTGGCGCGCCGGTCCATTCTGGCTGCGGGCGCGCTGGCCTTTGCGCGATCGCTGGGCGATTTCGGCGTAACGTTGATGATCGCCGGTGACATCCCCGGCCGGACCCAGGTTGTATCCGTCGCCATTTACGACGCGGTGGAAGGCGGGCGCGGCACTGCGGCCCGTGTGCTCGTGCTGATCGTCTCCGCATTGGCGCTGGCGATTCTCACCCTGGCGAATCGCCTGACCTCGAACCCGTTCGGTCCACGGCAGACCGCGTTATGATCCAGGCGCGCGTCCGCAAGCAATATGCGCCCGGGCCCGATTTTGCGGGTTTTTCCCTGGACGTCGACCTGCGCGCCACGGGCGGCGTGACGGTGCTGTTTGGCTCCAGCGGCGCGGGCAAGACACTGACGCTGGACTCCATCGCCGGCTTCGTCCGACCCGACCAAGGCCGCATCCTGCTGGACGATCAGATCCTGTTCGACGGCGCCGCCGGTGTGCACCTGCCAGCGCGCGCGCGCCGCTGCGGCTACGTTTTCCAGAATTACGCGCTGTTTCCGCACATGACGCTGCGCGAGAATCTGGAATTCGCCGTGGAGCGACGGCCCCGCCTGGAGCGGCATCGCAAAGTGAACGAGATGCTCGAAAAATTCCACCTGGCCGAGGTCGCCGGCCGCCGCCCCTATCAGCTTTCCGGCGGCCAGAAGCAGCGTTGCTCCATTGCACGCGCTTTGATCGGTTCGCCGCGCGTGCTGCTGCTCGACGAGCCGGCGCGCGGCCTGGACGCGCCGCTGCGGGCGGAATTTTACTCCGTGCTTCGGCAGGTTCGTCAGGAATTCGGCATTCCGGTCCTGCTGGTCACTCACGATTCCGAAGAGTGCTTCGAACTGGCCGACGAGATGCTGGTGCTGCGCGAGGGCCGCGTCGTACAGAGCGGGCCGCCCCGCAAGGTGTTTGAACAGCCCGCCAACGTCGACGTGGCGCGTCTGCTGGGCCTCTACAATCTCCTGCAGGTCGAGATCAAGGGACTCGACCCGGGGCGCAATCTCAGCCGCCTGCGCTATCAGGATTTCGAATTGACCGGCCCTTATTTCCCCGGCCGCCTGATCGGCGATCAGGTGTGGCTGTGCGTCCGCCCGGATCTGCTGAGCATCGCGCCGCGCGATGGCCGCCTGGCCGCGAACCAGATTCCGGCGGCTTTGCTTCGCGTCGTCAACAAGCCCGAGCGGCTGCGGCTGGAGTTTGCAGGCGACATCGCCGTGGAGCTCGCGCTCGGCGATTATGAGAAGTACGGGCCGGTGAAAGAGTGGGTGATTCAATTCCCGCAGACCGGCCTGCGCATCCTGTGAAGCGCTATTGCATAACGGATTCGCCGGACGTGGCCGCACGTGCCGCCCGCGACGGCGTCGAGATGATCCAAATCCGCGCCAAGGAGCTTTCCGCGCGAGCGTTGGCGGAACTGGTGCGGGCTGCGGTCGCGCTGCCGGGAAGCAAGATTCTGGTGAACACGCGCATGGACATCGCACTGGCCTGCGGCGCCCACGGCGTCCATCTGCCGGCCGATTCCCTCGCGCCAAACGTTCTCCGCAAAATCGCGCCGCCGGGATTTCTGATCGGCGTCTCCTGCCACAGCATCGCGGAACTCCAGGCCGCCGGGCGCGAAGGCGCGGACTTCGCCGTTTACGGCCCCCTCTTCCCCAGCGTCACCAAACCGGTCCTCACGCCCATGGGCCTCGCAGCGTTCCGCAGCGCTGTGCAACAAGCCACGCTGCCCGTCTACGCGCTGGGCGGCGTCACGCGCGAAAACGCGCCGCTGTGTATGGAAGCGGGAGCGGCCGGCGTCGCAGGCATCTCGCTATTCACGTAAGATTGAAAATTGCCGCCGACCCCGCAAGCACAGCAGAAATACCTGGGAGTCGTGGTCCGCGTCGGCGTTTTTGCGCTGATCGCGGTCTTGGGCTATTTCTTCATTTTTCCCGTCATTATTCTGGCGCTGGGCGTGCCCCTTTTGGTGGTGGCCACCTTAGGCACATTCGCGGCTGCCGCCACTGCCAACGCGATTGCGCTGCGCATTTACGAGCGCGGGCGTCTGGCCGATATCGGCCTCAGCTGGACCACCGCTTCGCGCCGCAATCTTTCGCTGGGAATCCTGGGCGGCATCGGCGCCGCACTGGTAGTCGTGCTCGGCCCGGTGGTGGTCCGCGCCGCTGACGTCGAACCCGTGGCGAACGAGCACTTCCAGTTCCCCTCCCTGCTTTTCGTCTCGATTATCCTGCTCTTCGGCGCCGTGGGCGAAGAAATGCTCTTCCGGGGCTACGGCTTTCAAGTGCTGGTGAAGGCCATCGGCCCCTTCGCCACCATCCTGCCCACGGCCGTGTTGTTCGGCCTCGGCCACTCCTACAACATCAATTTCAACGGTTTCGCTCTGTTCAACACGATCCTGTGGGGAGTGGTGCTGGGATGGGCGTTTGTGCGCAGCGGCGATCTGTGGCTGCCCATCGGCCTGCATTTCGGCTGGAATTGGGCGCTGCCGCTCTTAGGGGTGAACCTCAGCGGGTTTACAATGAGAGTTACCGGGTACTCCATTCATTGGAAGATCGGGCAACTCTGGAGCGGGGGCGCCTACGGCCCGGAAGGTGGCCTCCTGACGAGCGCGGTGGCTGTTGTGTTGTTCTTCTATTTGCAAAAGGCTCCGATCCAACATCAGGAAGCATTCCTGCTGCGGGAGGAGTCACAAACATGAGCTGGAGCACTCGCGGGCTGGTGCTGGCCGGCGTTGGCGCCGCTTTTTCTCTCTCCGCGCTCGCGGTGGACAAGAAGCTGACCGAAGACGACCGCATCGCCATTCTGCGCGGCCTGATGTCGGAGTCCGCCACGGTGAAAGCCTACCTGCCGCGGTCCAAAAAGCCGCTGCCTTTTGAGAGCAACGGCACCTGGGACAAGCAGGCCTGGGCCGCAGCCGGCCATCAGTTCGGGCCGGCCGCCCGCGTGGGCGACCAGGTCCAGATCACGCACGTCAGCATCGAAGACGACAAAATCATCTTCCAGATCAACGGCGGCATGAAGGGCAGTGGCCATTGGTACGACCACGTGCAGGTTGGCATGGGCCCGACCTTATCGCCCATCAACACCCAGCAGAATACCTCCGCGCCGAGCGGCACCACCATCGCGCTGCTATTCAACAAGCCCATTCCATCCATTCAGCCCGACGAGATCAAAAAGATCTTCGCGCCGCTGTTGGATTTCGACAAGCACACGGCCACGGAGAATTATGTCGATAACCTCCCGCCGCCGATTCAGAAGGCGATTAAGGCCAACAAGGCCGTCGAAGGCATGGACCGCGACCAGGTGGTGCTGGCTTTGGGCAAGCCGCGCCTCAAGGAGCGCAACACGTTGCCCGACGGAACCGAGACAGAGGACTGGATCTACGGGGATCCTCCGGGCAAGATCACGTTTATCACCTTTACGGGACCCAAGGTGACCCAGATCAAAGAAGCGTACGCCGACGTCGGCGGATCCACCGCGCCGCCGCTGGTCGCGAAGTAACAGCCAGGTTACAAAACGCGCGCTTCTGATTGCGTGCGAGAATTTTCAGCTTCAAACACTAATAAACTGGAGGTGTATGTCCATCAAAGTAGGCATCAACGGCTTTGGCCGCATCGGCCGCAACGTGGTCCGCGCGGCCCTGGATCGCCCCGGCATCGAGTTTGTCGCGGCGAACGATCTCACCGACACCAAGACGCTGGCGCACTTGCTGAAATACGATTCCATCCTGGGCCCGCTGCACCAGGAGGTGAAAGCCGACGCGGACTCGATTACCGTCTGCGGCCGGCGCATCAAGATCTTTGCCGTCAAGGACCCCGCCGAGCTGGATTGGAATTCGCTGGGCGCGCAGATCGTCATCGAATCCACGGGCAAGTTCACCGACAAGAAGGACGCGGCGAAGCACTTGCGCGGCTCGGTGAAGAAGGTAATCATTTCCGCGCCCGCCAAGAATGAAGACGTCACCATCGTCCTGGGCGTGAACGACGGCATGTACAACCCGGCCCAGCACAGCGTGATCTCGAACGCCTCCTGCACCACCAATTGCCTGGCGCCCGTGGTGAAGGTGCTGCATGAGAAATTCGGCATTCAAAAAGGATCGATGACTACGATCCACAGCTACACCAATGATCAGAATGTCCTGGACTTCCCGCACAAGGATCTGCGCCGCGCCCGCGCCGCCGCGCTCAATATGATCCCCACCACCACCGGCGCCGCCAAGGCGATCTCGCTGGTGATCCCCGAGCTGAAGGGCAAGCTGGATGGCTATGCGATGCGCGTTCCGACGCCCGACGTCTCCGTGGTCGATCTGGTGGTGCTGACCTCCAAGAACACGACGGCCGAAGAGGTGAACAAGGCGCTCGAAGACGCGGCCAATGGCCCGCTGAAAGGCATCCTGGCCTACACCGAAGACCCGGTGGTTTCCACCGAC
>DATJNO010000165.1:0-12180 GCA_035508055.1 Bryobacteraceae bacterium | reverse complement strand
GACGCGGTATTCCGGCAAACGCCCGATATGGGGCCCGGCCAGGTCCTCGTCTCAGTCCAGTCTTTGGGCACCCGGAAAAGCCTGCTGAAATACATGGTGGATTTAGATGCGTCACCGGTGATTCGGGAAATCGGTGGGGCGGTATGGAGCTCGGCGGACCAAGTCAATATCGAACGCGACCAGTGGAGGAGACTAGCAAACCAAGGGCTAACCATTGAAGCCAGCGAAGATCCTGCGTCTTCCACCCCCACACAGATGGCCGAAACCACGAGCGCGATGTCGCCGAGCTACGATTGGGCGGCCGTTTTCCGTTGGCATGGCAGCTTAAGGAGAGGGGAAAAGGGAGTACCTTCCAAACGGTTGGCTCCGTCCGTCGTGCCCTTCGTTAACGACTATTCCGTTGAACTCGTCAACGCGCGCACGGAGGAGAAAGTCGTTGCCGCCAGTGGCCGATTTCGCGGTGTCAGCACAACGCATTTGAGTTGGTCCCTCGGGTGGGTCACCGGCAGGATCTTTTGGATGCCGCTGGACGACGGCATTCGAGACGCTTTGATCTGCGATGCAGGGCGCTTCGCAAAGTAGCTGGAACCAGCCAGAGCCCCATTTTCCGTTGCGCCTTCTCGCGCTATCATAGGAGCAGCGTCTGGCCTGCCTGATTCAGGGACCCTCGCGGTGATGATTGGAGGGCTGGCGCGTCTCTACTGCAAGGGAGGTGATTTTGATTGGCTGAAGTCCATGTCCAGGACGGCGAAACGCTGGAAAGCGCGCTGCGGCGCTTCAAGCGGAAAGTCCAGCAAGAGGACATCATCAAAGAGATCAAACGTCACTCTTTCTATCTGAAGCCGGGCGAGAAAAAGCGCACCAAGGAAGCGCTGGCTCGCAAGCGGAATCGCAAGAAGAGAAGCAAGGACGTCGAGTAACGCACCCCAGAATAAATTCGCCAGGCCTCAGCAGCGCTGCTGAGGCCTTCCCATTTTGCGGACGTGTACAATGAGCCATGCCTTTGAGCGGACGCGTAGCCTTGATCACCGGAGCGAGCCGGGGATTGGGCCGCGGGATCGCACTCGCGCTGGCGCCTGGGGGCGTGCGGCTGGTCCTGGCAGGCCGCGACCGCGAGAAGCTGGCCGAAACCGCCGCTGCAGCGCGCGGACTGGGCGCGGAAGCCGAAATCTTCACCGCCGACGTTTCTGACGAAGCTCAAGTCCGGCAGCTGGAGCGCGACGTCGTCGCCCAATTCGGCCAAGTGAACATCCTGGTCAACAACGCCGGCATCAACATCCGCAAGGCCTGCCTGGACACCACGCTCGACGAATGGAACAGCGTGCTGCACACGAACCTGACCAGCGTGTTCCTGCTCTGCCGGTCCTTTGTACCGTACATGAAAAGCCACGGCTGGGGCCGCATCGTGAACATCGCGTCGATGATGGGGCACGTTTCCATTCCGCAGCGAACGGCTTATTCGGCCAGCAAGGCGGGTGTGATCGCATTTACGCGCGCGCTGGCAATCGAGCTGGCTGCCGACAACATCGGCGTAGTCTCGGTCAGCCCCGGCTTGTTCGACACCGACATGACCGTACCAATCCTGAACGATCCAGCCAAGCTCGCGCCGCTGCTGGCGGGCACTCTGACCGGACGCCCGGGCCGGCCCGGCGAGGTCGGCAAGCTGGTAGCGTACCTCTGTTCGGAGGATTCGTCGTTCATCACTGGCTCGGACATTCTGATCGACGGCGGCTGGACGGCGCAATAATCACCCGCGAATTTGCCCGCCCAGCGGGCACTAATCCAGCATGAGGAAAGCTTTCATCGTTCTTACTCTGCTGGCCTGCTCGCTCGGCGGCCTGGCGGGACCGCTCACCAAATCGCACAGCCAGGGCAAGTTCAGCGACGCCGAAGTTGAGGCCACCATCAAAGCCAAGCTGGAGAAATCCAAGATCGGCAAGGATGGCTTCCAGGTGCATGTGAAGGACGGAATCGCCACCTGGACCGGCACGACGGCGGTCATGCAGCACAAAGGCGCGGCCACGCGGATGGCGAAGGCAGCGGGCGCCATTCATGTTGTCAACAACATCAAGGTCTCCGAATCGGCAAGGCAGAAGGGCGGATCGAGCCCGGCCGCGGAACCTCGCCACGTGCAAGTGAAGACCAACTAGCGCGCGGCGGGGTCATAGCGGGAGCCGGTAGTGTGGACGCCTCACATGACTGACGTAAGCGCTCTCCAGGTCCTGGGCCAACCTGCGAGCAGCGTTGGCGCTCCATTTCCCGTACTACAGTCTGCGCAGGATTGACGGATCGCTGCGCGTTACGCCTGTAATGGAGGCGGGATTACCGATCATCCTTGGGAGCTTCGGGAACTACTCTTTTAACCCAATTCGCAACTTCCAGCAGAACTGCGGCGTGCTCGCCATCCCACAATGGCCGCTCCTGCCGCCAATAGTAGAAGTACGCAGTTCTGCCTCCTTCTAGAGGCTTAGTGGCGCTGTTTCCTCGCTTTGTATATAGGATCACTAGATCCCCGGACTTAACGTCTCCATCAGGAAACCAGTAGGCTTTTTTCGGTCCTGATGTGACGTGGTCGCCGTCGAAGAGCGACGAGCATAGTACAACGTAATCGCCGATATCAAGATCCTTCAGAATCCTAATAACGAGACGCTCCTTCTCGATATCGCCCGCGTCAGCAAAAGAGCTGATTTCGGCGTTCACAGCCTTACCGCTTTCGATATGATCCCGCCCAGGATCAGCACGGCGCCGAAGGCCAGTGTTATCCAGCCGCTCGGCTGCGAGGACCACGTCGCAGGTGCGTATCCGATCGCCGCGGCTCCTACCGCAAGGCAGGCCGTTGACACGATCTCCACGGCAAGTCCACCCTTGACTTTTTCGTTGATGATGGCAAGTTTCTTGTCACTCTCATAGAATTTGTCCCTGTATGTCCGCAGTTCAGCGGTCTCCTCGCGTTGCCGTTCAATCTCTTCTAGGATCATCTTCAGCGCACCGGGGGAGGCCAACTCCTCGTCTGTCAACTCCCTCTTAACCCTGGATAACGCCCTACCTGCTTTGCTTTCAGGCGAATGCGCTGGACTCGCACCGCTCTCGTCGGGCTGGAGATCATCGGAGGGCACACCAATAAGATATCAGTCCGGTATGGGGCAGAAGTCCCAGTGACGTCGGCGCGCCAACTTTTCCGCACCGGTGCTAGCCCCGAAGCCCTCCTGATGGCGTTGGGTGCTGTCACCTCCCCTCTATGACCCCACTGTGAACTAGCGCGTAACGCCTTCGGCCTCCGCGTGCTTGCTACAATGCAACCGAGTGCGCACCCTCGGCTTCACTGCGGGCTGGATCACTGCGGCAACTCTCTGCGCCGTTGCAGCCCTCGGCCAGGATATCCGTTTTACAACCTCGCCCGAAGACAACCAGGTACTGCAGAGGAGTTCCGATCGCGGGGTCGATATCCCGCTCGCCGGGGCGGCCAGTGGCAAGAAAATCAACGGCAAGGACGTCGAGACGCGGGTGACGGGCGCCGACGGCATGGCCTTGCCGGGCTTTGATTGGACTTTCCTCGGCAGAATCGAGAAGCTACACTGGGGCGGCGCGCTGAAACAAGTGCCCGTGGGCGGGCCTTACCGCCTGGAAGTGCGGCTGCAGGGCACCGACGCGACTCTGTCAGTCGCCAATCTGTTGGTGGGCGATCTGTGGGTGCTCGCCGGGCAGTCCAACATGGAAGGACACGGCGATCTGATGGACGTCGAGCCGCCTTCGCCGTTGGTGCACAGCTTCGATATGGCGGACCGCTGGGAGATCGCCGAAGAGCCGCTGCACACCACCGTGAGCGCGGTGGATCCGGTGCATTGGCCGTTGAACGCGCAGCACGAACCGGAGCGGCTTCAAGGCCAGGCCCTGGAAACATACATAGCCAACCGCAAGAAGGGCGCGGGGCTGGGCCTGCCATTCGCGGCGGACATGGTGACGAGAACGGGCGTGCCGGTCGGACTGATCCCGTGCGCCCACGGCGGCACCTCGATGGAACAGTGGAGTCCGGCGTTGAAGGACCGCGGCGGAGACTCGCTGTATGGCTCGATGGTCCGCCGCGTCCAAGCTGTAGGCGGCCGGGTGAAAGGGATCCTGTGGTATCAGGGGGAATCCGACGCCACGCCCAAGTACTCGGCGGCGTTCCTGGCCAAATTTGAGAGTTTTGTGAAAGCGGTGCGCGCCGACTTCCAGCAGCCCAACCTGCCCTTTTACTACGTACAGATCGGGCGGCATGTCGACAATAACAACGTCGACGACTGGAATCGCATCCAACTGGCTCAACTGAAGGCCGAGTCCGAAATCGCGCATTCCGGGATGGTCGCGACCGTGGATTTGCAACTCGACGACAATATTCACGTCGGGACCCAAGACCTGAAGCGCCTGGCGCATCGGCTGGCCAACCGCGTTTGCCTCGACTTGTTTGCCCACGTCAAGGATTTTGGTTCGCTGAAACCCGGGCCGCACCCGGTTGATGCGGTTTTTGCCGGCGGCGTGGTGAAAGTCAGCTTTTCCGGGGTGAACGGCCGTCTGAAGTCGGAAGGCCCGCTGGCCGGCTTCTCCATCCGCAACGCGAAGGGCGACTGGCTGCCGCTCATTTACAAGACCAAAGTCGATCCCGCGGAAGCGAGTGCGGTTTCCCTGTATGTGGAGGGCAAACTACCGGAGGATGCGTTGCTTTGGTACGGCTTTGGGAAAGATCCGTACTGCAATCTCCGCGACGAGGCCGACATGGCCGCCCCGGTGTTCGCGATCAAGATTCATTCGAGCGGGCCCGCGGCCAAAACAACACCGTGATCCTGGTGCCACTTAAAGTTCATCAGCGGACGATGAACGTGGTCCGCGTGATCCCGCCGGACCAGGTGGATTGGCGGTTTCGGGAGGACAAGTTCACCTTGGGAGATGTGGCCGTTTCAGCCTTCGGTCCGGAGGACCTGAACCGCCGGTGCGTAACGCCGGATGGCGCGTCGATTACTACCTGGAAGTGGTTGCGGTCAATGATCGAGCATGAAATTCATCATCGCGGCCAGATTTACATCTATCTGTCGTTACTGGATACGCCGGCTCCGCCGCTTTACGGATTGAGCTCCGAACAGCTCCTGGAACGCAGCATTCCGCGCCCGCAACCGGCACCATGATAGACTGTGAGTTCCACCTCAAGGAAGCGTTTCTTATGAAATTTCTCGCGATTTCGCTGTTAGCCCCGGCGCTGCTGCTTGGGCAGGAACCGGTGAAGGTGACGCCCGGTACGCCTGCTGTCAATGAACCCGCGCCGGCGCATGCGCAGACAGCCCCGGCTGGCCCCATCGCGCCGGACACGGTGGTGGCCACCGTCGGCGGCAAGCCAGTCACGAAGGCGGAGCTCGATCAATTGTTGGGTGGCTTGCCCGTGCAGATTCAGGAAGCTCTGCAACGGCAGCCGCAGCAATTGTCGCAACTGTTTCTGATGAAGCGCTTGTCCGAGGACGCGGTCAAGGACGGAGTGGATAAGCAATCGCCCTTCAAAGAACAACTGGAATTCAACCGCTTGCAGGTGCTCTCCACCGCGGAGCTGACCAACACCAACAACAGCATCAAGGTTTCCGAGGAAGACAAGCAAAAGTACTACCAGGAACACCCGGACAAGTTCAAAGAAGTCAAGGTGAAGGTGATCTACGTGGCGTTCAATCCGACACCCGGCAAAACTCCGCCGGGCGGTAAGCCATTGCCCACCGAAGCGGAGGCGCAAGCCAAAGTCATGAAGCTGCGCATCCAGGTTTTAGGCGGCCTGGATTTCGGCAAGGTGGCGCGGGACAACTCCGACGACGCAGCCTCGGCGGCCAAAGACGGAGACTTTGGAGTCATCAAACAGAACAGCGCTTATCCGGAGCAGATCAAGAAAGCCGTCTTCGAGTTGAAGCAGGGCGAAGTCAGCGCGCCGATCAAGGAGCCGAACGGTTTTTACCTCATCCGGGCAGAGGAAATCTCCACCGAGCCTTTCGACGACGTGGTCATTCCGATTTTGCAGGATATCCGCAGGGAACGTTTCCAGGCATGGCTCAAGGGCATGCAGTCCCAATTCACGGTGAAAGTTGAAAACCCGGATTATTTTAAGCCGCAGGTCCCGGCGAAATTGCAGCAAGTGCGTTGAAGCACTGGAGCGCCGTCTGCCCCTGTTGGATGGGCGCAGCCTGCGGGTTCGTTTTCTGCCCTCCCTCACAGCCGGCAGCGGCAAGCTGTACTCCAATCGCACGCACGGCGAACCGGTGCACGCGGCATCCTTCGTGCGCAAGCGCGAGATCGTGCTGGATCGGGAGCTGGAACGGAACTCCGGGGAACTCGCCCGGATCCTGACGCACGAGTTGTTTCATTTTGTCTGGGCCAGGCTCGGCAACGGGACGCGCCGGTCGTGGGAGGCGGCGTTGCGCCAGGAGCGTCAAGCGCGCGCACGCGGCGAACTGGGATGGTCCGCCGAATCCCGCAAGCTGTGCTTGCCGCGTGGCTCGCGGATGCCGGCACGCAAGCCCACGCAATGGCGCGAGTATCTTTGTGAAAGCTTTTGCGACACGGCGGCCTGGCTGTATTCCGGAGTGCGCCGTCATCCCGAATTCACGCTGGCGGCCCGGCATCGCCGCCGCCGCGCGCAGTGGTTCCGGACCGCGTTTCCGGGCGGTGTAATCCCGATATAATTGATGGCAGGAGAAGCCTGTGACCAAAACCGCCACGGCGCTAGCCGCCTGCTTCGTTTTCGCCGCTGCATTCACCTTTGCCGGGTGCTCGAAGGCGTCGCGGAAGGCCGCCGGGCAAGGCAACCCTAATCTCGCGCTGGCGCCTGAATTCAAGCTCCAGGATGCCAACGGCCAGGCCGTCCGGCTTTCCGACTACCGGGGTAAAGTTGTGCTGCTCGATTTCTGGGCAACCTGGTGCGGTCCGTGCAAGGTGGAGATCCCCTGGTTCATGGATTTTGAGAGAGAATTCAAGGACCGCGGCTTCGCCGTGCTGGGCGTCTCGATGGACGAAGATGGCTGGAAGGTGATCAAGCCCTATATGGCCAGCATGAAGATGAACTACCCGGTCCTGCTGGGCAACGATGAGGTCAGCAACAAGTACGGCGGCTTGGATTCGCTGCCTACTACGCTGCTGATCGACCGGCAGGGCCGAATCGTCTCCAAGCACATCGGGATCACCGGCGGGAAGGATGACTTCAAGAATGCGATTGTTGAGCTGCTTAACGCGCCCAATGCCGGCGCTGTTGTTCCTGCTGGCCGCATCCTGGCCCGTCTTACAGGCCCAAGGTAACGGCGTCCTCACGGTCGCTCCGCCCTCGCGTCTGACCATCAAGCGCGGCGCCACCGGCGAACTCAGCGTGAAGGCCAATCTGCAGTCCGGCTTTCACGTCAACAGCAACATGCCGGGTGACGACTACCTGATCCCGATCCGGCTCACCTGGAACAAGGAGCCGCTGGAAGCCGAGCAGGTGAGCTATCCCAAACCGCAGATGGAGCATTTGGGGTTTTCGGCCAATCCGGTTTCGGTTTACACCGGCACGTTCGAGATTGTCACGCGCTTCAAGGCGCCCGCCAACGCCTCGCCCGGGATAGCTTTCATGAACGGGAAGCTGCGCTACCAGGCCTGCAACAACAAGGAGTGCCTGGCGCCGCGCACGGTGGATGTGCGGGTGACGCTGGACATCCAATAGGCGATGGATTGAGTTGCTGGCCTCTCGGCGCCCAACCTTCTGGACGTCACGGAGGCCAGCCGGTTTTGCCGTCGCAGCGTTGGCTGTCGCGAGCCACTTGGGAAGGTTCCCCATCGCCACAACCTAAAATCCCCGTTGCGCGGCGGTTTCGTCATATATACACCAAAACCAACTGGAGAACAAGGGCGTTCTGCAGCGTGCGGGCGTTTGCGACTACTTTACGGCAATGGTGAGTCCACTGGGGCTGGAGAACGATCCGATACCCAGAACCAGCGGAACGTTGCCCGGCGTGAGCCCGGTAGGGACTTGGGCGTTGACCTGTAACAAGCCGTCCACCTCACCGGGCGCGACTCCGGCGTAGGTGAGATTGGGCGACGGGGTTGTGCCGAAGGTGACCGTTACCGGAAGCATAGGTGTTGGAATCGTGCTGAGGCCGCCCGTTTCGATTCTTCCATCCTGCCCCGGCGGATTCATCAATACGCCTTCGCCGGTGGCGAATATTTGCACGATGGACCCCATCGCAGCGGGATTGGACGCCGAGTTATAGGACCCATCCTGGTTTAAGACCGCGGCTTGGCCCATCCCCGATTGGGTAGCGGAGAAGATTCCGGGGGCCGCCGCGACGGCGGAAAATTCGAACACGTTGCCACCCACGCCGTTGCAAACCATTTGGGCGTAGTTGATGAGATTGCCGTTGATCAACGGCGTCAACTCGTAAGGCAGTATTGCGGCAGCTTGATTGGCCTGTACATAAACCAAAGGCGCAGGAATGCGGTTCACCAGCAACTGGCAGCCAGCCAGCGTTGACGCCAGATGCCCGGTTTGGTCCAGTTGGGCGCCGGCCAGCGTTTGGGGGCCGAGGTTGGAACCGAACAGGGTCACAATCTCGCCGGGCGCAAAGTTCCCCTTCGGGGGGGCGAAGCTGGCGGCATTCACGATCGCCGAGATCGTGGGCCCGGTTTGCGACAGGTCGAAGACAGCCACGAAAGCGTTGCTGTACTTGTTGGTCAGACCTAACTGGTAAGCGCTGGGGGTGACAAACAAGTCCGGCGAAGTCGCGGTTCCGGTTATCGCAGCGTGGGTAGCGGTAGCGTCGAGCGCCATGCCGGCCAGGGTTTCGCTGAAAGTGCCTCCGTAAAGCGTGGAATAGATCAAGCCCTTGAGACCGGCCACGGTCGGATCGATGATCGAGAGGAAGGACTTGTTGGGGAAAACTCCGTCTACAATTTCGCCCCGATAGTACGGTTGAAAAGCATCTGGCGTGGTGGGGAAAGTGAACGATTCGGTCCAGCCGCCGACGACAATGTGGCCGTTGTTGTCCAGGGCAATCGCGTCGACTTCGTCCAGCAAGCTTCCGGTGAGGAAGGTGGAGTATTCGAGTTGCGCGCTGCTTTCCGCCGCCGGGTTGAGCTCGGCAATCACCGCGCCGGTCCCTGTGTTGCCGGATGGGCCCAGAGCCGCGGCCGTCTGTACCGCATTCGCTGTCACGGGAAAGGTGATCGCGGCCGACCGGCCGCCCACGAAGATGTTTCTATGGCTATCCACCGCGATGGCGTTGAGAAGGCCGCCTTCGTCCGTGCCCCCCAGATACGTCGAGTAGACGAGAGACGGCTCGACGCCAGGATTGAGCTCGGCGACCACCCCGGACCTGAGTCCGCTGGGCGCCGGCAAGGATGCCTGATAAGCATTGGCTACCGGAAAAGTTGGGGAGTAGGTATAGCCGGTGACATAGGCATTGCCGAGGCTGTCCACCGCGATTCCCTGCAGAGTGGTTAACGCTCCGAGGTAGGTGGAATAGAGGAGTTCGGAGCCATCCGGGCTCACCTTGCTGATAAAGCCGTAGTGGTCCGATCCGGGGCTGGTCGGAATGGAATTGCCGACGAGCGGGAAGCCTCCCTGCGCTTCACCGGTAACCCAGACGCTGCCGGAGCTGTCCACGGCAATCGCATACGCAAAGTTTTCTCCCGCCGTGCCTCCAAGATAGCTGGAGTAGATCAGTTCGTTCCCGGCTGCATCCAACTTCGTGACGAAGGCAAGAAAACAGATCCCCTTATTTCCTTCCGAGTCGGTGCAGCTGGACGTGGCATTGAAGGAGGTTTGAAACGGATTCTTCAGGGGGAAATCGGGGGCTTGCGTGGCACCCGTGATGTAGACGTTTCCAAGCGAATCCAGGGCCACACCATACCCTTGCGTGGTTTGCCTGCTTCCTCCAAGATACGTGGACCATACGAGCGAGGCGCTTCCCACAGGACCCGAAGGGTTCACCTTGGCCACGACCGCGTTGATAAGCGCCCCGCCATCCACGTACGCGCCACTCTTCGTGGGAAAATTCTGGGACGCGGTATAGCCGATGACGATTGCGTTACCCTGAGCGTCCATGACGACGCCTTCGCCGACATCACCGAGTTGGTTCTTGGCATTGCCATTGCCCCCCAGCACCGTAGCATAGGTAAGGATGGGGTCAATGGTGAGGGCTCGCGACGGATCATATTCAGCGACGTCAAAGCCGATCGCGTGTCCGCGCTGCACAAAGCGGCCCGCGATCTCCTGCGCGCCGCCATCCTGGTAGATGTGCGGGCGCTTTTCGCGGACATCGACGTCGCCGACGCGCAGCACCAGGTCGCCGGTGCTGTCGATGTGGGTCTCGCGAGCGCCCTCAAACGACATCCGGATCGCTCGTGGATCGGCGCCCGGCGCGACAACCCAGTCGTACTCAATGATTTGTGAACTGGCATGGAATACAAGATCGATGCCGGGATAGACCTCGTGATAGCGAACCGCCGCGTACTGGCTGATGTCGTGACGCCACTGGGCAGGGTCGCGCCCAGTGAAATAGTTGCTTTTGCCGGGGAGGAGCTCGGTTCCTTCGATTCCGGGATGTGGACGCGCGCCCTTGAGCCGCATACGCAACACAGCCCGCCGGTCGCCCCGTTGGACGCTTAAGACCGCGCCCGAGTCGGTCAGCCAGAGCGCAACTCCAGGCGCCCGCCCGAAGAACCGCACTTGCTTGTCGACTTGGCCGGCATTCTTCTCGAACACGAAGGGGATCGAGACCGGCGGCGCCGCAAGGGCCGCCGCAACGGGCAGATTGCAAAAGACGAGGCAGGCAATAAGAACGTTAGATGCTTTCATAGGGGTCGCTGTCACCTTGACCTGGATATTGCATCCAGGGTAACTGAAGGCATGCAATTATGGAAACCATAGCCAAGTTCCTGGGAAATTGCAAGTTTCAAGTGATATCCGGCACGCACAAGATCCTCTGCGACCAGCCGCGCGACAACGGCGGCGACGACGCGGGGATGTCTCCTCCGGAGTTTCTTTTAGCGTCGCTGGCAACGTGCGCGGGTTATTACGCCAGCCAATACTTGAAGACGCGGGGCCTCTCGAGCGAGGGGCTGGAGGTGCGCGTGAAGGCCGAAAAGGCCAAACAGCCCGCGCGGCTGGGCACGTTTCTCATTGAAGTAACGGCGCCGGGTCTGGACGAGCGGCATCAGGCAGCGATCTTGCGCGCGGTGAGATCCTGCACGATTCACAACACGCTGCTGGGACGGCCGGCCATTGAGGTAGTGATTCAGTCGCCGGCTCCCGTGGCCGCGTGAACCTGCGCCTGTTACGCCGCTGCCGGTAGAATCAAGAGCGGGACCGAGGATTGGAACGGCAGCAGGAAGTTGAATTGGCGCGCGGCTTATTGGCGGGATCGCCGGAGGCGTTTGAGCGTTTTGTGGAGCATTTTCGCGCCAAGATCTTCCACTATAGCTGGCTGATGTGCGGCCAGCGGGAAGACGCCGAAGAAGTGGCGCAGGAGACGTTGCTGAAAGTGTTCGAGAGCTTCGGCCATTTGCGCGAACCGGAGCGCGTGAGGCCCTGGGTTTTTCGCATCGCCAGAAATGAATGTCTCATGAAGCGCCGCAAGAGTGTGTTTGCGCCCGCGAAGGAGCTTTCGCTCGACCAGTTTCTGCCCGCTCAGGATCAACGGGATGGGCGCGTGCAGTTGCAGATCGCCGATTGGTCGGGTTTGCCCGAGGACCAGGTGGTGAATGCGGAACTGAGAGCCGAATTGCGGCGGGCGATCGGCGAATTGCCGGAAAATTACCGTACCGTCATCCTGCTGCGAGATATCGAGGAACTGTCGACCCAGGAGACGGCCCACATTCTGGATCTGAGCGATGACGTTGTCAAGACCCGGCTGCACCGGGCGCGGCTGGCAGTCCGCGAGAAACTGGATGGCTATCTGGGGGGCCGAGGAGAGCACCATGGAAACGCATGAGCATTCGGAAACATGCCGAGAAGTGTTCGCGCTGCTGTCGGAGTATCTGAATCTGGAATTGCCGCCGGATGCGTGCCGCGAGATCGAGCAGCACCTGGCCGGTTGCGCGCCATGCGTGGAGTTCGCCGAAAGCCTGCGCAAGACGGTGGAATTGTGCCGGCGTTACCAGCCGACCGAACTGCCTGGACCATTGGGCCAAACCGCACGCGCGCAG
>DATJNO010000164.1:0-54209 GCA_035508055.1 Bryobacteraceae bacterium | reverse complement strand
GACTTCTCCGGCGTGCTCTATCCGGCCATGAGTCCGACCGGCTCGGCGACCTATCTGCAAAACTGCTCGATGTGCCACGTGAATGGCAGCGAGCAGAATCTGCCCATCGGCCTCAATCCAGTCGTTGATCCGCAAGGTTGGGTCACTCCCATTCAGGCGGCATCTTCGGCTTGCAGCGGATGCCACGTGTCCAAGGCCGAGGCGGCTCACTTCCTGGCCAATACTGACCCCACTCTCGGAGAGAGCTGCAGCGTTTGCCATGCAGCCGGCGCGCAGTTTGCGGTAGACCAGGAGCATGCGCAATAACCTCCTCCAGGCAGTACGCGGCGTGGCTGGTATCGTGGCCTGCGGGTTCATCCCGTGGGTTGCGATGCCAGCGCCCGCGGCCTCCGACGCTCCAGCTTACGTCGGCTCAGAGGCCTGCAAGGTCTGCCACGAGGAAATCTACAACAACCTGAAGAAGACTCCGCATTCGGCGGTCGATACCGGCGCGCGCCCTGGCTGGACGGGGCGCGCGTGCGAATCCTGCCACGGCCCCGGCGGCAAGCACGTCGAATCGGCCTCGGCCGCCGATATCAAGAATCCGGACAAAGAAACGTCCACGGAAGTGGACCGCACCTGTCTCACCTGCCATCTCAACCAGCGCACTCCCGGCGGCCGGATCGCCAGCGGGCACGCCCGGGATGAGGTGGGCTGCACGACCTGCCATTCGATTCACGGCCAAGGCGGCGCCAAGCTGGTGCTGCACGCGAACGCCGAAATCAACGCCAAGTGTTCCACCTGCCATATTTCGCAGTGGGCCTCTTTCAACAAACCCTACAAGCACCGGCTGATCGAAAACGCGATGTCCTGCGTGGACTGCCACAATCCGCACGCGAGCATTCGCCCGGACACGCTGACGGCTTCCTTCGGCGACGAGCCCGGCTGCCTGAACTGCCACGGCGACAAACGAGGGCCATTCATCTATGAACATGCGCCGGTGCGGGACGAAGGCTGCACGGCCTGCCATGAGCCACACGGCTCCGCGAATCCTAGAATGCTGATCCGGCATGAAGTACGCCTGGTGTGTCTGGAGTGCCACTCCAACCTGCCGTTCAGCGCGAACACCGTGATCGGCGGCGTCGCTCCGGCATTCCATGATCTGCGGAGCACGCGGTTTCAGGATTGCACCATTTGCCATGTCAAAGTGCACGGATCCTACGCGGATCGGGAGTTTCTGCGATGAGACTTCTGGCTTGCTTCCTCCTTGTCGTTTCCCTGGCGGCCCAGGCCCCGGACGCGCCGAAGCCCGCGGACCAGAGCGCATCTTCTGCGCAGGCCGCGCCCGCGGCGCAAAGCTCTCAAGCGGCGCCTGCGGCTCAAAGCGCCGCATCTGCGCCCGCGGCGGCCCCGGCTCCCGCTGCTGAAAACCAGCCTTCCGGAGACAACTGGCTCACCGGCAGCATCGAGTTGGGCTACCGCTGGGTCCCCACTCCCGGTGGAACCGACAACGCCTATCGCAGCGTGGTGAACCTGACCGACGGCTTCCGGATTCTGAACTCCGACTTCACGATTCTCGACCCGCACCACTGGCTCTTCGACCGCGCCGACGTCCACACCAGCAACTGGGGCGATCCCTACACCACCCTGCGGGTGAACATCGAAAAACACGACTGGTATAACCTGACGGCGAACTATCGCAACATCGCTTACTTCGATTTCCTGCCTTCTTTCGCCAATCCGGAGTTCAACCAGGGAGCGCTGCTCGATCAGAATTCGTTCGACACGGCGATTCGCGCCACCGACATCCAATTGGACCTGCTGCCGCACAAGTGGATCACGCCGTACCTGGGCTTCTCGAGCAACACGCAGTACGGGCGCGGCGTTACCGATTTCAACCAGGAGAGCCAATACAACGAGTATCCCGTCGCGAGCCTCTATTCGGATCTGACCAACAATTACCGCGCCGGCGTGCGTATGGAGATGGGGAAGTACCACGTGACCTTGGAGCAAGGCGGGACTACCTTCAAGGACGATCAGGGCGCGTCCGATATGGGACCCAATCCCGGCAATTTCACCGGTCTTCTGTTCGGCGAAACGATGCCGCTGGATTCCATGGACGAGCTGTACCGGGTGCGCGGCGACTCCGTGTACTCCAAAGCACTGCTCGCTGCGAATCCGCTGCCCTGGATCAGCGTGACGGGCCAATTCGTATATGCCCGGCCGCGCACCGACGTCGATTATACCGAAAACTCCACGGGCAACTTCTTACTGCAACGCATCCTGCAATTCTACAGTTCCGGCCAGGATCTTCTGACCGGTGACGCCAACATGCCGCATTTAACCGGCAGTCTGTCGGTGGAACTGCGGCCCTGGCGCCGGTTTCGGATCGTCGAGTCCTGGATGTCGGACCGTTTTCATGGCGCGAGCGACGCTTTGCTGGTGGAAAATCTGCTGGCGGGAATGCCGCTCACCGATCAGCAACTGGCGAACGAGCGCATCGTGCTGCGCTACAACCAGGAGGAAGTGGACGCCTATTACGAGGTGACCCCGTACTTGACACTGCGCGGAGGCTATCGCTTCGTTTGGGGCAACACCGATGTGACCGCGCCCATCCTGACTGGTCTGCCGAGCGAGACTGCCAACTTACACCGGAATGTGGGTATCGCCGGCGTCAGCTACCGGCTGGGCCAGAAGTTTCGCATCAACGGCGATGCGGAAGGCTCCAATTCGGCCCAGGCGTTCTTCCGGACCAGCTTGCAGCAATATGAAAAAGCACACGTACGCGCCCAGTATGATCTCTCCCCCGCCTGGCACGTAGCGGCCGACGTCAGCCTGCTGAATAACAGCAATCCCAATCCCAACGTACAGCTGGATTTTTCCAGCCGCGTGGAATCCGCATCCCTCAACTGGACTCCTAATTCCGGCAAGTGGGGCAGCGTGTTGGTGGACTACTCGCGCGTGGCCATCCGCTCGGATATTCTTTATCTTATTCCCCAGAGCCTGCAGCCCACGCCCTCCATCTACACCGAGAATGACCATCTGCTCACCACACTGGCTTCGTTCCGCTGGTTCGCTGTGGGCGGCTCGATGTTCCTGGGTTCCGGCAGCCGGCCCACGCAATATTATCAGCCCCTGGCCCGGCTCACGGTCCCGTTGCACAAACACGTGGATTGGATTACGGAGTGGCGCTGGTATGCGATGAACGACGTCTTCTACGCGTTGGACAACTTCCGCAGCAACCAGATTATGAGCAGCCTGCGCTTCTCCCGCTAGCTCGGGGAATCAAACGAACGACGCCTGCCGGATTGCTTCTCCGGCAGGCGGCTCGATCAAGAAGATCTTCTAATGCGCCAGAACGATCTCGGGTTCCACTGCCATGGCCTGACCCGGCGAGGAAACCACACGGATCTCAATATGCGGAGGCTCGATCAGCGTGTTTTTCAACAAGCAGGCATCCACGGCCCGCAGGATCCCATCCCGATGGCGCTGATTCAGCCCCGGCGCGATCACATCCAGCCGCAGGCTGGCGATGCGCGTGGGTCTGCCTCCGTTCTCCGACGCGATCCGGATCTCCAGGTCCTCATCGGGCAGCCCGCGGGCGCGCACATATTCCTCGGCATAATAGGCCGCGCACGCTCCCAGCGAACTCAGGAACAGCTCGGTCGGGGTCATGGCTGTATCCGTACCGTCATCGTCGAAAGGTTGATCGGTAAAGGCCCGATGATGGCGGGCCCGCATCTCGAACTTTTTTCCACCGGCGTGTCGAACGGTAACTTCCATAAGGTTAGGATGTCCTCCGGCATTCTAAGAGCACCCCAGCGCCCAACCCTGGAAATGCCCGCAGATCGTTGTTTTCATTGCGTTTCAAATGAATGCTTGTGGAAAATACCCCACCCACACACCACCCTGGCGCGAGAAACTAAGAGTGTCCGAGTTCGGCCAGGAACCCATCCTGTTTGAGGAGAATCCCTATGGACTCAGCCTTGGCGATTGACCGCCTCCACTTCGCCTTCACCGTAACCTTCCACTACCTGTTTCCTCAGCTCACCATGGGGCTGTCGCTTCTGATTGTCATCCTGAAGACCGCGGCACTCCGGACGGGCAACGCCGGCTACGAGGAGTCGGCCCGGTTCTGGGCGAGAATCTTTGCCATCAACTTTGTCATGGGCGTGGTCACCGGCATTCCCATGGAGTTCCAGTTCGGCACCAACTGGGCGCGGTTTTCCAGGGACGCCGGCGGCGTCATCGGCCAAACGCTGGCCATGGAAGGCGTCTTCTCATTCTTCCTGGAATCGAGTTTTCTCGGACTTTTCCTTTATGGCGAGAAGCGGCTGACTCCGAAGCTGCACTGGTGGACCGCGTTCCTGGTCTTCCTGGGCTCATGGATGTCGGGTTATCTCATCATTGCGACGGATGCGTGGATGCAGCATCCGGCGGGCTACAAGGTCGCCCCGGGGGGAGAACTCCTGCTGGACAGCTTTTGGGGATTGCTGCTGAACCCCTGGATCCTGTGGCAGTACCTGCACAACATGATCGGCGCGGTGGTGACGGGCAGCGTGGCGATGGCCTCCATCGGCGCCTACTACCAGCTTTCCGCGAAGTTCCGTACGCACGCGGGCATTTTTCTGCGGACCGGCGTGATTGCGGGCACGCTCGCGACGCTCGCTATGATCTTCCCCACCGGAGACGGCCAGGGACGGATGGTCGCCGAGCATCAGCCGGTGACGCTGGCAGCCATGGAGGGTTTGTTCGAAACCGCGCAAGGCGCGCCCATCGCGATTCTCGGCCAGCCCGACACCGAGCGTCTGGAGCTGGATAATCCCTTGCTGGTGCCGAACGTGCTGAGCTTTCTGACCTACCGCCGGTGGGGAGCGGAAATCAAAGGGCTGAAGGATTTCGCGCGGGATTTGTGGCCCGACAACATCCCGCTGCTGTATTACAGCTATCACATCATGGTGGGAATCGGGACGCTGCTCATTGCCTTAATGCTGCTCTCGGCTTGGTTCCTTTGGCGCGGCCGCTTGGGCGAGACCAAGCCGCTGCTCTGGGCCTTGCTGCTGGCGCTGCCTTTTCCCTACATCGCCACCACCGCCGGCTGGATGACCGCCGAACTCGGCCGCCAGCCCTGGCTGGTCTACGGCATTATGCGCACCGCCGACGGAGCTTCGCCGCGCGTATCAGCCGCCAACGGATTGTTCACGCTGATCGGCTTCCTGGGCCTGTATCTGGTGCTGGGCATCCTCTTTCTGTTCCTGGTGCAACGGGAGATCGAGCACGGTCCGGTTACAGGAGGCGCGCAATGATTCAGATCATTTGGTTCTGCCTGGTGGCGATCATGATCGCCGGATACGTCGTGCTGGACGGATTCGATCTCGGAGCCGGTATCATTCATTTATTCGTCGCGCGCAACGAGAGCGAGCGGCAGCAGGTGCTGCATTCCATCGGCCCGGTGTGGGACGGCAACGAGGTCTGGCTGCTCGCCGGCGGCGGCACTCTTTACTTCGCCTTTCCGGCGCTCTATGCGGCGGCCTTCAGCGGCTTCTACCTGGCCCTGATGATCGTGCTCTGGCTGCTGATTCTCCGCGGCGTTTCCATCGAGCTGCGCAGCCACGTCGACAACGCCATCTGGAAGCCGTTTTGGGATCTGGTCTTCGGCGGCGCGAGCGCACTGCTCGCCCTGCTGTATGGCGCGGCGCTTGGCAACGTCGTGCGCGGCGTGCCGCTGGACGCCAACGGATATTTCTTCCTGCCGTTGTGGACCAACTTCGTGCCGGGCAAGAACGCCGGCATCGTGGACTGGTATACGCTGCTGGTCGGAGCAGCCGGTTTCGTCGCGCTGACCATGCACGGCAGCTATTGGGTCGCGTTGAAGACCGGCGAAGACTTGCAGCGCAGGTCGCGGGCCGCCGGGGCGAGGACGTGGTGGGTGGTGCTGGCTCTCAGCGCGCTGGTGACCCTTGCGAGCTTTGAGCTGCAGCCGCATCTGGCGGCCGAGTTCAGCCAATACCCTTGGGGCTTCGTGTTCCCGCTGCTGGCCCTGGCCGGATTGATCGGAATCCGCGTGTTTCATGCGCAGCAGAAAGACCTGGGCGCGTTCCTGGCTTCCTGCCTGTATTTGATCGGGATGCTGACCAGCGCGGCCTTCGGTGTGTTTCCGTACGTGCTGCCGTCCAACGTCTCGCCGGACGCCGGACTGACCGTGACGAATGCGGCGGCTGCGTCCTACGGACTTTACATTGGCCTCGCGTGGTTCATTCCCGGAATGCTGCTGGCGGCCGGGTATTCGGTGTTCGTGTACCGGCGCCTGGCGGGGAAAGTGGAAGCTGAACGCGGCGCCTAGAGAATCAGCTCGGCCTCGACGGATTCGTCGTCGCGCGCCTGCCGCACGCGGAATCCGGCCTTTTCAAAGACTTTCTGCATGGGCCGGTTTTCGAGCAGCATCGTGGCGGTGATGCGGCCGAGCTTTTCGGCGCGCGCGAAGTCCACCAGTTGGCGCACGATCTCGCTTCCAATGCCTTGCCGCTGGAAATGGTCGCTGACGATGACCGCCAGTTCGGCCTCATCGGCGGTATGCGACTTCACCAGGCGGCCCACGGCGACGATGCGGCTCTCGCCGGAATCCGGATCGCGGCGCTCGGCCACGAAGGCCATCTGCCGGTCGTAGTCGATGAAGCACATGCGGGTGAGCCGTTCATGCTCGGTGCGCTGCTCCAGCTTCATCCAGTGGAAGTAGCGCATGTAGACGCTGTGCTCGGACAGCGTGTGGTGGAAGGCCACCAGCAGCGGTTCGTCTTCGGGGCGGATCGGGCGGATGCGAACGCTCGATTCGTCGGCCAGCGTGAGGAGGTGGTCGTAGCGGGCGGGGTAGGGCCGGATGGCCAGCCGGGGCAGATCGCGTTCGGTGGTCTCCTTGTCATATACAACCACGCGGGCGTCCAGGGCGATCAGACGCTCGGGCGAGGCGAGCAGCGGGTTGATGTCGATCTCCTGGATCCAGCGCTGCTCGGTGACCAGGCGGCTGAAGAGCACGAGAAGCTCTTCGAGTGCGGCCAGATTGACGGGCTTGCGGCCGCGCACGCCTTTCAATGCGCGGAAGATTTTGGTCGGTTCTATGAAGCGCCGCGCCAGCGTCGTATTGAGCGGCGGAAGGGCGAGAGCGTGGTCCTGGAACACCTCCACCAATTGCCCGCCGGCGCCGAACAAAAGCACCGGCCCGAATTGAGAGTCGATGCTCGATCCCAAGATCAGCTCGTAGCCCTCGGCGATGATCATGGGTTGCACGCTGACTCCGGCGAAGTGCTCCGGCCCGGCTTTATCGCCTACAGAAGTTTGGATTGCGCGGAACGCATTGCGAACAGCGGTCTCGCTGGCGAGGTTGAGCTGAACGCCGCCAACGTCGGTCTTGTGCGTGATGGTGAAGGAGTGCAGCTTCAGCACGACCGGGTAGCCGATGGCGTTCGCCGCGGCCACGGCTTCGTCTTCTGTGGTGGCGAGACGGGTTTCCACCACCGGAATGCCGTAGGCCTTCAGCAACTGCTTCGATTCGTACTCGGTCAGAATGGTGCGATTCGCTTCGCGTGCGGCGTTGACGATGGCCTCCGCCGCATGGACATCCATGCCGTCGGTGCTGGTAATGGCCGGCGTTTCATAGAGCGCGCGCAGGTTGTAGCTGTACTTCCACATGTAGTGGAATGCCCGCACGGCGGTGTCGGGGAAAGGAAAGGTGGGAATGCCGGCGCGGTTCAGCACGGCTTCGCCCTGCGCGGCCTCGGCGCCTCCCATCCAACTGGTGAGGATGGGCTTGCGGTCGAGCTTGGCGAAGCGGGTGAGCTTCTCGGCGATGAGCGCTGGATTGGTCATGCCCTGCGGCGTCATGATCACCAGCAGGCCATCGGCATTGGGATCTTTCGAGACTACCTCGACGGCTTTTTCGAAGCGCTCGGGGCCGGCGTCGCCGATGATGTCGACCGGATTGTTGTGGCTCCAGTGCGGTGGCAGGGCTTCGTTCAACTCGTCGAAGGTGTTGGGGGACAGCTCGGCCAGTTCACCGCCCATCATCAGCAGCGCGTCGGTGGCGAGCACGCCCGGACCGCCGGCGTTGGTCAGGATAGCCAGCCGGGGTCCTTTCGGGCGCGGCTGGTTGGCCAGCACCTCGGTCATGTAAAAGATGTCGGCGATGCTGTTGACGCGCAGCACGCCCACCCGGCGGAACGCGGCTTCGAGCACATCGTCGCTGCCGGCCATGGAGCCGGTGTGCGACGCGGCGGCCTTGGCGGCCTCCGCGGTACGTCCGGCTTTGATAATGATGATGGGCTTGTTCAAGGCGACTTCGCGCGCCGCCGAGAGGAACGAGCGGGCCTCGCCGATGGATTCCATGTAGATGACGATGCTGCGCGTGTGCGGGTCGTCGCCCAGATAGTCGATGAGCGCCCCCCAGCCGACATCCAGCATCGATCCGGTGGAGACAAACGCGCTGAAACCGATCTGCTCGCGCAGGCTCCAGTCGAGGATGGCGGTGCACAAAGCGCCGCTCTGGCTGACCAGGGCCACGTTGCCGGGCCGGGCGACCGTTTGGGCGAAAGTGGCATTCAGGCCGCTCACCGGGCACATCACGCCCAGGCAGTTCGGGCCGATCACGCGCATTTTGGCCGGCCGGGCGGCGGCCAGGACCTGTTTTTCAAGCTCCAGGCCACGCGGGCCGGATTCGCGGAATCCGGCCGAGATCACCACCACGCCCTTCACGCCGGCGCGGGCGCACTCCTCTACCACGCCGGGAACCGTTTCGGCGGGTGTCATGATGACGGCCAATTCGGGCGGTTCGGGCAAGCTGGCCACGTTGGGATAGGCTTTGATGCCCAGCACGCTGTTCTTTTTGGCATTGACCGGATAGACCGTGCCGCCGAAGGGGCTGCTGATGAGGTTCCACAGCACGGAGCGGCCGACGTGGCCCTGGCGCTCGGTTGCGCCGATGGCGGCCACCGAACGGGGCCGGAAAAAGACATCCAGATCGCGGCGGGTGTCGTCTCTTTTGCGTTGGATTCCAGTGGTCAGTTCACTTGGAACAATCATAATGCTCACCGGGTTTTGCTTCCTTTCGAATTCTAGACGATTAGACGCTCACCACCGGGCACGGCGACTGGCGAATGATGGAATAGGCGTCGGCCCGGAGCCGGCCGAGCATGCCGCCGTGGGCGCTTCGTCCAATGACCAGCAGATCGGCCTGCTCGCGTGCGGCAAATCCGCAGACCGCGGCGGCGGTCTCCTGCGGGATGATGGATACGGCCGCGCAGGAGCCAACCGCGTTCTCCAAGGTCCTGAGCGCCGCGCTGGCTTCGCGGACGGCGTCCGAACCGGCCGGAAACGCTTCGCCCGCCTCCGGAATGGCGTGCACGATTTGCAGGCTGGCGCCGAATTCCGATGCGAAAGCATTGGCCCAGCGAAGAGTGGGGCCGCTTTGCGAGCCCAGATCGACAGCGCAGACCACTTTCTGGAACCGGATCTCCTCGAGCGAGGGCACCTGCTCCATATGTACGCCGGTCCATACCGGGCAACAGGCATCGCGGAGCACGCGCGAGGTGACCGAGCCGAGCATCAAGCGGCGGAACGCGGCGTAACCGTGCGTGGGCAACATGATGAGGTCGATGTTTTGCGCCCGCGCGTAGGCATCGATCTGCGTGGCCGGGTCGCCCTCCAGCATCACGCGCTCTACGTCGAACTGTTCCAGTTCCTCGGTGAGATAGGTTTTGAGGCGCTGTTCGGTGGCTTGCGCGGTCTCAATGATGACGTCGTTATAAGCCGGAAGTTCCAGCACATACAGAAGCGTCAGCTGGGCCTGAAAATGGCCCGCGAACGTCTCCGCCATGCGGGCGGCTTGATTGCAGCGGTCCGAGAAATCGACCGGGAACAGGATCTTCTTGGGGGGAAACATAGCATGCCTCCTTTTACGGGCGCCCAGTGATGGGCCGGGAGCGTCCGTCACTCCTTCACAAACGCCACGATCATCAAAGCGAGAAACACGAAGCCGATGAAAATGGCGACGCCGCCGAAAACGCGGCCGAAATTGCGCAGCCAGAGCTGCGGGGGCGTGGCGCGGAGTTTCTCCAACTCACCGGAGGAGACCAGCGCCTGGTATTCCTCCGGATGCCGGTGCTTCAGCTCCTGTTCCGTTTGGCTTCCCGTGAAGATGACCAGATCCATGGGGAAGTTGTCCGGACGCAGGTGGGTGTTGAAAAAGTGTATGGCGAAGATGAAGCCGACCGCCAGAATCGCCTCCTCACCATGGATCAACAGCGCGATGTTCAGCCAGGAGCCAGGGATGAACCGCGCGAAAAAGGGCGCGAACCACATGGCGAAGCCGGAAAGGCCGATGATCATCATTCCCCAAAAGACGGCCCAGTAGTCGAATTTGTCCCAGTAGGCGTAGCGGCCGAATTTGGGCTTCTCGCCGCGGAAGAAAAACCACTTGAACTGCTGGATGAAATCCTGGATGTCTTTGAGGTTGGGCACCATCGAGTTGGGTCCCCACACCAGACCGTATTCTTTCTGAAAGACAATGCGGTAGGCCACGCCCGCCACGTGGATCAGAAAGGCGGCGGTGAGCACGACCGCGCTCAACAGGTGAAAGAAGAGCATGGTGCCGAAGCCGCCTGTCACGTGCGCCAGGTGCCTGGCCCACTCCGCGCTGCTGAACCGCAGCGTCAGGCCTGTAACCGCCAGGCCGAGAAAGGTCACCACGATGATGCCGTGCAGGTAGCGCTGCCACAGGGTGAAGCGCGAATAGTAGCGTGTTTCGGCCCCCTCGGCGACGGGTCGGCCATCGCCGGAGGCGCTCGGATCGATTGTCGTTAGTGTCTTTGGGTAGTCCATTTTTCAGACCCTCCGCTTCACTTCCCGCTCCGCCGCTCCGCGAGCGAGCGGTTCAGCCAGAGAACCACGTGCAGAGCAAAGAAGCCCAGCACGCCGGCGAGCAACAGGTTCATGAATACGCCGGAAACATAGAGCGCCGGGTAATCGTGCCAGTTGTGACGGTCGGCATGCGGCTGGTAGCTGACAAAGCCGGCTGTAACGCCGGAGTGGCACTTGCCGCAGGTCGCCGCGAGATTAGCCTTCGCGATCGTCGACTTGGGATCGGTGGCCGGGCGGATGTCATGGAAGCCGTGGCAATCCCAGCAGCGCGCCGTCTCGATGTAGCCCAGCGCGGAGACCTGGGCGTGGAAGGTGTCGCGGTAAGTTTCCACCTTCTCCTGATGGCACTTGCCGCAGGTCGCGGTGGTTTTCATCTGCCAGGCCGCGGTGCTCACGTCCGCGATCTGGTGCGCGGTATGGCAATCCACGCAGACTGGCGCGCGGTTGTTCCCCGTGGTGGAGGCCTGTCCGTGGATGCCGGCCAGGTAATCCTGCTTGGGTCCGGCGTGGCAGGTACCGCAAGTATCGGCGATATTGGCGCGGCTGGTCCGGCTGGCCGGATTCTGCTTGCTGAGGATCTTGTGCGAGCCGTGGCAACTGGAGCAACTGGCGGCCACCAGCAGGCCGTCTTTGGTCAAGGCAAAGCCGTGGATCGAATCCATGTATTGCGTATAGACTTCAGACAACCCGTGCTGCTTGGCAATCTTGCTGTTGCCGTGGCAGGCGCCGCAGGTCCGTGGCAGATTGGTGGGATAGGTGCTGGATTTGGGATTGCTCGACGGCAGAATCGTATGCGGGTCGCCGTGGCAGCCCTGGCAGGGCTGCGCGCTGACCGAGGCGTGGACGCTCGCCTGCACGCCGCTCACGGGATCCTGGTGGCAGGTGTCGCACTTAACTTTCGCGGCGTTTTGCGCATGCGGATACGCGCTGATGGTGGTGTGGCAATCCGTGCAGGAGATAGCGCCATGCACGCTGCCGGTGATGCTCGCACCTTTGTCGTCGTGACAGGAAAGGCACTCGGCGCTCTGCGGTGAGCCGGCGGCCAGAACGTTGAGAGCGAAAACCAGCGGCAAGATTGCCGCGGTGCGCCAGTTCATTGGACCTCCTACTTGGTGCTTGCGCCTCCTGTGGGAACCGGGGGTGCGGGATTCAGGCCGAGTTCAGTTAAAATCTTCGGGTTCTTCTCGCCCACCGCCAGCAGGTCATGGCAGGTGGCGCAATCGTTTGAAATCGTGCGCCCGTCGGCGCTCGTATGATTGCCATCGTGGCACCGGAAACAACCCGCCGAATCAGTGTGGCCGAGATTGTTTGGATAGGTGCCCCAAGTAATTTTCATCTCCGGGAAAATATTCCGGTCATAAATGTCTTGCACTCTGCGAATCGCGGTCTGGAGCGCCGCGGAAGTGGCCGGGCGAAGCTGGGGGTAATTCTTGGTGTAGTAATCTTCCAAAGTTGTGGCGATGGTGCGGCGCGCGGCACGCCGGTCCGGATAGTCGCGCTTCAGGGCGTCCACGGCCTGCTTGCGGATAAACGGAAGTTGCGGGCTGATGCCTCCCTGAGCGATGGCATCGTCCACGGCCCGTTCCGGCAACTGAAAGATATGCGTCGGACGGTTGTGGCAATCCACGCAATCCATCACGCGGGTCTCGCCGCGGGCCAGGTCTTCCGGCTTCGCCGGCGGGTCGGTGGATTTATATACCGTGACTTTGCCGCTCGCGTCGGTGTAAGTCACCTGCGGGATCACCTGCCGCTTGGCATCCGTGGTGACGTATTCCACGCGAGTGCGCTCATCCACGTGCGCCCCGTGGATTCCTACCGTGCCCTGGAAGTTGCGTCCGCCCACCTTCATCAAGGCCACCGTGGTCGAGGGGGTGTTCGGCTCGTCGTTGCCGTACTCGGTGTGCACATAGAACTTTTCGTCCGTGAACCGCTGCGGCCAGTGGCATTGCTCGCAGGTCTCGCGGGCCGGGCGCAGACTCGTCACCGGAGTGGGAATCGGCCGCGGATAAGTATGAAACGCGACCGCGAAAACCTGGCCGACCCCCGAGAGCTTCGACCGGACGAAGTAAGACTCTCCCGGCCCGATATGGCACTCCACGCAAGCCACGCGCGCGTGCGGAGAATTCCGGTAAGCCGCGAACTCCGGCTGCATCACCGTGTGGCAGGCCTTGCCGCAGAACGTGTCCGTGTCCATGTAGGTGACCGCGCGGTAGGTAAACTGGCTTCCGATGGCGAGGTTGGCGACCGTCGTCACTCCCACGAACATCGCCAGCCGCCGCAGGTCGCCGCCCCGTGGAAGGAAAGGCCCCTGGTCCCCCGCCTTACGCCGCTTGCGGGTCTCGAGCAGGATCCCTGCCGGGATCAGCACCAATCCGGCGATAAAAACCGCCGGCAACGCCAGGAAAAGCAGGATTCCGAGGTAGGGAGACCCCACGTCGCCGCGCCAGAAGGCCGGCAGTGCAAGGAGCCACAGGATGGTGGCCGAAGTGACTAAAACTACGCCGAACAGGCTAACAAGATTACTTGCCAAGTAGGTTAGCGGTGAGCGTTTCAGCATCCGCAAGGCTCGACGCAATCCTGTCGCCAAATGCATCTGGACTAACCTCAGTGCGACTCGGCATTAGTCGGGTGAAAACACGCTACCAACATGCCGGATTGAGTAAGTTGACCCAGGGGACATTGACGTTGGAAAGCTTACAAGCTGGAAACCAGGAACTGAGTCACGAAGAAGAAGCCAACCACGAGAGCCAAGCTATAGAGAGCGGCGACGACCACCAACGCTGGGCCTGAGTCCTTCGCTGGTCCGAGGCCGGCGGTTTTCGAGGCTCGTCGAAAGGTGACGGCGGAAACGGCAACCGCGGCCAGCACGAGCCAGGCAATGCAAAGTCCGATGATCTGTGGCATGGCTTCGCTAGAAACCGAAATCACGCGTCGTGCCAAACCGGGAGCGTGCGGAGCGGCGCGGTGTTTCCAGTACCGGCAGAGTGGGCTGCGGAGAAGTGTGATGCTTCTCGGGGCCCTTGTTCCTTCCGCCTTTGAGGCCGTAGTCGGGAAGCCGCAACTCCGCCGCGATCACGGCGAGTTGCGTGGTGTTAGGCGAATCTCCATCGAAGACGACATGCCGCACCCCGGCGTCCCAGATCATGGAAAGATGATCGCTGCCTTTGCGAGTTAGCACGACGAATCGTTCCGGCGCCTTTTCGAGCACAGAGAGATTGTCCTGGGAAACCGCGTCAGTCACTACCACCCCATCCAATCTCAGATCCGCCTGCTCGACGACGTAGACCCGGTGATTGCCATCGCGCAGCAAGAGGTTTCGTAGAGACTGCGCGTAATCGGGATCGCGGAGAGCTATTTGAACGGTCTTCATCGCCTTAGTAACCGATTCCAGTGCCGTGCAATCCGCGAGCCGTTCGGACGGCGCCAGTAGAATCAGCACGTTGGCATAGTCGCGTCGTCCTACTGGTAGATTCCCCAGAGCGGCTGGGTTGGGCTAGAACCCCCAGAGAACCCAGGAAAGGTCCCAAAGTTGCTCACCAGGTGTCACAAGCGAGGAAGTTTATGCTAGGCACAGCTCCACGGAACGCTATGTCGCATTTGGCCGCGCGCTGGCAACGTCCGGAGATTCTCGAGGCCATCTTTGATCAACTCTCCGACGCCCTGTTCATCTACGACAAGAACCTGCGTATCGCGGGGGCAAACCAATCCGCCGAGCGATTGTTTGGGGCGCCGGCCGAGGAACTCGTCGGCAAACATTGCCAGGAACTATTTCACTGCACCGGCTGCGAGACGGCCTGCGCCATGCTGCAGGGGCTGGGCGAAGCCAGCTGCGTGCCCAGCGGCACGGTCAGCCTCCGCAACGAGGCAGGCCGCGAGCGGCTGGTGGTGATCCGAACCGTGCAGCTATTGGACGACGAGGGCTCGCTCGAAGGCGTGGTGGCCACCGTCAAGGACATCACCGAGGAAGCCGAGCCGGCCGGGAGGCAGATCATCGCCGAATCCCAGGCCATGCGCGAAGTGCTGAACTTCGTGCGGCGCGTGGCGGTAAGCGAGGCGGCGTCGATCTTGATCGAAGGCGAGAACGGGACGGGCAAGGATCTGATCGCCAAGACGCTGCATTATCAGAGCCTCAGGCAAGCCGAGCCTTTCCTGGCCATCAACTGCGCCGCGATCCCGGAGACGCTGCTCGAAAGCGAGCTTTTCGGTTATGAGAAGGGCGCGTTTACCGACGCGCGCGGCCAGAAGCGCGGCCTGTTCGAGCTGGCGGATAAGGGCACGCTGTTCCTGGATGAAATCGGCGAGATTCCGCTGTCGCTGCAGGCCAAACTGCTGCGGGTTCTCGAAGAGCAATGCTTCCGGCATCTGGGCGGGCTGCGGGATATCCGCGTGGACCTGCGGATCATCGCCGCCACGAACAAGAACCTTCGCGAGGCGGTGAAGGAAGGGGCGTTCCGGCAGGATCTGTATTACCGGCTGAACGTGATTCAACTGGTTGTGCCGCCGCTGCGCGAGCGCCCACAGGACATTCTGCCGCTCGCGCGCTTTTTTGTCGAGCACTACAACGCCAAGTTCAAGCGGCAGATCGAAGGGCTGGCGCCGGAAGCCGAGAATCTTCTGCTCACCCACGATTGGCCCGGAAACGTGCGCGAGCTGCGCAACGCCATCGAGCGCGCCATGATTCTGGAAGACACGGCGCGCATCCGCCCGCAGACGCTGCCCATTGCCGTGCGCGGGAAAGACACCAGCATGTCGGCCGCCGCCGGCATCACTCTGGCGCCGGTGGGCGCGGAAGGCATGTCGCTGGTGGAGCAGGAACGGCGGCTGCTGGTGCAGGCTCTGGAGAAGACCGGGGGCAATCAGACCCAGGCGGCCCGGTTGTTGCGCATTACGCGCGACACGCTGCGCTACAAGATGAAGAAGTTCAATTTGCGCTGACGGCGTCTGCGCTATTGCGCTTCTTCCACCGGTAGGATATCGCCCTCGCGCGCGATCCAGGCGTACAACGTCGGCAGCAGGAACACGCTGATCAAGAGGCCGGAAAACAGCCCGCCCACGATGACGATCGCAAACGGGCGCTGCGAATCGGACCCGATGGCGTGGGAAAGCGCAGCCGGCAGCAATCCCAAGCTGGCCACCAGACTGGTGACCAGGATCGGCCGCAGTCTTAACACCGCGCCTTCCACCGCCGCTTCCCGGATGGAACGGCCGCGCGCGCGCAATTGATTGATGCACTCCAGCATGATCACGCCGCTCTGCACGGCCACTCCGAACAGCGCCAGGAATCCGATCCCGGAAGACACGCTGAAATGCGTGTGCGTGGCCAGCAAGGCCAGCATGCCCCCGAGCGGCGTCATCATGACGTTTACGATGATGAGCAGCGACCACTTAAAAGACTTGAACATCGTATAGAGGATCACCAGAATCGCCAGGATGGTGAGCGGCACAATCACCGCCAGGCGGGCGGCGGCGCGCTGCTCACTCTCGTATTCGCCCTCCCACTTGACCCGGTAACCCTGCGGCATTTTGACCGCGCTATTCACTTTGTGGATGGCCTCTTCCACCGTACTGCCCAGATCGCGCCCGCGAACGTCGAACTTAATGGCGACGTAGCGCGAATTACCTTCGCGGTAGATTTCCGAGCCGCCATCCTGCATCTGGATCGAGCACAGTTGCGCCAGCGACACCCGCTCGCCTGAGGGCGCCAGCAGGCGGATGTTCTCGATGGCTTCCTGGGTGCTGCGGTAAGGCGCCTGGTAGCGCGCCACCAGGTCGTAGCGCTGCTCGCCCTGCAGCACCTGCGTCAGCGCGTTGCCGCCCACCGCGGTCTGGATCGCATCCTGCACGTCCGCGACGTTGATCTGATAGCGGGCGGCCTGCTGGCGGTCCACCTGAACGTTCAGATTGGGCTGGCCGAGAACGCGCAGCACGCCCAAATCCTGGACGCCCGGCACCGTCCGCATGACCTTGGCCACCTGGTCGGCGGTCTCTTCCAGGGTTTTCAAATCGTCTCCATAGATTTTCGTTGCCAGCTCGCCTTTGACGCCGCTGACCGCTTCTTCCATGTTGTCGGCAATGGGTTGGGAGAAGTTCCAGATCGCGCCGGGGATCTTCTCCAGCTCGCGATCCATGGCGGCGATGAGTTCGTCCTTGTTTTGGTGAAAGACCGTCCGCCATTGCTCCTTGGGCTTGAGGTCGACGCAGTATTCGGTGTTGAAGAAACCGGTAGTATCGGTGCCGTCGTCGGGGCGGCCCACCTGGCTGGTTACGATCGTGGTCTCCGGGAAGGACGCCAAAATCACGCGAGCCTGATTGGCCACGCGCACGCCTTCGGTTTGCCCGGTGCTGGGCGCGAGCGTGCCACGCACCCACAGCGCGCCTTCGTCCAGATGCGGGAGGAACTCGGAGCCGATCAGGCCGCTGGTGGCCAGATAATAGGACCCGCCCAGCGCCAGAAGGGCAATTGCGCCGATGGCCCAGGGCTGGCGAATGGACCACGGAACGGATCTCCGGTAGCCGGCTGTCATGAGTGTCATGAGCGGGTTGCGCCACTCGCGCGCGCCGTGGCGGAACAGGAATCCCGAGAGCACGGGCGAAACTAAAATCGAAAACAACAGCGCGCCCAGTAAAGCAAACGCCACCGTCCACGCCATCGGTTTGAACAGCCGGCCTTCCACGCGCTGCAGCGTGAAGATGGGGATGTAAGCGGTGATGATGATGGTGATGGCGTAGAAGACCGGGCGCTGCACTTCGTGAGCCGCGGCGCGGATCCGGTCCGACACCGTCATTTCCACGTTGTCGTCTCCATGCGCGTGCAAGTGACGCACGATGTTTTCGACCATGACCACCGCGCCTTCCACCACCATGCCGAAGTCCAGCGCGCCGAGCGACAACAGGTTGGCTGGAATGTGGCGCACACTCAGGCAAATTGCCGCAAACAGCAGCGAGAACGGAATGGTGATGGCGACAATCAGAGCCGCGCGAGCATTGCCCAGAAACAGGAATAGAATGATCACCACCAGGACGATGCCCTCGGTCAGGTTGTGGAGCACCGTGTGCGTGGTGAAGGCCACCAGTTCGCTGCGATCGATGAACGGAACTACTTTGACACCCGGAGGCAGGATGGTGTCATTCAGTTCTTTGACCTTGTCGTGCACGCCCTGCAGAGTAGAGTCGGAATCGGCGCCCTTGCGCATGAGCACAATGCCGCTCACCACGTCCTCGTTGTCGACGATGGTGCCGTCTGAGCGGCGAATCGCGCGGCCGAACTGGCCCAGCCGGATCTTCGGCCCCTGCGCCACCACCGCGATGTCTTTCACCCGCAGCGCCGTCCCGTTGATTGTCTTCAGGACCGTGTTGGCGATGTCCGGGACGTTTCGCACCAGGCCCACCTCGCGCACGTTCACCTGCTGCAGTCCGGCTTCGATGAAGCTGCCTCCGGCATTGGCGTTGTTGCTCGCCAGTTGCTGCTCCACCTGGCCGATGCTGAGACCATAGTCGATCAGCTTACTCGGATCGATCCGGACCTGATATTCGCGCGTCGGTCCGCCGAAGCTGGCCACATCCACCACGTCGGGCACGGCTTTCAGGTTCTTCTCCACAACCCAGTCTTCGAGCGATTTCAAATCCATCACGTCATAGCGGGGATTGGTGCTGCGGAGGGTGAAGAAATAAATCTGGCCGACCGGGCTCCAGTCGGTCCCCATCTGCGGCGTCACGCCGGTCGGCAGTGTGACCTGGGAAAGCCGCTCCAGCACGCGCTCGCGGTTCCAGGCATTATCGGAATCATCGTCGAAGATCAGCTTCACATCTGACAGGCCAAACAGAGAGAACGAGCGCAGGTGTACCACCTGCGGAATGCCATTCATGGCGATTTCCAGCGGAATGGTGACCTGCTGCTCGATCTGTTCGGCTGAGATGCCGGGCCATTGCGTGATGATATCGACGTAGTTGTTGGCCACATCCGGATAGGCTTCCACCGGCAGGTTGTGGAATGAGATCGCGCCCCAGACCAGTAAGAGCAGCGCGACGGCGAGAACCAGAAAGCGGTTGTTGAGGGCGTAATTGACAACGCGGGCGATCATTACTGCTCCACGGTCGCTTGAAGAGTCAGGGCGTCGGCGGCCACCTGCTGTCCAGGCTCCAGGCCGGACAATATCTCCTGTTGGCCGTCAGGGAGCATCTTACCTGACACCACCTCCAACCGGCGAAACTGATTTTTCCCAACCGGGGTATAGACCCAGTCGCGATCATGCAAGTGCAAGATCGCGGAGGCCGGCAGGCTGGCGTGTAGTTCTTTACTCATGCCGTGGAACGTCGCGGTGACGAACATGCCCAGCCGCAGCGTACCGGGATTTTCCACTTCCAGCCGCACCTTGGCAGTGCGGATATTGGGGTCCAGGATGGGGCCGATGTTGCTCACACGCCCATGCAGAACCAGGTTTGGATACGCATTCAGGTGAATGTCCGCGTATTCTCCCAGGTGCACGAAGGTCAGGTCGTTTTCGTACACGTCGCACACGATCCACACATGGGACATGTCGGAGATGGTGAAGAGGTTGGGCGAGTTGTCGAGAGTCTTGACACCGGCCGCGATGGTTACCTGTTGATCGGTGATTACTCCGCCCACCGGCGCATGAATCTCGACGATGGAGCTGGGATGCGCCATGTCGGCGCCCAGCACCTTCAGATGTTCGACCGCGGTTTCCACGGTGACCTGTGCTTTGACGTCGGCGTCCTGCGCCACTTCCAGGTCTTTTTGCGCGATGGCCCCCTTCTCATACAGGAGCTTGGAACGGTCCAGTTGGGCTTTCGAAAGGGTTTCGTCCGCCACAGCCTGGCGGTAGTCGGAGAATGCTTGCGCGATATCCTGGCTCTGCACTTTCAGCAAAAGCTGGCCCTTCGTGACCTGGTCGCCCAGCCGTGCGTCGATTTCGACGATACGGCCGGAGGCCAGCGAAACCACCGGAACATTGCGCGACACGTCCGGGCTGACGGTGCCGGTCACGTTCAGCTGCGGGGCCGCGTCGTACTTCAAGGCGGTCGCCAGCGGAAATTGTTCGGGATGGTCCACTTTGAACAGGTTGGCGTCGGATTCATGTTCGACCACGGCTTTCGGCGGCGCCTCGGCCTTATAATCGGCCTGCACTTTGTCGCCGCATCCCGTCAGAATCAGGCTGGCCAGGGAACCAAGCGCAACGAAAGCCGGAGCCAGAAATGGCTTCATGGAATCACCTCCCGGCCGACGGCCAGATTCAATTGCGCGCCAGCGGTGAGGAACGCTCCCACCAGGTTCAAATAGTTGAGTTGGGTGCTGCGATAGTCTTGCTGCGCCTGCAGGAAGTCCAGCAGCGACGCCCCGCCGCGGGTGTAGGCGAAGGAAACGGTCTCGCGCACGTCCACCGCGTCCTGCAGATAAGTGGTCTTGTAGGGACGGAGCAGAGTCAGGTTGCTTTCCAGCGCGGCGTAGGCCGAATCGACGTCGCTGAAGACCTGCGCCCTGGCGGCGTCCTGCTGTCTTTGGGCCCGGGTGATGTCCTGCTCGGTGCGCAGCTTCTCGCCCTGGTTGCGGTCGAAAATGCGCAGCGGAATGCTGATGCTGGCGCCGACCGTGTTGTTGTCGTAAGGGTTGTTGAACGACGGGTTGTGCGTCCACCAGCCGCTGAAGGTGGGATCGGTGGAACCGTTGGACAGGGCGAGCAAGTGATCGGTCTGGGCTTTGTCCACGGCTTGCATGGCTGCCCGCAGATCGGGGCGCGTCTGGAGCGCCAGGTTGCGCAGTTGGTCCAGCTCCGGCACCTTGCCGGCGAAATCGAACGGCCCGGTTACATCGAACTGCTCCACCGGCGTGCGATCGTTGAGCAGCGCCAGCAGCTGGATCTTGGCGGTGCGCAGATTTACCAGCGCGGTTTGTACGTCGGTCTCAAACTGCACGCGCTGCAGTTCCAGGCGCTTGAATTCGATGCGCGAGATGTCGCCGGCCTTCAGGCGCTCGCTGGAAACGTCCACCAGGCGGTTGTAATACGCCAGGCTTTCGCGCGCGACCGCGAGGATGGCCTTTTGCTGCAGGGCCTGCAAGAAGGCTCCACGCAGCGTAAACAGCAGGGTTCTTTCCTGATCGGCGTATTCTGACATCGTGACTGCGGTTGCCTTCTGGGCGCTTTCCCGCCGCAGTTCCCGCTTGCGGTCGCGTTCATGCAGGTAACTGATGCTGGAAACAAACTGGGTGCCGGGGAACGGCTGATAGACTCCTCGATACGGTGTGAGCTGGGTGCCGTCGGTGGACTCCGAAAAATCCGGGTTGGGCCGCAGGTAAGCGGTGACCTCCTGCGCACGCGATTCATCGATGCCGATCCGCGCCGCCTGAAGCGACGGATTCGTGGCCACAAACTTGTCCCGCAGCTGCTGCCAGGTGTAGCTCTCTTGCGCCAGTAATGTCCCAGCGGCTACCAACAGCCAGAGACCGAGCCACGGCGTCAATCTCACTCTCATGCAAAACTCCTATTGCGGCCTCCCCGCGCCGCTCACTTTTGTTAAGGGACGATGAACAGGAGACTAACGAGCGGGCGGAGCCCGGCTGGGCGTATCGCGGCGCAAAGCCCGAACCAATGCCGCCTGCTCGGGCTGCACCAGGAGAACGGAAGAGAATATGGGCGTGAAAACGAACGGCGTGGTCGTTTGACCGTGTTCGATGTTCTGGAGTTGGGCAATCAGCTGGTAATTGCTCTCGTGTCCCGAGGCGAGCGCCTGGCCGCTGGTGCTGCCCGTGTCCAAATCGCTCAGACGGACGCGGTCATCGCTGGCCGAGATGCAGGGAAACAGCGATACGGCGGCCAGAAACACCGACAGCGTGCGGTAGAAGTGAATGCGGCGGCTGGGCGCGGGCGCACAGCGCCGTGACCACCACCAGTGCCACGTCACGCCGCCGACGCACAGTACTGCCCACCCGAGATTCAGGATGGTATCGAGGTTCGTCACGGCCAAGCGGGCGCACGAGCGCCTGAGAGACATTATATCTCGAAGGCCGTGCCGAATCCCGCTGCGCGAACAGCCGGACCGCTAAAGTTAACATTTCCTTTGACGATTTAAGATCATGGGCGGCTTTCAGCCGGAGACCGTCGCCGCGCCGGATCTCGACCTCGCGACCAGCCCGGAACGCGTGTTGCCGCTCCTTGGCGGCGCCGGCGAAGTTTGCCTGCTCGTTCCCGATCGCGACACTTCCGGCCCGGAGGTCTCCATCGTCATTCCCGCGCTCAACGAAGAGCAGACCATCGCGGAGTTTGTCGCCTGGTGCCGTCAGGGATTGGAGCAGGCCGGGGTGCGCGGCGAAGTGCTGATTGTAGACAGTTCCACGGATTCCACCGCCGCCAAGGCGCTGGAGGCGGGAGCGCGCGTGCTGAAAACGCCACGGCGCGGTCTGGGGCGCGCTTACATCGACGCGGTGCCCTACATCCGCGGCCGGTTTGTGCTGCTGGGCGACGCGGATCTGACCTACGATTTCCGCGAGATCGGGCCGTTTCTCGAAGAGTTTCGCCGTGGCAGCGAGTTCATCCTGGGATCGCGCTTGGCCGGCAGTATCGAAGCCGGAGCCATGCCCGCCCTGCATCGCTACTTCGGCACGCCGCTCACCACGTGGATCTTGAACCGCCTGTACTCCAGTTCTTTTTCCGACATCCACTGCGGCATGCGCGGCATCACGCGCGATGCGCTGGTGGCCATGGACATCCAGTCGGAATCCTGGGAATACGCTTCCGAAATGGTGTTGAAGTCGGTGCAGATGGAGCTGCGCACGGCCGAGGTGCCGGTGCACTTCCTGCGCGACCGCGAAGGCCGCGTCAGCCATCACAAGCGCGCCGGCTGGCTTTCGCCCTGGATCGCCGGATGGATCAACCTGCGCAGCATGCTGGTGCATGGAGCCGAGTCGCTGGCGCTCCGGCCGGGCCTGTTTCTGCTGGCGCTCGGTCTGCTGCTCACCTTGCCGCTGAGCCTGGGGCCTGTTTCCATCGGCCGCTACGTGTTCTCGCTGTACTGGATGCTGGTGGGCGTGGCGCTGGCCTTCGCCGGTCTTCAAAGCTTCTATCTGGGATGCCTCTCGCAGTTATTTCACGATTACACCGGCAAAGCGCGCCGGCGCTGGCTGCGCGTGTTTGGGTACAACCGCTCCGTGCTGGCGAGCACGGCGAGTGTGGCGGCCGGAATTGGCTGCCTGATTCCGTTGATCCGCGAATATCTCGCCGACGGGTTCACGCTCTCGGGCGCCATCGGACTGAGGAATCACCTGGCGATCCTCGGCCTGCTGCTGGTCATGTGCGGCTTCACGAATTTTGTCTTCACGCTGGTGCTGCACGCGGCCAGTCTTTCGGCTCGTAAGCTGAGGCGGCCGCGAGGATGATCGGTTGGTACCAGCGTCTGGCTGCGCGGCCTTGGCTCGCCTGCGCGGCGGTGTTCGGGTTTGTGGTGGTGGCGCGCCTCGCGCTGTTGCCCTGGCAGCATGTCCCGATGCCGGCGGTGCATGACGAATTCAGCTATCTGCTGGCCGGCGATACCTTCGCGCACGGGCGGCTCACCAATCCCCCGCCTCCGTTCTGGCAGCATTTCGAGACATTTCACGTGCTCCAGCAGCCTACTTACGCTTCGAAATATCAGCCCCTCCAGGGCGTGGTGCTGGCGATCGGCGAAAAATTCTTCGGCCTGCCCTGGGCCGGAGTTCTGCTCAGCACGGCTTTGATGTGCGCGGTGATCTGCTGGATGCTTCAAGGCTGGATTACACCCGGCTTCGCGTTGGCGGGCGCGCTCGTGGCGGCGCTGCGCATCGGCATTTTGAGTTATTGGATGAATTCCTACTGGGGCGGCTCGGTGCCGGCCATTGGGGGCGCGCTGGCGCTGGGGGCGCTGGCGCGGATCGCGTTTCGGAAAAAGTACGGACACGCAGCGACGATGGCGCTCGGCCTGGCCGTACTGGTTGGCTCGCGGCCTTATGACGCTCTCGTGTTGGGCTTACTCAGCGGCGGGGTCCTGGCCTGGTGGCTTCTGGCGAAACAAAAGCTCCCGCCGGGCACGGTGCTAAGACGCGTGATTGTGCCTGCTGTGCCGCTGCTCGCGATTACGGCGGCTTTGCAAATGGGTTACGACTTTCGCGTGACCGGGCACGCGTTCGAACTGCCATACCAGGCTTACGACCGGCAATACGTCGTCGCTCCGATGCTGGTCTGGTCCCCGATGCGCTCCGCGCCGGTTTATCGCCACGCCGTCATGAAGACGCTCTTCACGGGCTGGAATGTGGATCTGGCCAAGGAAGTAAAGTCCAACCTGGCCGGTTCGTTCCTGCTCAAGATGGCGGCGCTGAACAACTTCTTTTTCGGACTCTATCCATTGTTAGTGGCGCCTTTGATTTGGCCTTTTCCTTTGAAGACGGACGAGGAAAAGCTAACCGTTTGGCTGCTGTTGGGCTTTCTGCTGGCGCTGGCGCCCATCGCCGGCTTTCAGCCGCATTACGGCGCGGCCATCGCGGGACTGGTCTATTTGCGTTTCTTGCAGGCGATCAGCCGATTGAAGGAATGGCGGCTCGCCGCGAGGCCGCTGGGCTGGACGCTGGCGGTCTTCTTCCTGGCATTGATCCCGCTTCAGTTCGGGCGGGACTGCGTGGATCTGTGGCGTAGTGGGGAATTGGCGCCGCGCCTGGCGATCAACCGGCAACACGTCGTTCGAACGCTCGAGGCGCAACCCGGCCGGCATCTCGTCTTGGTCCGCTATGCGCCGGAACATTACGTCCACGAGGAGTGGGTTTTCAACAGTGCGAATATCGACCAGCAACGGATCATCTGGGCGCGCGAAATGGGCCCCTCCGAGGACAAGCCTTTCATCCGATATTTCCGCGGCCGCGAAGTCTGGCTTCTGGAGCCAGACTGTTCGCCGCCCAAATTGACACGCTACACCGAATCGGCTCTGGGTTCGCCGCCGCACGGCGCGAGCCCTGAAGATCAAAACGTAGGAGGGCGACCCTGATATGCATCCCGCACTCATGGACGACTGGGACCGGCACTGGAGCGACATCGCCAGCACGACGGAGGCCGGCCCAACGCCCAAATACCGCACCCGCTTGATTCTCCAGCTGCTCGAACTCGACCGCTTTCCGGGCCGGGCTCAGTTGCTGGATCTGGGCAGCGGTCTGGGCGACTTCGCGGCTGCCGTGCAGGCAAGCTTTCCGGGGGTAGATGTCGTGGGCCTCGAACTGAGCAGGACGGGCGTGGACATCGCCTCGCGGAAAGTTCCTTCCGCTAGGTTCCACCAGCGTAACCTGTTGGCCCCGGCCCAGCCCGGCGATAGCGATGGAATTCGCGCCACGCACGCGGTTTGTTCGGAGGTGCTCGAGCATCTCGATGACCCACGGGTGTTTCTGCGGAACGCGATTGCCTACCTGGCCCCGGACTGCCGTCTGATCGTGACCGTACCCGGGGGACCAAGCTCGGCGTTCGCCAGGCACATTGGGCATCGCCGCCACTACCGCCCTCGCGAGCTTCGCGAGTTGTTGGAGGCGGCCGGTTTTGTCGTGGAGCGGGCGGCCGGTTACGGGTTCCCGTTCTTTAACTTGTTCCGGTTGCTGGCCACGTTGCGAGGCAAGCGCCTGATTCAGGATGTTTCTGTCCCGGCGTCGCAGGCGCCCCTGCATGTTCGCGTGGGATGCATCGTGTTTGACGTGCTCTTTCGGATGAATCTCAGCTTCTGGGGATGGCAAACGGTGGCCGTGGCGCGGTGGCCCGGAAACCCGTCTACAGAATCAGCGAAAAGGGCCGAATAACGAGTAGGCCGGTACTTCGGCCGCAAAAGGACTACGCGTGGCAATTGGAATCCTTGGCGGAGGGCTGGCGGGCATCACCATCGCCGCCCACCTCGAGCAAGACTACGAAATTCTGGAAAAGGAAAGCCGCGGAGGCGGCCACTGCCAAACCGTCCAGGAGCAGGGTTTCACCTATGACGCCGGCGGCCCGCACATCATCTTTTCGCGCAACCGGCAGATGGTGGACTACATGGTGTCGCTGCTGGGCGCGAACGTCCACCAGGCGCGGCGCAACAACAAGATTTTCTTTAAGGGCCGCTATGTGAAGTATCCGTTCGAAAACGGCCTGTTCGATCTGGAGCCGCAGGACCGCTTTGAGTGCCTGTATCACTACATTCAGAACGACTACCCGCCGCCCAAGAGCAATTTCAAGGAGTGGATTTACCACCACTTCGGCAAGGGCCTGGCCGAAAAATACCTGATCCCGTACAACGAGAAGATCTGGAACGTTCCGGCCGAGGAACTGGGCCTGGAGTGGGTGGAGGGCCGCGTCCCCAAGCCGCCCGTGGAGGACGTGATCAAGGCCGCGGTGGGAGTCGAGACCGAAGGCTACACGCATCAGCTTTACTACCATTACCCGCTCGACGGCGGCATCGAGTCGCTGCCGCGGGCGATGGCCGCGAACGTCCACCACATTGTGCCGGACTTCAATGTCGAGCGCATCTGGAAGGAAGGCGACCGCTGGTGCGTCAGCAACGGGCTCTTCACGCGGCGCTACGACGCGCTGGCGTGCACCATCCCGATTCAGGAGCTGGCCGCCGCGCTCGAAGGCGTGCCGCGGGAAATTCTCGCCGCCGTCAACGCGTTGCGCTACAACTCGCTGGTCACGGTCTCGGTAGGCTTCGACACCGCGCGTGTTCCGGACTACACCGCCATTTACGTCCCCGACCCGGCGATCCGTTTCCACCGGCTGTCGTTCCCCGCTGCGTTCAGCCCGCACAACGCGCCGGCCGGCCGTTCGATCATCCAGGCCGAGATTACCACCAATCCCGGCGACGGCACACACGAAATGCCGGATGAAGAGCTGCTGGCGGACGTCATCAGCGACATGCAGGACCTGGGGCTGGCGCGGGCTTCGGAAGTTTGTTACTCCCGTGTCCTGCGCACCCGCTACGGCTACGTGGTGCAAAACGACGCCTGCCGCCGTTATCTCCGCCAGGCCAAAGCATACTTCGAAGAAATCGGCATCGCGCTCTGCGGCCGTGTGGCGGAGTTTGAATACATCAATATGGATGTCTGTATCGAGCGAGCGATCCAGGTGGCCGGCCGTCTCAACCGGCGCAATGCCGCTCGCGCCGAACAGCAGGAAGTGAGTGTACAAGCCTGATGTTCATCTCGAACTTCGCTTTCAAGACGCGTCTTCAGAAGTTGCTGATCCGGTTTCAGGACCTCCGGGATTTCTCCGAGTTCCACCCGGCGCGCGAAATGCGGCGGCTCGCCGCACGGGACAGCGTCCGCTACGCCAGAAAGCATATGCGCACGGCGGTGGGCATGGAAAGCGCCCGCGAAGTGCTCTCCACGGCCTTGCAGGCGGTCACGGTGGATGGATATTACATGGAGTTCGGCGTGTACAAGGGCGGTACCATCCGGTTCATCGCCAAGCAGACGGGCGCGGGCAAGACGATTCATGGCTTCGACAGTTTTCGCGGTCTCGAGCAAGCCTGGAGCGGCAATAACTGGAGTTTCGACGCGGGCGGCCGCCTGCCTAAGGTTCCCCGCAACGTGACGCTGCACCAAGGCAGATTTTCGGAGACCCTTCCCGGGTGGGTGGAGAAGAACGCGGGCCCGGCCGCGTTCCTGCACATCGACTGCGACCTCTACGAATCCACGCGCTCGGTGTTTGAGAACCTGGAGGACCGTATTGTCCCGGGAACCATCCTCGTCTTCGACGAATACTTCAACTATCCCAACTGGCAGGAGCACGAATACAAGGCTTTCCAGGAACTGGCCGGGCGCTGCCGGATTCAATATGAATATCTGGCCTATGCGCAGTGCCAGGTGGCGGTGAGAATCACTTCCGTTGGCCGGCAGGACTCGCCCGTCCGAGCGTTGCAGGGCAGCCTCGCCGCGGACCTCGAAAGACAACCCGTATAAAAACTGCAGGAAAGCTGGGGAAGGGACGATATTCCGGTCAGTGAGCCTGGCGGAATTCGTGTACACGGTGTTGTTGGAGCCGAGGCCGGTCCGGGCCGCGGCTAACGCCGTGTTGCGGGCGATCGCCCGTCCGTCGGTAACCGTTCACGATGCCCGCATTGTCTTGAACCCTCGCGACCCGGTTATCTCCGGGGCCCTGACGCTGAATGTCTACGAGCGGGCCGAAACCAGAGTTTTCCTCCAGCTCCTGAGGCCCGGAGCGGTTCTGCTCGATGTCGGGGCCAATGTCGGCTACTACACGGCTCTCGGCATGCGGGCGCTCGGTCCCGCGGGTAAAGTGATCGCCCTCGAGCCGGACCCGGAGAGCTTCTCCTTTCTGCAGCAAACCGTTCAAGCCAATTCCGGGGCGCCCGTGTTGTGCATCAACAAGGCGGCCGGGCGAGAAAGCGGAACCGGCACCCTCTTCACTTCCACGGAGAATCGCGGCGACAACCGGATGTACTCCAATCAGCTCGCGGACAGCTCGTGCGCTGTGGAAATCGTCTCCATCGATGAGTTGCTGGCGGAGCTGGGCGTCCGCCAGGTAGACATTGTGAAGATCGATGTGCAAGGATTCGAACACTACGTGTTGGCGGGCATGCGCCATACGTTCGCCGCATCCCGGGACGTTGCCATGATGATGGAATTCTGGCCCTCGGGCATCTCCGCCGCGCGCTCGGACCCTGGAGCCGTGCTGGAAATGCTGGAGGCACAGGCCTTCCGGCTGTTCGAAATTCTTCCGTCGGGAGCGGTTCAGCGCCTGAACGGCCACAACGATCTGATCCGCCGCTATCCGGACCGCCACTACGCCAACCTCCTGGCTTTGAAAGGGGCAGAGTTGCCTCTGGAGCTTCGCGATCGCACCAGCGGTTAGCCCTATTCTCCCGATCCCCAAAGGCCGAATAGCTATCAGGAAGGGTATCCGGTTGATCTCGGTCGCGATGATCTCGATGAATGAGGAGCGGGCCATCGGCCGCGTCATGCAAGACATCCAGGCGGCTCTGGCCGGACGCCCCTACGAGGTGGTGATCGTCGACTCCAGCCGGGATGCCACGCCGGAAATCGCCGAACGCATGGGCGCGCGCGTCATCCGCCAGTTCCCACCGCAAGGTTACGGCCGCGCCATGGGCCGCGTGCTTCGGGAAGCCCGCGGCGATGCCGTCGTCACTCTGGATTGCGACGGCACCTATCCGGCCAGCAAGATCCCGGTGATTGCGGAAATGGTGCTCTCCGGCGAATGCGACCTGGTGAACGCCTCCCGCCTGGAACGCCGGCCCGCCACGATGCCCTTCGCCAACTATCTGGCCAACTGGGTGTTTGCTTTCACCGGCCGGCTGCTGGTGGGCGTAAAATCCACCGATCTGCACTCCGGCATGCGCGCCTACAGCCGGGAGATCATCGAGCAGGTGGAGGTCGACCCCAACGGGCCGGCGCTGCCCGTCGAGCTGTTGTTGAAACCGGCCCTGCAGGGCTTTCGGATCCGCGAGGTCTTCATCCCTTATGGAGAGCGCATTGGCGAGACCACGCTGCACCGGTGGTCCAGCGCCGTATGGACATTCCGCCGCATTTTTCGCCTGGCAGGGCTGCGTTATTCTCGTGCGTTTTCAAGTCCTTACCCCGGCAGGCCCGCGAATACTTAGACCCGCGTCCCTATAATGTAGGCGCGCGAATGGGCCGATTAACGGTCCAGGAGCCGGCGCAAGCTTGACCAGTCTGACAGGCCTTCTCGAAGCTCTCAAAGAGCAACCCATCCCCAGCCTTGCCGAAGGCCCGGCCACCGGATTCGCCGCCACCTTCATCGCCGAAAGCATCGCCATCCTGGAGCGCGTGGACGTCGCCGCCATCGAGCGGATGGCCGCGGGGCTCGCCACGGTGCGGGAAGCCGGCGGCCGCCTGTTCATCCTGGGAGTCGGCGGCTCGGCCGGGCATGCCGGCCACGCGGTCAACGACTTCCGCAAACTCTGCGGCTTTGAAGCCTACGCGCCCACGGACAACGTCTCGGAACTGACCGCCCGGGCGAATGACGAAGGCTGGGATACCTGCTTTGCGGGCTGGCTGGCCGGATCGCGGATCGGCCCGCGCGACGGCGTGCTGGTGTTTTCAGTCGGCGGCGGCAGCCGTGAGAAGAACGTCTCGGTGAACATTGTCCGCGCGCTCGAAACCGCTACCGCGGCCGGCGCGCACATCTTCGGCATCGTCGGACGCGACGGTGGATTCACGCGCCAGGAGGCCGAAGAGTGCGTGGTCATTCCGCCGCTCGCCGCGGACCGCATCACGCCGCACACCGAAGGGTTGTGCGCCGTGCTCTGGCATCTTCTGGTGAGCCATCCGCTGCTGCAGCGCTCGGCCACCAAATGGGAGTCGGTGCGATGAAGCGGTTCTTCATCGCCGGAGGCGCGGGCTTCATCGGCAGCCACTTCACAGACCGGCTGCTGTGCGACAAGAGCGTCGAAGCGGTCACGCTGTACGACAATTTCTCGAGCGGGCGCGAATGGCACTACGCGCATCACGAGCATGACCCGCGGCTGCACGTGATTCGCGGCGATGTTAAGGACCTGGCGGCGCTCGAACGCGCCATGGCCGGCCATGCAGTGGTCATCCACCTCGCCTCGAACCCGGACATCGCCCGCGCGGCCGTCGAGCCCGACATCGACTTCCGCGAAGGCACGTTCCTGACGCAGCAGGTCGTCGAAGCCATGCGCCGCAGCGGCGCCCAACGCCTGCTCTACGCCTCCGGCAGCGGCGTCTACGGCGACCTCGGAGAATACGAAGCCGAAGAGGACCACGGCCCGCTGGTTCCGGTATCCACCTACGGCGCGAGCAAGCTGGCCGGGGAGGCATTGATCGCTTCGTATTGCGCGATGTTCGATTTGAGAGCCTGCGCCTTCCGCTTCGGCAACGTGGTCGGCGCGCGCCAGACGCACGGCGTGGGCTTCGACTTCATCCGCCGCCTGCGCGCCAATCCGGAGTGCCTGCGCATTCTGGGCGACGGCCGGCAGAGCAAGTCCTACATTCACGTCGAGGATGTCGTGGATGCCGTGCTCACCGCGCACCGCAAAACCGAAAAGAGCTTCGAAGTGTATAACGTCGCCACCGGCGACTACATCACGGTCACCGAAATCGCCAAGCTGGCCATCGAAGTGGCCGGCCTCGCCGAAGATCAGGTCCGCCTGGAATACACCGGCGGCGATCGCGGCTGGAAGGGCGACGTGCCCATCGTCCGCTTGAATACCGGTCGCATTCACGCCTTGGGCTGGACATGCAAGCGCACCACGCGCCAGGCGCTGTGCGCGGCCTTGCAATCCATGCTAGCCGACGTGCGCCTGGGGAGGTTTTAAGCATGCGCCGAGCCGTGTTCTTAGACCGCGATGGCGTGCTGAACCGCGCGTTTCTGCGCCAGGGCAAACCGTATCCGCCCGCCACGCTCTCCCAGCTGCGCGTGCTGCCCGGCGTCCGCGATGCCTGCAGGCGGCTGCACGAGGCCGGATTCGCGCTCATCCTGGTCACCAACCAGCCCGACATCGCCCGCGGAACGGTGACGGCCGATGAGGTTTCCGAAATGAACGGCCGGCTGCGGCGCTTCCTGGAACTGGATGGCGTGGGGGTCTGCCCGCACGATGACGAAGCCCGCTGCTCCTGCCGCAAACCCAAGCCGGGCCTGTTGCTCGAAGCCGCGCGCACCTGGAATCTCGACCTGGCTTCCAGCTACCTGGTTGGAGACCGCTGGCGCGATATCGAAGCCGGCCATCGCGCCGGATGCCGCACCATTTTTGTCGACTACGGCTATTCCGAACGGCGCCCGGATGGGCCATATCTCCAAGTGCGCTCGCTGCGCGAAGCCGCGAACTGGATACTGCGGACCGCTCAGATGAGCTCTCCAGACTCTACCGTGAGGACCTTACGCTATGCCTGATCCTGTCGCTTCGCTGCGCGTGAAGATCTTTGCCGACGGCGCCGACCGCGCCTCCATCCTGGAGCTGGCCGCCAAGCCCTGGATCCAAGGCTTCACCACCAATCCCACGCTCATGCGCAAGGCCGGCATCACCGATTACGAGGCCTTCGGCCAGGCGCTGGCGCGCGAAATCCCCGGACGCCCCTTTTCCTTCGAAGTGCTTTCGGACGACTTCGACGAAATGGAACAGCAGGCTCTGCGCATCGCCTCCTGGGGCCGCAATGTCTACGTGAAGATTCCCATCACCGACACCCGCGGCAGGAGCTCCGCGCCCTTGGTTCGCCGGCTCACCCAGCAGGGCGTGCAGTTGAACGTCACCGCCATGATGACGCTCGCGCAGGTGGACGCCGTGGTTCCCAGCCTCCGCGACGGCCCGCCCAGCTGCATTTCCATCTTCGCCGGACGCATCGCCGACGCCGGCTGCGATCCCCTGCCCATCCTGTGCGGCGCCCTGGACCGCATCCGCGCCCATCCGCAGATCGAGCTGATCTGGGCCAGCCCGCGCGAGCTGTTCAATATCGTCCAGGCCGACCAGATCGGTTGCCACATCATCACCGTCACGCACGATCTGCTCAAGAAACTGCACCTGCTCGGCCGCGACCTGACCGATTACTCGCTGGATACCGTCAAGATGTTTGTCGACGACGCCCGCGCCGCCAACTTCACGCTGGACGCCCCCGTCAGCGTCTGACACATACTCGCCATCCCGCTCCTCGCTATCATCAAACCTGAGAGGAGCAGCATGGACTTAAACCTGAAATCCTATACCACGCTCGGCCGCACCGGCCTGCGCGTCAGCCCGCTGTGCCTGGGCGCCATGACCTTCGGAACGCAATGGGGATGGGGCTCGGACGAAGCCACGGCCCGTTCCGTTTTCGATCGCTACATCGACGCAGGCGGCAACTTCGTCGACACCGCTGACGGCTACCAGGGCGGCCAAAGCGAGCAGCTGACCGGCCGGTTCATCCAAGAACGTAATTTACGCGACCAGGTGGTGCTGGCCACCAAGTTCACCTTCAACGGCAGCCAGGGCAACCCCAACTCCGGCGGCAACGGCCGCAAGAACATTTACCGCGCGCTCGAAGCCTCGCTCCGCCGCCTCAATACCGATTACATCGATCTCTACTGGCTGCACGCCTGGGACACTGTCACGCCGGTCGAAGAAGTCGTGAACACGCTCACCGACCTGGTGCGCGCCGGCAAGATCCGGCATTATGGCTTCTCCGACACGCCGGCCTGGTACGTCGCGCGCGCCTACACCCTGGCAGAGAAAGAAGGCAAAGACCCCGTGGCCGCGCTGCAGCTGGAATATTCGCTGGTGGAGCGCAACATCGAGCGCGAGCACATCCCCGCCGCGCAGGAGCTCGGCATCGGCATTTGTCCCTGGAGCCCGCTGGCGGGCGGCTTCCTCACCGGCAAGTATAAGCGCCAGGGCGACACCGGCGCGGGCGATGGCCGTCTGACCAAGGGCAGTCCGTTCAACATGTTCACCGAACGGAACTGGCAAATTCTGGGAGTATTCCTGGAGATCGCCCGAGAGGTGGGCAAGACGCCGGCGCAAGTGGCGCTGAATTGGGTGGCGACGCAGCCCGGCATTACCTCCACCATCATCGGCGCGTCCACGCTCGCGCAGCTCAACGAGAATCTGGGCTCGCTCGACTTCGCCATTCCGGCCGAAGCCCGCGAACGTCTGGAGAAGGCCAGCGGATTGCCGCTCGTGCATCCCTATGTTTTCTTCAAGGGAATGATCCAGAACATGATTCACGGCGGCGTGCCGGTGAAGGCCTGGAGCGCAGCGTCAGGGACTTAGGGTATGACGGGAGCCGGTGGGCGGGAACCTAAGCGACGGGGCGTTCCACCCGCTCCACGGAATCGGCGAGCTGCAGCACCTGGTTGCGGTTCTCCTGGCGCACCTGGGTGGCGCGCGAAAGAACCTCACGCGCGCAGGCGAGCAATGCCTCCGCGCTGACGCCATGCTCGGGGAAGCAGGCTACGCCGAAACTAATGCCGGCTCCCTCTTCGCCGCAGGATTCCTGGTAGGCTTTGCGCACCAGACGGTCCAGGGATTCCAGCTTGCCGGCCAGTTCTTCGGCATGGGCGTCGGCCATCAGCAGAACGAACTCGTCTTCGCTGTTGCGCGCGACATAGTCCGAGCCCCGGCAATTGCCACGCAGGATTCCGGCGACGCGCCGGATCAATTCCGAGCGCGTGCCGTTGCCATACCGGTTGCTCACCTGCTGCAGCCCTTCCACTTCGCACAGCACCACGGTCAGCTGTTTGCGCTGCGACTGGCAGCGCCGCAAATCGCTCTGCAAATGTGCTTCGAGTGCGCTGGCGTTGGGCAGCCCGGTCAGCGGGTCCGTGGTGGGCTGGTGGCGCGACTTCTGGAATTCCAGGGCGCCTTCGACGGCCCGCGCGATTTCGCCTTTGATGGCCAGCAGGATGCGCAAGTGTCCCGTGTTGTAGGCGTCTTTTTCGGAATAATACAGCGTGAGCGCGCCGCTCAATTGCGCGACGCCGTCTCCCAAGGGAATGGCCAGCGCCGAATGCAACGCGCCGGACTGGCTCGCGCCACTCACATAACCCGGCTCAACTGAAGGATTGCCGTTGATGATCGGCTTGCCGTTCTCCACCACCCAGCCCGAGAGGCCCTGGCCTACCGGGATCTCGATCGAGGCGAATCGCCGGCTGCTTTCGCCGCTGACGTATTTGGCCTTCAGGACCTGGCCCTCGCGCACATACACGGCGAAGCAGTCGAACGGAACCAGCTGCTTCAGCCGCTCGGCGAGCACGGAAAGCACCTCTTCCATCCGCAGCGACCGGTTCAGGTCGTGCGTCAGTTCCAGGATCGCGCGCATCTCCTGCAGTGCGGTGGCGACGGAGTCGCCGTTGGCGCTGTTGGATGGCGTGACGGAGCTTTTTTCGTAGCCCGCGTCGGGCGCTTCGCCGCGGACTACAACCAGATCCTTGCTCAGGCGCGCCCCGCGCAGCGGCGTGTTTTGGGCCAGTTTCTCGAACTCGCGGTAGTTTTCCTTCAGAATCGCGACGACCTTCGGATCGAAGCTGCGCCCGGCGAGCGACGCCACGTAATCCATGGCTTCGTCCAGCGGCAGCGCGCGCCGGTACTGCCGGTCGCTCGCCAGGGCGTCCAGGCAATCCACCGCCGAAAGGATCCGCGCCCCGATGGGGATGTCTTCGCCCTTCAGCCCGTCCGGGTAGCCGCTGCCGTCCCACTTCTCGTGATGCGAGCGCACGATCGGAGAAACCGGGTAGGGAAACGCCACCTGTTCCAGGATCTCGGCGCCCACCACGGTGTGGATCTTCATCTTCTCGAATTCTTCCGGCGTCAGCTTGCCCGGCTTGGAGATGATGTAGTCCGGCACGGCCAGCTTGCCGATGTCGTGCAGAATCGAGGCGGCTTGCAGCGCCTGCGTTTCATCGGGCGTGAGGCCAAGCTTGCCGGCCATTTCCAGCGAATAAACCTGAACGCGGCGCAGATGCTCGTGCGTGCATTCGTCCTTAGCTTCAATGGCCATCGCCAGCGCCTCGATGGTGCGCAGGTGCAATGCCGCCAGCCCCTGTGCGTGCGCGCGCTCCTGTTCCAGCCGCTCCACGTACAAGCAGTACGAGCGGTAGATCACGTACACCACGGGCAGAAGAGCCAGCGTAAAAACAACCCCCAGCCGTTCCGTCGCGCGGTGAACAATCTCGGCGATCGAGACTCCAACCAGGTAGTAGCAGAACGACCAGTTGAAAAATCCCCGCCAGATATTCGCGAAGCCGCGGTTCTCGCTGAGCGCGATGGCGACCGACACCAGAAGCGCGTTGATCAGAAAGTACACTACTCCGGCGAGGATGAGACGCAGCAGTTCGCCTTCGCCCCACCCCAAAAACCAAGGCTGATGATAAATGCCGGCCGCGGCGCTCACAGCCAAGGCAATGCACGCCGTATTGAAGATCAGCGCTTCGATCTTCAGGCTGGTCCGCCGGCGCCGGGCGTCCCAGCAGGTCTGCGCCGCCGCGCCCACTACCGCCAAAAGAACCGTCTCCGGGACATTCAGTTCCAGGAGACCGAGCAGGGTGAAGATGTAGTTGACCGAGAGATTGCCGCCATGCACGCCGGGGAACGAGACGTTCATCGCCGAGCCGGCGATCGCCAGCATCAGGTACACCAGGAACCGCACCGGCAGCTCGGGAGTCCAACTGAAAAACGTCAGAACCAGCGCCGCCACACCCGCAAAACTGACCCCCGCGACAAACAGTCTAGCCGCGTTGACGTTTCGTTGAGGGTGTGCCAGTTCCACTTGTGGTTCCTCGGAACTCCGGGGCCGGTTACCAGGCTCCGGTCCTTGTAATGAAAGTTACAGATAAGATTGGACTTATCTTTGCGCCTCCCAGCCTGAAAAACCAGCTTGCCCGATGCAGCCTAAGCAATTGTGCATGTGGTACTTATCGGCTGCTTTCTAGGTGAGCTTTATAAAGATTTCGCGCGGTTCTTATTCGGCGCGGAGGGCGCTGGACGGGTCGATGCGGGTGGCCTTCCAGGCCGGTACGAGGCTGGCAGCGAGAGCGACAGCCAGGACCAGAACCAAGGCCGCCAGAAGCGTGACTGGATCCCGGTCGCCCACGCCGAACAGCAGATTGGAGACGAAGCGTGCCCCGGCCAACGCCAGCGCCAGACCGATCCCGATGCCCACAGCCGCCAGCCGCAGGCCCTGCGCCACCACCAGGCCGACGATGTCGCCTCGCCGGGCCCCCAGAGCCATCCGAATGCCCAGTTCATTGACCCGCTGCGTCACCGAATAGGCGATCACGCCATACAGTCCGATGGCCGCCAGCAGCAACGCGAGGCCACCGAACACGCCCAGCAATAGCGCCCGGAAGCGCGGCTGCGCCACCGAGCCCTGGACCAGGTCCTGCATGGTCTGGATGTCGAAGACGGGCTGATCCGGATCCACTGCCCGGATCGCGCTGCGTACCGGGCCGGTCAAGGCCTCCGGATCGGCGCCCGTACGGATCGCAAGCGCCATGGTGCCTTCGGCGAAGTTCATGGACTCGGGGGGAATTTGAAGGTAGTGATAGTAAGTCTCCGGATCGGCGTCCGCATCCAGACCCGCATGTTTCAGATTACCGACCACTCCGATGATGGTGGACCACTGGCTTTCATCGAAGCCCGACAAGATGCGTTTGCCCACCGGATCTTCATCGGGCCAGAACAGGCGCGCCGCTTTTTCGTTGATGATCGCCACCTTGGGCGTGCCGGCCGCGTCGGTTTGATCGAACAGCCGGCCCTTCAGCAAGGGGATGCCGAGCGCGGCGAAATATCCCGCGCTGGCGGCGCGAAAGGCGGCGCGCGGCTGATCGGCGGTGGCGAGCGCGGGCCGGCCCTCGATCTGAAAGTTTATAAAACCATCCTTGCCGCCGAGCGGGAGAAACCGGCACACGCCCGCGGATTGCACGCCGGGTAACGCGCTGAGCCGGTCCAGAATTTGCCGGTAGAATTGGCCCAGCTTCGAGCCGGAATAGCGGACAGGCGATGGTGCGATCCGCATGGTGAGCAGGTGATCGGTGCGGAAGCCGGGATTGACTTCCAGCAGCCGCGCGAAACTGCGCAACAGCAGACCGGCGCCGGTAAGCAGCACGACGCAACAGGCGATTTGAGAAACCACCAGCACGTCGCGCATACGGCTGCGGGCCCGGTTGGCGGATGCCCCGCGGCTGGTGCTCCGCAGCGCCGAGTTCAAATCGCCGCCGGCAGTTACGGCGGCGGGGGCCAGGCCGAAGACGATCCCGGTGAGGATCGAGACGGCGAAGGTAAAAGCCAGCACCCGCCAGTCGATGGAAATGTCTCCGGCGCGCGGCAGGCTTTCCGGGGCCAGCCGGATCAGCAGCGGTGTCGCCGCAAACGCCAAAGCCAAACCTAAAACGCCGCCTGCCAACCCGAGCAGAACGCTTTCGGTGAGCAGCTGCCGCATAATCCGGCCGGGACTGGCGCCCAAGGAGCTTCTCACCGCCATCTCTTTTTCGCGTGCGCCCGCCCGCACCAGCAGCAGATTCGCGACATTGGCGCAAGCGATCAACAGGACGACCGCCACCGCGCCCAACAGCATCCACAGCGTGGACTGGAAGCCGCCCGCCAATTGTTCGGCGAGCGGAATGGTTTCGATACCGTAACCCGCGTTGGTGTCGGGATTGGCGGCCGCGATCCGGCTCGCGATCGCTTGCAAGCCCGTCTCGGCTTCCCGGAGCGGGACACCCGCTTTCAGCATCGCAATCACGGTGAGCGAGCGGTATCCTCGTTTCGCCGGCGCAAGATCGGCCGGGCTGGGCGTGTAGGGGATCCAGATCCCGGAATCGCTGCCGGGTAGCTCAAACCCGGCCGCCGCCACTCCGATCACCGTGTAGTCTCTGCCATCCAAGGTCAGGGTTGAGCCGAGCGCGTGCGGATCGGCGTTGAAGCGCCGGCGCCAGAAGCCATGCGAAAGGACCGCGACGGAGTTCTTCTCAGGCTGATCCTCGTCCGGGGCGAAAGTCCGTCCCAGCACCGCCTTCGCCCCAAGCATCCGGAAGATTCCGGGCGATACGGCCGCGGACTCCACCTGCTCGGGAAGATCGCGCCCCGTGAGCACCGAACTCTGGGAGCGGAACGCGCCCATCTCGTCGAACTCCTGGTTCTGCTCCGCCAAGTCGCGGTAGTCCGGTGGAGACAAGTGCAGTTCATGCAAACCCTTCGCCGGCTGGTTCCCCCAGACCGCGACCAGGCGGCCCGGATTTTTGTAGGGCAGCGGACGAAGCAGGACCGCGTTGATCACGCTGAATACAGAGCTATTTGCTCCGATTCCCAGGCTCAGCGCGGCGACCGCCGCCAGCGTCGCACCCGGGGTCTTGAGAAGGGTGCGGAGCCCGTAGCGGAGGTCTTCCAAAAGCTGGTGCATGCGGCTGCTTCTAGAATTGTAAGCCTCCCGCAGCCACGCCTGTGATCCACAAAACAAAACCGCGGCCCCACCCTTGTGAGGCCGCGGTTCGAAGCTTACTCGGCACTATTACTTCCAGAGCTGCATCGACTCGGATGGCCTATCGAGCCAAGCCACCGTAACCGAGGCAGCCGAGTGGTGAAAGTGCAATGCTCGATTACGGAGTCCAGATGATGTTTCCGGCTTTGATCTTGGTCTTGGTCCTCATTGCCTTTCTCCTTTCGCAGGTTAAAAAAGCAATCTTAGTACCAGGGCGAGGGAAGTTCTACGGAGTTGCTCAACCTACTGATGCCAGGCCCCTTAGCAATGCGGGCCCTAGTTGGCTTACTCGACTCTGAGGTAAAAACCCTATCGGTTCGGATAGGGTATCTATCTGATCAGATAGAACTTTGGTCCTAAGGAAGCAACGAGGAAAATTTTCGGCCAAAGCCCAAGTGTATCCGTTATACTTTAGCCAAGCATGGCGGAGCCGGAGTTTGCTGCCGAGCTGGAGGCCATCACCGGACCTCTCAAGGGAAGCAGCATTGATTTAACGGAACAGGAAATCTCCATCGGGCGGGAGCCTTCCAACAAGGTCTCGCTGTTGGACGCCTCCGTTTCCCGGCGGCACTGCCTGATTTCGCGCGAAGGCGGCCAGTTCAAGGTCCAGGATCTGAACAGCCGCAACGCCACGTTTGTCAACGGTGTGCCGGTGACCGAGCGCGTGCTCGCTTCCGGCGACGAGATCAAGGTCGGCAACTCCATTTTTGTGTTCGTGGTTCCGGAGGCCGAACATGCCAAGAGCATCTCGACGTCGGTGGAATTCAACAAAGCCGAGGCGGGCGCACGGTCCACCATCGTTCTGCGCAAGCAGGATGCGCGCTACCTGAGAGAGCCGGAGAAGATTCCACCCACCAGTAGAACAGTGGGTGATTTGAACGTCCTGCTGCGGATCAGCAAGGCGGTGAACTCGGTCCGGGGCTTGGAGGCGCTGGAACGCCAGATTCTGGAGTCGATTTTCGAAATTGTGCCGGCCGACCGGGGAGCCATCCTGCTGGGCGAGCACGGCATGGAGGAATGGACCTCGGTGTTCGGGTGGGACCGCCGCGGCGGCCTGAACCAGGCGGTCCAAGTGAGCCGCACGATTGTTTCGCGCGTTCTCTCCGAAGGCGTGGCGGTGTTGAGCAACGATCTGGAGAGCCAGGACGACTTCGCCGGCACCGAAAGCATCACGCTGCGGCGGATCAGCAGCGTGCTGGCGGTTCCGCTGGAGGTATTCGATCGCGTTTTCGGCGTGATTTATCTGGACGCCAGCAATCCGGAAGTGCGATTTGACGAGGATCACCTGCAGCTGCTCACCGCGATCGGCAGCATCGGCGCGGCGGCGTTGGACAACGCGCGGCGCATGGAGCGGCTGGAAGAAGAGAATCAGCGCCTGCAGGCCGAGATGAGCTTCGAGCACAATATGGTGGGCGAAAGCCCGCGCATGCGCGAGGTGTTTCAGTTCATCAAACGCGTGGCGCCCAAGGATACTACCGTGTTGATCCGCGGCGAGAGCGGGACCGGCAAGGAGCTGGTGGCGCGCGCGATTCATCGCAACAGCAGCCGGGGCAACAAACCGTGCGTGGCGATCAACTGCGCGGCGCTGGCCGAGAACCTTCTGGAAAGCGAATTGTTCGGCCACGAAAAAGGCTCGTTCACCGGGGCGATCGCGCAGAAGAAGGGCAAACTGGAAATCGCCGAGGGCGGCACCGTGTTTCTGGACGAGATCGGCGAACTGGCGCCGCTGTTGCAAGCCAAGCTGCTGCGTGTGCTGCAGGAACGGGAGTTTGAGCGCGTGGGCGGAACGCGCACCATCAAGCTGGACGTGCGCTTGATCACGGCCACCAACCGCGACCTGGATGAAGAAGTCAAGAAGGGCCGCTTCCGCGAGGATCTGTTCTACCGGCTGAACGTGGTTTCGCTGCGCATGCCGCCGCTGAGGGAGCGCCGCGAGGACATTCCGCTGCTGGCGAGCTATTTCGCTTCCAAGTACGCGCAGCGCGCCGGAAGACCGGTGTTGGGAATCACGCCGGAGGCGCGAACCTGCCTGGCGAATTACGATTGGCCCGGCAACGTGCGCGAGCTGGAGAACGCCATCGAACGCGCGGTGGTGCTGGGTTCTTCCGAACTCATCCTGCCCGAGGATCTGCCCGAATCCGTGCTGGACAAGGCCGCGACGGCGGGTGGCGGGCGCGCGGCGTTTCACGATTCGGTGCGCGAGATGAAGAAGCAGCTGATCATCCATGCCGTGGAGCAGGCCAACGGCAATTACACCGAAGCGGCCCGCCTGCTGGACTTGCATCCCAACTACCTGCACCGCCTGATCCGGAACCTGAACATCAAGCCGCTGCTGGCGCGGCACTCGGCCGGAGCGGAGTGAACCGCCGCTTGCGCGGCGCTTGCGATAGGATAACCAGGTGAAAACTCTGATCGGCGAGCTGATGGATCATCAAGCCTGGGCGGATGCGGCGATCGTCCACGCAATCGGCGCGCACGAAGGCGCAGCGTCCGATGAGTCGTTGCGCAAGACGCTGCACCACATCGTCATCGTACAGCGGTTCTTCCTGTCGCTGTTCCTCAAGCGTCCGTTCGATATGGCGAAGGAGTCCCGGGTTCCGGACTCGCTCGGCGAATTCGAGACTCTGTTTCGCGAGGTGCATCCGGAGGAAATCGCGTTCGCCCGGGGCGTTGACGAAGCCGATCTTTCGCAGCCGTTCGAAACGCCGTGGATTCCCGGAGCAAAGCTCACGCTGGGCCACGCACTCATGCAGGTGGTGATGCATAGCCAGGCGCATCGCGGGCAGTGCGCTTCGCGGTTGCGCGCGCTCGGCGGCAGCCCGCCGATGACGGACTTCATCGCCTGGCTCAAAGACCGGCCGGCTCCCGTGTGGTCATGACGCGCCCGGCCGCATGAAAGCCCGCGCGCGGTTGGTTGTTCCGGAGGTCGTCCAAACCTCCAACATGGACTGCGGCCCCGCCGCGCTCAAGTCGCTTCTGGAAGGCTTCGGCATCCACGCGCATTATGGGCGCCTGCGCGAAGCCTGCCAGACGGATGTAGACGGCACCTCGATCGACACCATCGAGGAAGCGGCCAACGAGCTGGGTCTCGAAGCCGAGCAGATCGTGGTTCCGGCCGATCATGTGCTCTTGGACGAAGCCCGCGCGCTGCCGGCTATCGCGGTGGTGGTGCTGCCGACCGGTGTCACGCACTTCGTGATTGTGTGGCGAAGGCATGGGCCGTTCGTGCAGGTGATGGATCCGGCGACGGGGCGGCGGTGGGTGCGCGCCAAACGGTTTATCTCCGACCTGTACGTGCATCGGATGACGGCGCCGGCGGAGGATTGGCAGGCGTACGCGGAATCGGAGGATTTTCTCAGGCCGCTGATGCGCCGCCTGGAATTACTCGGGATCCACCACGGCCGTTCGATTGCGACGAACGATCCGAGTTGGCGTTCGCTGGCTGCTTTCGATGCCGGCGTGCGGATGGTGGAATCGCTCGCCGCGGCGGGCGCGATCCGGAGCGGCGCGGAAGCGGACCGCGTGCTCCAGGAAATTCTCGCGGATCACAGCGCGATTCCGGAACATTACTGGTCTGCCCGCGCGGCGGATGAGGAAGGCCAGGTGATGCTACGCGGCGCGGTGCTGGTCCGAGTGCGGGGACGCAGGGCTGGACAAGGCGCATCGCAGAAGCCTCCTTCATCGCCCGAGCTGGTAGCTGCTTTGCAACAGCCGCCCATGCGCCCCGGGCGCGAGTTGCTGCGGCTGCTGCGCGCCGACGGGGTCTTCGCTCCGGCAGCGATTACCGCGGCACTCGCGTTGGCCAGCGCGGGCGTGATCGTCGAGGCGGTTCTGTTGCGCGGTTTGATCCAGTCGCGGAGCCTCGGTGCGCTGGGCGTTGTCCTGGCGTTGTCTGCCGCGCTGCTACTTGTTGAAATCCCGGTGACGGCCAGCCTGCTGGGAATGGGGCGGCGTCTGGAAATCCGGCTGCGGGAAGCGTTTCTACACAAGATTCCGCGGCTGGGCGATCGCTATTTCCAAAGCCGTTTGAAGTCGGACCTCGCCGAACGCAGCCACGGCATCCATCTGATCCGCCGCCTGCCGGAGCTCGCCGGTCAGATGCTGCGCTGCATTTTCGAAATTGTTTTCACCACGGCCGGCATCATCTGGCTGGATCCGGCCAGCGCGCCGGTTGCGCTGCTGTGCGCGTTGACGGCGGTCGCAATCCCGCTGGCTTCGCAGCCGCTGCTGATGGAGCGCGATCTGCGCTTGCGCACGCACGCTGGAGCGCTCAGCCATTTCTATCTCGACGCGTTGCTCGGCTTGGTGGCCATCCACACACATGGCGGGCAAGCGGCGGTGCGGCGCGAGCACGAGAGCAGGTTGACAGAATGGGCGCGCGCGGGACTCAGCCTGCAGCGCGCGGTGATTTCGTTCGAGACAGTGCAGTTCCTGGCCGGCTTTGCTCTCGCGATCTGGCTGCTGGCCTCGCACCTGGCGCGCGCGGGCGAGTCCGGAGTCGTGTTGCTGCTGGTCTATTGGGCGTTGAATCTTCCGGCGCTGGGGCAGGAAGTGGCGCTGATTGCGTGGCAGTATCCTTCGTATCGCAACACGACGTTGCGGCTGCTCGAACCGCTGGGAGCGCTGGAGCAGGCGGCGCCCGGCGCTATAGCCGCGTCGCAGCCGGCGAGCGGTACGGCGGGCATTGTGCTGGAAAATGTCAACGTCACGGCAGCAGGGCACACGATTTTGCGCAATATCCAGCTTTCGATCCAGCGTGGGGAGCACGTGGCGATTGTCGGAGCGTCGGGCGCGGGCAAATCGAGTTTGGTTGGATTGCTGCTTGGCTGGCATCGTGCGGCGGAGGGGCGTGTGCTGGTGGATGGCGTGGAACTTGACGAGGCCCACCTGGCCCGGCTGCGGCCGCATATCGCCTGGGTGGATCCGGCGGTGCAGCTATGGAACCGGCCTTTGCTCGAAAACCTGCGCTACGGGCTGAGCGATGGCGGAGGCGTGCCCGTGGAAGACGTGATCGAGGCGGCTGAACTGCGGCGCGTCCTCGACCGGTTGCCGGAAGGCCTGGAGACGCCGCTCGGCGAAGGCGGCGGACTGGTGTCGGGCGGGGAAGGGCAGCGGGTCCGGCTGGCGCGCGCGCTGCTGCGTCCGGATGTCCGGCTCGCGATCCTGGATGAGCCGTTTCGCGGATTGGATTTCGAGCAGCGGCGCAAGCTGCTGGCCCGCACGCGCGAGTTCTGGCGGGATGCCACGCTGCTTTGGATCTCGCACGATGTCGCGGAGACGCAGGGCTTCGAACGTGTGCTGGTAGTGGAGGAGGGCCGGATCGTCGAGGACGGCGACCCGCGTTGGATGGCGGCCGACTCCTCCTCGCGGCTTCACTCGATGCTCGAGGCGGAGCGTGCGGTTCGCGAAGAGCTGTGGGCCGGGGGCGAGTGGCGCCACTTGCGGCTGGAAGGCGGCGTGTTGACCGAGTCATGACCGCCGACCTTGCATCGCTGTTGTGGCCGGCCGCGGGGCTGGGTGAGGCAATCCAGCGTCTGACTGCCGTTTCGCAGCTCGTGAATCCACCAGCGAACATTCAGAAGGATTCCGAAGCGCTGGGCAACTGGCTGGAAACCGCGGCGCTCACCATCGGGTTGGAAGCGCGGCCGTTGGAGAGCTCCTATGCCGATTTCGAGGGGCTGTTGCGCCGCATGGGTCCGGCGCTGCTGCGCGTGCAAACCGACAGCGGTCCGAAGTTTCTTGCCGTCGTGAAAGGATCGACGCTGCTCACGCCCGCTCTGGGACGAGTGCGCGTCTCGCCGGCGGCCGTTCGTTCCGCGCTTTGTGAGGACAGGGAAGCGCCCGCCATCCAGCAGATCGACGAAACCCTCCACCGCGCGCAAGTGCCGCAAGCGAAACGCGCCGCCGCGAGGGAGGCCGTTCTGCGCGAGCAATTCAGTACGCTGCGCCTGCGCGGAATCTGGCAATTGCGGCTCCCGCCCGGCGCGAACTTTTGGCGGCAACTGCGACAGGAGCGGATTCCCCAGCGTCTGGCCGCGCTGGCCGGAGCGCACACGATTCAGTATGTGCTGTGGATCGCGGCGTGGTTCGTCGTGGGTACAAACGTCCTGAATGGCCGGGCCGATCGCCGCTGGCTCGTGGTGTGGGCCCTGCTGCTGGCCGCACTGGTCCCGCTGCGCGTGCTGATCACCTGGCTGCAAGGGCGGATCGCCATCGGCGCGGGCGCGCGTCTGAAGCAGCGGCTTTTCTTCGGCGCGCTGCGCTTGGAACCGGACAGCCTGCGCCACCAAGGCGCGGGGCAGTTGTTAGGACGCGTGCTCGAATGCGAAGCGGTGGAATCGCTGGCATTGAGCGGTGGCTTTTTGGCGCTGGTTGCGGTGATTGAGATTCTCATCGCGATGTTCGTCCTGGCGGCGGGGGCGGGCGGCGCACTTCAAACCGCGCTGCTGGGCGTCTGGCTGCTCGCGGCCGCGGCGATCGCCTGGCGCTACTTCCAGCGGAATCGCGATTGGACCGATGTCCGGCTCGAGATGACGCACGAACTGGTGGAGAGCATGGTGGGATATCGCACGCGCCTGGCGCAGCTGCCGCCGGATCAATGGCACAAGGGCGAAGACGAAGCGCTGAAGCGGTATGTCAAAGCTTCCCGGGCCATGGACCATGCCACGGCCACGCTGATCGCGATTGTTCCGCGAGGCTGGCTGGTGCTCGGGCTGCTGGCGCTGGCGCCGGCGCTCGAGCGCGGAGGGGAAACGGAGGGGCGTGTGGCAATCGCGGCCGGCGGCGTGCTGCTCGCGTATCGTGCGTGGCGGAGGCTGGCAGCGGGAGCCTGGCAAATCGCGGGCGCGGCGGTGGCGTGGCAGCGCGTATCGGTTTTGTATCGCGCCGCTGAGCGTCCGGAAGCGATCGGTTCGCTGGCCCCGCCACGGGTGACAAATTCGCTGCCTGTCGTGGAAGCCTGCGGGCTCGATTTCCGCTACCGGGATCGCTCGGAACCGGTGCTGCACGGCTGCAGCCTGCGTGTCTCGAAAGGCGAACGATTGGTGCTGGAGGGCGCGTCAGGCGGAGGCAAGTCGACTCTGGTTTCCTTACTGGTGGGCTTACGCGAACCGCACTCCGGGCGCGTATTGATCGACGGCCTGGATCGCACGACGCTGGGCTCAGCGGCCTGGCGCAGGCGCATCGCAGCGGCGCCGCAATTTCACGAGAATCACGTGCTGGCCGAGACGTTCGCATTCAATCTTTTCCTGGGGCGGCACAGGGCTCTGACGCCCGCCGATTTCGAAGAGGCCGAAGTGATCTGCCGCGAACTCGGTCTGAGCGATTTGCTGGAACGCATGCCCGCCGGCATGCAGCAGATGGTGGGCGAGACCGGCTGGCAGTTGTCGCACGGCGAGCGCAGCCGGCTGTATATCGCGCGGGCGCTGCTACAGGACGCCGAAGTGGTGGTGCTGGATGAAAGCTTCGCGGCGCTGGATCCGGAGAATCTGCGGCGCGCGGTGGAATGCGTGGTGCGGCGAGCGCCGTCGTTGCTCGTGATCGCGCATCGGTGACGTGTCTACTTCAGGCCGCTGGCGAGATACAGGGTGCCGATGTCGCGCTGGAACGAGTACGCGTAGGTGTTCCCGTCCGGCGTCATCACGACGGGGCCCATTTGAACGCCGACCGGATCGGGGGGCTGCAGTTCTTTCCAAGGCTCCAGGCGGCCAGTCGCCAAAGCCAGCCGGTTGATTTTTAGCGCGGCCGCGCCGTCCTCTTGCCGCAGGAAGAGGTAGCGTCCGTCGCCGCTCCAGCGAATGACCGATTCTCCAGGCTCGGCCGTGGCCACGGGTTTCGATTCTCCTCCCGCGATGCGATAGACGCACAGCTTGCCGTCCTGAATGGCGGTCACATCCTTTCCGTCCGGAGAGACACGCGACGCGAGAACTCCTTCGGGCGTAACGGGCGTCGGCTTTCCGCCCTGGACATCCTGCTCGAAAGTTCGCACGGGCCGGCCTGGCTCGTTGCCCGTGAAGAGTAAGCGCCGGCCGTCGGGGAACCACTCCACGCGGTCATAGTGCATGCCGGGCGTGGAGATATTACGAGATTCACCGGCGCCGGTGGGCAGCAAGGTAAGATCGCTCTTCGTGCCGGCAATGGTAATGCAGGCCACCCATTTGCCATCGGGAGAAAGAGCCGGCCGGTTGCCGTCGCCCAGGCGCACGGCGGGCGAGCCGTCGGTCTGACGGAGGTAAATAGCCGGATTGCGGGTTTTACCGTAGGAGATCTCGATAAACAGAATGGTTTTGCCGTCGTCGGAAATGTCGTCGACGTAGCTGGCGTCGAACCAGGACAGGTCGCGCTCCTGTTTGGCGCCAGGAAGGAGGGCGGAAATTCCATGCCGCGAGTCCACCACCGAGAGCAGGACCTTGCCGTCGCGCGCGATGTCGTCAATCATGGTCCACGCCGGCACCTGCACGACCGTCCTCTCCTTGCCACTCAGCGAGACGGCGCGCAGGACAGGACTTCCGCCCGCTTTGGCGCCGCCGAACCAGATCTCATCGCCTTTCGGCGACCAAGTCAAGCCGCCCAGGACTTGCCAGCCGCGCGACAGGGCTCGCGTCTTGCCGTGCATGTCCAGAACCTCAACCGCGAAATCACCGGCGGCGGTGTCGGGTTGGATGAAGGCGATCAGGTCGCCCGAGGGAGAAACCTTCAGGAGCGGCAGGGCGCCGCTGCTGACATAGCGGACGGTTCCGATGGGATACTCGATCTGGCTCTTTCCCGCTACCGCGCGGGAGACGGCGAGGCTGTTGCCATCCGGCGACCAGTCGGCATCATTGACGTTCTCCAGAATTTCGCGGGGCGCTCCGCCGGACAAAGGCACGCGGGCCAGAGTGCCAGGAACGCTTGAACCAACCAGGATAGCCATCTCCCCGGTCGAACTGATGGAGAGGATACGGCCGGTGGGCAGACCGAGCGGACGGTATTCCCGGCTGCCGGGACGGAGGGAGAAGATGGTGATCGGCTCATTGGACCATTGCGCGCTGAAGACGACGGTCTGGCCGTCCGGTGAGAGCCGGGCCGCGGGAATGTCTCCACGCCGGTACGTGAGCCGCTCGAAGGTAGGCTGCACCGGTTGGAGCGTCTTCCAGCCGATATACGCGCCGGCGGCAAGAGCCACCAGGACTATGGCGGGCCACAGCAGAAGACTGAGCCGTCCGCGCGGCGCTGTTGGAGCGGCCTCCGGCGAGGGCGCCGAATCCAGATCCTCCAGCGCGTCTTCCAGCGCGACCTTGACGTCGGCCATGCTCTGCCAGCGCCGCTGCGGATCCTTGCGCAAACAGCGGGCAATGATGCGCTCCACTTCGCGCGGGATTCCCTGTGTCATCTGGCTCAAAGGCGGCGGCTCGACGTGCAGCACGGAAGCCAGCGTGGAAAGCTTGGAATCGCCCGCGAAGGCGCGCTTGCCGGCGACCATTTCGTACAAGACCGCGCCGAAAGAAAAAATGTCGGACCGCGCGTCCACGCTATGGCCGTCGGCCTGCTCGGGCGACATATAAGCAACCGTGCCGAGAATGGCGCCGGCTTCGGTGTGCAGTAAAGCGTCCACGTGAACGCTTTGGGTGACGGCGAAAACGTCGGGTTCTTCGGACTCGGTCAGTTTGGCGAGCCCGAAATCCAGGATCTTCACTTCGCCGTTGTCGTTCACGATGATGTTGGCGGGCTTCAGGTCGCGATGGATAATGCCCGCGCTGTGAGCGGCGGCCAGGCCGTCGGCGATCTGTATGGCGTAGCGCAGCGCTTCGGCCAGACGCATGCCTTTGCGGCCGATGAGCCGGTCCAGGGTCTTGCCGGCGACGTACTCCATGGCGATGAAGTCGACCGGCTGGCCGTCCACCTGGCCGGTGTCGATGTCGTAGATGGTGATGATGTGGCGATTGCTCAGCGCGGAGGCGGACTTGGCTTCCTGGGAGAAGCGCGCGCGGCGATCGGCGCTGCCTATGGCGGCGGCGGGCAAAACCTTGACGGCCACGGCCCGGTCCAGGTGGGTATCCAGGGCGCGATAAACCACGCCCATCCCTCCCGCACCCAGCTTGGCCTCAATGCGGTAGTGCCGTAACGTCTCGCCAATCATGGCCGGAGTTTGCCAGTCCGAGCGACCATCTTAACATCCCGGAGGGCCTGGATCACGACAGAACGTTTAGGTAAGTTTGTGTTTTGGGCTGATCAGGGATCCGGTTTGGTTGCAGCGCAGGGAGGCCCGAGGCACGCTTTGGCTCAGGCGGTCAGTCCAGTCCGGGCCGCCGGCAGTAGTCGGCATAGCAAGCGGGGCACTTTAGGGTCAGTTCGCCGGGCAAACGGCGAATAAACAGTAATTTAGCGGGGGAGGGACTATAGGGGTGTCGCCTGCTTTCCGATCTTAAGAGCAGGCGAGATGGCACACGAGCCAATCCTCATCATCGACGACAATCCGGCCAATGTGAAGCTGGCCCGGCTACTGCTGGTGAATGCCGGTTTCGACGTCCAAACCGCCGCCGATAGTTCAGAGGCGCTGGAGACCCTCAAGTCATTCACTCCACACCTCATTTTGATGGATATCCAGCTCCCCGGCATGGACGGGCTACAGCTGACCCGGCGGCTCAAAGACGATCCCGCCACACGCGGGGCGGTGATTGTGGCGCTGACTGCTTATGCCATGCGCGGCGACGAAGAGAGAGCCAAAGCGGCCGGCTGCGATGGTTACATGTGCAAGCCCATCGACACGCGCACCTTCGTGGATCAGATCCGGGGGTATTTGGAGAAGGCTACCGGGCGGGGCGCCGCCGCGAAGCCCGAGGGCGGCGATCCCGGCGATCTTTTGCGAGAGCTTCGCAATGGCTTCGTCGCGGAGGGCGCGGAATCGAGCCGGCGGTTTGCCGGCGAAGACTCCCTGGACGAACTCGAAGCCATGCGCAGAGTGGTTCACCATTGGGCCGGCATGGGCGGCACACTGGGATACCCCGAGATCACGCGCCGGGCGAGAGCGCTGGAAGAACTGCTGGAGGCTTTGCCGGATGGGTGCCAGCCGCGCGTGGCGCAGGGGTTCGCCGAGATCCGGGAGCTTTTCACCCGCGCGATGGAAAATGCCGGTGAGCCGGCTGTCCCCGAAAGTCTTACCGAGAGTCTGTCGACGAAACAAATCGGCCTGCTCGGTTTCAGCGAAAGCGAGGCCGCCCGCGTTCGCGCCGCATTCGATCAGGTTCACGCCACGGCTCGCGACCTGGGAGCGCTCTCCCAAGGCCTGGGCCTGGACGCGCTGCGCGCGCACGACCTGATCATCCTGAATACTTGCACCGAGGAAGGGGCTTGTTGCTGGGAATCCGTGGCCGCCCAACCGGTGCTCGAAAAACCTGTTCTGCTGGTCTCGTCCCGAACGGGGGTGCTCGAGTCCCAGCTGGCCTTGCTCGATCGCGCGGTCGACTTTGTCCTGGCCCCCTGGGATTCGGAGGAATTGCTGTGCCGCGCACGGCGGGTGATCGGCCACAAACCCCAGTCGCCTGCGGCGCCCCTGGAGCGGGACTCCCGGCCGCTGGTGGTGATCGCCGATGATGACGCCATCATTCATTCACTTTTGTCGCCTATGCTGGCCAAGCTGGGCGTGGATACCGTCGCGGCCCGCGACGGCCAGGAGGCCCTGGACACGGTCCGCAAGCTATCGCCGGATCTGCTGGTACTGGATATCGGGATGCCGAAGCTGAGCGGCATGTCGGTGCTGAGGGAAATCCGCAGGGTGCAGGGCAACCACAATCTGCAAATCCTGATGCTCAGCGTGCGGCAACAGCAAAACGACATCGGCATGGCGTTTGCGTATGGTGCGAACGACTACGCGATCAAGCCCTTCGACCCTGACGATGTAACCATGCGGATCCTGCGGCTGCTGCGTAAATTCACGGCGTCGCTCTCCGATGGGAACTAAACCCCAGCCCGCCAAACCGGCGCGGCTGGGTTTGACGCTGCCGCAGAAGATTCGGATCGGGTTCTCCGTCGGTCTGGCGCTCTATGCCATGGTCTGGGGTTTAGCCACCTGGAGCCTGGTGCTGTGGGGGCGGGATGTGAGCTGGTCGGTGCGGGCCAACCAGGCGCTCGCCGGGATCGAACGCATCCTGTCGAGCGTCGAAAACACCGAGACCGCCCAGCGCGAATACCTGTTGACCGGAAAGCCGGGCTATCTCGCCGATTATCAGTCGGGGGTCAGGGACACCCGGCAGGTCCTGGAGAAGCTGCCCTCCCTGGAGGAGACCTTCCCGTCCTTGCACACCCGCCTGAACCTGATTGACACGCTGGTGCGCGCCAGGCTGTCGGAAATGGCGAGGGGTGTGGAACTGCGCCGGGCCGGCGACCCGGAAGCCGCGCGCAAGAGCATGCTGGCGGGCCGCGCCAAAAGCAGAATGGACAACCTCCGCTCCGCCATCAACGACGCACGCCGCGATTCCTACCAGTTGATGCAAGTGCGCGCGGAACAGCAAGGGCAAAGGGCGCAGGAGACGCAGTGGCGCTTCGTCTGCGGCGCTCTGTTATCGCTCATCCTGGCGCGCCTCACCTGGTCGCGCCTGTACCATGCCGTTCAATCGCGCGAGTCCACGCAAAAGGCGCTGGAAAAATCCGCCGCCGAGCTGCGCGAGAAAACGGCGCAGCTGGAAAACCAGAATGCCGAAATCCTGAAGGCTACGCAGCTCAAAAGCGAGTTCCTCGCGAATATGAGTCATGAGCTGCGCACCCCGCTCAACAGCATCATCGGCTTTAGCGAAGTGATGATCGACGGCGTCGCCGGGCCGGTGAACGAATCCCAGCAGGAGTACCTGGGCGAGATTCTGGAAGGCTCGCGCCACTTGCTGCACCTCATCAACGATGTGCTGGATCTGGCCAAGGTCGAGTCCGGGAAGATGGTGTTCCGGCCCGAAGTCGTCAACCTGGAGGAGTCCATTCAGGGAACCGTACAGATGCTGGATCTGATGGCGCAGCAGAAACAGATCCAGATCCGGCGGGAGATCGATCCGGAGGGCCGCTACGCCTACCTGGACGCCGCCCGCTTCAAGCAAGTTCTGTTCAACTACTTATCCAATGCCTTAAAATTCACTCCTCCCAAGGGCAACATCACCGTCCGGATTCTAGCGGAAGCGGACCGGTTCTTCCGGCTGGAAGTGCAGGACGACGGCATCGGTATTGCCCCGAAAGACCAGCAGCTACTGTTCCAGGAGTTCCACCAGCTGGACGCCGGCGTCGCCAAGCAGTTTCAGGGCGCCGGACTGGGTCTGGCGTTGACCAAGCGGATCGTCGAGGCGCAGGGTGGCAGAGTAGGATTGAACAGCGAGATCGGAGCCGGCAGCACGTTCTTCGCGCTCCTGCCGAGGGGCAAAGCGGAGGTGGAGAGTCATCTCGCCTCGGACAGGGGAGCCTACCAGATCAGCCGGCGATAAGGGCCCTGGCGCCAGCTTCGCGCTACTTCCTGGCCGGCTCGAAGGGTTGGAAATAGAACCCGGCGGGGTCTCTGACAATGATCGCTCGGGCGCCGCCGGGAAGATCGACCGGATTGCCTTCGGTGGTGATCACCTTAAAACCCGCTAATTGACAGGCCTTGGCGACTGCTTCGATGTCGCGAACGCGTAAGCGCAGCATTCCGTAGCCAGGTGCAGGAAATGGAGCGCCCAGTCCGTCGCTCGCTTGGCCATCGGCCAAGGTGATGCCCACCGAGGACCCCGGAATTTCCAGTTCCTCCGGGCGGGGACCGGGCGTGAAACCAAAGACCCGCGCCAGTCGTGCCGACGTCCCCTCTTGGTCGGCCGTATTGATCCGCAGATCAGCGCCCGCGATTCCGCCTGAGTTGGATGCCGCCGTCGCAGCCTCCACCAGCTCTATAGGAAAGCCATCCGGATCGCGGAGGACGCGATTCTTCGCTCCAACGCGGGTCTCGAAGGCTTCCCGATCGCTCACCTTGAGAATCAGAGTTGCAATTTCCGGATTCCCGCTCGTGGAGCTTTCCAGGCCGTGCCACTGGGCTAATTCAATTCCCATGCCGGTGCCGGGGATGGATAGAACGGCGGCGCGAAACTGCTTGCCCGGGACGCCGTATAGATTGGCAACTGCCGGGTTGGAGTTAAATGGATGGTCACCCTCCGGGCCGTTCAGCTTCAGGCCCAGCGCGTCGCGGTAGAAAGCGATGGACTTGTCGAGATCGGCCACCATGTGCAGGAATGGCCCGACCCCGACCACTGGGCCTTGAGCCTCGGTTTGGCCATGGCCGGCGGAGGCACAGGCAAACAGCATCAATGTCGCAACTTGGAGTCTCATTTTCAGCAATTGTATATGGTTTCCCGCCGGCTAGCAGTTTTTGCGGACAATCCAAGTGGTCATGGAGCGCTGGTTCTGCACCACGGTGGTCTTCAGCGGGTCGGCCAATTGCCCACCGAGTTCACCGGTCAGCCGCAGCAAGAGCGGTTCGTCCACCAGGTAGCGCTCGGAGCCGTCCGGCAGCCAGAAACGGCGGCCGCCCAGGGGCTGGATTTGTGCTTCGATTCCGATGGAGGACGCCAGCCGGCAGAACAGCAGGCCTCCTGGCTGGAGGACGCGCCAGGTCTCGCGCAGCATGGCGTCGAAGTGGGCGTCGTCGCGGGCGAAATGAAGGACGGCGCTGCAAATAACCGCGCCGGCGAAACCATCCGGGAAGGACATCGCTTCAACGGCTTCGACGCGAAAGTTGGCGGCAGGTAAGGCAGGCGCCAGCACAGCCGCCAGGCGGCGCAGGCTTTCGAGGGCGCGCGGGTCGGAGTCAACGCCGAACACCTCGTAGCCTTCGCGCAGCAGATACACGACATTGCGCCCTGAGCCGCAGCCGGCGTCGACGATTCGCATGCCGGGCGTGATGCGGCCGCGCAGCAATTGATCGAACAGATAGATGTCGATCGCGCCGAATTGTTCCTGGAGGGTCGCGGTCAATACCTTGGCGCCGAGGAGATGGTGCGCCCGTCGGCCAGCGTGACTTTGCGGCCGTCGGCGGAGTGCGAGCCGTCTTTGGACCGAAACGCGTGGACCACGACTTTGTCGCCGGGCTTAAGCGATTCGCGCATCCAGCCGCGCCGCTCCAGCCGCCTCGGGCCGCCGGTCTCGCAGGACCAGTTCACCACGCTGCCGTCGGATTGTTGTACGTCGATGTAATAGTGCACGTGGGGATTCTCCCAATCGACGCGCGTGACCACGCCCTCCAGTGTGACGGGATTGGACTCGTCAAATTCGCTGGAGAAGGAGTGGTGGGCGAGCGCGGGGAGTGCGGCGGTCAGAAGGGACGCGCTTGTGGCCAAGACAAAGACGCGGTGGTGCATATCGTCATTGGAACACGAATCGGGTGGACTATGGCAGATCGAGCTTGCGGGCT
>DATJNO010000163.1:0-60039 GCA_035508055.1 Bryobacteraceae bacterium | reverse complement strand
TTCGCGCAAACTCCCGCCGCCAAACTCCCCCGCGACGCCTCCGGCCACCCCGACCTCTCCGGCATCTGGCAAGCGATCGGCGTCAGTCTCTTCGGCGAAACCGGCGAGCTGCGCCCCGGCGAAGGCACGAAAAGCACCTGGGGACCGCCGGTCGGCCCGCCGCCCTATCAGCCCTGGGCGCTCGCCAAAGTGAAGCAACTGGCCTCCGACGACCGCAACGATCCCACCGTGCACTGCATGATGGCCGGCGTGCCGCGCATTTTCGGCATTCCGGTGCCGTTTGAAATCGCGCAGACGCACAACAAGATTTACATCCTCTACGAGACCAACCACATCTTTCGCATCATCCCCGCCGACGGCCGCCCGCATCCCGATGAGCTTGACCCCACCTTCATGGGCGACTCGGTGGGCCACTGGGACGGCGACACCTTCGTCGTCGACGTCACCGGCTTCAACGACAAAACCTGGCTGCCCGGCCCCGGCCATTTCCATAGCACGCAGCTTCACGTCACCGAGCGCTACACGCTCCAGCCCGACCACACCATCTTCTATGAAGCCACCATGGAAGACCCCCAGGTGTTCACCAGGCCCTGGCAGTATCGCCTGATTCTGCGCCATCCGCCGCGCGACGAGCGCATCATGGAAGCCGATTGCCAGGAGAACAACCAGGACCTGGAGCACATCGTGCCGGACAAGCGCTAGGCATTTCGGAGCGCCAGCGCGATGAATCGTGGCGAACCGAGTTCGAACCGTGAGCCGTCGACATCACCGAAGGTCGCAACGGGCTCCAGGCCGCTGCTCCGCAGCATCCGCCGGATCTCTCCCGCCGAATGCACCCATTGATGGATAGGCTTCACCTCGCGCTGATCGCCGCGGCTAAACGTGTAGGTGATATCCATGCGGCTCTCGGCGGCAGCGTAGGAGTTCTGGCTCTCGAAGTCAATGTCGCCGATCCGCATTTTGCGCTCGGGCTTTAAGTTCGGAAGCAGCGTCTCAGCAACGGCGCCGCTTTCCAGGATGAACCTGCCGCCGGGCTTCACTGCCCGCGCAACCGCGTCCAGGAACCGCAGGCAGTTGTCGTGATCGAAATAAGCGAAGCTGTTGCCCCAGCAGTAGGCGGCGTCAAATCGGGAATTCCAAGGCAGGTTCCGCATGTCGCCGAGGACCCATTCCATGCCGGGCGCGGCGCCGCGAGCGTCATCGAGAAAGCCCGCGGAGATATCCACGCCCGTCATGCGAACACCGCGCTTGGCCAGCTCGATGGCCAGCCGGCCGTTGCCGCACGGCACGTCCAGCGCGCTCGTGCCCTTCTGTAATTCCAGACGATCAGCTAGAAAGCCAGCCTCGAGAGCGGTCAGCTCCGGCGTCATCACGCCGCGCCACATTTCCAGCGCCAGGCCTTCAAAGAACGTTTCGAACCAATTCAGATACACTTTGCTCTCCTTGAATACACCACGACTCAGTTGCAGGATGGGTCGAAATTGGAGAGCTATCGGACGGCGGTCAGAGGCAAAGTTCCGAGAACAATTATACGCAATCGAGCGTTGGAACCCCAGGACCTAGCCAAGGACTTAGCCAATAATGGCAGTCGTCGCGAAGATGGGCGAGGCCAGCCTGGCATCTCCGCCGATGACGGCCTGCGCGCGAGCGGCATCGCGATCGATGCCCTTGGTGAACAAGCGCCACGCGGTGTCTTGGGGAAGCATCACATCCACCGATGGTTCGGTCTCTGAGTCCAGCGCGAGAGTCCAGGCCTGCGCGATCCGATGGACGAACCAGATGCCGCCGGCTTCGCCGGAGATCTCGAACCTCACCACCGTTCCCGCCGGCGCCCCGAGATGACGAAAGTTGTGCGGAAAGGCCCGCACGAAGGCGTCCAAGACGGGCGCGAGAAAGTACGGATCGTAGAGCGGCGCATATCCGGTGGCGTCCCGAATCTGCTGCTGGTGATGCCACCGCTCCGTGAATTCACGCGCGATGTCGAACCACACCGGAGCGGGATCGGAACCGGCCCATTGCACCGGACCGCCGATCTTCATCGGGTCTAGCGACGCGAAGCACCGCTCGACCTCCGGCCCGGTGAAGGCCAGAAGATCCATCAGCAGGCGCGGGCTCATCCGCGCCATGACCTGGACCCACTGCGCATTCAACCGGTTGACCAGATCCACCAGCTGGGCGTAATCGTCGACCTTCTTGTAGGTCCCGCGAAACCCGTCGCGCTTGCCCGACAGGATCCCAAAGTCGCCGCCCACCAGGTGCGCTGTGACGTCCTTGACGGACCATCCCGGCGCTGCTGTAGGACGATCCCACTCGTCTTCGCCCAGCGAAGCCAGAAGCGTGAGCAACTGGCTTCGCAAAGGGGCAAAGCGATCGGACACCAGGATCGGACCCGGGAGATTCATAAGACAAACGCTAGCGGCGGAAATGCTCGTCGCGCCGGCCATCCAGGTGACGGTCGAACACGCGCGCGTGGTAGCGCGGAGCAACCACGACGGCGGGCGGAGCCCAATATCCAGCCACCCAGACGTTCCCGGGACCATAATAACCGTTCACCCAGGTGTAGCCGGGTCCGGGGCAAACGGGGCGCGCAACCACTACTGGCGCAGGCGCGCCGAAACCGATTCCAACAGAAATGCGAGGAGCCGCAAAGAGGCCTCCCGCCATCAGCATCATCACCGCGATTGCCTTTTTCATTTTCGTGTCCTCCTTACGCCAGATCGAAAAGCAAGGCTTTTGCCAGTCTACAAGCGATTGAAAACACGCCACTTTCCAGCGACGCGCTTCTAGCTAGTGGTGGATGCCGGCCGCGCCGTGGTGCTCTTCGGCCAATCGCTCGCTTCGTAATAGAACCGTGTCACTATAAAACCATGGCATCCAAGCGCCCAGTGCTGCGCGAGTCCACCATTCGCAAGACCACCATCGAAGCCGCCAAGATCGGCGCGGTGAATCTCTCGCAAGGGTTCTCCGACGACGATACATGGCCCGAAGTGAAGGAACTCGCTCGCCAGGCCGTCTCCGGCTGCTTTCATCAATACACCGATCCCTCCGGCGCCCCCGTGCTGCGCCGCGCCATCGCGCACAAGCTGGAACGCTTCAACCGGATCGCGGCCGATCCGGATCGCAACGTCGTCGTGACGTGCGGCGCCACGGAAGGCATGATCGTGGCCATGGAAGCATTAGTCGAACTGGGCAACGAAGTGATCAGCTTCGCGCCCATGTACGAGAATTACGTGCTGCAGTCCATCGCTGCGGGCGTCGAGCTCCGCACGCTGGCGACTTCGGAGCCGGATTTCAGTTTCACACGCGGGCAGCTCGAAGCGCTTTACACGCCTCGCACGGCCGCGGTGCTGCTTTGCAATCCGTGCAACCCGATGGGCAAGGTGTTCACCCGCGCGGAACTCGAAACCATCGCGCAATTCGCCGCCGATCACGACCTGCTGATCTTCGCTGACGAAACTTATGAATACCTGGTGTGGCCGGGCCACCAGCACATCAGCATCGGATCGCTCCCGGCCGCGGTCAACCGCACGGTAACCGTCATATCGATGGGAAAGACCTATTCGGTCACCGGCTGGCGCGTCGGCTATCTGGTCGCGCAGGACCAGCTGGCCGATCAGCTCCGCCACATGCACGATTTCCATACCGTCACCGCGCCGCATCCCTTCCAAATCGCGCTCGCGGGCGCCCTCGCGTTCCCCGACGAGTTCTACGACAAAGTCCGGCGCGAATATTGGCAGCGCAAGCAACTGCTGGGTGACGCGGTCGAGAAAACGGGTATGACGTTCTACGAGCCGGGCGGTTCGTATTTTCTCTGGTGCGAATACTCGGCGCTGTCGGAGGAAGACGACGTCGCCTTCACCGATCGCCTGATGCGCGAGCGAGGCGTTGCGGGCGTGCCCGGCTCGATTTTCTTCCCGGCCGCGGCTCCGAATCCGAAGCGCATCCGGTTCACGTTTTCCAAATCACGGCCGACGATTGAAGAAGCGGCGCGCAGGCTCACCCGGAATATTCCCCGCGTCTAGCAACGGACTAAGCGAATTTTTCGCTTAAATCCTTCCCTCCTCCGGCCGATGGATGCTTGACGGAGGTTACCGCCATTCTGACGCCTAAACTTCTCTGGATCGCCGAGCAGCCCGGAGAGATTGTCAACGGAATTCTCTTCTCCTCCACCGTCGTGGCGAATAGCGCGGCGGATGGCATCGAGCTGCTGCGCGCCGAAGATTTCGATGTCGTTCTGGCGAGTCTGCCGCTTGCGGATTGTCCCCGGGCCGAAACTCTGCTCGAAGAGCTGCAGCGGGCGCAGCCCGGAACGCCGGTTGTGCTGCACGCGCCGGAAGCCGGCGGTACCGAAACCGTGCGGCTCGTGCGCCTGGGCGCATTTCACGTGTTGACGCATGGCGACGCCAGCAGCGTGCTCTACCTGGCTGCCAATTCGAAGTGGTCGCGCGAATCGGAGGGTGCCGGCGGGTTCGATCCGGAGCCCTGGCGGCGCATCCTGATCGGCGAAAGCCGCGCTATCGAGCAGATTGTCGAACAGATCCGCCTGGTGGCGCCGCGGCGCTGCACGGTGCTGATCACCGGCGAAACAGGAACGGGCAAGGAACTGGTGGCGCGCTCGATCCACGCCGCCAGCGGGCGCGACCGGACGCCGATGGTCGCGGTCAATTGCAGTGCGCTGCCCGAGTCGCTGCTCGAGGCCGAGCTGTTCGGTCACGTCAAGGGCGCGTTCACGGGCGCGATGAATCAGCGCATCGGCCGCTTTGAACAGGCCAATCATGGCACCATCTTTCTGGATGAAATCGGCGACATGCCGCTCAGCCTTCAGTCCAAGCTGCTGCGCGTGCTGCAGGAGCGCGAGTTCCAGCGCCTGGGAAGCTCGGAGAGCATTCGTGTGGATGTCCGCGTGATCGCCGCGACGCACACCGATCTGGCTGAGATGATCCAGCAAGGCAAGTTTCGAGAAGACCTCTACTACCGGCTCAACGTGGTTCCCTTGACGCTTCCGCCGCTGCGCGAGCGCTCCGGCGACGTTGGGCTGTTGACGCGGCATTTCATCGAGAAAATCTGCCGCGAAGAGCGCATTCCCGTGAAGCAGATCTCACGCGAAACGCTGGACCGGCTGGCCGCCCACGATTGGCCGGGCAACGTGCGGCAGCTGGAGAACGCGGTCGAAAAGGCGGTCATCCTTAGCGGCGATCGTCCAGTGCTTCACGCCGGGGATTTCCCTTTGCCGCCACGGAAGCTTCCGGTGGCCTTGCGGCCGGGCGCGCAGCCCTTCGTCGCCGTTCCCGATCAGGGCCTGGATTTCGAACGTACCGTGGGGAGTATCGAACTCAATATTCTGGAACAGGCGCTGCGCAAGACCGGTGGAAACAAGAAACTCGCGGCCGAGATGCTGGGCCTCAAGCGAACCACGCTGACGGCCAAGCTCAAGAGCCTTGTCGCAGTGGGGGCTGCAGGATAGCCGCCACCTGCGTGGCCCGCACGATAAAACGCTTCGGCGCGGAGCCCACATAGTAGAACGGATAGCAGGTCACCAGCGTCAGCGTTTCGCCGCCCGACGCCGCCAGCACGCCGACGTCTCGCGGCCCGACAATCTTTGTGGATTCCACAACGTAGCGGTAGGTGCCGCGCTCGGTTTGAAGGTCGATGTCGTCGCCCTTCTTGATGTTACGCAGCGGGCGGAAAAAGGTGTCGCGGTGGCCCGCCAGTGCCACGTTTCCGATCACGCCCGGCAGCGCCGTTCCGGGAATGTGCCCGACCGCCTTGCGCAGCGTGCCATTATCAGCGCCTTCCCGCACCATCACGGAGAGTCCCAGCCGCGGAATTTCCAGACGCCCGATCAACGCTGACGGCAGCAGCGGCTTGGCCTCCGGGATGGTCGCATACTGCGACGGGGCTTCCCCTTCTCGGGGCGAGACCACGGACGGCGCCAAGCCCCGCTCGCCGCGCAGCCAGCGCCACTCGTCGCCAATGAATCCGCCAACGCTGGGCGTCAGTCCGCGCAACGTCTGATCAAAAGTCCAATCCTCGTAGGCCTGGTAGAGCACGGTGCTGGTGTTGATCCACACGTAGCAGTCCAGCAACACCAGGCCGACGAGAAGGAACAGCCATTCCAGCACCTGCAGACCGCCCCGTGTTTTCACCCGAGCTTTCACTGTACAGCCGCTCCGCTGTCGGGCGACCCGTACCAGTAACTGGTCCTGGCCCTCACGTTCAATTTGTGTCCATCGGCCGCCAGTGCCACTACTTTGATGTGCCGCTGGGCGCGTCCCTCGGCCGCCGGGACGTAGCCGATCGTATAGCGCGTCCGAATATCCTTCGCGATTCGGCGACAAATCGGAACAATCTCATCCAGCTTTTCCGGAAAGTGGAAACTACCGCCGCTCAATTGGGCCAGCCGCCGCAACACACCGGGATTCTTTTCCGGATCTTGCGGATCGTAGATGCCAACCGTGTAGATGGTCGCTATCGAAGCCAGAACATCGTGCGTCACTTCCGGAAGCGTGCTCTTGCTGTGATTGTCCCCGCCGTCGCTGATCAGCACCAGGGTTTTCTTGTCGCGCCGCCCGAGCTCCAATTGATGCAGGCCCATGGTGATGGCGTCGTACAACGCGGTCCTGCCCTCGGGATCACCTTGCCCCAAGGCTTGCCGCAGCTGCCGGGGGTCATCGGAAAACAGCACGCCTTCGGGAAGACCGCGGTAAGGATGCTCGTTGAAGTTGATCACAAAGATCTCGTCCATGGGGTTGCTGGCCTGGATGAAAGCAAGTGCAGCCGTAATCACCTCCGGCCGCTTGTTTCGCATGCTGCCGCTCTCATCCACGAGTATGCCGACGGTCACGGGGATGTCCACGCTCGCAAATTGGCTGATCTGTTGAAGCTTGCCGTCCTCGTAGACCTTGAAATTCTCCTTGGTGAGGCCGGAGACGAAGCCACCCGCCGAGTCCTTCACACTGACGTCCAACAGAACCAGCCGCGACGTCGTGCTGATTGTGTAGGGTTGCTGAGACGGAACCGATGCGGCGACCTTCTCGTGTTGCTGACCGAATCCAAAGGCAGCCGCCAGGAGGAGCAGCAGACCCGCGACCGGTAACGTGAAGCGGTGGCGGGTCATACAAACTCCTATAGCAATTTTACGACAAACGGTACCTCCGAACCAGACCAAACAGAGCGAGCGAAGCAATTCCTCCTAAACCAAACCAAGGATAGGGACTCGCCGTCTTGGGCAGTTCCTTCGGAGCCGGTTGAGGAGCAGGCTGGGGTGCGGGAGCTGCTTGCGGAGCCGGCTGCGGCGGTGGGGTATTCTGCGCAACTTCCTGCGGCGGCTGGGGCGCGGGAGCCGGCGCCGGCTGAGGAGCCTGGGCGGCGGCAACCGGCGGCGCTGGAGCAGGCGTCACAGCTGCAATATGCTCGTACTTCGGCTGCGGAAATTCCTGGCCAAAGTTATCGCCCGGATAATACCAGTCACGCAACGCCTTGGGTTGTCCGGGAGGCGTTTCCCAGAACGTGAGAACTGTCCTGCCCGTTGGCTCGAGCCGGTAAGCCGGAATCGCGAGAACGGTCGTGTACAGGTGGTTTTGGTTGCGATTGAAGATCTGCACGATGTGCCGGTCCGATTGTGAATCGAGCAGCTTCATGACATACTTGCCCGCAGGCAGAACGGTGTTGGTGACCTGGATCGGCTGATTCACGCTGAAAACGGTCAACTTGTCCCATTCGCCCGCCTTGGCACTAGGCGAGAGCGCTACGCTTACCAGCCCGACCAATGCGGCTGCAATTGCAAAACGAATCATAATGATTCAATCTCCTTCCGTTCTGTTGGATGCACGCCGCCGGGGCGAAACGCGTTACGAAAGGTTATCGTTGGAGGGGATCTTCTACCCAGGGCGGGGTGGCTTCCAGAAGCCGTCCCAGCTCCGGCTCCACTTTCTGCATCGCTTCCTTCATCTTCCAGGCAATCGCGCGGTAGCTGAAGTGTCCTTTGACGCCCGAGCGCAGCCGGCAGAGATATTCGGCTTCCGCGAAGTCCATTTTGAAGAGGAACCGGGCGCGAGTGGCGAAAGGAAGGAGATAATGAGCGCCTGGCGCCGGTAATTCGGCAATCGCGTTACTCACCTCCGACAGGAGTGACGTGTAGTTACGACTCAGACCGGAGGAAGCGATCGCCTCCGGCGTTTCGAACCCGAGTTTGATCGAGTAATCCTGACGGAATTGCTGGCAGCGGCGGTGCCGGTGCAAGTCGCGATAAGCGCCGATGTCCATGACGATGTCGTATACATAAAGACCGCCGCGGAAGCTTCGCAGCAACTCGTCGCGGCGCGTTCTGGATCGAAGCGCGACATCGATGACTTCGTTTTTGCGCGCCATGCTCCACGAGCACGCCAGCTCATAGAGCTCGCGGTAAGGCCGGTCGGTCACCGGATACAGCAGCGTGGCGGTGATGTCGGCCAAAGTGTCGGCGGGCTTCGACAGATCGACTGGCTCCGGACAACCCGGCTCGGCCTTGGGGAGATGTTCGCAGGCCCACTGGCGCAGATCTTGGCGGCTGCGCGCCAGGTGTTCGTCCGGGTCGAGGTGTTTCGCGAGGGTAGGCGCGACCGCCTCGGCGGGACGGCTGTCGTCCCACTGTAAGGAGGGCGCCCCAGCGCATGCTTCGGCGATCTCTCCGGCCAGTTCGCGCAGCTCCTGGTACTCAGACGTCTTCAAGCGCCGCACCTGGCGCTCCAAGGAACGGATGCTGGTGACCTGCCCGACGCCAGTGGGAATGCCGAAGCACAGAAGATAGCGCGCCACATCGAACGCACGCGCCCGCAGGTTGCGCTGATAAGTCTCTGGCTTCATCGACTCCGGGCGCGGTAACCGTTCGGACAGATCCTCAAAAATCTTGGCGTGAACCTGGTGATAGCCCGTCAGGAGTTTCGCCGCCGTCTCCTGATAGAGCGCCGTTTGCGCCGCGTCGAGCTCCGGGGGGGTCACAAACCCGGACTTGGAAAAATCCTGATAGCGCGACGAACGAGCCTGGCCGTCCCAAAGCTGTTCGTCCTCGACTTCGGTTGCCGCCAGCTCCGAAATCCCTTCGAAGCACATCACGACGTGGCCCAAGTCGGCGATGGAGGCGTGACCGTACTGGAAGTAAAAGTTCTCGAGAAACTTGGCCGAGTCGTGCGTGCGCACCCATTCGAGCGAATCGCGGATGGAACTGGGCGAGCGGCTATAGCGCGCCAGAGCGAAGGCGCATTTCTCCGGCGGCAGCGGCCCTACCGTGAGGACGCGGCGCGCCATCAGCCTTTGAACTCGCCCGCCAGACGGCTGGCCAGCGGGCGCGTCTGCCCGGCGTACTTGCTGCCGGCCTTCTTGCGGTACGGCATCGACGACGCGCAGGTGAGCTGTTCGAACGTGAATGAGCAAACGCGCATACCCGGGTATAACGCCACCGGCATGCGGCCCAGGTTGCTCAGCTCGAGTGTGGCTTTGCCGGCCCAGCCGGGATCGAACAAACCGGCGGTGCCGTGCACGATAATTCCAATGCGGCCGAGGCTGGAACGCCCTTCCAGGCGGCCCAATACATCGTCATCCAGTTCCAGCGTCTCCTCGGTGATGGCCAGCACGAATTCGCGCGGCTGCAGGATGAACGGCTCGCCGGCGGGAACCGTTACGCTCTGCATCAGGCCTTCGATGCCCTTGCCGTCGCGCAGATCGATGTAGGCGTGGCGGCTGTGCTCGAAGACATTGAACTCACTGCCCAGGCGTAAATCCACCGAGCAGCTGCCAAACTGTTCCGGCGGCAGTTCCGGCGTGATCTTGATCTTTCCCTGCGCGAGATAGCGCTTGATGTCCACGTCGGACAACACCATAGAAATTCAAGTTAGCACGGAATGCCGCAACCGGCCTACTGCGACGCGGGCGCCCGCCAATAGTAGTCATCCGGTGTATCGAATCGAGAACAAGTTGATTTGAATGCACCAGTGGGCGGGTGCGCGCCTCTAGCGTCATCGCCGCGTCAAATCATAATCCCACCAACAACTTAAGCATGATTTCACTGATCCAGGGCCAGGGAACACGTTGATGGAACTTGAAATGCTCTAGGCGTAGGTGCAGCCAGGAGGCACCGATGAACACGATGAGCAGACGCACTCAAAGGATGTTGGAAGAGCTTCGGCGGGCGATCAATGATGCGATCTCCCAGTCGGATGCGGTTGGGAATGCAATGGCTGCACTAGTGGAAGCAGGCGTGAAAGCTCCGGTTTCGATCGATGTAGCTCTTTTTGAAAGCCTGGACGACGAAAGTCTACCCGCTGGAGCGGGCGCCAAAACCGCGAATGCTTCCGGTCTCACGGCATTTGACAAGAAGTTTCTGCAGTCTGTCGGGATCGCGAACGAAGACCGGTCGTAGTGCCGTTACCTACCCCTGGGCTCTGCTTGCCGCCTCGCTGGGCTAACCAACTCCCGCGGCCAGCCGGGACCGTCAGATAGCCTGCATGGACGCCGGGCCTTGAAGTAAGATGTTAGGACGCTGTCAAGGAGAGGAATCCGTATGACACTTCCTAGTCTGAATAGGCTGTTTCCCGCCACGCTGGCCCTGGCTGCATGCGCCGGACTGCTGCTGGCCGAGTCCATCAACCCGCCAACCACTTCGCAAACCGCGCCCATGACCAGGCAGGAGAAGAAGAACCTGGAAATGGTGCTGGATTGGTGGCGCGTGGTGATCCAAAACCGGCAGATGGATCAAACCGCCAAGTATCAGGCTGACGATTACATCCAGCACAATCCCAACGTGAACACGGGGCGCGAGGGGTTCGTCGCTTTCTTCAGCAAAATGCCGAAGCCCAATGTAGCGAATCCCAACGAGCTGGCGAACCAGCCGGTGGTGAAAGGCGCGAAAGGCGATTTCGTCTGGCTGATTTGGGAGACCGAGCAGAAGGATCCGCGCGATCCATCCAAGACGTATCACTCCAACAGCTTCGATGTGCTGCGCATCCAGAACGGCAAGGTGCAGGAGCATTGGGACAGCGCGATGAAGTTTCCGGGCTCGGGGGAAGTGCACACAGGCGAATCGCCCAAGCCGCCCATGGATTGGAACACAGGCAAGCTTTCCAAGCAGGAAGAGCACACCAAAGCGCTGGGCACCGAGGAATTGAAGGATATGCTGCAGTACGGCCATCTGGAGCTGGCGGACAAGACCATGGACCCGGGCTACATCCAGCACAATCCGAACGTGCCGCAAGGGCGCGAGGGTTTCAAGCAGTTCATGAGCCGTATTCCGGGGCGCGGCGCCGGCCAGGCGAAAGAGATCAAGCCGGAGTGGCCAAATCCACCCGCGCTGACGCTGGTGGATGGGCCCTATTGCTTGTTCATGTGGGACCGCAAGGCGAAGGACCCGGACGATGCAAGCCGCGAGTATGTGTGGAACCATTTCGACGTGGTGCGCGTGGAAAGCGGGTTCATAAAGGAGCACTGGGACGAAGCGCGGATCAATCCGCCGCGGCCGTAGCAGGTTCGGTCAACGGACCGAGAGTCCACTTGCGTCCAACGTAATTCGACACTGCTTCGTTGGTTGTGCACTGTCGGAATGCTCTGCTGCTGCCCATCCGGTCGTAGTTTACTGCTTTGAATCGGCGACCACTGGCGGCAGGCGTTTCACACCCTTCAATTCCTCGGCCGTTTGCGTGATGTCGAGAGCGGCGTAGTCCATGAAGAAGCCCCATTTGCCGTACTTGGCGCGCAGTCCCGGCAGCAGCGCCTGAACGAGCGCGTCACCGGATTTGCCGGCGGCCTGTTCGCGGCGCACGTTCGCGCGCAAGTCGGCGAGATACGCGCGGAACGTCTCGACATCCTGTGCGTTCGCGACACCGCCGTGGCCGGGAATCCAGGTGGACGCGCCATAATCTTTCCGCATCGCGTCGAGCGACTGGACCCACGGGCCCGTGGAAGCGTCGATCAAGTTGGGGATGTGATCCTTCCACAGCATATCGCCGCAAAAGACGACCTTCGCGTCGGGCACCCAAACCACCGAATCGCTGCCGGTGTGGCCGGGATAATAGCGCACATTGATTCGACGCGAGCCGAGGTACAGATCGATGTGGTCGTCGTAGACGAGCGAAGGCAGTGTAAGCGACGCGACGCGCGCCTTTTTCTCGGGCGTCACCGGCGGGTCCAGCATCTTGAGGTTTTCGGTACGCATCCACGCGCGCACGTTGCGGTGGGCGACGATCGTGGCTCCGGCCGCGGCGAAGACGTCATTGCCGTTCACGTGGTCGAGATGGTAATGCGTGTTGACGACGAAGCGAATAGGCAGCTTCGTCATTTTGCGGATATCGGCCAGCAAGGCGCGCGCCGGCCGCGGATCCTGGAACGTGTCGATGACGGCCACGCCGTCGTCGCCGATGACGAAACCGGAGTTGCCACCCGCCAGGCCTTCATCGTTGACGATGGCGGCCCAGACGCCGGGGCCGACTTTTTGCAGTTGATAATCGGGCGCGGCGCCGCAGGCGCAAGGAAGCAGCGAGCAGAGCAGGGCTAGGGCAAACCATCCGCGATTCACTTGAGCCAGACTAGCACGCCGCACAAGCTGCTAGTCGTCCTTATTCTCTTTGTTCTCCTGCTTCTCGCCCTTCTTCTCCTTGCCGCCTTTCTCTTCCTTGGACGTTCCCTTCGAGGATGGCGGAGGCGGTGTCACGGATGCCGGCCGCTGCGTTGGCGGCGAGCTCTGCCGGGGTTGCAGCGGAGGCTGGCGCACAGCGGGTGGCTCGACCGGAGCCGCCGTCCGCTGCGGCGTTGCTTGGGAAGGCGGCCGGCTGCTTTGATTCAATGGCGGGGGTGGGGCCGAGGATCGTGCGGGCGCCTGCGGCAGCACCTGGCGCGCCTGCACCTGGCGTACAGACGGCTGCGAGGGCGGCGCCTGAGTCTGCCGCAGCTGCTGCACCTGGCTCGTGTTCAAGGGATGGCCCGGGTTCGCGTTGAGCGCGGCTTGCTTTTGTGCGAAGGGCACCGGCGGAGGTGGCGGAGCCTTCTTTGCAATCACGGGGTGCGACTCAACCGCGGCTGTAGGTTTCACGACGTTCGCTCCCTGCGCTGGAGCCCGCGTAACGCTGGCGCGCGTGGGCGCAACGGCCACCGCGGCCACGACGGGCGCGGATCGGGCAACGTCCGGACGCACGGCAATCGCAGCGCTTTGCACAGGTCTCGCGCCGGTGAAGGCTTCCCGCTGCACCGCCATCACCGCGCCCGGGGCCGAGCGATTCACGTAGTTTACGTTGGTGACGTTGACGTTCGTGATATTGATGTTGTTCACGATCACGGTATTGGTTACGTTCACGCGATTCAAATACGCGGGGCTGGTGCGATAGGCCGGCACATAAGCCTCGCGAGGCCCGAGGGCAAACCAGCCTACTCCGCCACCCACAGCTCCGCCTCCCACCCAGGCCACCAGCGCCGGAGCGTACACCGGGCGCTGGGCCACCGGCCCCGGAACCCAGACCCAAGATCCCACGTAGGCCCAGCGGCCAAAGTGGAAGGGAGCGAATCCCCAGGGCGCATCATCCACCCAGGTCCAGCCCCACGGATCCACCCAAACCCAATGTCCGTAGTGATACGGCGCCCAACCGCCCGGCATTCCGTTGGGCGACCAAACCATCCCGTATTCGGGCGTTTCGCGCCAGGAACCGTAGCGGTCCAGGTCCGCGTAACCGACCATTTCGCGCGAGCAATAGCGGCCGGAAAGAGATTGATCTTCGCGCTGATCGCGCTGGAGACTGAAGTTGTCCAGCGTATCGCGCGGCGGAAGACCGTAGGTCTGATAGGTCGGCTGATCCCCGCCGGCGACCCAGACCTGTTCGCCGGGATGGACCGTAAAAGCCTGGTTGGGTCCGTTCAACTGGGCTTGGCCGCCACGGACCGTGACCACCGTGGTGGAGGTGTCGGGTTGGACGTCGATGCGGTATTCGCCGGGCTGCAGCAGCGAGAACGCCAGGTTCGGGGTATCGACTTCGAAGTTCTCCTGATCGCCGAGAAACCGGACGCGAATCACCAGCGTGCCTTCGCTCAGCCGCATCTGCGCGTTGGCATCGTCGAGATTCAGGATGTCCATGGTGGTGCGGGAGCCGAGCCGCATGGCCGCGTTACCGACCTGCAGTTCGGCGGTTCCGGCAAAATCGACGAAAACGTGGTCTCCGGTGGTCAGCGGGCGGTTGAATTCGATGGGATACCACTCGTTCACGTCGCCGGGACGAAACGAAGCGGCTCCATAAACATAGCTGAGATGAGCGACGCGTCCCGGTGGATCGTCTTGCGCCGCCAACAGGCAGGCCGAAGCCGCCATAATCCAAGTGAGTCGATGAAGGTACGCCATCCCCTGTCTCCTGCCCCGTAGCACCACCTAGCGTTCTTAGCTCAACGATAGCAGAGCGGCGGCGCGTTGCCCTATGGAGCCTCTTCCACCGGCAGCACATCGCCCTCGCGGGCCACCCAGGCATAGAGCGTCGGCAGCAGGAAGATGCTGAGCAGCAGCCCGGAGATCAAGCCGCCGACGATGACAATCGCGAAGGGACGCTGCGAATCGGACCCGATGGCGTGCGAGAGCGCGGCCGGCAGCAGGCCCAGCGTGGCCACCAGACTGGTGACCAGGATCGGCCGCAGCCTCAACACCGCGCCTTCGACTGCGGCCTCCTCGACCGAGTGTCCTCGCGCCCGGCGCTGATTGATGTACTCCAGCATAATGACTCCGGTCTGCACCGATACGCCAAACAGCGCCAGGAAGCCGATTCCGGACGAAACGCTGAAATGTGTGTGGGTGGCCAGCAAGGCCAGCATGCCGCCGAGCGGGGTCATCATCACGTTCACCATAATCAGCAGCGCCCACTTGAACGACTTGAACATGGTGTACAGAATGACGAAGATCACCAGGATCGTCAGCGGGACGATGATAAACAGCCGGGCGGCGGCGCGCTGTTCGCTCTCGTATTCGCCTTCCCAGTTGATGTGATATCCCTGGGGCATCCTGACCTGCTCGCCCACTTTGTGGATGGCCTCTTCCACGGTGCTGCCCAGATCGCGCCCGCGCACGCTGTACTTGATGGCGACGTAGCGCGAGTTGCCTTCGCGATAGATTTCCGAACCGCCGTCCTGCATGCTGATCCGACACAGTTGCGCGAGCGACACGCGCTCTCCCGAGGGCGCGAGCAGGCGGATGTTCTCGATGGCTTCCTGGGTGCTGCGGTAAGGCGCCTGATAGCGCGCCACCAGATCGTAGCGCTCCTCGCCTTGTAGGACCTGCGTGAGCGCGTTGCCGCCCACCGCGGTCTGAATCGCATCCTGCACATCCGCGACGTTGATCTGATAACGGGCGGCCTGCTGCCGGTCGACTCGAATGTTCAGATTGGGCTGGCCCAACACGCGAAAGACCCCCAGGTCCTCGATTCCCCGCACGGTTCGCATGGCCTTGACTACCTGGTCGGCCGTGTCCTCCAGAGTTCTGAGATCGCTGCCGTAGATTTTAGTCGCCAATTGGCCCTTGACGCCGCTGACCGCTTCCTCCATGTTGTCCGCAATGGGCTGGGAGAAGTTCCAGATCGCGCCGGGGATCTTCTCCAGCTCGCGATCCATGGCGGCGATGAGTTCGTCCTTGTTTTGGTGAAAGACCGGCCGCCACTCTTCCTTGGGCTTGAGGTCGACGCAGTATTCGGTGTTGAAGAAACCGGTAGTATCGGTACCGTCGTCCGGGCGGCCGACCTGGCTGGTTACGACCGTGGCTTCCGGGAAGGATGCCAGAATGATGCGCGCCTGATTGGCCACGCGCACGCCTTCGGTCTGCCCGGTGCTGGGCGCGAGTGTTCCACGCACCCACAGCGCGCCTTCGTCCAGATGCGGAAGAAATTCGGAGCCGATGAGGTCGCTGGTTGCCAGGTAATAGGCTCCGCCCAGGGCCAAGACAGCGATGCTAACCATCACAAACGGATGGCGAATGGAGCCGCGCACCGCTCGGCGGTAGCCCACGGTCAGAACGCGGAGCGCGGGATTTTTCCACTCGCGAGCGCCCTTCTTGAACAGGAAACTCGCCAGCACCGGCGAAACCAAAATGGAGAACAACAGCGCGCCCAGCAAAGCAAACGCCACCGTCCACGCCATCGGTTTGAACAGCCGGCCTTCCACGCGTTGCAGCGTGAAGATGGGGATGTAAGCGGTGATGATGATGGTGATGGCGTAGAAAACCGGGCGCTGCACTTCGTGAGCCGCGGCGCGAATGCGGTCCGCCACCGAAACCTCATCGCGGGAGTCGCCGTGGGCGTGCAAATGGCGCACGATGTTTTCGATCATGACCACCGCGCCATCCACCACCATGCCGAAGTCCAGCGCGCCCAGCGACAACAGGTTCGCTGGAATGTGGCGCAGATCCAGGCAGATGGCCGCAAACAGGAGCGAGAACGGAATGGTGATGGCGACGATCAGCGCTGCCCGCGCATTGCCCAGGAACAGAAACAGAATGACGATGACCAGGAGGATGCCTTCGGTCAGATTGTGGAGCACCGTGTGCGTGGTGAACGCTACCAACTCGCTGCGATCGATGAAGGGAACAATTTTCACGCCGGGGGGCAGGATGGTGTCATTCAGTTCTTTGACCTTTTGATGAATACCCTGCAGAGTGGAGTCGGAATCGGCGCCCTTGCGCATCAAGACGATTCCGGAAACGACGTCGTCGTTGTCGACGATGGTGCCGTCGGCGCGGTGAATCGCACGTCCGAACTGGCCCAGCCGGATCTTCGGCCCCTGCGCCACCACCGCGACGTCTTTCACCCGCAGCGGCGTTCCGTTTTGGGTCTTGATCACCGTGTTAGCGATGTCCTGCACATCTTCAACCAGGCCTACTTCACGAACGTTCACCTGCTGCAGTCCGGCTTCGATGAAGCTGCCTCCGGCATTGGCGTTGTTATTCGCCAGTTGCTGCTCCACCTGGCCGATGCTGAGGCCGTAGTCGATCAGCTTCTCCGGATCGATCCGGACCTGGTATTCGCGCGTCGGTCCGCCGAAGCTGGCCACATCCACCACGTCGGGCACGGCTTTCAGGTTCTTCTCGACTACCCAATCCTCGAGCGATTTCAAATCCATCACGTCATAGCGGGGATTGGTACTGCGCAGGGTGAAGAAATAAATCTGGCCGACCGGGCTCCAGTCGGTCCCCATCTGCGGCGTCACGCCCGGCGGTAACGTGACCTGGGAAAGCCTCTCCAGCACGCGCTCGCGGTTCCAGGCATTATCGGACCCGTCGTCGAAGATCAGCTTGACGTCCGACAGGCCGAACAGAGAGAACGAGCGCAGGTGTACCACCTGCGGAATGCCGTTCATCGCGATTTCCAGCGGAATGGTGACCTGCTGCTCGATCTGTTCGGCGGAGATGCCGGGCCATTGCGTGATGATGTCGACGTAGTTGTTGGCCACATCCGGATAGGCTTCCACCGGCAGGTTGTGGAACGAGATGGCGCCCCAGGCCAGAAGCAGCAGCGCAAAGGCGAGAACCAGAAAACGGTTGTTGAGGGCGTAATTGACAACGCGGGCGATCATTCCGGATTACGAGCTTCGAAGGAGGTGCGCCTGACGGTTAGACTGAACCTTGACTGTAGGCCTGGCGGATGATTCGCGCCATCGATCTTTTCGCTAGATTGCCGGTCGTTCGATTATCTTTCGGCTAGCGCGAATCTTGACCGGACAACGCTCGTGGACCTTCGGAAAGTCTTGATTCCACAAGCACTGGCTAAAGGATTGATCGTCCGATTGGCGGGTTGTCTATCGCTACAGGACGTCGCGATACTGCTCCAGCGCGACGCGAACCAGCTGGGAGCGGGTGCGAACATTCGTTTTCGCGAAAAGTTGCTGCAGCGTGTTCTTCACCGTGCTTTCAGAGATTTCCATCCGGGCGGCGATCTGCTTATTGGCCAAGCCCTGGACCAATAGGCGCAGAACCTCCAATTCGCGTGGGCTCAAGGCGACGCGTTCTTGCTGCTCGGCGGACGGGTTACCCGGTTCACCCGTGGACGCCGTTTCTTCGCCCAGATCCGCGATGATGGCCGCCAGTTTGGGATGGCGGCCTTCCTTGTAAGTGGAAAACCAGACCTCCGCGGTAAACGAATCCCCGTTACCACGATGTCCCTGGCACTGCATCGTGGCCCGCAACTGAGGAGCTTCCTCCCAGCGCAGAGCGTGATGCAGTTCCGGCAGGAACGCGGCGATGGGAGCGCCCAGCAACGTTCCGTCGCGGGGAGCCATCAGTTCCGTGGCGGACTGGTTCGCTAGCTCAATGAAGCCCTGCTCGTCCACCGTCACGATCGCCGCCGGACTGGTTTCCACCAGTGTCTTTAACCTTTCCTGGGTCTCCAGGGTCAAACGGCGATTGCGTACCAGCTCTGCGACGAACAGCCCGCAGCCGACCAACGCCAAGGTCTCGAAGGCCAGGCGGGCGGGCGAGCGCTCCAGCGAGCTGAACAGGGCGCTGAGCCACGCACAGGCCACGCCGAGCAGCAGGATTCCCCAACGCGGGAGGAACGCGGAGGCCAGCATGATGGGGAACAGGTAGAGGAAGCCCAGGGACAAATAGGGCGTCGTCAACCAATCTGTGAGGGCGACGATGACCAGGATCGAGCCGCTGGCCAACAGAACCGGCACGCGGTTCCGCTCATCCCACACCTTTTCCAAATGAATCATTTCAACGAACCGTACGAATCGATGTTGGCGCCCAACCGCTTCCGTGCCCGGGCCGGGAATTGCCGAGCCGCGCACAGCGGCCAGGGACCGGGCTGCGTCGTCAGTTTCAACTCTCATGGCAAAAGCCCCCACGCGGCGTTCAGCACGCCGCTCGTTATTGTTAACAGACGATGAACAGGAGACTAACGAACCGGCGGAGCGCGGCTGGACGTGTCGCGATGCGACGCGCGAACCAGCACCGTCGGCTCCTGCTGCACCAGGGGAGCAGAAGACAGGGCGGGCTCAAAAACGAACGGCGTGGTCGTTTGACCGCGTTCGATGTCCTGAAGTTGGGCGATCAGCTGGTAATTGCTTTCGTGGCCGTAGACGATCGGCTTGCCGTTGGTGGTGGCGGTGTCCAGATCGCGCAGCCGGATGCGGTCGTCACTGGCCGAGATGCACGGGAACAACGAGACGGCCGCCAGGAACACCGACAGCGTGCGGTAGAAGTGAATCCGTCGGCTGAGCGCGGGCGAATAGCGCCGCGACCACCACCAGTGCCACAGCATGCCACCGACACACAGCACTGCCCATCCGAGGTTCAGTAGTGTGTCGCTATTCGTCACAGGCAAACAGGGGCACCAGCGCCTTAGAAGATTATATCGCCGGTGAGGACGCCCCGACGCGTCAAAAGTGTTACCTATGTCTCAGGTACATTCTGTTACCCATGTCTCCGGGCGGGACACAAAGGCGATTTGGTGGACGGCATGGGATTCGAACCCACGACCCCGGCGTTGCGAACGCCGTGCTCTCCCAGCTGAGCTAGCCGCCCACTTCAGAGGTACGCTACGTCTATTTTAACCCAAGTCCACGTGTCCTCCGCGCCCGCTTGCTAAAATCAAAATTTCCCCGGCCTAACCATGCTCAAGCGCATCAGCGTGCACGGCGCCCGCCAGCACAACCTGAAAAATATCGACGTGGAGATTCCGCGGAACACGTTCACCGTCATCACCGGGCTGAGCGGCTCGGGCAAATCGTCGCTCGCCTTCGACACGATCTACGCCGAGGGCCAGCGCCGCTACGTCGAAACCCTCTCACCCTACGCGCGCCAGTTTCTGGACCAGATGGAGCGGCCCGAAGTCGACTCCATCGACGGCCTGAGCCCGGCCATCTCCATCGAGCAGAAAACCACCAACCGCAGCCCGCGTTCCACCGTCGGCACGATCACCGAAATTTACGACTACCTGCGTGTGTTGTATTCTTCCATCGGCGTGCCGCACTGCCCGAACTGCGGCATCGAGATCTCCAGGCAGAGCACGGAGCAGATCCTGCAGCAGATTCTGACGCTGCCCGAAGGCAACCGCATCATGATCCTCGCGCCCATCGTGCGAGGCCGCAAGGGCGAATACAAGAAGGATCTGGAGAAACTCGCACGGCAGGGATTCGTGCGCGCGCGTATCGACGGCATCCTGCGGTCGTTGGACGAAGAAATCCCGCTCGACAAACGCAAGAATCATACCATCGAAATCGTGGTGGACCGCCTGCCGCTCAAGCCCGGGTCGGAGAAACGCATCGAGGCTTCGATCGAAACGGCCGCTAAGCTGGCGAACGGACTGGTCACCGTGGCCGTGGTGAACGGCGAAGAGAAGCTGTACTCGCAGAAGCTGGCCTGCCCCAATTGCGGCGCGAGCATCCCGCAGCTGGAGCCTCGCTCGTTTTCGTTCAACAGCCCGTTCGGCGCGTGCGACACCTGCAACGGCCTGGGCAACACCTGGAGCTTCGATCCGGCGAAAATCATCGTCGATCCTTCCAAGCCGCTGCTGGATGGCGCGCTCGGCCCGGGCGCGAGTTCCTCCTACATGCAGCAGCAGCTCAACGACGCCGCCGAGCGGCTGCGCATCAAGATCAACAAGCCTTTCGAAGAATTGCCGGAAAAGGCGCGCTCGCTGCTGCTCGAAGGCGGCAACGGGTTTCCGGGCATCCTTCAGATTCTGGGCGAGACGTACGAAGAGGCCAGCGCCGGCTATCGCGAATGGCTGATGGACTACATGTCGCCCTCGCTCTGCCCCGCCTGTCACGGCCGCCGGCTCAAACCCAGCAGCCTGGCGGTGCGCGTGAAAGGCGCAGGTTTGGCGGAGCTCACCGAAATGTCCATCGATCGCGCGATCGCCACGGTGAAGGGCTGGAAGCCGAGTGAACGTGAGCAGCAGATTGCCGGCCGCGTCATCGAAGAAATTGGCAACCGGCTGGAGTTTCTCACTGCCGTCGGGTTGAACTACTTGAGCCTGGCCCGTTCGGCCGCGACGCTTTCCGGCGGCGAAGCGCAGCGCATCCGTCTGGCCACGCAAATCGGATCGAAGCTGCGCGGCGTGCTGTATGTTTTGGACGAGCCGTCCATCGGACTGCATCCGCGCGATAACGACCGGCTGCTGGACACGCTGTCGCGTCTGCGCGATCTCGGCAACACGGTGTTGGTGGTCGAGCACGACGCTGAGACTATCGAGCGCGCCGACTACGTCATCGATCTGGGCCCCGGCGCGGGACGGCTGGGCGGAGAGCTGGTCGCGCAGGGCACGCCGCACGACATCGAGTGCAACCCCGCCTCGCTCACGGGCCAGTATCTTTCGGGCGCTAGGAAGATCGAAGCGCCGTCCGGCCGCCGGCACGGCAACGGCAAAAAACTGATTATCCGCGGCGCGCGCGAGCATAACCTGAAGAACATCGACGTCGAGTTCCCGCTGGGCACCTTCATCGTCGTGACCGGCGTCTCCGGCAGCGGCAAATCGACTCTGATCAACGATATTCTGTACCGCGCGCTGGCGCGGGAATTATACGGCTCCCACGATGCACCCGGCGAACACACGGCCATGCAGGGCCTGGAACATATCGACAAGGTGGTGGAGATCGATCAGTCGCCCATCGGCCGCACGCCACGCTCAAATCCCGCCACCTACACGGGGGTCTTCACGCCGATTCGCGATCTTTACGCCATGCTGCCCGAATCGCGGGAGCGCGGCTACAAAGCGGGGCGCTTCAGCTTCAACGTGAAAGGCGGGCGTTGCGAAGCTTGCCAGGGCGACGGTCTCCGGCGCATCGAAATGAATTTTCTGCCGGACGTCTACGTGACTTGCGATGTCTGCCGCGGCCGGCGCTACAACAGCGAAACGCTGCAGGTGAAGTATAGGGGTCTGTCGATCGCCGACCTGCTCGAGTCCACGGTGGAAGACGCCATCCCGGTGCTCGAAAATATCCCGCAGATCAATGCCAAGCTGCAGACGCTGCACGACGTGGGTTTGGGCTACATCCACCTCGGCCAGTCGTCGACCACATTGTCCGGCGGCGAAGCCCAGCGCATCAAGCTGGCGCGCGAATTGAGCAAACGCCAGACAGGCCGCACCCTGTACATCCTGGACGAGCCAACCACCGGCCTGCACTTCGAGGACGTCCGCCGGCTGCTGGACGTGCTCCAGCGCCTGGTGGATCTGGGCAATACTGTCATAGTGATCGAACATCACCTGGATGTGGTGAAATCGGCCGACTGGATCATCGACATGGGTCCGGAAGGCGGAGAAAAAGGCGGCAACCTCGTAGCGGTGGGCACGCCCGAGCACATCCTACGAGTCAAGAAAAGCCACACCGCGCACGCGCTCGAAAAGGTGCTGCGAAACGGAAAGGTCGCATGAGCAAATACGGCCGCGAACCAATCGATCTCAGCGGCCTGCGGACCATTCCGATCGCAGACCGCGGCGGGAAGGTGCGCACGGAACATTTCGGCCGGCCCTACACGGGTGGCGGAGTCGCGGCGCTGCTCGATTCGTTGCCGCACATTCTAGCGGCCGACTCGTTGCGCGCCGTGATTGATGCGCTGGCCGAGGCGCGCCGGCGCAACAAAATGATCCTCTGGGGACTCGGCGGGCATGTGATCAAATGCGGCCTGGCGCCCATCCTGACGGACCTGATGCGCCGCGGCTATGCCACCGCCTTTGCGCTGAACGGCGCCGCCGCCATCCACGATTTCGAAATCGCCATCGCCGGCCACACCAGTGAAGACGTGGAGGCCGTGCTGCCCGATGGCCGCTTCGGCGCCGCGGAAGAGACCGGCCGCGAGATGAACGTCGCGCTGAATTGTCCGGGTGCACCGGAAGGTTTCGGCGAAGCCCTCGGCCTGCACCTGGAAAAACTGGCCGACCCACGTTTCGCCGCTTCCAGTCTGCTGTGCGAGACCTATCACAATTCAACGCCGGTCACCGTCCACGTCGCGGTCGGCACGGACACGCCCCATACACATCCCGAAGCCCAAGGCGCGTCTATCGGACGAGCGACCCATTATGACTTCCGCCTGCTCTGCTCGCTGGTGAAAGATTTACAGGATGGCGGCGTCTACTTAAATGTGGGCTCAGCGGTGGTCCTGCCAGAAGTCTTCCTGAAGGCGGTGTCCGTGGTGCGCAATCTCGGCAATCCGCTCGCCAATTTCACCACCGTGAACTTCGATTTCCTGCAACACTACCGCCCCAAGGTGAACGTGGTGGAGCGGCCGCACGCCCGCGCCGGCGGCCAGGGTTATTCCATCACCGGCCATCATGAAATCATGATCCCCCTGCTCGCCGCCGCGTTGATCGAGCGGACTTAATGATCCCCAACGAACCTTTACCACCAACCGATCACCAACCATCCGAGACCCGCGATCCGTTCTGGACTTATTCCGATTTGCTGCTGTTCGTTTTCTTCGTATTTTCGAGCATTGTTATCATTTTGTTCCTACTGGCATTGGTGCCACGCACGGCGCGCGGTGTAACGTCGGCTTTGCTCGCGCAAATGGCCATGTACGCCCTGGCATTCGGAGCGCTGAAGGCCATGTTTTTCCTGCGCTATCAGCAGCCGTTCTGGCGGTCGTTGGGCTGGAAGCCGCTTTCGTTCGGACCGGCCACGGCCAGCCTGTTTGCCGGACCGGCGTTGGCGCTCGCGCTCGTCGTTCTGAGCGTGGCGTTGCATACGTCCGAGGTGCCCCCGCCGTTCGAGCAGCTGGCAAAAGGGAAAACGGCCATCATTATCCTGGGGCTGCTGGTGGTGGTGCTGGGACCGCTCGCCGAAGAACTGGCCTTCCGCGGCTTCCTGATGCCACTACTCATCCGCAGTTTCCGGCCCGCGGCAGGCATCGTGCTCGCAGGGGTCATTTTTGGCTGCTTCCACGGTTACGAATATGAATGGTCCTGGCGCTACATGCTGCTGATTTCCGCCGCGGGATGCGCGTTCGGCTGGGCCAAACAGAAGACCGGCTCGACTGCCGCGGCGGCCTACATGCATTCCACGTTCAATCTCATCCAATTCGGCTTTTTCCTGATGCAGTCGCGAACCCTATGATCGAAACCATTCAATGGACGGATGCCGGTGTGGTCCTGATCGACCAGACCCGGCTGCCGCACGAGGAGCGCTACGTCACCTGCACGAGCTACCGCGAAGTCGCCGACGCCATCCGCAGCATGGTGATCCGCGGGGCGCCGGCCATCGGCGTGGCGGCCGCCATGGGCATCGCGCTGGGCATGCAGCAGGCGCAGTCCAACGCCGAGTTTGACGAGATTTGCGCCACGCTGGCGGGCACGCGCCCCACCGCCGTCAACCTGTTCTGGGCCATCGAACGGATGCGCCGCGTGTACGCGGACCTGGCCGGCCGGGACCTGAACGTAATTCGCCAATGCCTGGTCGCCGAGGCCCAACTGATTCGCCAGGAAGACATCGCCATCAACGAATGCATCGGAAGGAACGGCGCGCCGCTCATCCCCGACGGCAAAACCGTGCTGACCCACTGCAACGCGGGCGCGCTGGCGACCGCGGGCTACGGCACCGCGCTCGGCGTCATCCGCGCGGCCGTGACTTCCGGCAAGCACATCGATGTTTTCGCCGGCGAAACCCGCCCGTTCCTGCAAGGCGCTCGCCTCACCATCTGGGAGTTGCAGCACGACAAGATTCCCGCCACGCTGATCACCGACAATATGGCCGGATATTTCCTGCACTCCGGCCGTATCGGCTGCGTCATCGTGGGCGCGGACCGCGTCGCCGCCAATGGCGACGTCGCCAACAAGATCGGCACCTACTCGGTCGCCGTCCTGGCCAAGGAAAACCAGGTGCCGTTCTATGTAGCCGCGCCGATTTCAACGCTGGATCTGAGCCTGGCCTCGGGCGAACAGATTCCCATCGAACAGCGCGCCGCTGCGGAAGTCACCCACGTTCACGGCGTCCCGGTCGCTCCGGACGGAACGCCGGTGGCTAACCCCGCCTTCGACGTCACACCCAGCCGCTACGTCACCGCCATCATCACCGAGCGCGGCGTGGCTCGCGCGCCCTATTCAGAATCCTTGCGAAAGCTGGTAATTTAAAGCGTATGCTCCGTTCTTCTTTCCGCCTTCTGCCTGCGGCCCTCTGCCTTCTGCTAACTGCATTCTGCGCGTTCGCCGCCTCGGGTCAGTATTCCAACCGCCGCGCGCCCGGCTTCGCGCTTCCCGATCCCGAGTACAAGCACTACTACGATCTGCAGGACTACCGCGGCAAAGTGGTGATCGTCGACATCATGTCCACCCGCTGCCCGCACTGTCTGCTGCTTGGCACCACGCTGGAGAAAGTGAAATCGCGCTACGGCGACAAGGTGGTCGTGCTCGAAGTCGTGCTGCCGCCGGACAATCAATCCACCGTCGCGAAATATATCCAGACGAACAAAGTGACTGTGCCGGTGATCGCCGACATGGGGCAAATGACCGCATCCTATTTCAACGCCAACCCCGCGACCATGCAGCACATCGACGTCCCGCACATGTTCCTGATCGACGGCCACGGAATGATTCGCAACGATTTCGGCTACGACGATTCCACGCACGCCATCTTCGAAGGCAACGGGCTGTTCGCGGAAATCGACAAGCTCTTGAAGTAAACTGGTTCCGTCGCCCCATTTTAACCGGCGACCCAATCCAATCCGCTCTTAAAGAAAGGTCTTCCATGTCTACTGATGACCAGGTTCGCGCACTGGAAACGAAAGTTGAGGAGCTGACCGGCCGCTTGCAACGCCTCGAGGACACGCAGGCAGTCCGCGACTTGCAGTTCAAGTACGGTTACTATCTCGACAAGTGCCTGTACGACGAAGTGGTCGATCTGTTCACCGACGATTGCGAGGTCCACTTCATCGGCGGCATCTTCCGGGGCAAGGAAAGCGCCCGGCGCCTGTATTGCGGCCGTTTTCGCAAGAACTTCACCGGCGGCCACAACGGACCGGTGCAAGGCTACCTGCTGGATCACATGATGCTGCAGGACATCATCGACATTTCGCCCGACGGCAACACCGCCTATGCGCGCCTGCGCGTCTTCATGCAGGCCGGCCGGCATCACGAGTACACCGACGACACCCATGCGCTGCGCCAATGGTGGGAAGGCTCGCTGTATGAAAACATCTATGCCAAGGACAAAGGCATCTGGAAAATCAAGGTGCTGAACTACCGCCCCGTTTACCACGCCGACTTCGACAAAGGCTGGGCCTTCACCAAGCCCGAGTACGTGCCGTTTTACACCGACACCTACCCCACGAATCCCACTGGCCCGGACGAACTGGAAAAACCCAAACCGCCGCTCTGGCCCGACACCGACGTTCTGCCGTTCCACTATCCGCACCCGGTCACCGGAAAAGAAGTCAAGATCGTGAAACCGCCGGTCATCACCAAGGCAGCCGCGAAGTAGGTCGATTTATGGCCCAGCCGTTTCCCCACACCATGGACTTCGGGGGCTGGAACGCGCCCTCGCGCATCGAGTGCGACATCTACGATCTGGTTGTCGAGGGCAGTCTGCCCGAAGAGATCAACGGCAACTGGTACCGCTCCATTCCCGATCCGCAATATTCGCCCATGCTCGGCGACGACACGTATCTGAGCGGCGACGGCATGGTCAGCCTGTTCCGCTTTGAAAACGGCCACGTCGATTTCAAGATGCGCTACGTCAAGACCGAGCGCTGGAAGAACGAACGCGCGGCGCGGCGTTCTCTGTACGGTTTGTATCGTAATCCTTACACCGATGACCCCAGCGTCCAAGGCAAGCCGCGCAATGTGAACAACACCACACCGGTCTGGCACGCGGGCAAGCTCTTCGCCACCAAAGAAGACAGCCACGCCATGGAAATGGACCCGCACACGCTCGAAACCATCGGCATGTGGGATTACGACGGCAAACTGAAGAGCCAGACCATGACCGCGCACACACGCCTCGCGCCCGACACCGGCGATCTCTATTTCTTCGGCTATGAGGCCGGCGGTCTGTGCACGCGCGACGTCGCGTTCTGCGTCGCCGACAAGAAGGGCAATCTCGTCCGCGAAGAATGGTTCGAAGCGCCGTACGTCGCGCTGATGCATGACTTCGCGGTCACGCGCGAGCACGTGGTCTTCCCCGTCTTCCCGATCACGGCGAACCTCGAACGCATCCAGGCCGGCGGCCACCACTGGATCTTCGAACAGGACAAGGAGAGCTTCATCGGGATTCTTCCGCGCGACGCGCACGTCAAGCACATGCGCTGGTTCCGTGGCCCGGCTCGCTCGTCGTTCCACTTCATGAACGCCTACAGCGAAGGCAACTTTGTGCATCTTTACTTCGGCGTCAGCAAAGTGCCGCCGTTTCCGTTCATGCAGAAAGCCTCCGGCATCAGTTTACGTCCCGACCAGGTGCGCATCGGATTCGTCCGTTGGACCTTCGATCTTTCTAAGCCCGGCGACACATTCGAAGAGCATGTGATCGGCCCCAGCGGCGACATGCCGCGCACCGCGTTGAAGGACCAGATGCGCGACTTCGAGATCGGCTACTACCAGACGTTCGATCCGAGAAATGCCCCGCAGGACGGGCCGCCTCCGATCGCCGGACCCGTCGGCGCGGGCTTCAACACCATCCTCCGCATGGAAGTGAAAACCGGCAAGCATACAAAGCTGTCGCTCGGTCCCGCCGTCACCGTGCAGGAGCACGTACACATTCCCTCGAAAAGTCCCGGCCACGAAGGCTATCTCGCGTTCGTCTGCGACATGCACGATCAGCAGCTCTCCGAAGTCGCGGTGGTTGAGGCGGAGCACATTGAGAAAGGCCCGATTGCGCGAATCAAGATTCCCTTCCGCCTGCGCGTTCAGGTGCACGGCAGCTGGGTACCGGCCGAGGAGCTGTAAATGGGCGACGATTTCGGGGATTTTGGCGATGGCGGCGGCTTCGATGACGGCGGCGACGACGGCGACGGAGACGATCAGGGCGACGATCAATACAACGACCAGGACCAAGACGACCAGGATCAAGGCGACGACGATCAGAATGATCCAGACGACCAGGATCAACAGGACGAGGGAGCGGGCGGCGACGGCGGCGATCAGAACCTCAATGATCAAAACCTGGACGACCTGTTCGCCTCCGATGAAGATCTTCCCGAGGTAGACAACGACGTTTTCGCCAGCGCGAACGATTTCCCCAACGCCGACGCCTCGGACTTTGAAGACGACGCCGGCGATTGGACTCCGGACGATTATCAGGACTCGGCCCAGAACCTCTTCGGCGATCATGAATTTTTCGGCGACACGCTGATCCAGCAAAAGACCGACGAGGGCTTTCAGCCCTACCAGGACGCCGGCTTCAGCCAGGCCTTTGACCAGATCGCACCCGGCACCTCCGGCACGGTGCAACTCTTCGAGCGCGACGGCCGCCTGTTCGCCTTCGGCCTGGTCTCGCAAGCCGTGCTCGAGATGCTCGCGGCCCGCTACACGGGCATCGATCTCAGCGGCCTGGAAGTGGCCGTGCCGCAAAAGGGCGAGCCGGCCCAGCCACAGCCGCTGCCGCCCGCCTTCGCCAATGTGGCCGAGCAGGACGCGGTCGACTTGCGCAAGTACGCAACGCCCATCGGCGATCAGGGCCAGACCGGCCGCTGCTCCGCCTTCGCCTGGACGCACGCCACCGAGATGTCGCGCAATATTCTCAATGAAGAGCCGGTGCGTCTGTCTCCGAATTTCACCATGCTCGAATTTCAGCGCATGCAAGGCGATGCGCGCGACTACACCTATGCTTACGAGGGCGGCGATGGAACGGTCAGCGGTCCCGACCCCGGCAACGTGCTGGTCGAATACGGAACTTGCCGGCAGGACCTGTGGCCCGATGACCGGCCGCAGCCCGCGGCGCGCGAACCACAACTGGAGCAGGATGCCGAACGCTACCGCCTGGAAGGCGCCCCGCTGCCCATCGCGCTCGAAGACGTGCGCAAGGTCCTGAGCGGCGGTTGCCCCGTGCATGTCTCCATGAACACCGGCGCCGCGTTTTCCACCGTGGGGCGCGACGGAGTGTTCAACGCCGCCGAAGCGCCCTGGGGCCGGCACGGCCGCCACGCCATGCTGATCGTCGGCTATATCGGGAATTTCTTCATTCTGAAAAACTCCTGGGGCACGGACTGGGGCGACAAGGGCTACGGCTATGTTCCCAAGAATGTCCTGGCCGCTTCCGATCCCGAGTTTATCGCCGTGCTGCTCAAGCGCGATTAGATCACTGCGCCACGCGCAGCGCGCGCTGTACGTCGCTGGGGAGCGCCAGCTTGCGGACCAGCTTCGCTGGGTAACGTGGAATTCCAGCAGAATGGCTCACATACTTTAGTGCCAGCCCATGCGCGCCCGATAGTCCCGCATCTGGTTCAAGTCGCCGGCCAGTATTTCGCGGTCGCGCGGCGGCATCCGGTTGTCGTTTACCACTTTCTGCAACGCGCCGATGGCGTCGTTCAATGCGTGGCGCCGCCCGCCGCGCTGAAACTCGCCCACTTCGCCGCGAACTTTGTCGATCCGATGGCGGTCGCCGCCATTCCAGTAGGAGGCCGACTCGACGCGATCCAGATCGGCCTGCACCCGGTCGAACAGATCGCCGCGGTTGTAGTCGCGATATCCGTAAGCGGGCGCATATTGCGCGCTCGCACCCACGCTCCAAATGCTCGAAGCGAACAGCGTTGCCGTCAAGAGCCTTCTCATACCTGTCTCCTCGCCCTCTACGACGGCGCGAGGCCCGGGAAGGTTCACGGGCAAATGATTATTTGTGTTTAATCGACGAGCTACTTGGCGCGCTCGATCCGCATGGCGTAGAAGGACCGCCACACGAACAGTACCGAGATCGCCAGGAACACCGCGGCCAGTGCGGCCGTGATCGCCGAGCCCTGCCGGCTCAGGGAAACCGCCAGCTCCACCGCGAGCAGGCCGAACAGCGTGGTGAACTTGATGATCGGGTTCAGCGCCACCGACGAAGTGTCCTTGAACGGATCCCCCACCGTGTCGCCCACCACCGTTGCGGCGTGCAACTCGGTGCCCTTTTGCTTCAGCTCGGTCTCCACAATCTTCTTCGCGTTGTCCCACGCGCCGCCCGCGTTGGCCATGAAGATGGCCTGGTACAGCCCGAACAGCGCGATCGAGATCAGATAGCCGATGAAATAGTACGGCTCCACGAACGCAAATCCCAACGTGGCGAAGAACACCGTGATAAAGATGTTCAGCATGCCTTTTTGCGCGTATTGCGTGCAGATCTCCACCACTTTCTTGCTGTCGGTCACCGATGCTTTGGTCACGCCTTCCAGCTTGATGTTGGCCTTGATGAACTCCACCGCGCGGTAGGCTCCGGTTGTGACGGCCTGCGCCGAAGCGCCAGTGAACCAGTAGATCACCGCGCCTCCAGTGATCAGGCCCAGCAGGAATGGGGCGTGCAGGATCGACAAATTGGAAAGCAGCTCGGTTTGAAGCCCGTTGGTCAGCGCCACGATGATCGAAAAGATCATGGTTGTCGCACCAACCACGGCGGTTCCGATCAGCACGGGTTTGGCGGTCGCTTTAAAGGTGTTACCGGCGCCATCGTTCTCTTCCAGGTTCTCTTTGCCCTTCTCGAAATCCGGCTTAAAACCGAACTCCTTCTGAATTTCGCCCTCAATCCCTGGAATCTGTTCGATGGTGGATAACTCGAACACGGATTGCGCGTTGTCGGTCACCGGACCATAAGAGTCCACCGCTATGGTCACCGGCCCCATGCCCAGAAATCCGAATGCGACCAGGCCGAAGGCAAACACGGCAGGCGCAACCGGGATGGCAGCCACGAGCCCCAGGGTGCTTACCCCGTACGCGATCGCCATCAGAATCATCATCGCCATGCCCAGCCAGTACGCGCTGAAGTTGCCCGCCACGAAGCCCGCGAGAATGTTGAGCGAAGCGCCGCCTTCTTCCGACGCGGTCACCACCTCGCGCACGTGCCGCGAGTTCATTGAGGTGAATACCTTCACCAGCTCGGGAATAATCGCTCCGGCCAGAGTGCCGCAGGTGATCACGCTCGACAGCTTCCACCACAGGGTCGTGTCGCCGCCGAGATCCGGAATAATTACGGCGGAAACCACATACGTCAGCACGATCGAAACGATCGACGTCAGCCAAACCAGCGAAGTCAACGGCGCCTCGAAATTCATCTTGGCCACGTTCGCATAGCGGCTCTTGGCCACCAGCGCGTTGATGAAGTAGGATCCGCCGGAAGTGATGATCATCACCACGCGCATCACGAAAATCCACACCAACAGCTGCACCTGCACCAGCGGACTTTTCACCGCCAGCAGGATGAAGGTGATCAGCGCCACGCCCGTAACGCCGTAGGTTTCGAAGCCGTCCGCGCTCGGCCCCACCGAATCGCCCGCGTTGTCGCCCGTGCAATCGGCGATCACGCCCGGATTGCGCGCGTCGTCTTCCTTGATCTTGAACACAATCTTCATCAGGTCGGCGCCGATATCGGCGATCTTGGTGAAAATTCCGCCCGCCACGCGCAACGCCGCAGCGCCCAGCGACTCACCGATCGCAAAACCAATAAAGCACGGCCCGGCGTAGTCGCCCGGTATGAACAGCAGAATGAAAAGCATCATGACCAGCTCAATGCTGATCAGCATCATGCCGATGCTCATGCCGGCCTTCAGCGGAATCGAATTGCACGGGAACGCCTTGCCGGTCAGGCTGGCGAATGCCGTCCGCGAGTTGGCGAACGTGTTCACCCGGATGCCGAACCACGCCACGGTGTAACTTCCGGCCATGCCGATCAGGCTGAAGAGCAAAATGATGGGTAGCGTCACCGCCACGGATTTGCCCGGCGCCGGCGCCAGCCACCCGAAGTACAGCCCGATCACCACCGCAATGAAAACCCACAGCAGCAGCAGAAACTTGCCCTGCGTGATCAGGTAGGTCTTGCAGGTCTCGTAAATCAGCTCCGAGATCTCCAGCATGGACTTGTGCACGGGCAGATCACGCAGTTGTTTGTAAGTCATCAGACCGAACAGCAGGCCGAGCGCGCACACGATCAGGCCCCACATCAGCAGCGACCGGCCATTAGTGCCGCCAAGAAACGTGGCTTGACTGAGATCGGGCAACACCAGGTTGGCTTCACCGCCCCCGCCGGACTCCTGAGCCATCACAGGCAAAGACAAGCTCGTCAAGATCATGACCGCCATCAGCAGCGGCAGGAGCAAAAACTTGGCGCGCCGGAGTGACGGCACGCGAGGTGTCAGCATTCGGTCGAATCCTCCAGAGACTTAGGGGTCCCCCGGTTGGGGAGACACCTTACGATAGACGGGTATTACAGATTGCCTAAATACCTTGGATCACGATACCGCACTAGGCGCTAGGGTGCAACCTTCGGCGGGATAGTAGTGCTAGCCAACGGCTCGCACGGCTTTTCAGGCGAAAGGATCTATGTCGCTGCAAATGATTGTTACTTAAAGACTTAGCTTTGATCTGCCTCTCAGTGCCCGGGCTCGCTGAAGTCGATAGCGTAGCCGGCTACGGTCAGAACACCGGTTCTCGCGCTCTTAGTGGTATTCAAACCGGCCAAGAACGAAGCCGTTCCTTTACCACTGCCGCTCGATCCAGAGGTGACGCTGAGCCAGGAGGCATTACTCGATGCCGCCCACTGGCAACCGGCGGATGTGTTGACCGAAACGGTCCCGCTGTAGCCGCTCGCGGTGGTCGTGATGGCTCCTAAGGAAACCTGGTAGGTGCAAGCCGCTTCGGCCGCCAGGCCGTTCTGATTCACCGTAAAAGTAAGCCCGGCGATCGTCAACGTGCCCGTGCGGGCGGCGCCCGTGTTCGCAGCCACTTTGTACGTCACAGTTGTAGAACCCTTGCCCGAAGTGGCGGAGGTAATCGTGATCCAGGTGGAATTGCTCACAGCCGACCACGCTGCCGTCGAAGAGCTGGCTGTGATCGCGACACTGCCGGTGCCGCCGGCTCGCGCGACGGTGACCGACATCGGATTCAACGAGAAGGCGTAGGCGGCTTGCGTCACAGTGACCGTCTGGCCGCCGATCGTCAGCGTGCCCGTACGGACCGTTGGCGAGTTGTTAGCGGCAACTGTCACGGCAACCTTGCCATTCCCGCTGCCGGCGCTGCCGCTGGTCAGGCTCATCCAGGACGCATTCGACGCCGCCGACCACGCACACCCCGATTGCGTCGTGACCGTGTCGCTAAGGCTGCCGCCCGCCGCGGTTGCACTGAGGCCCGTGGCCCCCAGGCTGTACGTGCATTTCACCGGAGCTGGAACGTTCGCGTCGGTCCAATGGTTGACCAGTACACTGGCATCCACCGATCCCCAACCGCTGGCTGCGTCGTATCCCGTCCCCGCCGTGAATCCGGTCTGCCCCGGAACCGAATTACTGCCAGAGGTTACGTCGTGGAAGATGGCCGCTCCGCCGTTGAACTGGTTGCCGGCCAGCGCATACAGCGCCGGATTGGCGCTGCCTTGGCGCGCCTGCGTCTTCTGGTTTACCAGCGCCATCAGTCCCGCAAACGATGGGGTTGCCGCCGAGGTCCCGCCAAAGATATAGAACTCGCCATCCATGGCCACCAGATATCCGTCGTGAACTGCACTCGTCAGCGCGACGTCCGGGACATCCCGCTGCCCGTCCGCCGGTACACCCGGTCCCGTCTGCCAGCTGGGTTTGACGTAAACCTGGCTGGCTCCTCCGCCGCCGGCCCAAAGTCCCGTGCCGCCGGCCACGTTTCCGCTCTCGTTCCACACCGCCTCGGGAATGTAACTCAACGCTGAACCAAAACTGGTGGGATTGGAATTGGCGGACCAGTAGGCGCTCGGATTCGACGTGTCCTTGAACTGCGTGCCGCCCACGCAGGTGCTGTAGGGCGACGAGCACAGGCCGTTTACCGCTTTTCCGCCTGTGGCGCTGGCCGCGGAAGGCGAAGCGCAACCCGCCGCTCCGTTGTCTCCGGCCGCGACGAAAACCGTCATGCCCTGCGACGCCGCCTGCTGCCACAAACTGTTCCAGAACTGGTTTCCGGCGCTGCCGAGATCCGCCTCGCACAACCCGAAGCTCAAGGTCACCACCGGCGCGACGTTATGATTCACGATGTATTGGGCCGAAAGATCGACGCCGTCGCTCGTGTTCGTGGAAGCCGAAACCACAAACTGGATGGAAGCTTTCCTGGCTACCGCGCCGGCCCATTCCACATCCAGCGTCGCTTCGCCCTGTTCGTCGGTCGAAACGATTCCCGGGTCCTTTCCGTTCACGATCACCGTGGGATTGTTCGCCGGGAGCGCAAATTGGTTCCGGAACATCTGCACATCCGAGGCGTTGTAATCGCTGCGCGCCACCACCGCAACGGATTGCCCGGTTCCATCGATCGACTGCGTGTACAGCCCGGCGGAGTCGTAAATGGTCGCGAAGTCGGCCGGCGCCAGATAGTGGTTCGCTCCGGAAGTGTACTCGGGAGCCGGCGCGGCCGCGGGCCGGAACTCGCCGTGCATCGGCTGGGACTGGAAGTTGTGAAGCGAAACTACGCCTCCCACGACTTCCGCCAAGGCCTGCGGAATTTCCGGATCGGTGGCGTTCGCGTAATGCAGCTCCCCGCCGGCGTTGTACACATGGATCTCGGTCTGGAACGCCGACTGCACTTGAGCCGCGTTACCGCTAAAAACGATCTGACGGCGCGCGTTCGCCACCGGCTCCACCTGAAAGCCGTGCGATTCCAACCAGGCCGTCACCCGCTCCACGTCCCGATCGGAAGCCCCGAACATCCGGCCGAAGTCTTCTGGACTGAGCCATTGATGGTACTCGGGCGACTTAGGGTCCTGCTGGGCTTCGAGAAGAGCCTCCAGCGCTTCCTGCTGAGTCGCGCTCGGTTCGAGCAACAGCACCATCCGATTCATGGGCGTGTCCGCGGCGGCCGGTCCGCGGTCGGACTCGGGCCGCGCCAGCGGATGCACGTTCCCCGTGCGCACCACGCGCAAACTCTCATCGATTGCGCCCGTGATGCGGTCGACCGGCCGCACGCTCGCCAAGTCAATCGACTTGCCACGGCTCGATAGTACCTGAGCCTCGATCGGCTCATCCAAAACCACTAGTGCCGAAAATCCCACAAGGAGGGCCAAACAAAGAGAGCTGGATTTCATTTGTCTGTTTTATCGGCACTCGAACCCGGCACGTTTGGCAAATCTTTGCCTGGTAAGGTCTTTTTCCTCACGCCTGGAACGGCCGGTTCATTACCGCATCGCGGTTGTGTCTAGATCACTTCGAAGATCAGGCACTTCAGGTACAGAGTCTCTGGTACTGTCAGCAGCACCGGGTGGTCCTGGCTCTGCATGCGCCGCTCCAGCACGCGCAGTTTTCGCCCCGTGTCCAGCGAAGCTTCGGCCACGATTTCGAGCAGCGCCGCTTCGCTCAGGTGGTGCGAGCAGGAACAGGTCACCAGCACGCCTCCTGGATCGAGCAGCTCCAGCGCCCTCCGGTTGATTTCCCGGTAACCCCGCACCGCCGCGTCCAGGTTTTGACGGGACTTGGCGAAGGCTGGCGGGTCCAGCACCACCAGGTCAAACCGGCGGCGCGCGCCCGCGTAACCGGCCAGCAGATCGAAAACATCCGCTGCGCGAAACTCCACGTGAGCGATTCGGTTGGCCTCCGCGTTGCGCCGCGCGATCGCGAGGCTCGCTTCGGAGCTATCCACCGCTTCCACCGATTCGGCCCGCCGGGCCAGGTGCAGTGCGAAGCCGCCGGTCGAAGTGAAACAGTCCAGCGCTCGCCCGCGCGCGTAGCGCGCCGCGGCCAGGTAGTTCTCGCGCTGATCCAGAAAGATGCCCGTCTTCTGGCCGTGCAACAAGTCGGCAGCGAGCGCCAGGCCATTCACCTGGATGCTTACCATCTCGGGAGCCTCGCCCGCCAGCACGCCGGATTGCAAGGCGAGCGACTCGCGCTTGCGCACCGCCACGTCGTTCCGCTCCACGATGCCGCGCGGCGCGAACAGCTCCTCGAGCGAGCTCACGATTTCTGCTTTGGCGCGGTCCATCCCCTGGTCCAGAGTTTGCAGGGTGAAGTAGGCGCCGTAACGGTCGATCACCAGGCCGGGAAGCTGGTCCGCTTCGCCGTACACCAGCCGGTAGGCGTCCGTATCCTGAACGACGCGCTCCCGGTACGCCTGCGCGGCCGCGATGCGCCGCAAATAGAACGCGCGATCGACCGTCTCCGCCCGCTCGGAGAGCAGACGCAACGAAATTTGCGAGCTGGCGCTGTAATGCGCCGTCCCCAGCGCCGCGCCCTGTGGATCCACCACCAGCACCGCTTCGCCCGCGCCGGCCTGTCCGCGATCCAACACATCACTCGCGAAAATCCAGGGATGGCCGGAGGCCACGCGCAAAGCGCCCTTCCTGTTGACTCGTACGGTCTGCAAGATTCCAGTCTAAGGCGTAAATTCACGTGATGTAACGTAGCGTCCAAGTGCAATTCGCGCTAATCTCGACATAGTTAACTACTCCATGAGATTTCTCGCCGCCGGATTGCTTCTTGCTGCCAGCGCATTCGCGCAAACTCCCACGTTTATGGTCCAGGATTTGGGTTCGCTGAACAACTCGTCCCAGACGCCTCTGCCCGATTGCTCGGCCACGGCTATCAGCCAGTCCGGCAACGTGGTGGGGTGGTGCGCCCCGACTCCGAACTATACCTTGATCGGGAACATGGGCGCCGGCAGTCCCAGCGTGGACGCATTTCTGTATATCAACGGCGGGATCCAGGACCTGAACCTGACTTCGAGCATGTTTCCGACGCCCATCCCCACTGCGGTCAACGATTCCGGCATCGTCGCGGGCGCCTATCTGAACATCGACCTGGAAACCGGCACTTCCGACACGCCGTTCGTGGTCGAGAGTGACGGCTCGTCGCAGATCCTGGAAGGCACCGTCCAGGCCCTGCTGCCGTTCAGCTTGAATAATGCTGGCCAGATCGCCGGCACCCGGTTGCAGATGTCCAGCGGCTTTAACTTCTTTCGGTACAGCCAGGCCCTGTTAACTACCCTCTCCGGAGGAAAGCCGACGATCTTGTCGCCCGTATCCGGCATTCTGGGTACCCCCACGGCGGCCGCCTTCGGGATGAGTCCGGCCGGCACCTGGGTGGCGGGCGCCAGCATTGGCCCCGGCGCAACCTCGATTCAAGCGACGTTATGGCAGGGCCAGACACCGCAGGGTCTTCAAGCCCTCGCGAATTATTCGCAAAGCATCGCCACGGCAGTAAACGATTCCGGCATGGCGGCGGGAATCGCGTTCGACATGAATCTCGACACGGACATGTCCGGTGCGGTTTCGGGCGCCGATGCTCATGCCGTTGTTTTCACGATTGGAATCAAGCCGTCCGTTACGGACCTGGGCACATTGTCAGGCGACAAAAGCAGCATGGCTTTAGGGATCAACAATTCCGGTTGGGTGGTGGGCTACAGCAACCGGCAAGCACCGCCGCTCGGCTTGAATCTGGCGCCGCTCCTCACTTACGCGACCGCCAATGATCGAGCCTTCCTGGCTATTAACGGAGTGATGTACGACTTGAACCAGCTCACCTCCAACCTGGGTGCATGGCAGCTCTGTTACGCCGTCGGGGTAAACAACGCGGGCCAGATTGTAGGCACCGGCCTGTTGGACGGCCAGCAACGCGCCTTCCTGTTGACGCCCGCCGTGGCTACTCCTCCGCCCCAGATCAACAGCGCGGTGGGCGCGGCCAACAGCGTCCCGCCCGTGACCAGCATCTCCACCAACAGCCTTTTCACTCTGTACGGAACCAGCTTCGCGCCGCAATCCGTATCGCACGCCGTGACCCAGCAGGACCTGTTGAATAATGGCACCACACTGCCCACCAATCTCGCCAGTACCTGCGTGGAAAGCAACGGCACGCCTTGGCCGCTGCTGTATGTCTCGGCGACGCAGATCAATGCGCTGGCGCCCAACATTCCTGCTTCGGGCACGGTTCCCCTAACGGTGGTCGCCAACTGCGGCACCGGCAACGACGTGACTTCCGCGACGTACAACGCTACCGTGGCCGCGGCCGCGCCCGAGTTTCTATACTTCGTGGACAACGTCAACGGGCAGGATCCGGTGGCGGCCATTGAAAACGCCACTGGCGCGTACGTGGGAACTCCCAATCTGCTTCCGGGCTCCACGTTCGCTCCCGCCCATCCGGGCGATGTTCTGGCGGCGTTTGGCGTGGGATGGGGTGCTACCAATTCCACCGACCCCATCGGCACGCTCGCGACCGCCGCGGCCAGTGTCATTGGAAACTATTCGCTCACCGTGGGCGGCCAGGACGCCAAGGTGCTCTATGCCGGACTGACCCCGGGCTTCGCGGGGCTGTACCAGGTCGACTTCGTCGTTCCCTCCCTGCCTTCGGGCAGCGGACCCGGCCCGTTCAATCAAGCGCTGGTGCTTACGGTGAACGGAGTGACCACGCCCACCGGCGGCTACATCACCGTAGAACAGTAGTTAAACGCCCAGTAGTTAGACGCCCCGCCGCATCGCTTCCAGCCGCGCGATGCGGTCTGTCGTGGAAGGATGCGTCGAAAACAGCCTCGTCATACCACCCGCAGAAAACGGCTTGATGATAAACAGGTGCTGGGTGGCCGGGTTCACGTCCGCCATCGGAATCCGCTTGGACCACGTCTCCAGCTTGCCCAGCGCGGAGATCAGCTCATCCGGATTGTGCGTCACGCGCGCGGAAGTTTCGTCGGCCGCGTATTCGCGTGTGCGCGAGATGGCCAGCTGAATGAGCATCGCCGCGAACGGCGCCAGGATCAGCATGATCAAAGCGGCGTAGGGATTGCCGCGTTCCTCGTCGTCGCGGCTGCCGCCGAACCAGAAGGCCAGGCGCGCCAGGAACGTGATGGCCGTCGCGATGGTGGCGGCAATTGAACTGGTGAGAATATCCCGATTCTTGACGTGCCCCAGCTCGTGCGCCACCACGCCTTCCAGCTCCGAGTCATTCATCAGCTGCAGAACGCCCGCCGTGAACGCCACGGAGGCGTGTTCGGGATTGCGCCCCGTTGCGAACGCGTTGGGCGATGGGTCCTGAATCAGCCATAGCTTGGGCATCGGCAGCCCCATACGCTGCGTGAGGCCCTGCACCAGCGGAAACACGCGCGCATAGACCTCGCTGTTCTCCGTCGGCGTCACCGGCTGCGCGGAATACATCCCCAGCGCCATCTTGTCGGAGAAAAAATAGCCGAAGAAATTCATCGCCACCGCGATCGCGAGCGCCATGTAAAGGCCGTTGCGGCCGCCGAAGATTTCTCCGCCGGCCAGCAGCAGGCCGCTCATCACGCCCAGCAGCAATACGGTCTTCACGCTGTTCATAGTTTTTCTCGCCCGCTCACTTCATTTGATTATCGCAGGCAGAAGGACGGTAGCAGAAAACGGAAAGGGGCGGCGCGAAATCCGCCCCTGTGCGTGGAGCTTAGTTGTTATTGACTTGCACTTTAATGGCGCGGGGCTTGGCGATCTCCTTCTTGGGGAGACTGACCGTAAGAACGCCCGCGTTATATTCGGCCTTCACCTTCTCCGGGTCAACTGTCTCCGGTAGGGTGAAATAACGCACAAACGAACCATAGCTGCGTTCCAGGCGATGGAAGCCCTTGTTCTTCTCTTCTTTCTCGAACCGGCGCTCGCCCTTGATGGTCAGCGTCCCGTTTTCGAGCTGGATGTCGATGTCCTTCATCTCCACCCCGGGAATGTCCGCCTTGAGAACTAACTCGTTCTCGGTCTCTAAGATGTCGACGGCCGGCGTCCACGGACGAGCGGTGGTTTGATCGCTGAACAAGCGATTGACGCTGTCCTGGAACAGCCGTAATCCGGTGCCGAAATCCTCGACGTCGGCGAAAGGCGAGTATTTCACGATCTGCATAAACCTTCAAACCTCCTTTTAACTTACTGCTATCTGGAGCATAAAACATTAGCGTAGTAATGTCAAGTTATATGATGTTAAAAAAAATTGTGCTCGGCTCTATCTAGGACTGAAAAGGTCCGCTATACTGTTCTTGGAGACCGTACCCCATAGGACCTCAGGCCCTTGACGTGCTTGACACAGACCACGGATACTGATTCCATGCTGCAAATGAGTGTCAACAGGCATTCCAGCAGTCCGCGCCACCGCGCTCCTGCGGCCCAAACACTCGCGCAGCTTCCCCAAGGCCAGTCCGGCATCCTCGACCGTCTCGATTTGCCCGACGACATTGCGCGCCGCCTGATGGAGCTCGGTTTCCTGCCCGGCCACGTGATCGTTCCGGCCCGCAGCGCTCCTGGCGGCGAACCGCGCGTCTATCGCGTGGATGGTTCCGAAGTCGCGCTGCGCCGTGAGACCGCGTCGCGCATCCTGCTGAGGCCGCCCGCGAAAAGCGTGGGGAGAGCCACCGAACCATGAGCGATTGCCATAGCTGCGAAGGTTGCTCGGTTGCCGTCGCGCCGCCGCCGAACGCGAAGGGCGTGCGTCCGCACGTGGTGGCGATTATCGGCCCGCCCAATTCCGGCAAATCAACTTTGTTCAACCGCCTCACCGGCCTGCGGCAGAAGGTCGCGAATTTCCCGGGCGTCACGGTGGAGCAGCGCCTGGGCCGCGCGCGCATGCCGCATCTGGATCGCGAAGTAATTCTAGTCGATCTGCCCGGCGTCTACAGCCTGAATCCGCGCTCGGAAGACGAACAGGTGACCAACGACGTGCTGCAAGGCACGATGCCGGGCCTTCCGAAGCCCGATGCCGTGCTGCTGATTCTGGACTGCACCAATCTCGGGCGACACCTGGTATTGGCCGCGCCCATCTTGAGCCTGAAGCTTCCGACGCTGGTGATCCTGAACATGGCCGACGATCTGAGAAGCCGCGGCGGCCAGGTGGACACGGCGGAGTTGGCGAGCGAACTGGGCTCGCCCGTCGCGCTCATCAGCGCCTCCAAGGGCCAAGGCGTTGAGAAAGTCTTCCAGTTCATGGAAGGCACAGCCGGAGGAACAACGTCGCTCGCTGCGCCGAAGGTCGAGCTGCCGGTTTTGCAGGACATCCCGCGCTGCCGCCAGTGGGCACATCAAGTGGGCGCCGGCGCGGCGTATCAAGCCCCCGCGCCGCCCGTGTGGACGCGGCGATTGGACGCCATTTTCCTGCACCCGGTCGCAGGTCCGTTGATCTTTCTCCTGGTGGTCGCCGGCGTTTTCCAAACCATCTTCGCCGGCGCCAAGCCGCTTATGGACGGCCTGCAGGACCTCATCACGGATTCCGGGCTCTGGATCGGCAACATTCTGCCCGCCTCCATCTTCCGCTCGCTGCTGGTGGACGGCATCTGGAAGGGCGTCGGCACCGTCATTGTCTTTCTGCCGCAAATTCTGCTGCTCTTCCTCTTCATTGGGATCCTCGAAGACTCCGGCTACCTGGCGCGCGCCGCGCTCATCGCCGACCGCACCATGGCCAAGTTCGGCCTGCAAGGCAAATCGTTCATCCCGCTGATTTCGGCCTACGCCTGCGCCGTGCCGGCCATCATGGCCACGCGAACCATCGAGAACAAGCGCGATCGTCTGGCCACCATCCTGATCGCGCCCTTCATGACCTGCTCGGCGCGCCTTCCCATTTACACCCTGATCATCGCCGCCTTCATTCCCAGCCATCCGCTGATCGGAGGATTGTTCGGTACGCAAGCGGCCTCTTTGCTCGGCCTTTACGTTCTCGGTTTCGCCGCCGCCATCACCACCGCGCGCGTGCTGAAGTCGTCGGTGCTCAGAAGCGAGCGTGTTCCGTTCGTGCTGGAAATGCCGCCGTATCGCTGGCCCACTCTGCGCTCTTTGGGACTGCGGCTCGTCGACCGCTCCAAAGTCTTCCTCCGCCGCGCCGGCACCGTCATCCTGCTGGTGATCGTCGTGCTCTGGGTGCTCGAAAGCCTGCCGGTAAAGAATGGCCAACCGCCGCCCATCGAAGACAGTTTCGCGGGGATGATCGGCCACGCGGTCGAGCCCGCCATCAAGCCGCTCGGCTTCAACTGGAAGATCGGCATCGGTCTGGTGAGTTCCATCGCCGCGCGCGAAGTGATCGTGGGAACGCTCGGCACCATCTACGGCAAAGAAGGCGACGAGAAATCGAAGGGCCTGCAGCAGGCCGTGCGCGGCGATCTCAGCCCCGGCGGCGCCATCGCGCTGCTGGTGTTCTTCGCCTTCGCCATGCAATGCATGTCGACCGTCGCCGTGGTGCGCCGCGAAACCGGCGGCTGGCGCTGGCCCGCCATCCAGTTCGCCTACATGACCTTCCTGGCGTACCTGTGCGCCATGATCACCAACCAGGTGGTCCGTTCGGGCATCTTCACCTAGCTTCGCTGCGACTTACTGAGCCCCAAGGTCGTCTGTTAATCTAGGACTTCCATGCTTCGCGACGTCATCATCATCGGCTCCGGATGCGCCGGAAACACGGCCGCCGTCTATACCGCGCGTGCGAATCTCAAGCCGCTGGTCGTGGCCGGACATGAGCCGGGCGGCCAGCTTTCGCTCACCACGCTGGTGGAAAATTTCCCCGGATTCCCCGAGGGCATCGACGGCCCCGCGCTGGTGGAGAACATCAAGCAGCAGGCGGAGCATTTCGGAGCCGAGTATCTGCACGGCACGGTGGTGGAAGCCGACTTGTCGAAGCGCCCGTTCCGGTTGAAGGTCGACAACGAATGGCACGAGGCGCGCACGCTGATTATCGCTTCCGGCGCTTCGGCGCGCTGGCTGAATCTTCCCAACGAACAGAAACTCATCGGCCACGGCGTCAGCTCCTGCGCCACCTGCGATGGCTTCTTTTACCGCGGCAAACAGATCATGGTCATCGGCGGCGGCGACACCGCGATGGAGGAGGCGAATTTCCTGACGCGCTTCGGCGACAAGGTCGCACTGGTGCATCGCCGCGACACGTTCCGCGCGTCGCGCATCATGCTGGATCGCGCCCGCAACAATCCCAAGATCGAGATCATCACGGATACCGTCGTGGATGACGTCTACGACACGACCAAGAACCTGGTGACCCACGTCAAGCTGCGCAACGTGAAGACCGGGCAAACCTGGGAGCGCGACGTCGACGGATTTTTCGTCGCCATAGGCCACATCCCCAACACCAAGCCCTTCGTGGGCCAGATCGAGCTCGATCCCGACGGCTACATCCTCTCCAAAGGCGGCGCGCGTACCAGCGTAACCGGAGTTTTCCACGCGGGCGACGTGCAGGACCGGACCTATCGGCAAGCCGTCACGGCGGCGGGCGCCGGGTGCATGGCCGCCATCGAAGCCGAGCGGTTCCTGGAAGCCGAAGGGCACTGACACCGGCTAGAGCTTCTCGGCGCCCTCAATCCTTCCAAGATTCCGGTCGAAAGTTCCGAGCGGAAGATGACCGGCCTTGCGAGCGAGGTGAAGCATTAGACAATCGGAAAAGCCGAGGGATGGTTTTGCGCGGAAGAGCGCGAGGGCTGAAGTGACCGTCTCGGAATCCTGCAGCACCAGATCGCGGTGATTGAGCAGCATCTGGACAGCGATAGCTAGATCCTTCGAACCCAATTCGTAGACTGCCGAAAGCACCCAAACGGCCTCAGCCAACGCCAGAACAGAAACCCACGCGCCCCCCCGGATGAAGCCCTCGGCCGACGCTGTCTGGTTTGGATCGTCGCGAGTGATCAATCGCACGATCACGTTCGTATCAATCGCGCGCATAGCGCCGGCGGACATAGCGCCGGATGCCTTCCTTCATTTCTTCGACGGTTCGCTTCTTTGGGTGTCGCGAGCCGAACAGTTTCTCATGGATGTCCTCGGAGGTGAAGCTGCCGGATCTTCGGACGACAATCTCGTTCCCCTCTTCATCCCATTCCAAGACTGAGCCTGGGCCAATCCCGAGCTTCCGTCGAACGCTCATCGGTACAGAGATTTGTCCCTGCGCTGTGAGTTTGGACTTCGCAATTGCCATATTTGATATTACCAGGGTAATGGACGAGCGTGCGGGCGGCGAACCATATACAATCTCTCCATGCGTAAGGTCATCCTCACCTGCGCCGTCACGCTCGACGGCTACATCGCGCGGCCCGACGGCTCGGTCGACTACCTGGTCATGACCAGGGAAGGCATGCGCTTTCTGACCAAGTTTTTCGCCACCGTCGACACCATCATCATGGGCCGCAAGACGCTGGATGCGGCCAAGGCAATGTCGGGCGGCTCCTATCAATCACCCGTTCCAGGCATGCCGACTTACGTTTTCTCCCGCTCGCAGCCCACCGGCGGCCGCGACGGCATCATCTTCACCAATCAATCGCCCGCCGCCCTCGTTCGCCAGCTGCGCGCGCGGCCCGGGAAACACATCTGCCACATGGGCGGGGGAGAACTGGCGCGCGGCTTCCTCGAAGCCGACCTCGTCGACGAGCTCTTCCTCCACGTCGCGCCCATCCTGCTCGGCTCGGGCATCCCGCTCTTCCCTGCCGGCTTCCCGCAGCGCGACTTCACTTTGGTGGAAAATGGAGATTCGAAGAGTCAGCTCTATCTGACTTACCGGCGCCTCCGCTCGAAGGCGAAGCGCAAAGGACGCAAAGCATGACACGGACACTTTATTTCGTAGCGAGCCTCGGGCTGGCGGCTATCGCAGCGCTCGCACAGACCGGTACACCAACCGGCGCGATCGGCGGCACCGTTTACGATTCCATCGGCGATCCGGTTGAAAAAGCCACGGTACAAGCGAAGAACACCCAAACCGGCGCCACGTTCAAGGCCGTTAGTGCGAACAACGGCAAGTACACCCTCGAACGCGTGCCCGCCGGCGTCTACGATGTTTCATCGGCCGTCCCCGCTCTAATGCCGTTCGCGCGCAAGGACGTCGAGGTGAAAGCGTCGGAAACCGCCTCGCTCGACATCCATTTCAAGGACACCACGCAGCTTAACACGCTGGGTGAAGACCGCGAGCACGCCCTCGCCGACCAGAAACGCCACGTCGATGACACCAGTCCCGCGCCGCGCACCCCCGACGGCCATCCCGATCTGAGCGGCGTCTGGTGGCGGCCCAATACGGTCGATCCCGGCCATCCCGAGTTTCTTCCGGCTGCGATGGCGATCACCAAACAGCGCCTTGCGAACAACGGCAAGGACAGCCCGCAAGCGCATTGCCTGCCCTCCGGCCCCCTGCGCTATGGTCCGCTGTGGGAATTCGTCCAGAGCAAGGATTTCCTGGTCTACATCTCCGACGATGAAAGCCCCGGCTTCCACCAGATTTATCTCGACGGCCGCAGCCAGCCTGCCGATCCGAATCCGGCCTGGTACGGCCACTCCATCGGCCACTGGGACGGCGACACACTCGTGGTGGATCGCGTAGGCTTCGATCCGCGCGTCTGGCTCGATCAGGCGTCGCACCCGCACTCCGACATGCTGCACATCGTCGAGCGCTACCATCGCCGCGACATGGGGCACATGGAAATCGAGACCACCGTCGACGACCCCGGCGTGCTGGCCAAGCCCTGGACCGTCAAAAGCGTCGCCGACCTGGCGCACGAAGAGATCTACGAGTTCATTTGCCAGGAAAACAACCGGGACCTCTCGCACCTGGTGGGTAAGTAAGCTGGCTTGAATTACGGTCTGCGCTGCTTTCGTTCGCGTTTCCGCGCAAAACTTCGGGCCGCCATCTCCAGGCCCACGCGGTCAATCTGTTGCAGCGCGCGACATTGTTCATCGGATAAACCGGCGCGCACGGCCTCGTCAAACGGCGCCGCCAGAAATCGCCGGCGCGCTTCGGCATCGACGTAAATCTTCGCCAGGAATCGTTCCAACGCCGGAGAACTCATGCCGCCTTCTCCGCCCGGCCTCGTTCGAGAGCCCGCCGCGCCCGATCCAGCTGCGCCAGCAGAGGCGCCATCGGCGGGTATGATCCGTCGCGCTCCAGGATCACTGTCAACGGATTCGGACAGCGGCGCGCCAGTTCCGTCAGCAAATCGTAAACCGGTTGCGGCGGATCGTGCAGATGATCGTCGAGCAGCCGGCGGTGCGCCCCGCCGTCTTCGATCCATTTCCCGCCCGCAATGTGAACCTGATGCACTCGCTCCAGCCGCAGCCTCGCGAGCGAATCCTCCGGCCGCGCGCCAAAGTTCACCGAATTCGCGTAGAGATTATGCAGATCCAGCAACAGCGGCGCGGCCGAAGCTTCCAGCGTCTGGTTGATCCACTCCGGTTCGTCAAGATGGCTGGCCGGCGGATCGATCAGCGTCGCGATGTTCTCCACCAGCGGCAAGCTGCCCACCAGCGCTCGCGCGCGGTCCAGATTGACGGCCGTGCCGTCGATCGTCGCTTGAGTTCGCGGCGGCGCGGCCAGGTGCCCAATCTCGATCTCGCCCGCGCGCACAAACGCCAGGTGCTCGGACCAGCATTCCGGCCGCACTTTCTCTACCAGCCGCGCCATCTTCGCCAGCCGTTTTTCATCGGCTTTCGCCGTCGAAGCCAGCCCCAGCGAAACGCCGTGCAGCGCCACCGGGCGCTGAGCCGCCAGCGTCCGGATCGCACGAGCGCGCGCCGCGGAATCGAAGTAGTCGTCCGCGATCACTTCCAGTACCTCAATCCTGTCGAGATTCGACAAGATTCCGGCGGCCAGTTCCGGACGCCAGCCCAATCCCACGCGGTCCGTCATGTTCTCAGCTCCCACATCCGCCGCACCCGCCTCCGCATCCACCACCGCCGCAGCCGCTGCCGCAAGAAGAGCCACAGGACGACCCGCAGCCGCTGCTCGCGGATTTCGCCGCGCGCGGATAAAGCGTCCGAACATGCGGAAACACAGTCGCCGGCATCGCCGCGATGCCGAACACGGCAGCCAGCATCAGCACGTCGGTAGCATCCGCGCCCGGCGTGAAGAGCGAGGCCCGGTCTTTCAACCCGCTGAACAGCGTGCGCAGACTCGCCACCATCGCAGCGCCGCTGCGTGTGATCCGCGGCCGGCCGGCTTTCCCGGCCAGAACGGAAAAGACCACGGCGAGCAAGATCAGAAAGGCGACATTAGACCTTCCCCGCTGGAAAGCAACCGCGAGTTTGATCGCCGCGACCATCCACAACACGAGCAGCGCCACGCCGAGCCTGAGGGTTTGCGCGTTGCGGGCGGCCGTACCGGGTACGAAATCGAGCTGGGCGAGTTCCTTTTCGTACGCTTTCGCCTCCCGGTCGAACTCCCGCGCTTTGAATACCAGGGAAGCCTCGGCTGGAACGGGGGCGAAAAAGTTGTAGAGATGCTGTTCCAATGGAAGCCGCAACAGGGATGCGGGCCGCTCGCGCACGGCCGACACTTTCGTCCCCGAGGCCTCGAGGAACCCGCGATCGATCAGCGAAACGGTGGCGACGCGCAGGACCTCATTCTGCCCGCCGCGCAGATATGCGATCAGATATGGGTCCGAAAGATCCATCCGCGGCGCCTCGGAGGATTGACCCACGTAGCGCAGCAGATAGAGGACCAGCAGCGCCACCGCGCCCAGCGCGATATAGAACACCAGAAACTCCGGCCCGCGCAGATCGAACGGCGATGGCATGCGTTAATCCAGCGCGTCTGCCCGAGTGCGCAGCCGCATCGCCAGCTCGATCATGCGGAACAGCGTCGCATCCGCGACCTCGGCCGCGAGTCTGCGCGTTTCGCGAGCCTCCGAGATCCGCGCCAGCACCTCATCCCATCCCGGCTCGCCGAGTCCCGCGACGAATTGAATCAGCGCTTCCTTCGGCGGTAGCTGCGGCTTGGCTTCCAGTTCCAGCAGCGTCGCGGCGCAGGAACGCAGCGGGCCCGCCGAATCGGCTACCAGTTCGGAGACGCGCTCCGGCGTTGTGCCGCGCTCCACGTATGCTTCGCGCAGCCGCAGAGTCAGGTTCAGCAGCACTTGTTTCACCCGCAGAAGCACCGCGGCGCGGGGGATGTCCGGCGCCTCGAAGGGGTCCGATCCATAGAGCACGCGATGCCGCCGCGCAATGTCCGAAAATTTCTGCCCGAACAGCTCCTGCGCCTGCCGGATTTCCGATTCCAGCAGGAACATCGCCGTTAGCCGGATCGCCGCGCGGGCCGCCCCGAAGGGACCGCGAATCGCATCCGCCTTCGCGGCGTCGAATGACGACAGGACCAGCAGCAGATTCACATCCGAAGCCGCGCGCAGACGCGCCTCCGCGCCGCTGCCGTAAAGAACAATCGATTTCAGATCCCCGCCGAACGCCTGCAGTGCCGAACGCGCGAAGTCAGCCAGCACATGGGCAACGTTCTCCGAAAGTCCCTCCAGCTCCTTCGGAGCGATCATTCAGATCTCCGGATAAAATTCAAAAAAGGCGTCCAGCGACTGCAGCAGTTGCTTGCGGATCTCGTCCTCGCCGCCTTCGATCAGGTGCATGGTCACATGCGCCTTGTTGCCGTTCTTCAGCGTGATCTCCGCGTCATCCACTTTGTCCAGTTCGTCCGCGGGAAGCAGACGCATGCCGTACACCAGCGCCAGTTTGGCCATGCCCCATTCTAGCTGGACGGTTACCGGCGGAGCGCTAAGGCCGGCTGGCCATGGGTCCCACCTTCTGCAGCGCTGCCACGAAAGCAAGATTATCTCGCGTGGCTCTCATATTGCATCGCGCCCGCGACGTTGCCCTCCGGATCGGTGAAGTAGACCCCCGTCCCCACGGTCGGAATCTGAAACTTCTCCATCGCGATCTTGCCGCCGTTGGCCGTAATCGCGCGGATGATCTGATCGATGTTGGAGACGCCGATGGTGCATTCATAGCCCACCATGCGCGCGCCCTGGATGATTTCGCGGCGCTGCTCCAGCAGCCCGCCAACCCCCGGATCGCTCTCGTCTCCGGTTTGAATCAGATAGAAGTTCGGCGGACCCCACGGTTCGAAGCGCCATCCAAAGGTCTGTTCATAGAAGCGGCGCGCGCGCGCCACGTCGTCGGCATTGATCGCAAATCGGGCCAGGTTGTTGGGCATGGGGCAAGTATAGGGGACAGCGGGGCCGCCCGTCTTGCGATAAAGTGACAAGAAGTGTCGCCGGCCCGCCAGCGCCTCACCACTGAACAGGAAGCTTTCCTGAAGGTGCGCTCCCTTGCGACCACCTGCAGCAGCGGGTACGTCATCGAGCCGCACACCCATCCCTGGCGGCAGCTTCTGTATGCCACCACCGGCGCGATGACGGTGAACGCCGGACGGTCAACCTGGATGATCCCGCCCGGCAAGGCCGTCCTGATTCCGGCTGGATGCAAGCACTCGATCCGGATGTGGGGTAGCGTCGCGATGCGGTCGCTGTATTTTCACGCTGATCTCGAAGCCCCCGCGCTCGAGGCCGCCGACTGCCGCGTGCTTTCCGTCACGCCGCTGCTGCGCGAGCTGGTCTTGCGCGTGATCGATTTGGCCGCGCTCGACGCGCGAGTGCCCGCACACCAGCGCCTGTTGGATTTGCTGCTCGATGAAATGGACCTGCCCGCCATAACCCCCTGGATGCTGCCGCTACCGGCCGACACCCGCGCAATCGCTGTCGCGGAGCAGGTGCTGGCCCGCCCATCTGACGCCGATTCGCTGGACGATTTCGCCCGCCGTTTCGCCGTTGGGCGCCGCACGCTCGAGCGCCTCTTCCGCGACGAAACCGGCCTAAGCTTTGGTCTCTGGCGCCAAAAAGTCCGGCTGCTCGATTCCATCCGCCTCCTGGCCGAAGGCAAATCCGTCACCGACGCCGCGCTCGACACCGGCTACTCGAGCGTCAGCGCCTTCATCGCCGCGTTCAAAAACACCTTCGGATGCACGCCCAGCCGGCTATGACCGGAAACCCCTCAGTCGGCTATCAAAGAGCAAGCTCCTTAGCCAGATCCCAATGCTGCTTGAAGCGAATGCGAAGTGCGGCAAACGGGTCGCTATTCGGAGCGTAGATCGTCATGCCATCGAGCTCCTTCCCGCTTCGCGTCTTGAATTCGATCCCGCAGAGCGGCTCGAATTCCATCGCGCCAACCAGCTTCGTGAATATCGACTCAAAGTCGATGGGACCGTCCATTTTCTTCATCGGGCTGGATTTTGGTACCCAAATGAGTGACATATCGGGGATTTCCGGCGCAACCGTGATCCGAAGCTGTAGTCCTGCCTCACTTTGCTGCCGGAGGACGCTCTCGGCTTCGCGCGCGCGAGCATCCGCATCAAACGCCCACAGCCGGAAGAAGGCGATGGTCCTCTCACGTGTCCTTCGTTCCACTAAATCCTGAAAACTTATGTAAGATGGTTCTGCGCTTTGCTTCGACCAGGCATCGGCGCTCTGCAAACGGGTCACGCCCAGCCACACACTGTTCGCAGGCAGTGCTCGCATAAGGTTCAACAGGAACTTGTCCACGACGTGGTACTCAAACAACTCGACCCGGTCCTTGCTGCCCGTAGTGAGCCGATGAAAGTCCTCAGCCGCGGTCGTGTACACGTCCAGCAGGACATCTGCGAGCGTGATTCCACCAGCCTGCCCGTGAACGTGGCCGCCGGTCCGAAGGAGGCGCGTGAGCCACACCCCTCCGGAACCGTAGCGGGCGATTCGATCCACGTTGTCGATTTCCCTCTTGATTTCTTCAACCCGCTCCGCGATACGGTCAACCTTTCCCAACTGCTTTTGCGAGGACTGAAGCCACAGTACGATGCTTACGCCGAAGAGGAAAAGGCTCACAAACGACGCCGCACTAAAAATATCCTGGTGTGCCTTGGAAAATCCGGTTGAATCGCCGACGAATTGACCGACCTTGATGAGCAATGCAATGATCGCTAAACTTTGGCTGGCGTCGATCCCTTTCAAGCCCTTCATCATTCACCCCGATCTGCGTCCGGCAGCCCCGGCGCTTCGGAGATGGCGTTGACGCCATGACCGGCAGTCCCATGAAACTGCGGCTGGAGGATGTCCGGTACAAGTTATCGTATCAGGATACACCCGAAGCTTGAGCCTCAGAATTCGCTGTCTTCATCTAGAAATCGTGGAATATTCGAGTTTTACGGGCTGCGGCCGTTTTGCCGGAAACGCTAACGCGCTCCGGTCAGCGCCTTCAAATAGCGGTAGTAAAATTCCACGCCGTCGTAAAACGAACCCACCCGCACGCGCTCATCCTTGCCGTGCGCCCGCACGTCGTCCTGATCCAGCGCGATGCCCGACACGCCATAGGACGGAATCCCAGCCGCAATCGTATAAACGCTGTCCGTTGCGCCCGTCTCCATCTCCGGAATCACCGGAGCGCTGGGCCACATCCCATCCGCCACGCGTTCGAGCGGCTGCATCACTTCAGGCGGCGGTAAAACGGCGGCGAACGCTTTGGTTTCCGGAGCGCGGTCGAACACACGATACGAATTGTCCACATACTTCACTGCCACTTTCGGATCGGCGAAAATGCGGATCAACTCCTCGCGAACCTCTTCGATCGCGTGACCCGGCAGGATGCGGCAATTCACAATCGCCTGCGCGTCTTGCGGCAGGGCGTTGTTGGCATGACCGGCCTTGAGACGCGTGGCAACGCAGGTCGTCCGCATCAACGAATTGAAGCGCGGGTCCTTCGAAAGACGCGCAATCGCCTCCTGATCGGGTGGCGTTTGAAGAATCGCCCGCATATCAGCCGCAGTTTGGCTCGATTCCAGCTTCGCCCGCCGCTCGAAGTACGTGCTCGTGATCGGGTTCAGCTCGAAGGGAAACGGCGCGTGCTCCAAGCGCTCCAGAGCATCCGCGATGTGATAGATCGCGTTATCCGGAACCGGCAGCGAACTGTGCCCGCCGGGGTTCGTGGTGTCGAGCTCGAAATCGGCGTACAGCTTCTCGTTAGCCTCCACGTCGATGTTCAACGGCTTCCCTTTGACGGTCGTCACGCCGCCCGCGTCGGCATTCAGCGCGAATGCCGCGTCCATCAGCTCGCGATGATTCTTCAGCAGCCAGTCCACTCCGTTCGCGTTCCCGCCCTCTTCATCCGCCGTCAGCGCCAGAATAATATCGCGATCCGGCCGGTAGCCCTCGTGCCGGAAGCGAATGAACGTGGTCACCAGGATGGCGTCGTTGACCTTCATGTCCTGCGTTCCGCGGCCGTAGAAGTATCCTTCTTTCTCGACGAATTTAAATGGATCGGTAGTCCAGTCCTCGCGCCGCGCCTCCACAACGTCCAGATGCCCGATGATCAGGATCGGCCGCAGGCCGTTGGAACCCGTTCCACGGTATCGCGCCACCAGGTTGCCTTTGCGATCGTTCGGACCCAGGACCTGGACGTCGCCGCTGGGAAATCCGGCGTCGAGCAGCCGTTTGGCCATGGCTTCAGCGGCGACGGTGGTGCTGCCCACCGAGTCGGTGGTGTTGATTTCGATCAGTTGCTGAAAGATGCCGCGCGCGAGTTGCCGGGTCGCTTGGTCCGGCGCGGCAATCAAAGGAGAGAAGAGCAGCAGGAACGCGGATGCGATCGCGAAGCGCTGGTACATGACCGATGGTACCAGGAGCAACCGCGTAGAGTGGTAGGGACGGGCAGATTCGAACTGCCGACCTGTCGCTTAGGAGGCGACCGCTCTATCCATCTGAGCTACGTCCCCGCTACAACTCGATTCTATCAATGGCTCACGCGGTCATGATCGCGGTGATGGTCGTCCGATCCACCACTTGCCGGTACGCGTCCAGCATCCCTTCGATCGGAACCACCGTCGTCGCCAGCGACTTCGCGTCGTACTGCCCCGCATTCAGCATCTCGACGAAGCGCGGGATATCGCGCATCGGATTCGCGCCGCCCGCCTGACCCGCATGATGCGTGCGCCCGCCGATCGAAAAGAACACCGCCGGCAGCGTGATATTGCCCATCGGCAAGCTGGTGGTCACCACGTGCCCGCCAGGCGCGCACATCAGATACGCCTGCTGCATCGGCAGAATGCCGGTCGGATCCGGACCGGCCTCCAGCTTGGGCTTCGCGCGGTCGGCGCCCACGCCCTCGACCACGAAGTCTGCACCCGCCCCGCCAAGCAATCCGGCGACATCGCGCCCGCCGGACCACAGCCGGGTATTCGGTCCTTTCGATAACTCGCGAACTTTCGTCACCAGTTGGTCGCCTTCGGCGTTCGGGTCCAGCACATGTGTCGCGCCGACCTTCAGAGCCACTTCGCGCCGCACGCGAATCGGATCGATCGCAATGATGACGGAAGCGCCCGCGATGCGCGCGCCTTGGACCGCGCTCAGTCCGAGCGGCCCGGCGCCAACCACCGCGACTGTCGAACCCGGTTCAATCGACGCGAGCGACTGGGCCGTCGTGCAGCCGAGTCCCGCAACGCTGACGCAACTGCACACCATGTCCAGTTCCACCGCCGGAGCTTGCGTGAAGATCGGCACCACCCATTCTTCGAACGTCACCATCAACTCGGCCAGCCCGCCGATGTGCGAATTCATGTAGACCGGCGTGCCGTCGCGCATCTCAGCCACCGGAACCAGGTCATTCGGACCTTGCCTGCCCAGGAACTGGCACATGTCCGCGCGCCCGCGCAGGCATTGATAACAGGACCCGCATTGCGGCGTGCCCGAAACGCACACGCGATCGCCCACCTGAACTCGCCGAACCTCCGGCCCGGCCGCCTCCACGATTCCGATCCCGCCATGGCCTTGGATAATCGCCATGCGCGACAGCGCGAGAAACGCTTCCGGGATCTTCTGTTGATTGGACACGCCTGGCGGCGGCAGCCCCAGCACGTCCGTGGAGACCGAATAACACAGGTTCGTGGCTTCGGTCCGAACCACCACCTGCCGTCCGCTGATCGGGCGCAGCGTCAGCTCCTGCAGCGTGGTTCTGCCGGGACCAGTGCCGCGGGACACCCATCCGCGAAACTTTCGCGCTGTCTGGGCGCGCAGTGGTACTTGGGGCGCCAGTGCGATGCCCGCCGCCGCTGCCCCGCCCCGGATCAATTGCCTGCGCGAGCGCTTGTTGTTTTCGGTTGTCATGGCAAGCTCCGTTTCCCACTCTACCAGCGCTTCAGTCCCTTTTGGCCGATGTCCTTGCGGTAGTGCATGCCGTCAAACTCAATTGGTGCTATCGCGTTATAGGTGTTGCGGATCGCTTCGGCCAGCGTTCGCCCACGCGACGTCACGCCCAGCACGCGTCCGCTGTTCGTTTTTAAAACATTTCCATACAGTTTTGTTCCAGCCTGAAACACGACGGCATCAATGACCTTTTCTAGCCCCGCGATCGTATCGCCCGTGCGCACCGATCCCGGGTATCCCGCTGCCGCCAGAACCACGCACACCGACGGATCCGCGTTCCAGGTCAGGCTCGATTGATCTAAGGCGCCGTGCGCCGCGGCGAACAGCGGCTCCACAAAGTCCGACTCCATGCGATGCATCAGCACCTGCGTCTCGGGATCACCCAGCCGCGCGTTGAATTCCAGCACCTTCGGTCCCTGCGCCGTCATCATCAGACCCGCATAGAGAAAACCCGTGAACGGAACGCCTTCCGAGCGCATGCATTGAATCGCCGGAGTGATGATTCGCGCCATGACATCCGCTTTCTGGAAATCGTCCAGGATCCGCCCGTCGCAGTACGCGCCCATGCCGCCGGTGTTCGGCCCGGTATCGCCGTCGTGCACGGTTTTGTGATCTTGTGCCGGCTCCAGCGGCAATACGTTTACTCCATCGCTCAGCACGATGAAGCTCACCTCTTCGCCTTTGAGAAACTCTTCCATCACGAGGCTCGAGCCGGGTGTGAGAAGCTGCCCAACCGCGCTCTCGGCTTCGGCACGCGTGTGGGCGATGATCACGCCTTTGCCGGCCGCCAGGCCGTCGGCTTTGAGAACCATGGGCAGATCGAATTCGTTGAGCGCGGCACAAGCCTCATCGGCGCTACTCACGGTTGTGAAGCGCGCGGTCGGAATCCCCGCCCGCATCATGAATTCCTTCGCGTAGGTCTTGCTCGACTCCAACCGCCCTGCGGCTGCCGTCGGACCGACAATTCTCCGCCCTACCGCCTGAAACCGATCCACGATCCCGGCCGCCAGCGGCGCCTCCGGGCCCACCACGGTCAAATCGGCATCGATGGAATCCGCCGCTGCCAGATAATCGGCTGTGGTCAGGCACTTCGCCACTTGTGCGATGCCCGGATTTCCGGGCGCGGCGTACAAAGCCGATGTCTTGGGGCTCTGCGCCAGCTTCCAGCACAGCGCATGCTCGCGGCCTCCCGAGCCAATCACCAGTATCTTCATTCGAGTAAATGCAAAAGCTAACACACGCACGTACCCGTATGCCACACTAAAAGCTGATAAACCGTGAAGTCATCGCGATATGACGTGGTGGTCGTGGGCGCCGGACACGCCGGTTGCGAGGCCGCCCGCGCGTGTGCCCGCATGGGCCTGCGCACCGCGATAATCACGATGAATCTCGACCTGATCGCGCAGATGTCCTGCAATCCCGCAATCGGCGGCATCGCCAAAGGCCATCTGGTCCGCGAAATCGACGCGCTGGGCGGCGTGATGGGCGAAGTCACCGATGCCGTCGGCATTCAGTTCCGCTTGTTGAATACCAGCCGCGGCCCGGCCGTGTGGTCGCCGCGCGCGCAGTGCGACAAGAAACAATACCGGATCAAGATGCGCGAAGTGCTGGAGCGCGAGCCGAACCTCCGCATTCTTCAAGCCGAAGTGGCCCAACTGGTGATCGAACATGCCCGTGTGACGGGCGTTCACCTTCGCGACGGAAGAACAATTTTAAGCGATTCTGTTGTGGTCACAACCGGAACCTTTCTCAATGGCCTCGCGCACGTCGGCGAGATGAAGTATAGCTGCGGCCGCAATGGCGAGGCACCCTCGAACTTGCTCGGCGATCAGCTCCGTACGCTCGGCCTCGCCTGGACGCGCCTCAAAACTGGCACGCCGCCGCGTCTCGACGGCCGCACGATCGACTGGTCGCGCTTCGAACCGCAGCACGGCGACATCGAGCCGACACCTTTCTCTTTTCTGACCAATAAGATAGAGCGAGAACAGATCAAGTGTTATATATCCTACACTACGCAGGAAACGCTGCAGATTCTCAAGGATAGCATCGCCCGTTCGCCGCTTTACAGCGGCCAGATCGAAGGCATCGGCCCGCGCTACTGCCCTTCCATCGAGGACAAAGTGGTGAAGTTTCCGGACAAAGAGCGGCACCAGCTGTTCCTCGAGCCCGAAGGCCTGGACACCAACGAGGTCTATGTCAACGGCATGTCCACCAGCATGCCCATCGACGTGCAGGCCGCAGTCGTGGCTTCGATTCCCGGCTTGGAGGATGCCGAGATGATCCGGCCCGGCTACGCGATCGAGTACGACGCCATCGACCCGCGCGAGCTGCGCCACAGCCTCGAAGTGAAATCGATCGCCGGGCTGTTTCTTGCCGGCCAGATCAACGGAACGTCGGGTTACGAAGAGGCCGCTTGCCAGGGCTTGATTGCCGGCATCAACGCCGTGCGAAGCGTTGGCGGCCTGGATACAATCGTCATCGGCCGCACCGAGGGATACACCGGTATTCTGATTGACGACCTGGTCAGTAAGGGCGCCGACGAACCCTATCGAATGTTCACTTCGCGCGCTGAATTTCGCTTGCACCTGCGGATCGATAACGCCGACGAGAGGCTCACGCCGCTAGCCCGGGAGGTCGGGCTTGCGAGCAACGAACGCTGGGGCCTCTACCAACGCAAGCAGGACCAGAAGGCGCGGCTGGTTCGTATGCTGGAAACTACGCGGACAACACGCGGCGAAGACAGGCCTCTACTGTGGCAGTGGCTAAAGCGGCCGGAGGCTAACATCTCAGACCTGGGCGCTCAGGTCCACGAGGCTCTGGGACAGCAGCCGGTTCATGGACTACTGGCAACGCTGGAAACCGAAGCCAAGTACGCAGGGTATATCGCTCAGCAGGAGCGTCAAATTGACCGCCTGCGCGAATCGGAGCACCGGCGGATTCCGCTAGAGTTCCGGTTCGGCGAGATTCCGGGCCTTTCGATCGAAGTGAAGCAGAAGCTGGAGCGGGTCCGGCCAGAGACCTTAGGCCAAGCGAGCCGGATTCCCGGCGTTACCCCTGCCGCGATTGCCGTTCTGGATGTCTACCTGAGCCTCGGTGCCCACGCCTGAACAAACACCGGCTTGGTTTTCCGACCTTTTGACGCGAGAGCTGGAGTCCTGGGCCGCGCTTTCCTCTGAGCAAATCTCTAAGCTCTTTCGGCACTATTCACTCCTGGTCGAATGGAACAAGAAAGTCAGCCTGACCTCCGTGAAGCCAGGCCCGGACATGGTGATTCGGCACTATTGCGAGTCACTTTTTTTTGGACTGCATCTTCCGGCAGCGTCCCTACGCCCTAAAATCCTGGACATCGGCTCAGGGGCTGGCTTCCCGGGCGTACCCCTGGCGGTATTGCGGACGGATTGGCAATTGATCCTGATAGAATCCGTTCAGAGGAAAGCAGTGTTTCTGCGGGAAGCCACCAGGCATCTCAACAACGTCATCGTTCTCGCGAGGCGGGCCGAAGAAGTAACGCAGGCTGGCGATTGGATCGTGTCCCGGGCCGTTGATCCGGGCGAAGTGTTACGAAACTTTCCGCGGATGGCGCCAAGAATCGGGTTGATGCTGGGCGAGAATGATTTTTCTGAGCTGCGCACGCTTCCTCGCATTGCGTGGCTAGCTCCGGTTCGGTTACCTTGGGGAGACCGAAGATTGTGCGTTTACGGAGAATATGTTTCACGTGGAACGCCCGATTGAGAAGGTTTCACGTGGAACATGGGTAAGGTAATCGCAATCGCGAACCAAAAGGGCGGCGTCGGCAAAACGACCACCGCCATCAACCTCAGTGCGTCGCTGGCCGCCAACGACTTACGAATCTTGCTTATCGATTCGGACCCGCAAGGCAATGCGACCACTGGACTGGGCGTCTCGAAAACGGGTGATCGTCCAACCCTTTACCAAGCCTTGCTTGGCGAGGCCGAAATTGCTTCCACCATCATCCACACGGAAGTCGAAGGTCTCGATCTCCTTCCTTCCGACAAAAACCTCGTCGCCGCCAACCTGGAACTGGTCGACCTCCCGAACCGCGAATCCCGCCTCCGCGAAAAAATCGAACCAATCCGCGACCAATACCACTTCATTCTGATCGATTGCCCGCCCGCCCTCGATCTCCTCACCCTGAATGCCATGGTGGCTGCGGATTCTGTTCTTGTACCAATTCAATGCGAGTTCTTCGCCCTGGAAGGCATTTCGCAATTGCTGGACACCGTGGAACGCGTCCGAACCGGCTTTGATCGCGCTCTCAAGGTCGAAGGCGTTCTGCTGACCATGTACGACGACCGCACGAACCTCACCCGTCAGGTGGAGCAGGACCTCCGCAGTTTCTTTGAAAACACAGTGTTTCAAACCGTCATCCCGCGCAGCATTCGCTTGGCGGAAGCCCCTAGCTATGGCAAGCCCATTCTCATGTATGACGTCCGCTCGCGCGGCGCGGAAAGCTACATTCAACTCGCAAAGGAGATCCTGGCCCGTGGACAAAGTGCCGGACAAACAACGTAAAGCGTTAGGGAGGGGTCTATCCGCCCTGCTGCCGCAAAAACCGCCTACTCTGTCTCCCGTGCCCATGGAGCCGTCCGCACCAGCCTCGCGGATCTCCACTATACCGATCTCAGAAATTCAACCGAACCCCCTACAGCCTCGCAGTGTGTTCGATGCTTCGCGCCTCGATGAACTTGCTAACTCAATAGAAACACACGGGATAATACAGCCCCTGCTGGTTCGCAGAAAGGGCGCCGGCTTCGAGTTAATCGCCGGCGAGCGGCGCCTCCGCGCAGCCAAACTTGCCGGTTTAGCCGACGTTCCGGCTATCGTTCAAGACTACGCTGATGACCGGATCCTCGAGATCGCTCTCATCGAGAACATCCAGCGCGAAGACTTGAACCCAATGGAAACCGCGCAAGCTCTGGACCGTCTGAGCCGCGAAATGAACCTCAGCCACGACGAAATAGCCGCCCGCACGGGTAAGGATCGGACCACAATCACCAATATGATTCGGCTCCTTCGTCTTCCCAAGGACGTTCAGCTCCTGGTGGCCGAACGCCGCCTCTCCATGGGCCACGCCCGCGCCATCCTTGGCCTTGCAACGCCGGAGTTACAAACACAGCTGGCCGAGAAGGCCGCCGCTCAAGGTTACTCGGTCCGCCAAGTGGAGCGTCTCGTCAAGAAGGTGAACGAACCGAGAGAACCTTCTGAGAAGCCATTGCAGGATCCGAACATGAAAGCCGCGATTGGCGAGATGGAAGGCGCTCTCGGTACCAGGGTCCGAATCGTCGAGAAATCCGACCAGCAAGGCCGGATCGAAATCGAATACTACTCCCAGGAAGAGCTGAATCGCATTTACGAGTGGATTGTGTCCCCAGCCCGCAAGGACTGATGGTGCCGGCGGCAGGACTCGAACCTGCGACCTGCGGATTATGAGACCGCCGCTCTAACCACCTGAGCTACACCGGCAAAGTATTACTTTCTTCAGGTTAGGCAGAGCGAAGAGCCCATGTCAACTCGAAGATTTTCACATTAAATCCGAAATTATATACTTTACAAACCGGAAGCCTGCGGCGCATAATTGAAGCATGGCAGACCTAGTTGCTCCCCACTTCCAAGATGAAGAAAAGGCACGCCAATTCCTAGAAGCGAAGCGCTGGCCGAACGGCCCGGTATGTCCGCACTGTGAGGCGGAAAACAATGCCACGAAACTGGAGCCGAAGGAAGGCAAGAAGACCCACGCCCGCAAGGGCGTGTGGAAATGCAAGCCTTGCGGACAGCAGTTCAGCGTCACGGTCGGCACGATCATGGAAGACAGCCACATTCCACTGAACAAGTGGCTCTATGCCTTCCATCTTCTGTGCGCCAGCAAGAAGGGCATGAGCGCCCATCAGCTTCACCGCATGCTTGGCGTGACCTACAAAAGCGCATGGTTCATGGCGCATCGGATTCGGTGGGCCATGGCGCAGGAGCCGTTATCATCAAAACTCACCGGCACAATCGAGATCGACGAAACCTATGTCGGCGGCAAACGGCGCAACCACTTCCCGCACGCCACGAAGCCCGGCGAGCGCGAACAGGATCGGCCTGC
>DATJNO010000162.1:0-19316 GCA_035508055.1 Bryobacteraceae bacterium | reverse complement strand
CTCCTGGCCCACGGCTTCGAGCAGTTTGGCGGTCTGGATTCGCTGCATCCCTACGAACGCCTCATATCGGCTGTCTGCGGCCGCTTGGGCACCGCGGGCGTAAAGCTGTTCTTCGCCATCAGCGGCTACTTGATCTGCACCAGGTTCGCGGGCGAATTGATGCGGTGGGAGCGCGGCGCGGCGCTCCGAGCGTTCTACGTGCGGCGCGTCTTCCGCATCATTCCTCCGCTCCTCCCCTACTTGCTGGTACTGACCGTTGGCCTGTATTTCGGCGCGCTGGCCAAAGGGCCCAGCGAGATCTTTGCCGCTCTTTTCTTCTATTCGAATTACTTCAGCGACAAATCCTGGTTTACAACTCATTTCTGGTCACTGTCCGTAGAAGAGCACTTCTATCTGATCTGGGCGCCTTTACTCGCATTCGCCGGCCGGCGGTGGGCGGGCTGGGTGGCGGTCGCGGTGGTCATCGTCACTTATTTCCTGCGGCCAGTGCTTACCGCGCCTCTGACGGTTCAGGAGCGTGTCGACGCTTTGGAGAAGACTCACCTGCAGCTGGATAGCTTCATGCTCCCGTGTCTGCTGGCGCTCGCGTTATTCCATCCTCGCGTCCGGCAGGTTGCCTTCAGATTTACGAAAACGGCTTGGCTCGCTGTCCTCGTTGCGGGGCTGGCGTTCACGGGCGCCTTGCCGCAAACAGGCCTGAAGCTGCTGGACACTCAATCCTTCCAGGCACTGCTCTTTGCAGGAATCGTAATCCTGCCTCCGCTCCGTCCGGACTGGAGCGTCACCAAGGCCCTCGAAAGCCGTCCTTTGGTCTGGATTGGGCGGCGTTCTTATGCGATTTATGTCTGGCAGAACCTATTTCTCGTTCCTTTCGACGCTCCGATGATCCACAAGGTCGTCCCGTTCCTTTGGCACTCGGCCGTGGTGATTGCGATCGCGGGGATCAGCTACAAGCTTCTGGAAAAGCCGTGTATGGCTACCGGTCGCCGGTTGGCCGGCCGGATCACCGCAGCATCCGCTGCAAAAGCGGCCTTGCCCAACCAGGTAGCCTAGGCCAAAAGAGAAAGCCCCAGATCTCCCCATGAAACGGGAACGGCAGATCTGGGGCTAGATTCAGCTCAGGGCGATCAGCGGACTATTGCGTTTCCGTGCTGCACTGAATTTGAGCAGTCCCCAGAAATCCTGGCCCGCAAGTGGCCGTGGTCAGCGCACTCCAGTTCGCAGCCGGCCAAACCGTCTGGGCCCAGGCAGCCCATTGATTCACTAGCGCTTGATCCAGCCCGAAATACATGAATTGCGGGATGGCAAACCACTGGTTGCTTCCGAAGTCGTTGCTCCCCAACATGGTGTAAAAGCTGTTCGTGGGAGCCACCGCAGCATTCGCCCAGCCTCCCGCATACCATTGCTGGGCCGTGAACTGCGTAACGACTTGCAGATAGGCAGCAACGATCCCGTTCTCCAGTGCGGCCCGGGTAGACGCCGGCACACCGTTCCAAATGTTTTGGTAGCCGATATACGTCTGAAAAGCCATGTTGGGAATCGACCAGTTGAAGCCGGTGAAAGCAACGTTCGGTCCGATCCCGTTGTTAGAGATCTGCAGCGCCTTGATCAGCCAGAGGTAATGCAGCGCGGCCTGCGGCTGCGCGTAGTCGGCCAGATTTTGGGCATAACCCATCGAATAGCCCCAGTCAATCGGAAAGGCGCTTGACTGCGCTCGATTCGAATCATTCAGAGTGAGTTGCAATTGATACCAGATATAAGCCAGATAGGTACCTTCAGCGGCTGAGCCGTTTCTTAGCAAGCCGTTGGGAATGCCCAGCATATGCGGGGAGGTCGTAAAAGGCATGGCGCTATACCACGCCCGCGGCTCGGCCTGGGGCCCGAAAACATCCTGCGCCATGCCCTCCAGCTGAAAATCCTGCATGATCTCCCACGTCTTGACCATTCCCCATTGCGCTACCGAATACCAGTCGTCGGCTTGCTGGGCCGTCCAACTGGTCGAAGTCTGGCTCGGGAGCCCTAGCTGGGGTTTCAGAACATACAAGATGTCATACTGCAGCAGGTTAATGTTCTGAGCCTGATTCTTGTAGGACGTTGCGTCGCCTACCGTCAGTCCGGCCCGAATCGTCTGATACAAAGCGGAAGCCGCGCTGTTGGTGAACAGAGAGCCAAAGGCATCTTTGGGACTCGTGCCGGGCAGCCACTGGTTCCAGTCGGGTAGCTGGAACGGTATGGGCAACTCGCGCTGATTCAGTGTCCCGGTGGGCGAGAACACGGAGGCATCTTGAAGGCCATTGGGGAACATCGCCTGCAACAATTCCTGGTCATTGTCCAGCACGGCGTCGATTCCCGCTCCGGCGGCCCAGTTGCTCACCGGCTGCTCGTCCAGACCCGGACCCGGCTGATACGGCGGATTCCACGGCCGCCCCGGATTCACCACATTCAACGTCCGGATGTAGCTGGCGATCTGAGCGCCCTGCTGGGCGCTCAAGCCGTGAAACACAGACCGCGCCTCAATGGACTGGTTGGAGTAGTTGAAGTACTTCAGATCGCGGCCGTCCTGTGCGTGGCAGTCGGTGCAATGCGCTTTGATCGCGACCGGCCCGCTCGCGGTAGGCGTCGTCAGGTTGGCCGTCAACCACAAGGTCTGGCCGGCGGTAATGTCCGAGGCCGCCGTAGAGGGCGGCTGCCAGGTATTGGGGTCATCCTCGACAAACGTCGATGCGGGCACCATTTGATTGCCATTCACGTCCAGGAAGTTGAAGTTCAGAACGCGGAACCCGCTGACCCGGCCATCGGTCTGGTTGAACCGGAACGCGACGGTATTATTTCCGATCGAAAGCGAGTTCGCGGGCAGAGCCAGGGTCATCTGCAGCGTGCTGAAACCGCCGCCGATGCCGCCGTACGCGGCCGCGTTGCCCAATAACGTGACGTTGGTGCTATTGATGGCCACCCACGAGCCGCCGTTCACCTGAACGCTGGCCTGCGTCTGATAGCGCAACCCGTGGATCTGCATCCACAGCAGCGGTTGGCCGGTCAGGTTGGAGCCTTGGGGAATGTTGACGGTGGCCGAAACCGTCAGACCATTGGCGCCAATTACTTCGAGCGGCAGGGTTACGGTCGACGAACCGGTGCTCGTCGCGGGCGGCGTGAGCGTGATGGTCGCCTGACCGGTCGCCGCCGAACTTGCGGCGCTGGTCGCGATAATCGTCACGTTCTGTTGCGTGGAAACCGTGGCGGGCGCGTTATAGAGGCCGTTCGTGATCGTGCCCACTGACGGCGAAAGAGACCAGGTCACAGCCGTGTTGCTGGTGCCGGTCACGGTGGCCGAAAACTGAATCGAACCGCCGCCACCCAGGCTGGTGCTCAGAGGGCTGACCGAAACTCCGATGGCGGGAGCCGGAGCCTGCAGCTGTACGGATGCGCTGGCAGACTTGGTCGAATCGGCGTTGCTGGTGGCAATCACGGAAACCGTTTGCGCGGAACCTACGGTCGTCGGCGCCGTGTACAGGCCATTGGATACTGTCCCGACGGTGCTGGGGACCACCGACCAGGTAACGCCGGTGTTGGAAGTGCCGCTTACTGTGGGAGTAAATTGCTTCGTTTGACCGCCTTGCAGAGCTACGGTGGTCGGGCTCAGGCTGATGGACACGCTCGGGGCGGGGCTGGGACTACCGCTCGGTTCCAGGTACACCTCGGCGGCGGCTGACTTTGTGGGATCGGCTACACTCGTGGCGATCACGGCAACATTTGTAGCAGCGCTGATCACGCTAGGAGGCACGTAGGTTCCGGCACTGATCGTTCCCAGCTGGGGAGATAGGGACCACGTCACGGCGGTGTTGGAAGTTCCCGTTACCGTCGCGGTAAAGCGCTTCTTGCTGGAGCTGGTGAGAGTAATGGAAACGGGTGAGATACTTATGGACACTGAGCCGAGGCCGGCGGAACCGCCTGTGGATGAGGACGGACTGGGTGACGGCGATGTCGATCCCGAACCGCCAGTCGGAGTGGAAACAGGGGCCGGTAACAGGTACACCGCAGTCATGTATGTGCCACCATTGTATGTAGCTTGAATATAGACGGTGCTGCTCTGGCTGATTGCCGACGGAGCGGTGTAGAGTCCGGTGGATGTAATTGTCCCAACCCGCGGGCTGGTTTTCCAGCCAGCCGAAACCGCTCCGCCGTTTTTGATCAACGAAAATTGCTTTTGCTGTGAGGGTGTCAGCTGGACGTTAGTCGGCTCAACCAGCTGGGCACCGGCGATGACAGGAACCAACAAGGAAGCCAGTGTAACAAGTGGTAATGAAATGACGGTTGTACGCATGATTCTATTCCGTAAGAACCAAGGTAGTACCGGTTGCTGTTTGCTACCATCACGAGTTCCCCCTAATTGATACCCAGGTTTGCACGTAGGCCCAACCCTGTTCCGCCTGCCGGCCGGAACCGCCATCCCAATCGCCCTACTAAGCTGCTGGACACAGTCCAGGATACCGTCTAAATGATTGAAATACTTGGAGATTTTTGAATGACGCCGCGGCTGTCGACGTTTCTCGTCCACTCCCCGAGCGCTCAACCGGAGAGGGGTTACCCCGGCCACGCTTTGCCGCTGGAAGGACGCCGTCGCTGCTGGATGAGAAACCAAATGGCCCTCAGACACTGTCCGAGTTCCATCCTTGTGCGGCTCTTCGCTCTAGCATCCTTCTCCTCTGTCGGAACACACTAACACCTTGACCGGGCAGTACCCAGGTAAGATTTTCTTTCTTAATTAGTTAGCTGACCATAGACGCCCGTCACGGCAGATTGTTTCATCATGACAGCACGAAAATGGTTTTTTTGCCTGCGACACGATGCTGAAGTCAGTTTCGCGGCCAGCCGAACTTTGGTGGCGCCTGCCAGATGCAAAAGGATGAAAGTACTGGGACCTTAGTACATTGACAAATGTAAAAGACTTGAGGCAAGCTGAAGAGGTTCCGAGGTCCTTACCCATGCTTCCTGTGCAGCTGGATCCCGAATGCACCCCGTCCGAGCCATGGTTTGCCGTGCGGGTTCGTTCCAATCAGGAACGAATCGCTCGAATCCATCTGCGCGAGCGGGGTTATGATGAGTTTGCGCCCTCCTACAAAAGCGAACGCCGCTGGTCGGACCGCAAAAAAGAGATCGATCAGTACTTGTTTCCGGGTTACGTCTTTTGCCGGTTCAATCCCAACCGGCGTCTGCCCATCCTGACGGCGCCCGGCGTGGTAGACGTAGTCGGCTTTGGAAAGATTCCCGCCCCGATTCCGGACGAAGAGATGGAGCGAGTACGGCGCATGGTGGAATCCGGGGTGCTAGTCACTCCGTTTCCCTTTGTGGAGGTTGGACAAAACGTTTTGATTGAGCGTGGCCCCCTGGCCGGTTTGGAGGGGATCCTCGCGGAGGTCAAGGGGAAATGCCGGCTCGTCGTTTCGATCAATCTTCTCAAGAGGTCGGTATCCGCCGAAGTGGACCGGAGCGCGATCCGGCCCATCCGCCCCACACGGTTACGCGCTGCAAAGCCTGTAACAATTGTTTAGAATGAATGCCCGGTCCGGAGTAAAATAACAGGCGATGCTACGATTCCGGAACTGGCCCATCACCTGTCTGCTGGTGGCGGCCGGTTGCTGCACCACGGTCATAGCCCAGGAGCCGCAAGCCGCGGGGCAGAATGCGAATCCGCCAGCCGCGCAGACGCCGGCACCGGCAGCAGCGCAACTGCCGCCGGACACGATTCGCCCCAACTACGTCCTGGGACCGAACGACCAGATCATGATCCGCGAGCCGCAGGCCGAGGAAATCAACGAAAAACCTTTCCGGATCGACGCCGACGGCAACATCACGCTTCCGTTGCTCGGCCGCATTCACGCAGCCGGTATGACGCAGCAGGAGCTGGAAACCGACCTGGATCGCCGGCTCAAGGACTACATCCGGGAGCCTCAGGCGATTGTCGTGGTTACGCAGTTTCGCAGCGAGCCGGTCTTTTTTGTCGGCGCCTTTCAAAAGCCCGGCATTTATCCTCTGCAGGGCCGCCGCACGCTGGTGGAGATGCTGACCGCCGTGGGGGGGCTTCAACCCAACGCCTCCCGCCACATTACCCTGACCCGCCGTGAAGAATATGGCGCGATTCCGCTGCCCAATGCCGTGGTGGACCCGGTCCGGAAGGTCAGCACCGTGGAAATCAGCATGGGTAGTTTGCGGGAAAACGTGAACCCGGCCGAAGACATCGTGCTGCAGCCCTATGACGTCATCTCGGTGGGCACGGCGGAACTGGTTTATTTGAGCGGGGAAGTGGCCCGTACCGGCGGCATCGCTCTGGGCGAGCGCGATTCGATCTCGATTTTGCAGGCGCTGATTCAGGCGGGCGGTATCACGCGCGACGCCAAGAAGGACAAGGTTCGCATTTTGCGCCCGGTCCTGGGTACCAACCGGCGCTACGAGATTGATGTAGACGTCGCACGCGTCTTTGAAGGTAAGGACCTGGATGTCCCACTGCTGCCCAACGATGTGGTATATGTCCCGCGCTCCTACACCCGGCAGATTTGGCAAACGACCGGTCAAATCCTCCTTCCGATCATTCCGTACGTCATCTTCATCGCCGCGCAATGAGGCGTAGTCGACTTCGGACTCCTTGGTGTTACACTGCTAATTCAATGCGTAGACTTGCCCACAGCGGCTTACCGCAGGTGATGGCCTTTCTTCTGGTGGTGACGCAGCTTCCGGTGACCGCTCAGGCGCCCGCGCAGGCCAGCCCGCAGCCCGCGGCACCGCCCGTGCAGGCCGCGGCGCCGCTGCCGATTGAGCGCAGCCTGGAAATTCGAGTATTGGCAGGCCAGGACGAAGCGAACGACCTGCAGCGGCTGATCATGGCGCCGCTGGTGGTGCAAGTCGTGGATCAGAACCAGCGTCCGGTGGAGGGCGCGGAGGTGGTTTTCCGGTTTCCGGTAAGTGGACCGGGGGCGTTCTTCACCGGCGGCAAGACTTCCCAGACCGTGCACACCAACGGCGACGGCCAGGCGGCGGCTACCAACTGGAGAGCCAACGATCAGACGGGAACTTTTCAAGTTCACGTGACCGCGACCTACGCCAATCAACAAGGGGAAAAGACGTTTTCGATGAGTAATTCCAGGCACGTGGTTCAGGAGGGTACCAAGGCAAAACGAGTCAGCTGGTGGTCCCATACCTGGGCGAAAGCCGCGGTCATCGGAGGCGCGGCCGCGCTCGTGGCGGGCATCGTGCTTGCGACCCGGGGAGGCGGGAAGTCCAGTGGCTCGACGATCACGATTACGCCCGGCGGCCCGACGGTCGGCGGACCTCACTAGAGGCTGCATGCGTTGCGCTCTTGGTTTGTTCCTCGGGATGTGTGCAGCCGGCTTGGCGCCCGCGCAGTCGGTCGCCGTCAGCGGTCCGACGGAAGGATTTCTTTTCGATGGGCCGACCCGCAGCCTGCGGGCCGTCGCCGGCTATCCCGGTGCGTCTTCGTTTGGGCCGGCGCTGGTGAGCGGGGTCGACGCCGCCGCCGTAGCGCCGCAACGCAACTACGCCGTGGCTTTTCAGAACGGCTCCTGCGTCTTTGTCTCAAGCCTGGATGGGACTCCGGCCGTGAGTTCGATTGCCGGCGTGGCCTTGCAGCCGGAGAACATCATCTGGTCGGCGGATGGGTCTCTTGCGGTCCTGTATTCCCTTTCCGCGGGCTGGTTTCAGACGCTGACCGGCTTCCCTCAGACTCCGTCCGCACAAGCCCGCGTGGATGTCACTCGCCTGGGAGGTTCTCTGGCCTCGATTGCGGTGGACCCAAAGGGGCAACGGATCGCGCTCGGGTTGAGCGGCCCGGCGGGTGAAGTATATTGGACCAGCGACGGCCAGTCCTTCCAGCCGGTTCTGGCGATGAACGATCCGATCGCGTTGGCCTTTTCGACCGACAGCGCGACGGTTTATGCCCTGGACGGCGGTAGCCAGCGGATCACCGCTGCTGGAGTCAGCACTCCGAGCTCCGCGACTTTCCCCACCGGTTTGGCCGATCCGCTTACGATCCAATCGGTCATGACGTCGGCCGGGGAATTGCTCTATGTCGCTGCAGGCAAGGATCAGCTGCTACGAATTTTCAATCCGGTTGGCGGCGAGATCGTGGCCGATGTCCCCCTGGCTTTCCATCCCAACCGGCTGGATCCGCTGGGTGCGAGCTACGTGCTCGCGGCGCGATCGCAATCCACGGCGCCGCTTTGGCTGTATAGCAGCACTCCCGTTCGGGGGGCATTTTTCGTGCCGGCCATTGCGGAAGCACCGGGCAGCGTGAAGGGCGTGGGAGGCACCGAGTAAATGCGACTTTGCACGGCTTTGTCCGGCGCCCTGCTACTGCTGTTGTCCGGCGGCCGTCCCAGCCAGGCTCAGACCACCCCATTTACTCTGTTGGTGACGGAGAACGGTATCTCGGCTACCGTTCCCAACAACTCCACCATCCCGGTCAATTCTTCGACCGGAGGAGGCGTCACCGTCACCGTTAAAGCGACTTACGTTGGTGATGTCCCGGCCACGGTCGCGCAACCGCCTTCGACCCTGGGATCCACGGAGTTCAGCGCGAGTATTCCCGGCACTCTTCCGGTGGTGTTGAATCAGGGGGACGTCCTCACCATGAACGTGGTGTTTCAGCCCACCAGCTCGCTGCAGGCGACCGCACAAGTGACTCTTCTATTCACGTACCCTTCCACGACCTCCGGCACGACCACGACGGTCCAGGGCGCGATCGTGCTCGGCTTTCAGGGCACTTCGCCACAGTTTACGTTGACTTATGTTTTGCAGAGCACGAACAACGCCGTCTCTCTGCCTTCGACGGGCGGGACTTTGCTGTTCCCGCCCACCGCCATCAACACCACGGCGCTGGCCAATCTGGACATCAATAATACCGGCAGCGGCTCCGGGCAGATAACAGCGATCACGATGCCCAAGGGTCCGGCATTCAAGGTCCAGGGCTTACCCCCGTTCCCGGTGACCGTCGGCTCGAATCAGACGCTGCCGTTGACGGTGTCGTACACACCCACCGCGGTTCAGACGGACATGGATCAGATTCAGATCACTTATCAAGCCGGCAACACGGTGACCGTCGTTCTGCAAGGCAGCGGAACGTCGGCGGCCTTCACCTATAGCTACATCCTAAATGGGAAGTCCACCAGCGTGAGTCCGAACGGGACGATCCCGCTGCCGAACACGAATGTGGGCGACACCAGCAATCTCATCGTTACGGTTCTGAACAAGGGAAACGCCACGGGCACAGTGAACTCGGTGAGTATTTCCGGGCCGGGATTTCAGTTTTTCGGCACGCTGCCTCTTTTCCCCCAAACGTTGCAACAGGGCGGTACGTTCTCGTTTTCGATCTCTTTTACGCCTACCACGGCCGGGACGGTTCAGGGCGAATTGGTGATTGGCAGCGACCTGTTCAATCTCAGCGGCGAAGGACTGGGGCCGACGCTCGCCTTCTCTTACATTTCGAGCGCTGGAACCATCACCCTTCCGCCGGCCACCGCCGTGGTGTTCAGCCCGGCCGCGGTGGGGCAGTCCGAGCAGCTCACGTTTGTGGTGACGAATTCGGGCACGCTGACGGCCGTGATTTCCAACATCGGCATCAGCGCTTCGACGAGCCCGTTCGGTTTATCCGGGCTGGCCCCCCTGCCGCTGAGTCTGGCGCCCGGCCAGTCGTCAAAATTCACCCTGACCTTTACGCCGGCTACAACCGGATTCTCGAACGGAACCCTGATGCTGGATACGACCAGTGTCGCCTTGGTCGGCTCCGGTACCGCCCCACCGCCGCTGCCTTCGTATACGATCCAAGGTCCCAGCGGAAACGCTTCGCCGCTGACGCAAGCGCCGGTGAGTATTACCTTATCGAACTCGTATCCGTTGGATTTGACGGGAACACTGACGCTCGCCACATCGGGCGATTTTGGCACGGATCCAACCGTCCAGTTCGACACGAGCGGGCGAACGGTGAACTTCACCATCCCGGCGAACAGCACCGAAGCTGACTTTGCCAACCAGGGATCACAGGTGCTTTTGCAAACGGGCACGGTAGCCGAAACCGTGACACTGACACCGGCGTTCGCCACTGGGGCCGGAGGAGTCAACGTCACGCCCGCTTCGCCCACGACGCTGCAATTCACGATTCCTTCCCAGGCTCCGGTCCTGCTGAGCGTTCAGGCCACGAGCCAGACGTCGAACAGTTTCATTCTGCTGGTGACCGGTTACGCCACCACACGGTCGCTGAGCGGGCTTACCGTGACATTCACCGCCGCAGCCGGCCACAGCATTTCCTCGGCGCCCGTTCCGATCGATGTAAGCCAGGCAGCCACGGTGTGGTTCCAAAGCTCGGCCTCGCAGGCGTTCGGGGGCCAGTTCCTGATCACAATCCCATTCACGCTCCAGGGTCCGAATCCCCCCACAGGAAAGACCCTGCTGGACAGCCTCGCCTCGGTCGCTGCCACGGTGAATAACACGCTAGGTACATCCAACTCACTCCAGACGAACGTGCAGTAGTTCCGAAGCGTTGGAGTGTAGCGTATCTTACTATCACTAGGCATAGGAACAAAATTTTCAAGTACTAGTACGGGGATATGCTCACGACGTTGCATAATCACAGAGATTAGTCCTAACATGTATCTAGTTCCATGGAGAAACTATCAGGTAGATTGGAGAAGTTAAAGGACATGTTTCAAAAGACCACGCTTCTGCTCTCGTTGACAGCGTTGACATTGTTTTTTGTCCCGCTCGCAACGGCCGCCACGTGTTCTTCGGACACTCTGGCCGATTACATTGCCAATGGCTCGTGCACGTTGGGCGATCTCAGCTTTACCAGTATCACCGGCAGCGCGTCGGCAACGCTCACCGACTTGTCGACCAGCGGGATTACGGTAGCGCCGATCACTACTCCCAGCGACCCTGGATTGCAGTTTGGGGATAGCTTCGACGCCGTGGGTAAGGAACGAAATCAGACCATGACAGTTTCATTCACAGTGTCGGATACGACGAATTCGCTGATCGACGACATTGGAATTGCCTTTGACGCCGGATACACGGGAAAAGGCACCGCAGAACTGATCGAGACGTACTGCAACGCGGCCTTCGCGAATCTGTCGGGCTTCAACAGCAGCGGTTGCGGCACTTTCAGCGTCACGAACCCAGGCGCGAATTACAGTACGACGTTGATCTTACCGACCGCGGTGAGTTCGCTGGAAGTGACCAAGGAGCTGATTTTCAAGACCAACGGTACGGGTTTGGGAGATACGGCGGACACGGCTTATGGATCTTTCGGAGCGAGCACCTTCGATCCGGTTCCGACTCCGGAGCCGCGCTCGGTATCGTTACTGCTTGGCCTGGGCCTGTTGGCCGGTGTGATCATCGCCCGTCGCGTTCAGGCGGCTCGCGCGTAAGCAGGATTCCACCACATCGGGTTTTTACGAGCGCAGCGCCGGAAGGTTCTGCGCTCTTGGTTTTTCGAGGCGGTCAGATCTTGCTGACCGCCTCTTTGATTTTGGCGGCTTCCTCGCGCGAAGGGTGATCCGCCAAGGCCGCTTCGAGTTCCCGCCGGGCGGCGGCCTTATCGCCTTTTTGCAGCAAGGCGATTCCCAGGTGGTAGTGGAAGGTGGAGAAGCCGGGGTATTTCTGCACCAGGCTTCCGAAGGTCTGCAACGCACTATCCCGCATGCCTTTCTTGAGGTAGATGTACCCGACGGTGTCGTAAAAGCTGGGCTGGCCGGGGACCTTTTCCAAGGCTCGTTTGGCGAGGCGCAAAGCTTCGTCCAAGTCACCACCGGACTCGGAAAGCAAGGAGGCCAGATTGTTCAAGGCGACGGCATTATCGGGATGCGCGCGAATGACAGTTTCGTACTCCGCTTGGGCTTCCTTGATCTGTCCGTTCTTTGCCAGGACACCGGCCAAGGCGAGGGCAGGGACGGGATCGTCCGGGGCCAGTTCGAGCGCTTGCCGGTAGGCGTCGATGGCATTCTTGTAATCTCCCTTAAACTCGTAGACCTCACCCAGGCTCAGCCGCTCCTGGGACGAGCCCGGCGCGGCGGTGATCAGCTTGCGGTAATCGGCGACCGCCGTATCATAGTTCCCGGCCAGGGCCGAGATGCGGGCGGTTTCCTCGAGGAACAGCGGAGAATCGGGAGACTTCTGGAGAGCGGCGTTCAACAATTCGATCGCTTTGTCGAACTGATTCTGGGCGGAAAGGGTGCGCGCCAGACCGACAGTGGCGCGTGGATCTCCGGTCTGGCGCAGCTTAGAGAAGATAGCGGAGGCTTCCTGAAATTTCTTTTGGGAAAGGGCCAAGCGGCCGAGCTCGACCTGGGCGTCGGCATCCCCGGGCGAGTCCTTGATGAGCTGGGTCAGCTCTTTGTGGGCGTCCGCCGTGTTGCCGCTTGCGGCTTCGGCGGTTGCATGCAGGAGCTGGCCGCGAAGGTCACCCGGCTGGATGGCGAGAATCTGGGAAGCCTGGTTGAGCGCGTCGTTGGGCCGGCGCTCAGTGAGGGCCAATTGGGCCAGCTCGTAGCGCGGTTCCAGGAAGTCCCCGCGCATTTGCATGGCCTTTAGGAATTGGGCGCGGGCCTCGTCGCGATTCCCTTTCTGTGCATAGGCCCGGCCTAATTCAAACCAGACCGACGGGTCCTCGGGGTTACGAACCGACAAAGCTTTGAGCTGGGTGAGAGCGCGGTCCCGCTCCGCCGGATTGCCGCTGTCCAGCCACAGGGTGGCTTGCAGCCGAAGCGCCTCGTTATCGCCGGGGCTGGCCTTGAGGATCTGGTCAAGCGTCTGAGTGGCTTCCTGCGTCTGGCCCAGCTGGAGCAGGGCATTGGTCAGCTTTTTCCGTACCTGGAGCGGATCCTCGGGTTTACCCTGCAGCACCTGGCGGTAGGCATCGGCGGCTTGTTGGAAATGCTGGATGTTGTTGTAAAAGTCGCCCACCTGCAGCGTTCCGTTGGGAAAGCGCTGGGGGTCATGGGAGAGCTGGAGCAGGGTGGCGTCGACGTCCTTGGGTTTGCCCAATGCCGAATAGAACAGAGCCAACTCCAGGATGTAATCCGACTTGTCCGGGTTGTTGGAGACTTTCAGGCGCAGGATCTTCTCGGCATCGCCCAACCTTTTCGCGCCGGCATAGAAATGATACAAAGCGTCATAGATAGGCCCGTAGTTTTTTTGCCGGGCGATGAGATCCAAGGCCATCTTCTCGCCCTCCTTGGACTGGTCCTGGCGAAACAGGATCTGAACCAGGGCGGTGATGAGGCTTGGTTCGGAGGGGTTGCTTTGGAGCGCCTTTCGGAAATAGGCGATCGCCTCGGAAGGCTTCTGATCCGAGGAGGCGAGATAGCCCTTCCATTGAAGGCCTTCGAAGGAGTTGGGGTCTTTGGCGAGGAGCGAGTCCGCCAATTGCGTGATCCGGGTATGCAGGGCCTGTGTGGGCTCCTTGAGGTAAAGGGCGAGCGCCACGTCGCCCAAGCTTACCTCCACCTTCGGATCATCCGGGAGCAGTTCATCGGCGCGCAGCAACGCCGAGTAGGCCTGGCCTGCAAATCCCTGCTTGATGGCGGTGAGGCCCAGGCGGTAGTAAGCTTCGCCATACCGGGAATCTTTCTGAATGGCTTTACGGTAATTTAAGGCGGCGTCCTCATATTTGCCCTGGTCGAAATATTGGTTTCCCTTTTCGAGGTAGCTTTGCTTGGAGGCGCAGGCCCAGAGCGAAGCCAGCAAGATAACGAGGATCGCGGTTTTCTGCATGCTACGTTCAAACACCTTTGCAGGCCGGACCAGGGCCAGGAGCGGTAGGACTCATCTACCATGGTACCTTTCAGTTTGAGGCCTTGGCGTGAGTACGAAAGCCTGAGCGCAGGGACAAACACGTGGGCCTTTTGAGAAGCCGCGTGTTGGTCCGGTGGTTGTGGGCTGTGGGGCTGCTGGCCGCATTGTTTCTGTGCCGGCGCCCGTTGCTCTCGGGGCTGGGAGAGTACCTGGTTGATTCCGAATCTCCGCAGCAGGCGGACCTGATTCTGGTGCTGGGAGGAAACTTCTGGGGCGATCGGGTCATCGAGGGGGCTGAGCTCAGCCGGGAGAAGTACGCGCCGGTGGTGCTGCTGAGCAGTCCACCGTATGCCGGGCGCCCGCAAGGTTACCTGAGCGTCCCTTTTTTGGTCCAGCGCGGATTTCCGTCCGACAACCTGGAAGTCTTCGCGCACCACGCGCGGTCAACGATCGAAGAAGCCAATGTTCTTCGCCCGGAGCTGGCCCGCCGCGGCGCCCGGCGCGTGCTTCTGGTTACCAGCAACTATCATTCCAGGCGGGCCGCGATCGTGTTCCGCTTATTTTGTCCCGAGGTGGAGTTTATCCCGGTGCCCGCTAACGATCGGGAGTACAATGCCGAGTCGTGGTGGAAGGATGCGAGTTCGCGCCATCTTTTTTTCTCGGAGTGGGTCAAGATTTGCGGGACGTTGCTGGTGGCGTATCCGCGGTATCTGGTGAAGCGCTGGTTCGGGATCTAGAGGAAGGTCACGACCGCGCCACAGGCGTTTCCAAATGCCGCAGAACGCCGCGCAGTTTTCGCTGCCAGTGGGTTCGCGAAACGGGTTCCCAACCGGAGGGCCGCTCGAGCGTGGCCTCCGCCTGGATGGCAGGATGCGGCTTCTCACCCCGATTCAGGATGAGAATCACGGGCAGCCCGGGGTTTTCCAGAGCCAACACCTCCAGCATCCGCGCCGCTCCGGTGAGATTCGGGTTGACGACCAGCAAGTCGACATCGAGTTTCAGCCGTTTCGACAGCAGCAGGGCCTGACGGCAGTGGAGGGCTGGCGCGGCCTGATATCCGGCCTCGGCGAAAACTTCGCCGAGCCACCACAGGAATGCCAGATCGTCGTCCACGATCAGGACGGTGGGCGCGGCGGTATGTGCGATCACTGGCTAGCTCCGGACACGCGGGGAGGGCTCAGGGCCGTTGGAGGCGCGGGCTCCGGCGGTGCGGAACTCATGCCGCCGGAAAAGGATGGCGACTCTATTGCGGTCACAGCGCACAACCCGTCCCCGCAGCAGGAGGTTGAGCGGGCAAACGCCCTGCAAAAGGAAGGGCCAACTCATCGTCAGCTCGACGGCGCTTCCGGCAGGCACCGGTTCCTCGGCGGTGAACAGCACGCCGCAGCTGCTGACATTGAGGGTAGCGCCGGCGCCGCTGCGGGTGGGGCGACCCCGGCTGAGCACCTTGTATTCTACGGGAAGTTGAAGCGGGAAACGCTGATGGGAACGCTGCTCGACTGGGGAAGCGGCCGGGACCGCAGCGGTGGCAGCGGACATAGAACCTCCTTGAGCACACGAATGTGCCGATCAATGTAACATTGTTTGGAACGAACCGTCAATCGCGGCGCCGGCGATGCGCGCGCGCCGAACCGGGGCCCGGCGGCGCGAGCATAGAGCCAACTCGGGTAAGATGTCAACCTGAAAGAATCAGCGCCGTATCCGCGCCGAAATCAGGCCCAGCTGAAACCGCTCTTCGACAGGGGCAGCGTGCGGATGCGTTTGCCGGTGGCGGTGAAGATCGCATTGCAAACCGCCGGTAGCACGGGCGGCAGTGCGGGCTCACCGAGTCCGGTCGGCGGATTATCGGTCTTGAGGAAGTGAATCTCGATCTCAGCCGGAGCTTGGGCGATGCGCACCATGGGGTGATGGTTATAGTTGGTCTGCATGACGCGGCCGTTCTCCAGAGTGATCTCTTGGCCCATCATTTCGCTCAAGCCGTCGATGACGGCGCCCTGCGCGAGGTTTTCGGCCGCGCCCGGGTTGATGACCTGGCTGCCGATATCGGCAGCCACCCAGACCTTGTGGACTTTCAGCTTGTTTTCGGCGATGACGCTGACGTCGGCGACTTCGGCGAAGTAGCCCATGTGGCTGAAGTGGAAGGCGATGCCCTTAGCGCGGCCCTTGGGCATCGAGCCTTTGCCCCAGGCAGACTTTTCGGCGACCAACTTGAGGACGCCGCGGGTACGTTCGGGGCTGAACTGCGGCGCGCGGAAGCCGGGCCGGCCTGCACCGGAGGCACCTTCCGGTAAGGGCGAATTTCCGAGCAGGGCGAGACGGAATTCGAGCGGATCCTTGCCGGCGGCGTGAGCGAGTTCATCCAGGAAGGACTGAATGACGAACGCGTAGACGTTGCTGCCGGGCGCCCGGAGCGCGCCGGTCTTCAGCCACAGCGGCTGCATGGAGGTGAGCAGCTCGAAGTTCGGCACGAAACGGGCGGGGAACTCGGTGGAGGACATCGTGGACGACGGCGCGGGACGGCCGCCATCGCCCCAACTGATGAAGTGGTCGCGCCAGGCGATGATTTTGCCGTGCGAATCGACGGCGCCCTTGAGGTATTGGAAGCCGCCGGGCCGATAGTAATCGTGCTCCATGTCATCTTCGCGGGCCCACAGCACTTTGACGGGGGCGTTGATGGTTTTGGAGATCCAGGCGGACTCGACCATGTAGTCGTTGGTCAAGCGCCGGCCGAATCCGCCGCCGCCGCGCTGCATGTGGAGGGTAACGTCGGTTTCGGGGATGCCCAAGGTTTTGGCGACGAGCGTGCGGCCGCCTCCGGGAACCTGGCTGTTGGACCAGATTTCCATCTTGCCGCTCTGCCAGTGGGCGGTGCAGTTCTGCGGCTCGAGCGGGGCGTGAGAGATGAACGGGTAAGCGTAGCTGGCTTCGACCACATGAGCGGCGGACTGGAAGGCGGCTTCGGCATCGCCGTCCTTGCGCTCGGTTTTCTGCGGCGCCAGCTTGGACAATTCATCGGCGCGCTGGGCGAAGCCGGCGCTGGATTGCGAAGCGCCGTGGCCCTCGTCCCAGTTGACCTGCAGTTTTTTGCGCGCGGTCTGCGCCTGCCACCAGGTATCGGCGACGATGGCAACGCCGGGTTCGAGGCCGGGGTCCTGGGGAGCCACGGTGCCGGGCTTCAGCATGCCTTCGACGAGGAACGCGTGGCGGATGCCAGGCATGCTTTTGATTTCGTCGAGATTCGCGCTCACGGCCTTGCCGCCGAACACCGGGCATTTCTGATAGACGGCGAAGAGCATGCCGGGCAGGGTGAAGTCGATCGCGAAGCTGGGCTTGCCGGTGACGATGGCGGGGACGTCGCAACCCTTCTGCGTGTGGCCGATGATCTTGAAGTCCTTGGGGTCCTTCAGCACGACGGTTTTCAGATCCGGTGCGGGCATGGACGCGGCCTTGGCGGCGAGTTCTCCATAGCCCGCCGAGCGACCGGAGCCTTTGTGATAGACGCGGCCTTCGGAAGTGGTGCATTCGGAAGCGGGCACGTTCCAGGTCTCAGCCGCGGCGGCGACCAGCAACTGGCGGCCGGCGGCTCCGACGCGGCGCATCGGATCGTAGTTAAACGGCGTGGCCAGGCTGCCTCCGGCGAACTGGCCGGCATACTTGGTGTCGTCGAAATCGGTTTGTTCGATCTGGACGTTTTTCCAGTCGACGTCCAGCTCTTCGGCGATCAACATGGGCAGCATGGTTCGAATGCCTTGGCCCACTTCCGGGTCCTTGGCCATGATAGTGACCGTGCCGTCGGCGGCGATTTTGATGAAGTTGTTCGGGGTGGGCGCCACGGAGGGTCCGAACTGGGCGGACGCCTTGGGCGGCTTGACGTAGAGGCTGATCAGCAGGCCGCCGCCGGCGATGGAGCTGACCTTCAGAAAGGATCGGCGATTGATTGCGGTTTTCATAGGTACCTCCTTACCTCGCTCCCGCGCCATTCGAGGCGGTTTCCTTGGGTTTCTTCAATTCACTTGTCGTACCGATAGCGGCGGCCCGATGGATGGCTGCGCGGATGCGAAGGTAGGTGCCGCAGCGGCACAGGTTGCCGTTCATGGCTTCATCGATGTCGTGATTGGTTGGCCGCGGCGTCTTCGCGAGCAGCGCGGAGGCGGACATAATCTGGCCGGCCTGACAATATCCGCACTGGGGGACATCGATCTCCTTCCAGGCGATCTGCGCGGGATGCGTGCCGTCCGCCGAGAGTCCTTCGATGGTGGTGATGGGCGCCTTGGTTGCGGCCGAGACCGGTGTCAGGCAGGAGCGGACCGCTTTACCGCCCAGGTGTACGGTGCAGGCGCCGCACTGGCCGATGCCGCAGCCATACTTGGTGCCCTTGAGATTCAGAATGTCCCGGATCACCCACAGCAGGGGCGTGTCGGAGGGGACATCGACGGAGGTTGCTCGTCCATTGACGGTGAGTTGGTAGGCCATTATCCTCGCCTTTCTTCGTTTCTCATGATAGCTAGTTTCGCCGGGGCACGGGCATGGTGGTTGCGGTGTAGTGAGAAAACGTTACAGGCCGGCAGGTGGCGGAGATTCTTTCGGCACCCGCTTAAGCGTACAGGGGCCGCAGGGGTGAAACAGCGGCCGCCTCGGAGGAAATGCATGGCACAAGCAACAACCATCTCGTTAAGCAAATTCACTTCGGCGGTGCAAGCCGCCGTCAAAGCGGCGGTCGCGAATCATCCGAAATTCAAAATCGCAGCGCCGCAAGCGATCTCGGTGGCGTTTTTGATCCGGGGTTTCCCGGTTCCGGAGGCGATCCTAAACCAGGTCACCGTGGGAGAGACACAGGCGTTCGCGAACGAAGTTGCAGCACAGCTCACGGCCGCGCAGGTGGAAGTCAGGACGGCGCTCGCGCATGCTCCCAGTGGAGGAGCGGTGTTGTCGGTTGGCGGGCACTGCATCGTGGGCATTCCGCCGGCGACGGAATTGTTGCAAGTGGAAAAGTAAGCGAGGGCGGCGATGCAAAAGCTATGCCCGAGCGCGCAGCCGGGGATGGATGAGTGCCGGGTGCTGGGCGTAGTCGAGCGGGATGGACCAACGCCCAGGCTCGCGTACCTGAATCAGCACTTGCCCGCTACTGCCGAAGTACTCGCCACGGCCGCTCCGCTGAAACCGACGGAGGTGTTCCGGCTGGCGGCGGTTTGCGCCGAGCACAAATGCCCGCACTATGACGGCGCGGATTGCCGCCTGGCCACGCGAGTGGTGCAGATTTTGCCGGCGGTGGTGGATTCACTGCCGCCGTGCATCATTCGCAAGAACTGCCGCTGGTACACGCAGGAGGGCGGTGCGGCGTGCAAGCGCTGTCCGGAGATCACGACGGTGACTTACGATTTGTCGGAGCAGACGCGCGAAGTTTCCGGGCTGCCGGTTCTTCAAGACTGAGGGAAGCCCTTGAGATATTCGCGGAGTTGATCGCGGACACGGCGGAACGCGGCAAGCTTCGCTTCGCTGGGGCCTTCGACGGCGGCGGGATC
>DATJNO010000161.1:0-38437 GCA_035508055.1 Bryobacteraceae bacterium | reverse complement strand
AGCGCTGCAATCCGCATCCGCATGTGTTCTCGGATCGCTTTCTGCGCCCGGGCGATCCGGTGTACTACGACATTCTGCACTCCTACATGGGCTATCGCACGTGTTATTACCGCTGCTTCAGCATCGGCTACGCCTCGCACGCGTTGATCGACGCCTATGCGCGCTGCCGCGATTATCTGGATGCCGCGATCGCACTCATTCGCCCGGGCCGCACTACCGGCGAGATCGCCTCGGTGTGGCCGAAAGCGCAGGAGTTCGGGTTCCCCAACGAAGAAGCGGCGTTCGCGCTGCAGTTCGGGCACGGCATCGGGTTGGCGATCTGGGAAAAGCCGGTGATCAGCCGGCTGGTTTCGCTGGAACATTCCTACGAAATCAAGCCCGGCATGGTGTTCGCGCTCGAAACCTTCTGGCCTTCGAAGGATGGCTGGAGCGCGGCGCGCATTGAGGAAGAAATCGTGGTCACCGAGACGGGTCACGAAGTGATCACGCGATTCCCGGCGGAAAAGCTGCTGGTCGCCGGCGCGCATTACCACACCGTCGACGGCCCGCTGCCCACCGAGCGCGAGCACGACGGCCCGCCCAGCCAGCGCATCGTCGAGATGGTGGAAGCCAGCGCCAGAACCGAACAAGTGGTGTCGCGGTAAATGGCGGTCAGCGTTGTGATGCCTGCGCTCGAGATGGCGCAGGAGAGCGGCAAAATCATCTCGTGGCTGAAGAAAGAAGGCGACTCGATCGCCAAAGGCGAGCCGCTCGCCGAAATTGAAACCGATAAGGTCGTGCTGGAGCTGGAAGCGCCGGGCGAAGGCGTGCTCGCGGGCGTGAAATCGGGCGCCGGCGAAGTCGTGCCGGTGGGCCAGGTGATCGCCTGGATCGTCGCGCCGGGAGAGAAACCGCCGGCCGATGGTCAAACCGCTGCGCCGGCTGCCCGAGCGATGACGGAGAAGCGGCCTGCACCGGCGGCTGTGGCTGCGCCGCCTTCCGCCGCCAAAGCTCCCGAGCCCGAGCCAAGAGTCTCGCCCAAAGCCCGCCGCATGGCCAAGGAATTAGGCGTGGATCTAAGCCGCGTCACGGGAACCGGGCCGAGCGGTATCATCTCCGGCGAGGATGTGGAGCGCGCCGCAGCGGCACAAAAGGGGGCTCCAGCCCCATCTGCATCAGCCCCGGTCGCGATTCCGCCCGCTCCCGCGGTCCATATCCCGCCGTCGTCCGAACTGAGCACCATCGCGCGTCTGATGGCCGAGCGCACCACGCAAAGCTGGACCACCGCGCCGCATTTCTTCCTGGTGCGCGAGATCGACGCCAGCGGGTTGAACCAGGCCCGCGAGAAGTTCGGCAAGCCGACCACGCATACCGACCTGCTGGTCGCGCTCGTCGCCCGCACGCTGGCGAGGCATCCCAAGATGAACGCCAGTTGGGACGGCAAGGCGATTCACTACAGTCCCAATGTGAACATCAGCATCGCAATCGCGGTGAAGGATGGCGTGATCGGCGCGGTAATTCCGAACGCAGATAAAGCGAGCATCGCCGAGATCACCGCCAAACGGCAGGATCTGGCCGAACGCGCCCGAGCCGGCCGCCTGCATCCGCCCGACATCACCGGCGGGACGTTCACCATCAGCAACCTCGGCATGTTCGGTGTGGACGCGTTTAGCGCCATCATTACGCCGCCGCAGGCCGCCGTGCTCGCGGTGGGCCGCATCACCGATCGCGTGGTTCCCGTGCACGGCCTGATCGGCATCCGGCCGATCATGACTATGACGCTTTCCAGCGATCATCGCGTCGTTGATGGCGCCCAGGCCGCGGTTTTCTTGAACGACCTGGCCGAGGCGCTCACCGACCCACTGACCCTGCGCGGGTAGTTATAGCAACTTGAAGTTCACTCGAATCGTTGCCCGCACAGACACGGGTTTGCCGTCCTTCGTTCCCGGTTGGAATCGCCAGGTCTTGATGCTGGCAACCGCGCTAGCATCCAAGCCTTGGTCCAGCGATTTGGTCACTTTGATGTCGTGCGCGCGCTGATCGGTGCCCACGACGATGGACAAAATAACCGGGCCTTCGATCTTGGCAGCCCTCGCTTTAGCGGTGTATTGGGGCTCGGTTTTCTGCAAGAGCTTCGGCGCAACGATGCCAGGTCCAATCTTGTAGATCTTCTCGGCGAACGATGGCGCCGCCAGCGTCAACGCCAGCAGGATCGCCGGCGTCACAAAGCGCAGCCGCCTGGAAGATCGAGTTGGGCGGTTGAACAGGCTGGCAAGACGGGTACGCAGGGCTTGCGCGCCGTTCATCGCACAACCGAGCAACAGGGGGGAAGAACACTCGCGCGCCGCATCCAGCAAGACGTTCGCATAGTCATCCGCGGGGATTCCGGAAGCCAGCACGGCGGCGTCGCAAGCCAGCTCCTGTTCGCGATCCATCCAGGCCGCCACAATCCAGGCGAGCGGGTGCCACCAAAGCAAGGCGCGCGACCACTGTGCCAGGTGCTTGGCCAGACAGTCGTGGCGCCGGACGTGTGCCCGCTCGTGCAGAAGCACCGCGCGCAGGCGCATCTCGTCCCAGCCACCCGCACTCTCGGGAAGAAGGATGAGAGGCCGGAACGCGCCGCAGGCGAGCGGCACGGCGACGCGGCCGATGCGAACCTCGACACCGTGGTGAATCTGAAAGGGCGTGGATCTTCGCCGCGCCAGCGCCACCGCGAACAGCCCGCCGATCCAACGGAAGAGTATCACAACCGCGCCGAGCGCCCAGACAGTGAGAATCACCGCCGGCCAGGGAATCGGCATTTTCGCGGTATTTAGGCCGTTCGACGCCGCCGCCACGGTGAAGACCGGGACCGGCAGGCTCCATCCCGGGTTCCAAAACGCCAGCAAAACGCTGGCTATAGCGCTGGCCAAGGTGAAAACGCAAATGGAGTGCCGCAGCCCGGCGTCGGCTTTGCGCAGCAAGCGGAGGCTGATCAATCCGACGGCCAGCAACAGACTGGACTTCACGATAACAGTGATCAGGTAGGACGCTGACATAGTCACTTTTTCTCCCTTTTGGCCTGTTCGATCATTTCGGCCAGTTCGTCGAGTTCTTTCTTGCTGAGACGGAAGACGGCCGGGTCGAGCAGCGCCGCCACGGCTTCCTTCGCGGATCCGTCAAAAAACGTACGAAGGATGCGCTCCAGGGCCGACCGGCTGGCAGCCTGGCGCTGCACCGTCGGCTCGTAAACATAACGGAGGCCTTCTTCGGCGTGGCGGACGTAACCCTTACGCTCCAGCACCCGCAGGATGGTGCGCACCGAGGAGTAGTGCGGCTTGTCCGGCAGGCCTTCCTGAATCTCGGGGCCCGTAGCCCGGCCGCGCGCAAACAGGACATCCATGATTTGGCGTTCGCGCCGGCTCAGATCGGGATCGGCGGGCTGGGTCGCGTTTTTAGTGCGCATAATTTAGCAGGCTGCGTATAAACTAACAGCAAGCAGCCCGGTTGTCAACAGGTTTTCCGGGGGTGCATTCTATGAGAGCAACCATGCTCTCCAGCCGGGACCGGATCCTCACCACTCACGTCGGCAGCCTGCCGCGCAACGAAGCGCTTTCCGATCTTTTGATTGACCGCGAGGAAGGCCAGCCGCTCGACGAGCGCCAGCTCGCCCAGGAGATGGATCGCGCCGTCCGGCACATTCTGGAAAAGCAGGCGGAGGCGGGCATCGACATCGCCAACGACGGCGAGCAGCAGCGCGTCGGTTTCCAGACTTACGTGCCGCGGCGCATGTCCGGATTCGCGGGCGAGTCCAAGCGCCGCCGCGGAATCGACTTCGAGGAGTTCCCCGAACTGGTTGCCGACCTGATGCGCCGCTTCCCCAAGCGCAGCCGCATGCAAAACGCGCCCGAAGCCCAGGCCGAGGTGCACTACCTGGATATCGCCCCCATCACGCAAGAACTCGAGCGGCTGAAGCGGAACGCAAACGAAGTCGGCAGGTTCGCCGAGTGTTTCATGACCGCGCCGTCGCCCGGTATCATCTCCAGCACGATGCTCAACGCCTTTTACGACTCGCAGAAGGCGTACCTGGCGGCGCTGGCGCGCGAAATGCGCTATGAATATCTGGCCATTCACCACGCCGGGCTGTTGCTGCAAATCGACGCGCCCGACCTGGCCATGGACGGCGCCATGTTCTACCGCGATCTCTCCGATGCGCAATTTGTAAAGGCGGCTGAACTGCACATCGCTGCTCTGAATGACGCGATCGAAGGCATTCCGCGCGACCGCGTGCGCCTGCACGTTTGCTGGGGTAACTGGAACGGCCCGCACACGCACGATGTCCCGCTGGAGTTGATCCTGCCGGTGCTGCATCAGGCCAATGTCGGCGCGCTCAGCATCGAGTTCGGCAATCCGCGCCACCAGCACGAACTCGAGGCGGTGCGCCGCCATCCGCTGCCCGCGCACATGCTGCTGCTGCCGGGCGTGATCGAGAGCAACAGCAACATCGTCGAGCATCCGGAAGTGGTGGCGCGCCGGCTGGAGGAAGCCGTGGCCGCTGTCGGCGACCGCGAGCGCGTCATCGCCAGTTGCGATTGCGGCTTCGGCACATTTACCAACCGCGAATATGTCCTTGAGCCGGTGGTCTGGTTGAAGCTGAAGTCGCTGCGGCAAGGCGCGGATATCGCCTCGGCCCGCCTCTGGGGCCGGTCCGCTGGTTTGGGCGGGAATTAACGCGCTTCCCGCTGCAGGCCGATATACTGAAAGAGGGCTTACAGAAGCAACTAACGTGACCGATCGCCAGAAAAACATCCGCAAGCTGATCCAATACGGCCTCTTCGTGGGCGTCGTCCTTTGGATCGCCTTCGCCTTCCAGAGCTGGAACAACGACACCGGTCACATCAAACCGCCTGCTCAGCGAAAGGCGCTGGAGGATCTGGTAATGCCAGGGTTGGACGGAGCCTCGTGGCGGCTTTCCGATCATCGCGGAGAAGTGGTCCTCATCAACTATTGGGCCAGTTGGTGCGGCCCCTGCCGGCAGGAAACGCCCGGGCTGGTGAGCCTGGCGCGGGATTACCGTTATAAGGGCCTCGCGCTCGTCGGCGTCTCGCTGGATAAGGGCGATAAAGCTCCGGTTCAGTCCTTCGTCAAGGAATTTCACATGACGTATCCGGTGGTCTTCCCGGCGACGGCGCAGCCGTTCGCGTCGGACGTCGAGGCCATCCCGACCACGGTGCTGGTCGATCGCCAGGGCCGCGTGGCCAAGACCTACGTTGGCGCTGTGCGGGAATCGGTTTTTCAGGCGGATGTGGACAGCCTGCTCGCGGAGCACATGGACGCGGCCCCCGTAACGGCTGCGAGGAATTAAAGATGCTCCAAGCCCTCTTGCCTCTTCTCGTCGTCGCGGGTTACATCGTGCTGATGCGCTGGGTGCTGCCCCGGCTGGGCGTTCCCACCTGAACATCCCGCTCCTGCAACGTTGGGTCACAACGTAAGCAGCTGGATGGACAAGTCTCCAAGCCGGAAGGCTCGCTGTCAGTGCGTTCCAAATAAACTGAACAGCAACAGTCCCAGAACGATCAACGTGATGACCACGTATTTCGCATCGCGCAGGTGCGTGAACGCATAAGCGGAGAACGCCACCCGCGCCACCGGCGTCGCGATCAGCAGCAGAAGTCCCAGCTGGATGACGCCGCGGCCGCGCAGCGCGACGGCATCGCGGAACACGCCGGATAATGTCCGCAACGCCGCGGGCTCGCCCCGAAAGGTCCGGTACGCTCCGGCGTCGTGTCCATGCCGCGCCAGATACAGGACGCCGCCGAACCCCACCAGCGCTGCGGCCAACACCACGCCCACGCGCAGCAGGTTCGCGACCATCACCTCCAGCCGGTGCTCTTCCGAGGGCGTCAAGTCAGATCCTCCCTGTCAGGCCGTTGTAGATCATTTGAATGCCGAGCGCGAAAATCACGAGGCTGAAAGCCAGCCGCAGCCAATGGCTTCGCGCGGCAGCGAGAATATGCGCGCCCAGGAAAGCACCGGCGAGGACGCCTAACATGACTGGCATGGCGATGCCGGGATCCACATAGCCGCGTCCCAAGTACACGCCCGCGCTGGCCGCGGCGGTGACTCCGATCATGAAATTGCTGGTGGTGGTGGAAACCTTGAACGGCAATCGCATGAAGCGATCCATCGCGATTACCTTCAACGCGCCGGAGCCGATGCCCAGCAATCCCGAAAGCACCCCCGCGACGCCCATGAGTAGAAATCCGCCAGGCACGTTGTGAACGCGGTACGAGATTAGGCCAGAGCGGCCCGGATAGGAACCATCCAAGCCGAGCCAGGCAGCGATCCGGTCCGGCGGGCCGGTATCGGCCGGATCCTCGCCTGCCTTCTTGAACGAAAGATACGCCGAATAGACCAGAACGCCGCCGAAAATCACGGCGATCACTTTGGGCGCCAGCAGCGTAGCAACAAAGGCTCCCGAAAGGGCGCCGGCGCTGGTGGCGACCTCCAGGAACATCCCGGCGCGAATGTTCGAGTAGCCCTCGCGCACGTAGGCCGCGGCCGCTCCCGACGACGTCGCAATCACCGATACCAGCGACGCCCCGATCGCGTAGCGAATGTCCACGCCCAGGCCGATGGTGAGTAGCGGAACAATTACAACCCCGCCGCCCAGCCCCGTCAGCGATCCCAGGAAGCCGGCGAGCAGCGCGCCGCCGCCGACGATGGCGGTGAACTCAGTAACGGTCATTCACATTCGATGGTGACATGCCACGCGCACTGTGCGCAGCTACCGGCTTCGCATAGTATGATCTTTGCGAAAGGAACCCATGAAGAAACTAGCTGCAGTTTCCTTGGCGCTGGCCGCGCTCGTAGCGTTCTCCGTCACCGTGCACGCGCAGAAATCCAAGAAACACCGCGTGGTCATCGATGTCACCAACCCCGCGCCCGAGGTCTGGGGAACGGTGCTGAACAGCATTCAGAATATTCAGAAGGCGCTCGGCCCGGAGAACGTCGAAATCGAAGTCGTGGGTCATGAGCGAGGGCTGAGCATGGTGGTGAAAGCCGCCAATCCCGCCATGGCGGAGCGCATGCAGAAGATTTCGGCCACCGGCGTCGTCTTCGCCGCCTGCGAGAACAGCATGCGGCATCAAAACGTCACCAAGGCCGACCTGTTTCCCTTCGACGTTCCGGTGGACTCCGGCGCAGCGGAGCTGATCCGCAAACAGAACGACGGCTGGGCTTACATCAAGGCCGGTCCGTGATCGCGGCTACTTGCTCCAGCCCGAAGGCATCCCGTAGGGCACTGACAGCAGGACCGCCTCAATGCGGGTGATCTTGCGGTTCTTGATCTTGAACAGCTCGCCGATCATCAGCGTGAAGGGCGTGTCGAATGGCGGAGGCACCTGGTGCACCGTGCCATCGGTCCATTTGACGCTGGTGATGGTGCCGGCGTGATCGAAGAAGACCACCGCGTACACCAGGCCCCGCTCCTCGTCCACGATGGGATAACGCCGCTCGCGCACGCGGGTGATGAACGGCGAGAAGCCGGTGGCGAACTGCTCGCCGCAGGTCATCTTGGCCATCCCTTGGCCCTTCGGATTATTCGCCGTTACCGCGCCGTTCTCGATGCGCGTGCAATTCGGATCGAACGGAGTCAGTTTGTCGGTGGCTTTCTCCAGCCCTTCGAAGTAAGAATTAGCGATGCGGACCAGCTCTTCCCGCGAAGGCCGGTCTCCCGGCGCCAGCGCTTCGTGAAAGATCGGTTTGTCCACCAGGTCCTGCGGGCTTGCGAAGCTACCCGGGCCCGAGCGCGCGACGATGGCTTCCATTTCGGCGATCTTGCGGTTCTCGATCTTCAGCCGCAGCGCGAGAATCTGCGGATGCCCGTTTTCGTTCACCACGCCCATGAAGCCCACCTGCCCGGCCTTGGGGTCGGCGAAGTACAGCTTATAGTTCCCCAGCGTGACCTTCGGCCCCCACATCCCGTCGTTGAGTTTCAGCGTCTGGCCGTTCTCGGTATAGCGGGCATTCTTGGCCAGCGGCAGCCGCGAGGGGTCATGCGCCGCCAGCGCCGCCAGATACTGATTGACGAAGCCCTCCAGGCAGGCCCGGTCGCAATCGGCCGCATGGGCCAGGCCGCTGAACAGGAGCAAGCTGATGCACGAAATGATACGCGGAATCACCCCGGTAGCCTATCGAAAACCGGAAATGAGTGTCAATTCGCCCGCCGCTTAACGCGCGTGTCGCGGGATTGGCAGCCGTGAGAAGGGTTCCGCGTGATCGGAACGGGCAGGACCGCGATTGTGCAAGTGAAACGCGAGCCACAGCATGAAAATCGCGCAGAAGGCGAAGTAAGAACCCATCCAAATGAAATAGGCGGGCGGCGGTCCCAGCCTGACCAAGCCAAAGCCAACGGCAATAAAGGAAAAGGAGAACCCGATGAAAGCCGCTCCCGCGGCGATGAGCAACCATCGTCCCCGTACGCCCCGACTTTGCGTCTTTGCGGCTGCCAAGGCAAATGCCCCGACACTCGCGGCCATGACGGTGAACAGGAGAGACACTGGACGAAAGCTTAGTGGACCCCTGGGCAGTGGCGAAACGGCAATAGCTCCGAACGCAGCCAGTGCCAGGCCATGCAGCGCCAAAAGCCATGCATTGCCCCTTCCTGCGCTCCAGACACCCGCACCAAACGCACACGCTGCCGCCGCCAGCGCCACTGCGCCCATTTCCCAAACTGGATCCGGCAGCGCGAATCTGCGCAAATCCAGAAATGGGTTCAGCGTCAGAAGATTCATCGCAGCCTGCAACGCGTCCAGAACGCCGCACAGCGCCAGCAGCCACCACGTTTTAGAGAGAGCCAGATTCAAGACCCACCCTGATCCGCGTTTCATCATAGCGCCTTGACCGGAGAAGTCAATCCGCCGGCCGATTCCCGCCGCGTCTGCCGCGATGTACACTGGGAGCTACCCCGGTCCCCGTGGACCAGATACAAGAGGAGCTGGATATGAAGACCAGGCTTTTCGCTACTCTCCTTTTCGCCGTTGCGGCCGCGGCTTTCGCTCAGGCTCAATCGGCTCAATCCGTCGCAGGCCTGTGGGATGCCACGATCCATTTCAACAATGCCGACATCCCTTTCCGGCTGGAGATCGCCGGCAACGGGCCCAGCGTTCGCGGCTGGCTGTTCAACGGTGACGACAAGGTCCTGGCCACCGGCGGCAGGTTCGAGAACGGTTCCCTGACTCTGGATTTCGGCGACTACGCGGCCAAACTGACCGCCACGCTGAAGGACGGCGTGCTGACCGGCCAGTACGGGCCCATGTTGAAGAAGATCTATCCCGTGACGGCGCGGCGGCACCAGGCGGAAGTAGAGTCGAGCGCGAAAGCGCCTTCCATTGCCGGCCTCTGGGAGGTGGAAGTCAACAGCGCCAAAGGCGAGAAGGCCTGGCGATTCATCGTGCGCCAGAAAGGCTCGAACATTTCCGCCGCCATCCTGCGCGTGGACGGCGACACCGGCGCATTAACCGGCGGCTATCAGGACGGCAAGTTCACACTCAGCCACTTCTCCGGCGGCCGGCCCTCGCTGCTCATCGTCACGCCGGAAACGGACGGAACCTTGGCGATCGAGATGACCGACCTCCACGGCAAGGGCCAGCTCAAGGCCGTCCGTCCCGCCGAAGCGCGCGCCGAAGGTTTGCCCGCTCCCACCGACCCCGACCATCACACCACAGTGAAGGATGCCTCTGAACCGTTCCGCTTCAGCTTCCCGGACCTGAACGGCCGCCTGGTCTCCAATACCGACGCTCGATTCCAGGGCAAGGTGGTGCTGGTCAACGTCACGGGAAGCTGGTGCCCCAACTGCCACGACGAAGCGCCGTTCCTCGAAGCGCTGTACCGCAAATACCACGATCAGGGCCTGGAAATCGTCGCGCTGTCGTTTGAAGAGGACGAACAGTTGCAGAACCCAACTCGGTTGCGGGCGTTCATTAAAACCTACGGCATCGACTACACCGTGCTGCTGTGCGGCATCCCCGACGATCGCGACAAGAAGCTCACGCAGCCGGTGAACCTGAACTCCTGGCCCACGACCTTCTTCCTGGGCCGCGACGGCCGCGTCCGCTACGTGCACGCCGGCTTCCCCGGCCCCGCCAGCGGCGAGTTATATAAGCAGGCCGCGCAGGAGTTCTATTCGCAGGTGGAAAGCCTGCTGGCGGAAAACCGCACCGCCAGCCGTTAGGCGTCAGTGCGCCGAGCGGTGACCGCGCGTAAACAGCTGGTACAGGCTCGCGAACAGATATCCCGCGATTGCGCCGTCGATGGCGCCGTACAGCGTGCCCAGTAGCGCCCTGCCAATGGTGCGAGAAGTTTCCACGCCCGGATAAACCGAGCTCATTACGCGGAGGAACTCCTCGCCGTAAGATGCGTCGGCGAGATGGATCAGACCCACCACCAACATACAGCCGCCCCACAGAAGGGCAGAAGTAATCGTGATCGCTTTTACCGAATCTTGCATACGTTTCCCTTCCTCTAATTCCATCCTATGCCCGAAAGCGGTGAGCCGAGAATCCCGTCATCCAGTGAGTGCCGCGCCTAGCCCTATTGGGTTTCTTGACAACCCGCCTCTTCCGGTGTCTACACTACGTTACCGGGAGAATGACGCCATGAAACTTTGGATCTTAACCGCGTTTGCCGCGCTCGCCTGCGTCGCGCTCCACGCCCAGACCGCGACCGCCATCAAAACCGCCAGCGCTGCCCTGCCCACCGGCATCCCAACCTTCTCCACCGCCGATCTCTCCCGTACCGGCATCTTCTACGCCGGCGGCAAATATGTCGGCGAGCCGGGCAAAGAGGTCATGGACGGCTCGGCCTACGTCGAGGTCTGGGTCCCTCGCGAGATCCGTCATCCCTACCCCATCGTCTACATCCATGGCGCCGGCCAAACCGCGACGGATTGGCTCCAAACTCCCGATGGCCGCCCCGGCTGGGCCTACTATTTCGCCAGGCAGGGCTACGTGCAGTACATGGTGGATTCGCCCGCGCGTGGCCGGTCGCCCTACGTGCCGGATCACGACGGCAAGCTCACCATCCGCACCGCACCCAATCTGGAAGCCATTTTTACGGCTTCGGCAAGAAAAGGCGACTTCCCGCGCGCACGCCTGCACAACCAGTTCCCCGGTACGGGCCTGATGGGCGATCCCATCTTTGATGACTTCGCGAAAACCCAGGTGCAGTTTCTCGCCGGCGGAGGACCGCTCTCGCAGGACGAACTCAGCCGCGATGCTTTCGTGGCCCTGTTGGACATGATCAAAACGCCGGTCATCATCCTGTCGCACTCGCAGGGCGGCCCGGTCGGCTGGCTGATGGCGGACGCGCGTCCGAACCTGGTGAAAGCCATCGTTACCGTGGAGCCTGCCGCGCCGCCCATCAAGAACGTCAACACGGCGAAGGTCGCTTACAACGCCGGTGGAGGCGGGCTCAGCTGGGGCGTCACCTCCAGCCCGATTACCTACGATCCGCCGATCACCGATCCTTCCGAGCTGAAGGTCGCGCTGGAGGAGAAGTCCGATATCCCCGGCGACGTGGTTCCCTGTTACGTCCAGCAAGAGCCGGTGCACAAGCTCGTCAATCTGGAAAAGATCCCGGTCGTCTACTTATCGGCAGAGGGCGGCTATCACCGCGAATTCGACCACTGCCTGGCGAAATGGCTGAACCAGGCCGGCGTCAAAACCCAGTTCGTGCGCCTGGAAGATGTGGGCATCACCGGTAACGGCCATGAAATGATGCTCGAAAGAAACAGCGACGACATCGCCAAATTCATCGCTGGCTGGATCGAAAAGAATGTTCCGCAAAAAGAGAACCCCAGCCTCGCGGAGCCGCCCTCCTCTATCCCGACGTTTTCCACGCACAACATCGCCCGTACCGGATTTTTCTACGCCGGCGGCAAGTACGCCGGCGATCCAGGCAAGGAAGTCATGGATGACGCCATGTACACCGAGGTGTGGATTCCCAGGCAGGTGCTGCATCCTCATCCCGTCGTCTTCTTCCACGGCAACGGGCAGACCGGCGCGGTCTGGCGCCAGACTCCCGACGGCCGTCCGGGCTGGGCCTACTATCTGGTCGATCACGGCTACGCGGTCTATATGGTGGACTATCCGGCGCGCGGCCGCTCCGCCTACCTGCCCGGCGTCGATGGCAAGCTCGGCATCCGCACTGCGCTGCAGCTCGAGAATATCTGGACCGCGCCGGCTACTTCCGGCGGCAATTTCCCGCGCATGAACAAATACACCCAGTGGCCCAGCGATTCGCCGGAAAAAGGCAAGATGGGCGACCCCGTCTTCGATAACTTCGCCAAGGGCCAGGTGCAGTTTGTGAACGACCAGGCCGAACTCGCCGTGCCCGCGGGCGTCGCGCTGCTGGATAGGATCGGTGCTCCAGTCATCCTGATCACGCACTCGCAAGGCGGCGGCATCGGCTTTAACGTGGCCGACCAGCGCCCCAATTTGATCGCGGGCATGGTCTCCATCGAACCCGGCGGCCCGCAGATCGGCGTCGTCGACACCGCGAAAGTCGAATACACGCGCGTCAATCCCAATTCCTGGGGCCTGACGCCGATGCCCATGAAATACGATCCGCCGTTCGCCAGCCCTTCCGACATCAAGGTTCATCTGGAGCCGTCGGAACGGCCCGGTGACGAGGTCGGCTGCTACCTGCAGGATGAGCCGGTGCACAAGCTGGTCAGCTTCGCGGGCATGCGCATCTTGTCGATCTCGGCCGAAGGCACCTACCATCGCGTCTTCGACGTCTGCATTCCCAAGTGGCTGAATCAGGCGGGCGCCAAGGACGATTTCGTCCGCTTGGAAGACGTGGGCATTCATGGCAACCAGCACGAAATGTTTCTGGACCGCAACAGCGACCAGGTGATCCAGTTCATCGACGGCTGGCTGAGCAAGAACATCCAGTAAGCCTAAACCGGCTCCAATCCGCTTGCGATAGAATCCTGGTGCGATGAAATTACCAGAAATCACCAGGCGCGGGCTCTTCAAAGGGTTCGCCGCCGCCGGCGCTGTGGCCGCTTCGCCCAGTCTCGCGCAGGCCCAGTCCGCTACCAGACCGCTTCCCGCGCGCGGCGAATTCATCATCCGCGACGCCTACATCATGACCATGGACCCCGCTCTCGGCGACATCTCCGGCGGCAGTGTCCACGTGAAGAACGGCGTCATCGCCGCGGTGGGCAAAGATATCAAGGCCCCATCCCGCGCCACCGTCATCGAAGGCCATCGCACCATCGTGCTCCCCGGCCTCATCGACACCCACTGGCACATGTGGACCTCCTACATGCGCTCCATGGCCGGAGACAAACCCGCCGACGGCTATTTCCCCATCACCACGCGCTACGGCAAAGCGATGGAGCCCATCGACATGTACCGCTCCACGCGCCTGGCTTGCGCGGAGGCCATCAACGCCGGCATCACTACCGTAGGTGACAACTGCCACAACGTGCGCAGCCACGACCACGCGGTCCAGGATATTCGCGCTCATCAAGAGACCGGCGTCCGCTGCCGCTGGTCTTACGGCCCTTACCGCGGCATGACTCCGGATCAACACATCAATCTCGAGGATCTGGAGGGCTTCCATCGCGACTGGGGCAAATATTCTAACGGTGGCCTCATTTCGCTCGGATTCGCCTGGGGCGGCATCCCGCTCGGACCGGATGCCACGAAGTACCCTGAGCGTCTCGAAGTCGCCCGCAAGGAGTTCGAGACCGCCCGCCGCCTCGGCATCCCCATGGCCACTCACTGGGCTTCGCGCGAAAACACGCCCGGCGGGCAGGTGGAGGCTCTGGCAAAAGGTGGCTTCCTCGGCAAGGACGTGCTGCTGATTCACATGCTTGCCACCACGCCGCCCGAAATGAAAATGGTGGCCGAGGCCGGCTCGCCCATCAGCTGCTCGCCCGGCTCGGAGCTGCGCATCGGCTATGGCCTCACCAAGGCCTGCGACTTCATGGACGCCGGCATTAACGTCGCCGTCTCGGTGGACACCGTGCCTCTCACCGGCGACGCCAATCTCTTCGGCATCTTGAAACTCATGCGCAACGCCGAAAACGCCAAAGCGTTCAACGAATTCAAACTCACCGCCCGCCGCGCGCTGGAAATCGCCACCGTCCACGGCGCCCGCGCTTTGCAGATGGATCACCTGATCGGCTCGCTCACGCCCGGCAAACGCGCCGATGTCATCATGGTGAAGACCGACAGCCTGCACATGGGCGTCTTCACCGATCCTTCGCATATGCTGGTGGAAGCGGCCGAGGAAGCCGACATCGACACTGTCTCGGTGGACGGCCGCATCCTGAAGCGCGGCGGCAAACTCACCGCGCTCGACCCCGAGCGGGTGATCGCCGAAGCTGCCGAGACATTGGAAACTGTCGGAAAGCGCATCAGCTAGCACCCAGTCACGAATCGCAACCGGATTTTCTTCCGTGGCCTGCCAATCGTTTACGCAGGCCCGCCCGCTTCGTGCGCCTATGCCGGTCCTAAGCTGGCTTGCAGAAAGGCGTCCGGAAAGGAAACCAGCATGCGGCCCGAAACTCTGCAGAAAATCGCACAAGCCATCAATGCCTCGCACCACCAGCACCTCGGCATCACGGCCCATCCGCCCCACCCGCCGCATGCGCCCGCCGCCGCGCGCCTGGAACATAAGGACCTGACCTCGTTCGGGCCCGCGTTCGATAGCGCGCGCCAGTGCTGGCCCCACTCCCCGCTCGCTTTGATCGGCTCCCACGGCGTCCTGGGATCCACCAACATCGACGATCCCACCGATACGCTCCCGCTCGGCTTCTGCCAGTTCCTCGACCCCGAAGTCCTCCTGCCGTTCCCCATCGACGATCCCGAAGCCGGCGACGAACTGAATCAATAGCGCCGCCACGAAACCGAGCCGCCACCCCAACCGAGCCGCTAGCGTCGGCGAGCGGTATGGCACTATGGTTGTGTCTATGACGCCTTCACAACCAGCGCCAAAGTTTCAACTGGTCAACACGCCGGATTACCGCGAACAATACGCCAACAGCGTACAGATCCGCGTCAACCTCTGGGACTTCTTTCTCATGTTCGGCACCGTGAACCAGACTTCGCCCGAGAACGTCATGATCCACAACTTCCAGGGCATCTTTATCAGCCCGCAGCAGGCTAAGGCGCTCTTGAACGTGCTGACGCAGAACATCACGCAGTACGAGGCCACTTTCGGAGAAATCAAGCTGGAGCCGCACGGCCCCGCCCCCGCCATTCAATGATGCCGGCCGCGGCCCGGGAACTCGCCGCGCATGACGCCGTTCACGCCCGCGGCATCATGGCCCGTTACCGCTTGTGGCTGGCGCTTGCCATCCTCGTTCTGGTCATTCACATCCCCTTCTTCCAGCTCCCCTATTTCTGGGATGAACTCGGCCAGTTCGTCCCCGCCGCTCTCGACATCCTGCGCGACGGAGCGTGGGTGCCCCATTCCGCCGTTCCCAATTCCCACGCGCCAGGCGTGATGGCCTATCTGGCGCTGGTCTGGCGCATCTTCGGTTATTCGATCCCCGTCACCCGCGTGGCGATGCTTCTGCTGGCGGGTAGCGCGGCTTTCTTCACGTCGTTGCTGGCATCCCACCTGTGCCAAGGTTTGGGCCGCATCCCGGTCTTCAGCGCGACCCTCCTGTTACTGCTCGACCCGCTGTTCTACATGCAGTCCATGCTGGCGCAACTGGACATGCCGGCCATGCTCTTCACCCTGGTCGCGCTGCTGCTGTTCCTGGAGGATCGCCACACCTCCGCCGCGCTCGCCTGCACTGCTCTGGTGCTGGCCAAGGAAACCGGAGCCGTCCTGCCGCTTGTCCTGGTCATCGCGCTGCTACTCGATCCGGAGCGCCGCCGCTGCGCCGTCTATTATTTAGCGCCCTTCGCGATTTTGGCCGCCTGGTTTCTCGCCCTCAAGAGCGCCACCGGCCACCTGTTTGGCGACGCCGGCTATACCGCCTACAACATCACCTATTCGCTCCATCCCGTCCGCGCGGGTTTCTCGTTGCTCCGGCATATCTACTACTTGTTCATCGCGGATTTCCGTTGGATTGGGGCTCTCCCAGTCGTCTTGGCATGGAGCAGAACGCGCATCTACGCCGGCCGCGCCTGGACCATCGTGTGGTGCTTCCTGGCCGCCCATCTGGCAACGGTGAGTTTTCTCGGCGGCGCCGAACTGGAGCGCTACCTGCTCCCCGGGTTGCCCCTGGTCTACATCGCCATGGGCGCTGCCTGGATGACCGTCGCTCCTTTGTGGCGCAATCTGGGCATCGCCGCCACCGCCGCTGGCCTGGTCGCCGGCCTGTTCATCAATCCGCCTTATCCGTTTCCCTTCGAGAACAATCTGGCCCTGGTGGACTTTGTTCGGCTCCATCGCGCCGCCGCGGAGTTCCTGGAGGACAACTACGCCGATCAAGCCATTTACACCGCCTGGCCGCTGACGCAGGCGTTGCGCAATCCCGATTTCGGCTACGTCAACGGCGGGCTCATGACCGTGGAAACCTCCGACCTGCATTTCTCCACCCTCAACGCGCTGCCGCCCGATAAGGTCCAGGTCCTGGTGCTCTATTCGCGCTCCTGGGCGCCGGCGTGGGGCGTCCTCAACTTCGCACCGGTCCGTCAATTCCTGGCGCGCTTCTATCAATATGAACGCCAGATGAACGCCGCCGAAGTCCGCCAGCACTTCGGCCTGGTGCCGGTCCGCCGCTGGGATCAACGCGGCCAATGGATCGAAGTCTACGCGCGCCCCTAGCGCTGGTACTTTTTTCCGGCAGCACTAAGGTATTTACAGTCTGGTCCGTCGTCCCCCCACGCCTTAGCATCGAGATAGAGGTGAGAAACTCATGCGCTCGTTCGCGCCCATCGCAATCCTTGGAAGTCTTGTGTTGGCTGCCGGCCTGGAGGCCCAGAGCCTGACGGAGAACGCCGCCGCGATCGCCGGCGCCACCATCGGCACGGCTGCCGGTAAGCCCATCGGCACTGCGCTGGGCACCATTTTCGGCAAACTGAACAACGACACCGACAAGGCCGCCGATGCCAAAACTGCAAAGACTGCCAAAACTGCCAAGACCGATAAAGCAGATAAGAAGGTAGAGAAACCGGCTGCCGCGGCGGATACCAAGCAAACCGCTTCGGCCCCGTCGTTCTCCGCTCACCCGGCAAACCCGGGTCCCATGGGCGAGGCGACAGGCGGATCTTCTTCCGGAGGGCATGATTCCGGTGCCAGCTATCGCCGTGAGGCGGCGCCCCAGAGCCCGTTTGTTCCTTCCATCGCTCCGCTGGCCTCCGCGGCTCCCATCGAGCCGCCCGTCCGGCAAGTCTCCGCTTCGGATTTGGCCAATCTCCGCGTCGGCTCCTCGGGCCAGGAGATGCAAACCGCGCTGGGCGTACCCGAGTCTCGCGTCATCATTCCCGGGGACGACGGCCGTTTGCTCGAAACCTGCCAGTATTGGTCCAACGGGCAACCGGTGGGTACGGTTCATCTGGTGAATGGCCAGGTGGTCAGCGTGACGCCGAACTCCACCAATTAGCGGTCCATTTGCCCGTGCAGGCGCGCGCTTCCTCGCTAAACTGAATATGTGCGCCCCCTGCTCCTTCTTGTTGGCCTGCTCGCCGTGCGTCCCGCCTGGGGCGCCAGCGCCGCGGACATCTCCGCCGAAATCCAACAGGTCGCCCTCGACCCCGCCGAATGCTACCGCGTTCTGGATCTGAGCTTCAGCAAGGAAGATCTCAAACTCTACCTGACTTCCGGTTACCTCATCTTCACCAAGCCCACCCAGGGCGTGCGGCTGGGCGCGGTCTTTGTCGTCAGTCAGCAGGCCGGCGACGCGGAAGTCCTCCTGCTTCCTCCCAGTCGCTCCGAGCGCTTCTCCCTTGCCAACTTCACGGGCAGCCCGAATCTGGATGAGCACTTTCAGGCGGCCGTCTTCATCTCTACCGACGGAACCGCCGATCAGCTCCTGGCCCGGCTCCAGCAAGAGTCCGCCAAAAAGAGCCCGGAAGCAGGCGCCTTGCTGGCCGAGCAGTACGTTTCCATCCTCCACAATCTGAGCGCCAGCTTTGAAACCCGTCTGGTCTACGATCTGCTGTCCGGAACCCGCCAGGGCGGCCTCTTTTACGCCGGGGTTTCCAGCCTCAAGCTGGGCAATTTCGATGTCCTCTACGATCCCACCGCCGCCGATCAGATTCTAGTCGGCAAACTCGCCGATCGCGAAGGCCGCTCCTACTTCGATATCTGGACTACCTTCCCGGCGCGTTCCTTCCGCAACGGCGCCACGGTCCGCAGCGGGGACTTCACGCTGGACAAATACCGGATTGAATCCACCATCGAACCCAATCTGCAAATGAAAGCGGTAGCTCGCGCCGAGCTTACGGTCAAGCATTCGAGTGGCGTTATCCCCCTGGTCCTCGCTCAGAACCTTCGGGTCACCGCGGCCCGCGTCGACGGCCAACCCGTGGAAGTATTCCAGCGTGACTCGCTGCGCGCCAGCCTGATCGCTGGCGGTGAGGACCGCCAATTGCTCCTCGTGTGCGCACAACCGCTCGACTCCGCCACGCCGCACCAGATCGAGCTTCGCTACGAAGGCGGAGTGATCCATGACGCCGGCGGTAACGTCTACTACGTGTTCTCCCGCGGCAACTGGTATCCGCGCGCCGGCGCGGATCTGGCTCGCTTCGACCTCACGTTCCGCTATCCCCGCAATTTGACCCTGGCGGCCACCGGAGAGACCGTGGAAGACCGCACCGACGGCGATTGGCGCATCACGCGCAACACCACCACCGTTCCGACGCGCTTTGCGGGCTTCAATCTCGGCGATTTCACATCGCTCCAACTGATGCACAGCGGCTACCAAATCCAGGTGTACGCCAACCGCACGCTGGAGACCGCTCTCCAGCCGAAGACCCCTGATCCTTCGCTCGCTACGGCGGGTTCGCCGCATGTCTTCCCCAGAAGGTCGGCGGATCCGAGCTCGCTGAACGCAGTCCCTCTTCCTCCGGAGCCTGATCCCGCCGACCGCCTCCACAGTTTGGCCCAGAATGTCGCCGACACTTTGGATTTTCTCACCGCTGAGTTCGGCCCCACGCCGTTTCGCCATCTTGCGATCACGCCCATCCCCGGCACGTTTGGACAAGGTTTCCCCGGCCTGGTCTACCTTTCCACCCTGGCGTACCTCAATTCCAGCCAGTTGCCCACAAGCATCCGTCATCAGCCGAGCGAAGCCGTCTTCTATGCCGACCTTTTGAGCAGTCATGAAGTAGCACATCAGTGGTGGGGCAATTTCGTCATTCCTGCCAGCAGTCGCGACGACTGGCTGATGGAGGCCCTGGCCAACTATTCGGCGCTGCTTTTGCTCGAGAAGAGAAAAGGGAGCAGGGTGGTGGATGACGTTCTGGATGAATACCGGAGCCGCCTGCTGACCAAAACCGCTTCCGGCCGGACGCTGGAGGAGGCCGGCCCCATCACCTGGGGCTTACGCCTGGAATCCTCGCTTGCCCCGGACGCCTGGCGAACCGTCACTTACGAAAAAGGCACCTGGATTATTCATATGCTCCGTCGCCGGCTCGGTGACCAGAATTTTTTCGCTCTGCTGCGCGAAGTCTGCAGCCAGTACGGCTTTCGCGGACTGAGTACGGAGGAGTTCCGCCAACTGGCCGAGAAGTACATGCCGTCCTCGCAGGACCCAACCTTGGCGGCGTTTTTCGATAATTGGGTTTACGGCACCGGCATTCCCTCCGTGAAGCTCCGCTATGACTGGCACGCGTCCAAGCTGACGGGATCGCTGGTCCAGAGCGACGTGGACGATGCGTTCGCCGCTTTTGTTCCCGTGGAAGTCCAGACTGCCAATCAACGCCAGGTTTACTGGCTGGCGACGGGCAGCGATCCGGTTCCGTTCTCCATCCCGCTGAAGACGCCCCCGGAAAAAGTGACGCTGCTCACCGCCGACTGCCTCATTCGAGTCTCGAAATGAACCGCTTGTACGCCTGATCCCATGCCCATCGCCAGCAAACGCAAAGAAGAAGCCCGAAAGTCCGCACCCATCGCCGAGGCCGAGCCCGCGGCGCGCCCCGAGCAGGTCGAGCCGGAACCGGGAATCAAGGTAACCGCTCTGATCTTCTCCTACGACAGCGCGCCCGCGTTGCGCCGCTGCCTGGCGGCGCTGGAAAGCTCCAACGGCCGCGCTGCCATTGAGATTCTGGTGGTGGATTGCGGTTCCCACGATGAAAGCCCTCAGCTGGATTCCGAGTTCGCCGGTGTCACCATCCTGCGCCTTCCGCGCTACTTCGGCCGCACCAAGGCGCTGAACATCGGCACGCGCACCGCTGCGGGCGATTATTTGTTCTTTCTGACCCCCGAAGTAGAGCCATTGCCTACTACCATTCCCGCGTTGCTCGCCCACCTGGAGTCCGACCAGGAAGCCGCGGCGGTATGTCCGTTGTTGTTGAATACGGACTCCCAGCCCGTGCTGCAGTTCTTCCGGCTGCCGACGCCGGAAACAGGCGCCGAGTTGACTCCCGTCACCGTCGATCGAAGCTCTCCGGAGGCCTCGGTCGAGCTGGCCACGTTCCAGGCCTTCTTGGTGCGCAAGTATTTCGTAAAGGGCATCAATTATCTCGACGAGCGCTACGGAGAATCCTTCTCCGACGCCGAACTGTGCTACCAGATCCGCCGCGCGGGACGCAAAACGCTGGTTCTGCCGCAGGTGACCGCTCTGTTCACTCCGAATTCGCCCTACTCCGAATCGGCCCGGACCATCCTGGACGCCGACCGGCTGCATGGCGCCGCCGTCTATTTCGGAAAGCACTTCGGACTTGTGGCAGGAATCCTGTTTCGGATCAAAGCCGCTCTGGGCGCGCTCTTCACCTTCCGGTTGGGTTTGTTTTTCGCCTTGCTTTCCGACAGCCGAATCGACGGATCGCAGACAGACATTCTGTAATATCAATAAGATAGCTATTTGCCCAGTACTTGCACGCGTGCGGTACCTAACGTTCTAAGTGCTAAAGGCCGATAGTAGAATCGGTATGCAGATAGACGCCGTGCTCTGGATTCTTCTCCCCGTTTTCATCGCTGCCGGTTCTGCCCTGTTGTCGTTCTACATCATGCAGGCACGCATGGAAGTAGCCATCGCGAAAGAACGCGAGACGCTTTCGGAGGCACGCGCCGAAATCCGCACCTGCAAGAACACCATGGAAGAGCGCGTCCGGGCTACAGAACAGGAGGCCCGCCGCCGCGCGCTGGACGAATTCATGCAGGATTTCCGCGTGGAGGAACGCCATTATTTCCGTGAAAACAAATCGGTTTCCTCGCGGCAAAAGGCCATGATCCTGCAGGAACGCCTGTACTTCCGGAACATCCCGCTCTCCAACTGGGTGGAGCACGAAATGGTGGTGGAACAGGACATGCCTGATATCCAACATCTGGCGAAAGGCTGCTCGATTTTCAGCACCAAGGCGCTGTCCGAGGACAGCAAGAACGCCGTTTCCCGCCTGCTCGAGCAGGCCGCTGCGTCCGCTCCCGGCTCGACGCCTCAGCTTGCCACGGCCACGAATAACGGCCAAGCCGCTTAATTTCAATCATTTAACTCCGTCCGCGGTGTGGCTCTGAAATCGGATGTCAACCAATTCTCCGGATCCCCGTCCAGAGGATATGATGGGCGCCATGGCGGACCGGCTGGAGGCCGGAATCCCTGCATTGGCCGACACGCGGGAGTTCGGGACCTGGATGGCCTCCGAGCAGAAACGCATCTTTCTGCTCTGCCGCCGCATGCTGCAGGACCCCGAGGACGCGGACTCGGCCACCCAGGACACGTTTCTGAAAGCCTGGCAGGCGTTGAATCAGCCGGAATCAAAGAGCTTGGACGATCCGGGCAAATGGCTGACCCGGATTGCCGTGAACACCTGCCTGGACCGTTTGCGATCGCGCCGCTGGCAGTTCTGGCGCAAGCGCCCGCAGCCGGAGGATGAGTCGGCTATTCTCCAGTTGGCCGCGGCAACGGATCCGAATGCGGAAGACCAGACCTTCGCCGGCGAAATCCGCCAAAGGCTGCAGGACGCAGTGGGGAAATTGAGCCTGCGCCAGCGCGCAGTGTTCAATTTGAGGCATTATGAAGACCGGAGCCTGGCGGACATCGCCGAGATTTTGAGTTTGGACGTCGGAACCGTGAAGGTGCATCTGTTTCGTGCCATGGCAAAGCTTCGGGAGGAGCTGCACGACTTGTACGTTCGCGACACGCGGGATAGGGAAGACAAATGAAACACCGGGACGACACTGATTTCGAAATTTGGCTGCGCGATCGGACGCGCAGTTTGCCGGAGCCGGAAGTCTCGCCGGACTTCCTGGCGGCGCAGCGCCGCAGCATCTACCAGCGTATCGGCGAACCGCGGCGGCATGCGGCGCTTCGCTGGGCGTTCTCCGCCGCGATGCTGCTTCTGCTGGTGGCCGGGTTCGCGTTTCAGCGCGTCCAGGTTCAAAAGCCCGCGGCCACCATCTCCGACGAGCAGCTGTTTTCCGACCTCGCCAACATGGAACAGCGCACCGAGCCGAAAGCCATCCAGCCGATCCACGGATTGTTCGAGGAATAGCAAGGCCTGGCAATGTTGAGGGCGATCGTACTGGCTCTGGCGTTCGCAGTCTGCGCTCCGGCGCAGTTACCCAGGGGATTTTACGCCTGGTGGAGCCGGCCCGAAATCACCCGCGGCCTGAATCTGACTCCCGGGCAGCGGCAGCAGATCCGCGCGACCGTTCAGCAGTACCGGCCGCACCTGTTGAACGTGCGCGCTGAAGTACTGCGCGCCGAACAGGACCTGACCCAGGAGTTCAACCGCAGTCCGGTGAATCCGGCCAAGGCCGATGAAGCCATCGCCCGCCTGGTGGACGCCCGCAGCGACCTCACGCGCACGCTCAGCGAGCTAAGCCTCAAGCTCCGCCTGGTGCTCACCGATCAGCAATGGCAGGAGTTGCAGCGCCGCCAGCCCACACCCGGCGGCGGGACGCCCGAACCTGCCGAGCCTCCCGAGCAGAAGTAGACACGAAGCGATCGAGACTCGCGCGAGCGAGGGAAAAGCGACCCACCGCAGTCGAGCTTAATACAGGTCGTAGCGGTCCAGGTTCATGACCTTGCTCCAGGCGGCCACGAAGTCCTTCACGAACGTCTCCTTCGAGTCATCCGAGGCATAGACTTCGGCCAGCGCCCGAAGCACGGAGTTCGAACCGAAGACCAAGTCAACGCGGGTGGCGGTCCACTGGAGCTGGTTGGTAGCGCGATCGCGCAATTCGTAGACGCCCTCGGTTGAGGAGGGCTGCCACTTCATGTTCATGTCGACCAGGTTGACGAAGAAGTCGTTGGTCAGCGTTTCGGGACGATGAGTGAAGACGCCATGTTTGGACTGCCCGTGGTTCGCGTTCAGCGCGCGCATGCCGCCGATGAGGACGGTCATCTCGGGGGCGGTCAGCTTCAGCAACTGGGCTTTGTCCACCAGCAGTTCCTCGGGCGACATGGGCACTCCCTTGCGCGCGTAGTTACGGAACCCGTCCGCCTTGGGCTCCAGCACGGCGAAGGAATGCACGTCGGTCTGATCTTGCGAGGCGTCCGTACGGCCGGGTGAGAAGGGAACCGTCACGTTGTGCCCGGCTTTTTTCGCCGCTTCCTCGACGGCCGCGCAGCCTCCCAGAACGATGAGGTCCGCCAGCGAGACTTTCTTCTTGCCGGCCTGCGAGCTGTTGAATTCCTTCTGGATCCCTGCGAGCGTCTGTAGCGCCTTCGACAGTGCCGCCGGCTGGTTCACTTCCCAATCCTTTTGCGGCGCCAAGCGAATGCGCGCCCCGTTTGCCCCACCGCGTTTATCGGAGCCGCGGAAGGTGGATGCCGACGCCCAAGCCGTGGTGACCAGCTCGGAGATCGACAGTCCGGATTTCAGGATCTTGGCTTTCAGCGCGGCGATATCCTGCGCCCCGATCAATTCGTGATCGACTGCGGGAACCGGGTCCTGCCAAATTTGAGGCTCCTGGGGAACGAGCGGGCCAAGGTAGCGCGAGAGCGGCCCCATGTCGCGGTGCGTCAGCTTGAACCAGGCCTTGGCGAACGCGTCCGCCAACTCGTCGGGATGCTCGAGGAAGCGCTTGGAGATCGGCGCGTAGGCGGGGTCCATTCGCAAAGAGAGATCCGTGGTGAGCATTCCCGGTGCGTGCCGCTTCGTCTTGTCCTGGGCATAAGGAACGGCGGTGGCTGCCGCACCGTTCTTGGGCGTCCACTGGTAGGCGCCGGCCGGGCTCTTGGTAAGCTCCCACTCGAATTTGTACAGGTTTTCGAGGAAGTTGTTGCTCCACTTCACCGGGGTAGTGGTCCACGTGACTTCTATGCCGCTGCCGATGGTCTGGTCGCCGTGACCGCTGCCGAAGGTGTTCTTCCAGCCCAGGCCTTGCTCTTCGATGGGAGCGGCCTCGGGTTCCGGGCCGACATATTTGGGCACATCGGCAGCGCCATGGGTTTTGCCGAAGGTGTGGCCGCCGGCAATGAGCGCGACGGTCTCATAGTCATCCATCGCCATGCGGGCGAAGGTCTCGCGGATATCGCGCGCTGCAGCGAGTGGATCCGGCTTTCCGTTGGGGCCTTCCGGATTCACGTAAATCAGGCCCATCTGAACGGCGGCGAGAGGATTGTCGAGCTCGCGATCGCCTTTGTAGCGCTGGTCGTCCAGCCACTTGCCTTCCGGCCCCCAGAAAACGTCCTCATCCGGCTCCCAGACGTCCTCGCGCCCGCCGCCGAAACCGAAGGTCTTGAAGCCCATCGAGTCCAGAGCGACATTGCCGGCCAGAATCATCAAGTCGGCCCAGGAGATTTTGCGTCCGTATTTCTGCTTGATCGGCCAGAGCAGCCGGCGCGCCTTATCGAGGTTGACATTATCGGGCCAGCTATTGAGCGGGGCAAACCGCTGGGTGCCATTGCCCGCGCCACCGCGGCCATCGCCGATGCGGTAGGTGCCGGCGCTGTGCCAGGCCATGCGAATGAACAGCGGTCCATAGTGGCCAAAGTCGGCGGGCCACCAGGACTGCGAGTCCGTCATCAGGGCATGCAGGTCCTTGACCACGGCATTCAGGTCGAGGCTCTTGAATTCTTCCCTGTAGTTGAATTCCTTGCCCATCGGATTAGACAGGCTGGAGTGTTGATGCAGGATGCTGAGGTTGAGCTGATTCGGCCACCAGTCCGCATTGGTTGTGGCTCCAGCCAGGGTGTGAACCGGGCATTTGGTTTCGGTTGACATGTATTTCTCTCCTTCGTAACTTAAGAAAACTCTAGGTGGAAGCGTGCCGCGCCGCGCACCTGTTGCAGAGGCCCCGGAAGATGAGCTCGCATTCGCGAACGGTCCGCTTCCCGAGGGAGCCCGAACGAGGCCGGGGCACATCGTACCACTCCAGATCCTCCACATTGCCGCAGCGGTCACAGACGAAATGATGGTGTTTGGCCATGTTCGCCTCGAACCGCGCCGCATTGCCTTCCACCGTGACTTCGCGGATCAGGCCCGCCAAAGCCATGGCGTGCAGGCTCTTATAAACCGTGGCCAGAGAGGCCCGCGGATCCGTCCGGTTAATGGCCTTGTAGATTTCCTCCGCCGTAGGGTGTTTCGCGTTACGATTCAGATAGTCCAGAATCGTAAAGCGCTGCGGCGTACAGCGAACCTTGTGCTCGCGAAACGCGGCGAGGATCTCCGGACGGGACGAACGCACTAAACTAAGAATAATTCTCTTCTAAGAAGATGTCAACACTAGTAGTTTTCCTGGCTTTGTCGCCCGGGCGACACTGAGGCTCTGTTTTCTTGAATACTGTCACACCGCTGCAATATGTGAAGGGCATCGGGCCGGCGCGCGCGGAGATGCTGGCCGGCAAGGGACTCCTCACAGTCGAAGATCTGATCACCTATGCGCCGTTCCGCTATGAAGACCGGACCAATGTAAAGCCGATCGCCGGACTTGCGCCGGGCGAGATGGCAACCGTGATCGCGGAAGTGCAGTCCGCACATCTGGCTGGATTCCGGCGCCGCAATCTCGGGCTGTTCGAAGCGATCTTCCAGGACGCGTCGGGCGAGCGGCTGCTGGGGAAATGGTTTCATGGCGGGTATCTGGTGGACCGCTTCCTGCCCGGCGTGCGCGTGGCGCTGTACGGCAAGGTGGAACTGGACAGCTACACCGGCGACCTGCTGCTGATGCATCCGGAGTTCGAAATCCTGACCGCCGACGATTCGGAAGGGGAAGCCGCGCTGCACACGGGCCGCATCGTGCCTATCTACGAGGCAGCGGGCAAGGTTACGACGCGGGCGTTCCGCGCGTTGATTGATCGCGTGCTGGAGAGCCTGGAACCCGTGGAAGACCATCTGCCGCCGGGGATCCGGGAGCGATTAAAAATGCCGAGCCGTTGGGAGGCCATCCGCGCGCTGCATTTTCCGGAGCAAGGCGCGGACCTGCGTCTGCTCAACGCCTATCGTACTGCGGCGCAATGGCGGCTGATCTTTGAGGAATTCTTCTGGCTGGAATGCGGCTTGTCGTTGAAGCGGGCCAAGGCCCGGGTGCAGCCGGGCATCTCGTTTGAACTGACGGATCGCGTGCGCGAGCGCATCAAGACCATGCTGCCGTTCAAACCGACGGGCGCGCAGAAACGCGTACTGAAGGAGATCGCAGAGGACATGCACGCTCCGCATCCGATGAGCCGGCTGCTGCAAGGCGACGTGGGCAGCGGCAAGACGCTGGTGGCGGCGGAGGCCGCGGTGATCGCCATCGAGGGCGGATATCAAGTGGCGGTGCTCGCGCCAACGGAGATTCTCGCCAACCAGCATTACTTCTACTTCAGGAATCTGTTCCAGAAGATGGGTTACGTGGTGGTGCTGCTGACGGGGTCGGCCACGCCGCGCGAGAAGACGCAACTCAAGAAGCTGCTGGCCGAGGGTCTGGTGCACGTCGCCATCGGCACGCACGCACTGATCGAAGAAGACGTGGAATGGAAGAAGCTGGGTCTGGCGATCGTGGACGAGCAGCACCGCTTCGGGGTGATGCAGCGGCTGCGGCTGGCATCCAAAGGCAAGCATCCCGACGTTCTGGTGATGACGGCGACACCGATTCCGCGCACCCTGGCGCTGACGATATACGGCGATCTGGACGTTTCGATCCTCGACGAAATGCCGCCGGGGAGGCAGCCGATCGAGACCAGCCACGCGACGGAGGATCGCATCGAGCGCGTCTACAGTTTTCTGAAGCAGCAGATCCAGTTGGGACGGCAGGCGTACGTGGTGTATCCGGTGATTGAGGAGTCCGAGGACGTGAAGGCGGCGCAGAAGATGTACCAGCATTTGTCCGAGCGCGTGTTCCCCGACGTACGCGTGGGCCTGCTGCACGGGCGGATGAAGGCGGATGAGAAAGAGACTGTGATGGACGAGTTCCGGCGCGGCGAGGTGAAGATCCTGGTGTCGACGACGGTGATCGAGGTGGGCGTGGATGTGCCGAACGCGACGGTGATGGTGATCGAGCAGGCGGAGCGGTTCGGGCTGGCGCAGTTGCATCAACTGCGTGGGCGCGTGGGGCGCGGTTCGGAGAAGAGCTACTGCATTCTGGTTACGGGGAAGCTCGGTGATGCGGGGCGCGAGCGCATCCGCACGCTGGTGGAATCGACCGACGGCTTTTACATCGCGGAGATGGATCTGAAGCTGCGCGGGCCGGGGGAGTTTTTCGGAACCAAACAATCGGGGCTGCCGACGCTGCGCATCGGCAACATTCTGCGCGATCAGGATGTGCTGGAGATCGCGCGCGGCGAGGCCCAGGCGTTCATCACGAGTCCGCCGTCGCAGGACGAACTCAAGCGCGCCGTGACTTTCCTGCGCGAGCACTGGCAACGCCGCTACGCTTTGGTGCAGGTGGGCTGATGCGGGTGATCGCGGGAGAGTTTCGCAGCCGTCGTTTGAAGAGCGTGCCGGGTCTGGACACGCGGCCGACGCCGGATCGTTTGCGCGAGGCTTTGTTCAATGTGCTGGCGCCGCGAATCGAAGGCAGCGTGTTCCTGGATGCCTATGCGGGAACGGGCGCGGTGGGTATCGAAGCGTTGAGCCGTGGTGCGCGCCGAGCGATCTTCGTGGAGAAGAACCGGGCTGCGGTGGAAGTGATCCGAGACAATCTGGCGGTGCTGGGCCTGGAGGCCCGCGCGGAGGTGTTTACGAGCAAGGCTCCGGTGGTGCTGGAGCGCATGGCGGCCGATATCGTGTTTCTCGATCCGCCTTACGAAGCGGGGAAGGAATATGACCTGGCAATGGCGGCATGGGAGAAGTCGGGAAGTGGGTTGTTGGTAGTACAGCATCCCACGCAGGCGGCTTTGCCGGCGGAGTACGGTCATCTACGCCGCTACCGTGTTCTGAAGCAGGGCGACAATACGCTGAGTTTTTATGAGCGCGCTACCTGACGACGGCGCGCAGCGCCAGGCTCACCGCGACGATCAGGACGGACATCCCGGGCAGCACGAGCAAGGCCTTTTTCAGGCGCATCGGATCGCCGGCCGCTATGACGCCGATGACGCGCGAGCTGACGGCGAGGCCGATCCAACTGGCCGTGATGGCGAGCCCGATGGCGGTGCCGGTCATGCGGGGGAACGAATCGCCGATGATGGCGACCGTCGTAGGGAACACAGGCGCCATAGACGCGCCGGCGCAGAACGTGAGGATCCAGGCGCGCCTCGGGTCGCGCGTGCGCAGCATCAGGAAAGTGGTCAGCGCCATGAGCAGCGACGCGATCAGGATGACGTCGAGTCCGGGGACCGAGATCAGCACCTGGGAAGCGGCCAGCCGGCCGAGCAGCAATCCCAACGCGAAGCCGAGCGAAAGGACATTGAGCGCGCGAGCTTCCGGAATGCCTTGCGCGATGAGGTGCTGCACCAGCCAGTTCCAGACGCCCACTTCGGTAGCGACATAAAGGAACAAAAGGACGGCGCAGAGCGCGAGGGCCGGGCTCGCCAGCACGCCGCTATCGGAAAAGACGAAGCTCCGCGCGTTCGTGGGCGCAGGAATCGGAGCGGCGGCATCGACGAGAACAGCCGCGAGCGCGAGCACGCCAATGAGGTAAGACAACCGGGTGGAGCTTCGGCGGAGAAAGTTGGCCGAGATGAATGGCGTGGCCAGGCCACCGACGCCGAAGAAGACGTTGAGGAAGTTCAGGACGGTGGCGCGGCGCGCGGGATCGACATCGCTGCCGAGAGCATTCGCAGCCGTAACGATAATGCCGCCGCCGCAGCCCAGCACGAAGAGGTAAGCCGCGACGGCGCGATAGCCGGTGGAGCGGGGCAGCAGGAAAAGCGCGACGGCGCTGAAGGCCAGGCCCAGCACCAGCGCGACCTTCTTGCCTTCGTTGTCGATGAGGGGGCCGACGCCGACGGAAGAGAGAACCAGGCCCACGGCCTGACACAACGCGATGGTGCCGTTTTGTTTCGGCGTGAGCTGGAAGCGCGTCGAAAGGTCGGGCAGGATGGTGCCGAGCATAGACGCGGTCATGCCGTACACGAAGATGGAGAGGATCGCGGCCAGGATCAGCATGGGCAACAGCTCACGCCGAGGCGCGACGCGACGACCATTGGAAGGCGAAGTAGACAGGAATACCGATGAGGACGATGACCAGGCCGGGAAACGTAGTGGCCGGGCGATAGACAAAGAGCACAGCGAGAATGACGGCGGCGCTGAGGAGATAAAGCAGCGGCACGACGGGATAGCCAAAGGCGCGATAGGGGCGCTCGGCATCGGGCCGCAGCCAGCGCAGACGAAATACCGCGGCGATGGTGAGAATGTAGAACAGAAGCGCGGCCGAAATGACGTAGTCGAGCAAATTGCTGTACAGGTTGCCGTAAGCGCCGGTAGCGGGATTGTACGTGCGGATCAAGACCAGCACCACGCCCCAGGCTCCTTGCATCGTCAACGAAGCGCCTGGCACGCGCGCTCCATTCAGATTGGCCGCGCGCCGGAAGAACAGGCCATGCTGCGCCATGGCGAAGTAGGCGCGGGCGCCGGACATCAGCATGCCGTTAATGCAGCCGAAGGAGGAGATCATGATGACCAAGGCCATCAAGGCGGCGCCAATCCGCGGGAAGATGGCTTCCACCATGGCAGCGGCCACGCGGTCCGAGGGAGCGTTCTGCACAGCGTGAAGCGGAAGCACCAGCACGTAAGCGGCATTGGCCAAGGTGTAAAGGCCGATGACGAGGATGGCGCCGAGCGCGAGGGAGAGCGGCACATTGCGTTGGGGTTTTCTGACCTCTCCCGCGATGAAGGTGATGTTATTCCAGGCGTCGGCCGCGAACATGGAGCCGACTTGCGCGACACACAGCGCAACGAAGAGCCCGAAAATCGTATTTTGCGAGAGGCCGGGAGCGATGGGGATGAAATCGTGGGGAGCCCATGCCGGGCTGAAGTTGGCATGGACGGCCAGGGCGCGCCAGCCGATCGCGCCCAGAACGATGACGCCTAGAAGTGCGCCGAGTTTGGCGGAGGTGAACGCGTTCTGGACGATCTTGCCGTATTGGATGCCGCGCGCATTGCTCCAGGTGAGCAGGAGGATCAGCAGCACGCCGACCAGCTGGGCCGTGGAAAGAGAGAGCGCGTAGCCGCGCGTGATGTGGACCGGCGGGATGAGGTAGTCGCCTTCGGAAATGCGCGGCCACAGCACGCCGAGGTAGCGCGCGAAGCCGACGGCTACTGCCGCTACCGTGCCGGTTTGGATGACGAGAAAAAGCGTCCAGCCGTAAAGAAATCCGCACAGGGGCGACCAGGCTTCCTTGAGGTAAACGTACTGGCCTCCGGCGTGCGGCATCATGGCCGCCAACTCGCCATAAGACAGCGCCGCGGCGATGGTCAGCAATCCGGTGATGACCCAGGAGGCGAGCAGCCAGCCGGCGCTGCCGAGCTGCCGCGACATTTCGGCCGAGACGATGAAGATGCCGGAACCGATCATGGACCCGGCGACGATCATGGTGGAATCGAACAGACCGAGGCTGTGGCGCAGGTCTTCGGTGTGGGCGCCGGCAGTTGGAGTGGTCAAGCTGATGTAAGCACGTTACCACGATGCAGCAGCCAACCGATAGCGCACCAGGCGGCGACGGCGATCCATTCGTAGATGGTGAAATGGCCGGGGACGAAAGGAATGACTTTCATGAGCACCAGCGCAGCGGTGACCAGCAGTCCGGCGAATGCCGCGAGCCGCCCCGCCAACGAAGGCTTCATACGAGCGAATGAGGCGCAGGCAGCCATCCATCCGACCGCCGCGGCTACCGAGCCAACTTCGGCAACCGGCACAAGGATGGAATCGCCTCCGAGAGTGATGAGGACCGTCGCGATTCCCAGGCAGACGATAGCGACGGAAGGCGTCCGATTCTCCGGATGTACGTGAGCCATCTGCGGGTGCACGAAGCCGCGCCTACCCAGGCCGAAGAGAAGGCGGCTGGCTGCCACCATATTTCCGTTGAAACATTTCAGGACCGACAGCAGCGCGGCTGCCATGACCAGGCTGACAATCCAGCGTGCGCCCACGGCATGTTCGAGCGCGACGGCGGTGGCGAAACTGGTGTGGAGATAGCTTTGGCGCGGAGCAGCGTAAGCAACCGCCGCGATGACCATGACGTAAAACAGGATTCCGACGACGATCGCGAGGCCGATCGCCAGGAAGAAGTGGTGTGCGGCGAAGCCTTCGTTGGCCTCCTCGGCGGATTTTCCAACCGATTCGTAACCCTCCATGAAGAACGGAACAATTTGAACGACGAGCAGAATGGAAACAAAGGAACTGCCCTGAAATAGCGGCGTCAAATTTGCAGCCGAGCCATGGCCGAGACCTGCGGAGACAAAGACCAGTCCCAAAGCGATTACGCTGAGTGTGGTCCAGGTTTGAAAATTGGCGCTGAGGCGGATGCCCCGGTAATTCATGCCGGTCACGAGCGCGACCACCAGCAGGCTGACGATCAAATGGGGCAAATAGACCGGCCGGCCGGCTAATTGGTACAGCTCCATGGAGTCGAGCTTGGGAAAGAGATAGCCGGCGATCTTGCCGGCCGCAACCGCTTCGTAGGGACAAACCACGAAGTAGGACAACAGCATGGTCCAGCCGGTGGTGAAGCTGATGGATCGCGGAAAGACTTTGGCGGTGTAGGCGACTTCGCCCGCGGCATCGGGCATGGCCATGACCAGCTTTCCGTAGACGTAGCCGATGGGAAACAGCACGGCGCCGCCGATCAAAAAGCCGAGAATCGCGCCGGCCGCGCCTCCGCGAATCAGCCAGTCGTCCATCACCACCAGCCATCCGGTGCCGACCATGGTGCCGAAGGCGAGCGAGAAATAGTCGATCAACCGGAGCTTTCGAGCCAGCGTCGTCATCAGAAACAGAACAGGCAAAGCTGTTCGAAGAGCAGATTCGCGGCCAGAAGCGAAGTAATTTCGGCGCTGTCGAACGGCGGAGAGACTTCCACCAAATCGCAGCCCACCAGGTTCAGGCCCTTCAGTGACCGCACCAGATCGAGAATCTGGACGCTGGAGAGGCCGCCCACCTGAGGAGTTCCCGTGCCGGGGGCGAACGCGGGATCCACGACGTCGATGTCGAGGGTGAAATAAGTCTTGCGGCCGCCGAAGGGCTTCAGTTTTTTGCGAACCAGATCGAGCCCCTGCTCGTGAAATTGCTCGGAAGTGATCGTGGCGATTTTGTGCTCGCGGATATAGTCGTAATCTTCCACGCCGTAGAGCTGGCCGCGCAGACCGATCTGGAGCACGTGCGGCTCGTCGATCAAGCCTTCTTCAATCGCGCGGCGGACGGGGGTGCCGTGGGTGTATTTCGATCCCCAATATTGGTCCCAGGTGTCGGAGTGCGCGTCGAACTGAATCAGTGCGACGGGGCCGTGCGCGGCGTGAATGGCGCGCAGAATCGGCAGAAGGATGGAGTGATCGCCGCCGACGCACATGGGGATGGTTCCGGCGTCCAGGACCGGCTTCAGGCCGGCGGTGATGCGCGCGTAGGTGTCTTCGATGACGATTGGGTTGACGGAGAGATCGCCATAATCGGCGACACGCAGCTCTTCGAAAGGATTCACTTTGAGGACCGGATTGTAGGGCCGGATGATGGCGGATTGCTCGCGGACGTGGCGCGGGCCGAATCGCGGACCGGGGCGAAAGGTGGTCCCGCCGTCGTAGGGCACTCCGATCACGGCGACGTCCAGGCGCGTGGCGTCGGTAATGTTCGGCAGGCGCATGAATGTCGGGACGCCGGCGAAGCGCGGGTATTTCAAGGCGTCGAAGGGCGCCGGATGCGGTTCGGACAACTTCTTCCGGTTTCTGCGAGCGGGCATGGACTTTAGACTCAAGGCTACCAAAACCGTGCAAGGTTGCATTGACTTCCGGTCAGCCGGGGCGCTACATTGCTAGGCAATCATGAGAGCCACCCGCGTTTTTCTGCTTACTCTGGCGTGTTTGTTGATTGGCGTGACGGTAGCGCGGCGCGAAGCCGTTGTGGGCGCTAAGTCCGGGGACGTGACCGATGCCAAGGTCATTGCCGAGGAATCCAAGGGCGGCGACTGGCTGGTGGGCGGGCGCACGTTCGACGAGCAGCACTTCAGCCCGCTCCGGCAGATCACGGACAAGAACATCGGCAACCTGGGCCTGGCCTGGTTCACCGACATCGAAAGCCCCATGGGCCTGGCGACGGAACCGCTGGTGGTGGATGGCGTCATTTATGTGAGCGCACCGATGTCGAAAGTGTATGCGGTGAGCGCATCGTCCGGCAAAGTTTTGTGGCGCTTCGATCCCAAGGTTCCGCTGAGCCGAATGCGCAATTCCTGGGCGGCGCACAGCAATCGCGGCTTGGCTGTTTGGGACGGCAAGGTTTACGTCGGTACGGGCGATTGCCGGCTGGTGGCGATCAACGCGACGAACGGACAGCCGGCGTGGCAGGCGCAGGTTTGCGACGCAACGCGAACCGGGATCACGGGCGCACCGCACGTCGGCGATGGCAAGGTTTTCATCGGATACAACGGCTCCGATACGGGCGTGCGCGGATCGCTGAGTGCGTTTGACGCCGAGACAGGGAAACTGGCGTGGCGATTTTGGACCGTTCCGGGGGATCCGGCGAACGGGTTCGAGTCGAAGGCGCTGGAGATGGCTGCCAAGACCTGGACCGGCGACGCGTGGTGGCGGGCGGGCGGCGGGGACGTATGGGATCCGATTACCTACGATCCCACGACAGGCCTGGTGATCTTTGGCACCGCGGGCGCAGAGCCGGAGAGCCTGTTCGGAGATAACGCGGAGTTGAAGGTCGGCGGCGACCGGCTGTTCTCGGGCTGTATCGTGGCGGTAAAGGCGGCCACCGGCGAGTACGCGTGGCACTACCAGACCAGCGGCGAACATTATCATACCGAGAACATGCACATCCTGACGGCGGACGTGATGTTCCAGGGACGCAAGCGGCACGTGGCGATGACCGCGCCGAAAAACGGCTTCTTCTACATGCTGGACGCGACGAACGGGCAACTGCTGGAAGCGAAGCCGGTGGCCACGGTGAACTGGGCGACGTCGATTGATTTAAAGACGGGGAAGGCCGTGGAAGTGTTGGATCGCCCGCGCGGCCGCGGCCGCATCAACGGCGGTCACAACTGGTGGCCGATGAGCTACAGCCCGCTAACAGGTTTGGTTTATCTTCCGCTACACGATCCGAAGCCGGCGCCGGTGCCGGCGGGCGAGTTTCCGGAACTGGGGAAACTGCTGGCGTGGGACCCGATCCACGAGACGGTGCGATGGTCCGTGGATGAGCCGATCTCCACGAACAGCGGAGTATTGTCGACCGCGGGGAATCTTGTGTTCCAAGGCCAGGGGACGGGGGAGTTTGGCGCTTACGCGGCCGATACGGGGAAGAAAGTTTGGTCGGTGGAGACAGGCTCGGCAATCCATTCGGTTCCGGTGTCGTTCGCGCTGAATGGCGATCAATACATCCTTGTGCCGGTGGGCTGGGGCTCCGGATCCAGACTGTTCGCGAAAGGAAGCTCGATGGCCACGCCGCTCGCGAAGCGCGGACCGTCGCGGTTGTTCGCGTTTAAGCTGGGCGCGAAAGAGACGATGCCGCCGATCGACTGGCGGATTCCCCCGGTGCCCAAGCCGCCGGCCCAAACCTTCGACCAGGCCACCATCGAGAAGGGCCGAATCTTTTTCGCGAAGGATTTCTGCTTCGATTGCCACGGGCCAGAGGCGGATGGCAGCGGCGCGTTCACCGAAGACGGCGCCATTCCTGACCTGCGTTACCTGCCCGCCGAATCGCACCGGCTATGGAGCGCGACCGTGTTAGGCGGCTCGCATCGCAACAACGGCATGCCGGGCTTCGCCAACCCTCCGGGATTTCCGGTGGTGGTTCGAAAGATGAGCGCGCAGGAATCGGAGGCGATTCACGCGTACGTGATCGAGATGTCCTGGAAAGCGTACAACGCCGAGCACGCTCAGGCGAAGCCGGACCGTTAGAACTTGCGCGACCACTCCTTGGGCCAGCGCTCGACCACCACTTTTTTGTCGGTGTAGAATTCGATTGCGTCGCGGCCCTGGCCGTGCAGAACGCCGAGGAAGCTGTCCTTCCATCCGCTGAAGGGAAAGTAAGCCATGGGCGCGGCGACTCCGATATTCACACCGACGTTGCCGGTGGGCACTTCATAGCGGAACTTGCGCGCCGCCGGACCGCTGGAGGTGAAGATGGACGCGGCGTTGCCGTAGGGGTTGCGCGCGATCATGTCGATGGCCTGATCCAGGTCGTCGACGGCTTCGAGGGTGAGCACGGGACCGAAAATTTCGGTGGTGGCCAGGGAGTGCTCCGAACCGACGCCCGTCAGGAGGGTGGGCTTGAGAAAATTGCCCTTTTCGCCCTTCGGAATTTTCGCTCCGCGGCCATCCAGCAGGATCTTCGCGCCTCCCTGCAGGCCGGTTTCGATGGAGCTTTCAATGCGCTGTTTGCTGGCGGGAGTAATCACCGGGCCCATCTGAACGTCGGCGTCCAGTCCGTTGCCGACGTGCAGGCTCGCCGCCAGGCCGCTGATTTTTTCGGTAAAGGGCCGGCTGGCATCGCCCACGGTGACCGCGGTGGAAACGGCCAGGCAACGCTGTCCGGCACAGCCGAATGCGCTGTCGCTGACGATTTTCGCGGCCATCTCCAGATCCGCATCGGGCATCACGACGACGTGATTCTTCGCGCCGCCCTGGCACTGGACACGTTTGCCGTGCGCGGCGCCTTCGGCGTAGATGTACCTGGCCACGGGCGTGGAACCGACAAAGCTGATGGCGCGCACAGCGGGATGATGCAGCAGCGCATCGACGGCCGGTTTCGCGCCGGCAACCAGGTTGACCACGCCCGCCGGCAGTCCGGTTTCATGCAGCAGCTCAAAGAGCTTGCGCGCGGTCAGCGGCACGCGTTCGGACGGTTTCAGGATGAACGTATTTCCGCAGGCGATGGCGTACGGCAGGAACCACAGGGGGATCATCGCCGGAAAATTGAATGGCGTGATGGCCGCAACGACGCCGAGCGGTTGGCGGATCATGATCTCGTCGATGCCGGCGGCGACGTCTTCCAGGTTGTAGCCTTGCATCATGGTCGGGATGCCGCAGGCCACTTCGACGTTCTCGATACCGCGCTGCAGCTCGGCACGCGCTTCGGTGAGCGTCTTTCCGTTTTCGAGCGTGGTGATCCGCGCGATCTCCTCGAAATGCTTTTCCAGCAGCTGCTTCAGGCGGAAGAGAAACTGGATGCGGTCCTGGGGAGGAGTGCGGCGCCACGCGGGAAATGCCGCAGCCGCGGCCGAGACGGCCTGGTTCACTTCCTCGGCCTGGGCGAGTTGGAAAGTTGCAAGGGCCTCGGAGGTAGCGGGATTGGTGACGTCCATCAACTCACCGGACTTGCTGGCAAGCCAGGCCCCGCCAACGTAGTTCGAGGCCAGCGTTTCGTTTTGTACGGATACCATGGTTTAACGATAGCGACGCCAGCCGGAATCAGCAAGTGCTACTCTGCGTAGTACCATGCCAACCCGCCGGGAAGTCCTTCAACTCGCCGCTGTGACGGCGTTGCAGGCAGCGGGTCCGTCGCCGGAGCTGGAGGAGATCACGGTCGCGCAGTTACAGCAGGGTCTGGCGAATTCGCGCTGGACCTCCGTGCAGCTGGTGGAGAAGTATCGGGCGCGCATCGATCAGATCGACAAGCATGGGCCCGCGATCAACGCGGTGATCGAGCTGAACCCGGACGCGGAGGCGATCGCGGCGGCACTGGACGCCGAGCGCAAACAAAGAGGCTCGCGCGGCCCGATGCACGGCATTCCCGTTTTGATCAAAGACAACATCGATACTGGCGATAAAATGATGACCACCGCCGGATCGCTCGCGCTGGCGGGCGCACCCGCGCCGAAGGATGCCGAATTGGTGGCGCGGTTGCGAGCCGCGGGCGCGGTGATCCTGGGCAAGACCAATCTCAGCGAGTGGGCCAACTTCCGTTCCACGCATTCCACCAGCGGATGGAGCGGGCGCGGCGGCCAGACGCGCAATCCGTACGCGCTGGATCGCAATCCGTCGGGATCGAGTTCGGGGTCCGGCGCGGCCGCAGCCGCGAGCCTGTGTGCCGTGGCCATCGGTACGGAGACGGACGGATCAGTGGTGTCGCCGTCTTCGCTGAACGGCCTGGTCGGCATCAAGCCGACGGTTGGTTCGATCCCGGGCGCGGGTATTGTTCCGATTTCACATCGTCAGGATACGGCGGGGCCGATGGCGCGAACGGTGGCGGACGCCGCCCTGCTGCTGGGCGTGCTGGCCGGCGTGAATTATCAGTCTTCGCTGGATGCTAACGGCTTGAAAGGCGCGCGCGTCGGGGTTGCGCGTCAGGTGTTCGGTTTCAACGATCATGTCGATAAGCTGATCAACGACGCCATCGGCGTGTTGAAGCGCCTGGGCGCGGAGGTGATCGATCCCGCCGACATCCCGACCTATTCGCAGTTCGGAGAGCCGGAAGGCGAGGCGTTGGATTGGGAGTTCAAGGCCGACTTGAATGCCTATTTGAAGATCCGCGGGGCGCAGGTACGCAGCCTCCAGGACGTCATCGACTTCAACGAGCGCAACCGCGTTCGCGAAATGCCTTACTTTGGGCAGGATCAGATGCTGAAGGCGGAGACCAAGGGCGACATCAGCAGCCGAGCCTACGCGGATCTGGTAGCGCGCTTGAACCGGATCGCGCGCCAGGATGGCATCGACGCCATTCTCTCGAAGCGGAACCTGGACGCTTTAATCGCGCCGACCGACGGCCCAGCCTGGCTGACCGACTATGTCGATGGCGATCATTTCTCCGGCGGCTGCTCGACGCCTCCCGCCGTGGCGGGATATCCGCACATTACCGTGCCGGCCGGCCAGGTGTTCGGGCTTCCCGTGGGGCTGTC
>DATJNO010000160.1:0-6473 GCA_035508055.1 Bryobacteraceae bacterium | reverse complement strand
GGCAGACCCACCAGCGCCGCTCCTGCGAGGAACCAAGGGGATAGGAAACCCACTAAGCCCTCCCCTGCCGAATGGCCAGGTATTCCCGCAGCGCTTCATCGAGCGGCCTGTCGGTGATGAGCAGGTGATAGTCCATGCCGGCGCCGCGAGCACCATCCCGCAGCGCTTCGATATGTGCATCAATCTTCTTCGCGTATTCTTCCCGCGCGTATTCGGGACTGACCTCCAAGGATTCCTGCGTTTCAAGGTCGATCAGAGTGGTCGGCCCGCGCAGCTCCGGACGAATCTCCTGGGGATCGAGGATGTGAAAGAGAACCACCTCATTCCCGCGAAAGCGTAAGGGCTCCAGATTGCGGATAATTCGCTCAGGCGCCTCGTAGAAGTCGGAGATGAAAATAGCGACTCCGCGCCGTCGCAGGAATTCCTGGAAGTGCTCCAGCGGTCTGGAAAAATCGGTACGCGCGCGGGGTTCGGCATGCTCGAGGCCGCTCAGCAGACGATTAAGCTGCCCCTGCCGATTGGATGGACGAATGTAGTTGCGCAACTCGTCGTCGAAGACAATCAGCCCGGCGGCATCGCGCTGCGTTTGGGTCGTCAGGTAGAACAGGGCGGCGGCGATGTAACGCGCATAGTCCATCTTGCTGACGCTATGGGACGCATATTTCATTGAATTGCTGGCGTCTAGAAGCACGGTTAGCAGCGTATTGGTTTCACCGCGATAGCGCTTCAGGTAGGCACGCTCCGAACGCGCAAAAACGTTCCAATCGATGTGCCGCAGGTCGTCGCCGGGAGCATAGGCCCGGTACTCTGCAAACTCCTGGCTGAAGCCGAAGTTCGGCGAGCGGTGAAGGCCGGCGACAAAACCGTCCACCACGGTCTTGGCAATCAGGTCCAAGCCGGAAATTCCCGCCAATACCTTCGGATCGATGAAACGCTGCACTATCGGCCTCCCGCCGGGGGCGGCATGTGTTCCAACAACCGGCGCAGGACTTCGTCCGAATCGATGCGGTCCGACTCGGCGTGGAAATTGAGGAGAATGCGATGCCGCAGAACCGGCGTCGCGAGTGTAGTGATGTCCTCGTAAGTTACGTGGTAGCGGTGATGGGTCAATGCCCGGGCCTTTGCCGCCAGCACAATGAACTGCGCTGCGCGCACGCTGGCGCCGTAGTTGACGTACTTCTTGACGAACTCCGGAGCGGTGCCGCTGTTGGCACGTGTAGCGCGCACCAGGCTGACGACGTATTGCGCGATCGAATCGGCAATGGGCACCATTCGCACCAGCGATTGGAAATCGAGAATCTCTTCGGCGTTGGTAACCGCCTGGACTTTGGGAACCCGTGTGGTGGTGGTCAGGCCGATCACCTTCGCTTCGTCCTCGGGACTCAGATAATCCAGGATGGTGTTGAACAGAAACCGGTCAAGCTGCGCTTCCGGGAGCGGATAGGTTCCTTCGAGCTCGATGGGGTTCTGCGTGGCCAGCACAAAGAACGGCGCGGGTAGTTTGTAGTTGTTGCCGCGCACCGTGCAGGCGAGTTCCTGCATGGCCTCGAGCAGCGCCGATTGAGTCTTGGGCGGCGTGCGGTTGATTTCGTCGGCCAGCAGGACGTTGGAAAAGATCGGCCCGGGGACGAAGGTCCAGGTGCGATGGCCGGTGGTGGGATCTTCTTCAATGATGTCGGTGCCGGTGATGTCGGACGGCATGAGGTCCGGCGTGAACTGAATGCGTTTGAAGACCAGGCCGAGCGTCTGGGCGAGCGTGCGAACCAGCAATGTTTTCGCGGTTCCGGGCAGACCGGTGATGAGGCAGTGGCCGCCGACGAAGAGGGAGATCAGCACCTGCTCGATCACCTCTTCCTGACCCACAATCACCTTGCGAACCTCGCGGACGATGCCGCGATGGACCTCCTGGAAGCGATCGATGCGTTCTTTCAGTTCCGCTGAATCGGCGATTGTGGATGGAGTGGTCATGGGTTTATTTCGCGATTTCTAAAAGTAGTTTTTGGGCCGGCTTGAAACCCGGGGCGGCTTCGAGCGAAAGGAGCACTTCGTCGCGGGCTTCGTCCACACGGTTGGCTTTCTGCAGCGCCTCGGCCAGCTGATAGTGCGCGCCCGCCTGATCGAGCGGCTTCAATGCGAGCACGGCCTGGTATTCGCGGATGGCCCCGGTGAGATTATTCTGTGCAAGCAACAGGTCGCCCAAGCGTTTATGCAGCTCCTGATCTTCGGGATAAATGTAGTTTAGACGATTCAGGGCCGCGGCGGCTTTGGCCGGTTCTCCGGCTTGCTCTTCGAGCGTGGCCAGCTCTTCGATCAGCATCGGGTCGCGCCCGCCGGCCTGGCTGTATTCCTCCAGTTCCTTGCGGGCACCGGCTTTGTCGCCCTGGGCGGTGTAGGCGTCAGCCAGGATCTCGTAGACGCTGCCCACGAGCACGTAATCGGGATAGTCGGCCTGAATCGCGTTGCCGATGCGGAGCACCTCGTCGTATTTCTTTTCACGCGAATCGGCCACCATGGCTTTCAGCTGCTTCTGCCATTCATCAAAATGGGCGATGGTGCGCCCGATCTTCTTATCCAGCCAGGCCATGAAATCCTTGTCGAAATCCTGCGTCGAGATTCCCAGCACGTTCTTGAAGACGTCCGGCGTGGATTCCAGCTTCGCGTAAGCGTGGATCATATCCAGGATCTTGGGGTAGCCGTACTTTTGGGCGATATAGGTTAAAATCTGGCCGCCCTGGTAGTAGGAAACGATCACCTGCGACGGATAGCTGGGCCGGATGAAGCCGCGATCCAGGTCCGCGACCGGCAACAGCATTTTGTGCTGGATGGCGTGGATGGATTCCGGATCCAGGCCGTCGCCCCAATCGGGCGAGGCGGCGGATTCTTCATAGACCGCGAGACCTTCGGTGAACCAGCGCGGCACGCGATTGTTGGTGGCCTGCAGAACGTAGACGTGGCTCATCTCATGCCGCAGCGTACCGGCCCAATGGAAGCTGCCTGGTGGCCGTCCGGAGGGGCTGTCCATCGCGACGACCGAGTTGAAGGTGACGCCCAGAGCGCCCAGGCCGGGCATGCCCATGGTGCGAACGGCGAAGTCTTCGTGGTCCGGATAAACTTCCACCTCGACCGGGCCGTTGAGCTTCATCTGGTACTTCTGGTTGTAGTCGGCGATGTTCTTTTCGATCGCGGCCTCGAAGTACGGGCGCAGCAGAGTCGCTTCCTTCTTGTCCAGACGGAGGATCATGTCCGGCGTCTTGAAGGTGACGAAGTTGCTGTACTTGTCCAGCAACCGCAGCGAATTGACGACTTCGTAGCTCTGGTAGTTGTTGTTGTAACACTCTTCCAGTTGCCGGCGCGCCTCGGCTTCCTGGCCCAGGCGCATGAGGTTGATGCCGAGTTCGGCGCGCGCCTCCCACAGGCGCGGATTCAGATCCAGAGCTTTGCGGTAAGCGCGAATGGCTTCGTCATAACGGCGGTTGATCTCATAGAAATGTCCGACCGTCGCGTAGGCTTCGCCGTAGACCGGATTGACCTTGAGGATGCTTCCGATCCAGGGCGTATCGTTTTTGTCGTGCAAGAAATCGATGGCGGCGTGAATGGCCATCGCGTCCAAGGCCTCGGGCGAAATGGCGAGCGCGGCATCGGCCTCTTTGGCGGCGCGGTCCTCGTCACTGTCTTCCAATCCCAGAAACGCCAGCTCCTCATGGGCCTGGTAGAGTTTCGGATCCAGTTGCGCGGCCTTCCCGGCGTCCTCCACGGCCTTCTGGCTGAAGCCTTCGGCCTCCACCTGCGCCATGCCCAGATATGCCTGCGCGTTGTTCGGATCGATGCCGAGCGCTTCGCGGTACAGCCCCGCGGCTTCCTGGCTGTTGAAGCGTTCCTGGAACAGCTTGCCCCACTCCACGCGGTATTCGGCGTTCTTGGGGTTATCTTTGATCACTTCCCGAAAGACGTCGTTGGATTCTTTGTAGCGTTCCAGGCCCCACAGACCTTCAGCGCGCAGGAAAAGATTGGAGCTGGCCGCCAGACGCGTGAAGCAGGTTTGGGCTTCGTCGAGTTTGCCGTGATAGCGCAGCCCGCGGCATTCTTCGAGCGATTGAGCGTGCAAGGACACCACGAGCGCGCCAAAAAACAGCGCGGTTAGCACCTTCATTTGTCCAGCTCCGCTTGCGTCCTGGCGAGTTCGATCAGTAACGCGGTCAACTGCTTCTTGTAGTTGTCGGGCGCGATGGCGGCCTTTTCATACTTCAGCTTGTCGATCTGCTCTTCCAGTTCGTCGCGTTTAGCCAGGAGCGCTCTTTTTTCCGGCGTATTGGCTTCCACTTGCGTGGAGCCGATGCGCAGCAACGCGAACTGTGCGGCTTTCAAGCCCTCCCCATTCTCTGGCGACGGCTTGCGCTCGCCGTCGCCCTGGCCGGTATCTTCGAGAATGGGATGCTCGGTCGCCAGGCGCTTTTGCGTTTCGTAGAACTGCGCGGTCTTGGTGGAGGCGTAGTTGAAAGCCTCCAGCGCCGAGATAGTTTCGTTCTTGTCGGTGTCGGCCGTGGGATCGCGCAGCGCCTCCACCCAGAAGCGGGCAAAAACGGTGGCGTTCTTCTCGTTGCCGCTCTTGGTGGCGGTAATCACCACGCGGCTGGGCTTTTCGAGCGCCATGCGCGAGCCGCCGCTGGCGCTGGTCATATTGACCACCAGCTGCCGCGTGCAGGGGATGCGATCCAGCAGCGACGCCAGCTCGATCGCGGTGATGTCCGGACCGGGCAGGTTCATTTTGTAGTCGAAGCCATCGAAGCTGCCATGGCCGATCAGCATCAGCACGAAGGCGTCGCCCGGCTTGGCGTCGCGCGCCACCTGTTGCAGCGCGTTCTGCACGTTCGCCTTGGTGGCCTGCGGCCCATACAGCGTGGTGACTTTGGCGTCGGAACTGGAGGCGTGAACCAGCTTGTCGATTTCCTGCGCTTCGGAGGCGAAACGCTGCTCGTAATCCGGCTCGCCGCCCAGCCCGGCGACGGTGACGTAAAAGGTAGCGGCGTGGAGAGAGGCGGCAGCCGTCGAGAGCAAAACCAAGGAAGCGAGCTTCCTCATACCACACCCCACTTCCGCCGCAGCAGCCATTCGCCGCAGCAAAGCGCCAAAACCACGAAGAATACCACCGGCATGTCCCACAGGTCCTTGGTTTCGCGGACCGTGATGCCCGCGTCCGAATAGGAAATTTCATCGCCGAGCCGGCCGACCTGGTCGGGCTGGTAATAGCGCCCACCGGTCTCGGAGGAAAGCTTTTGCAGCAGATCGCGATTCTGTTCCAGGTGGAAATTTTCCGCCACGCCGTCTTCGCGCCGGAACGTGACCACGCCCCGTCCCAGTTCCTGCTCGCCGCGCTGTGCGACCACCTCGGCAACGTAGGAGCCGGGCCGCGCCGCGTCCCAATCGGCCGTGTAGACGCCTGGTTCCACCGAATCGGGCCGCAGGTCGACGGTTTGGGAATTGCCATCGGGGCCAAGAATGTGCGCCTGGACCTGAGCGTCGCTGGTCGGCAGGTAAGTGGTGTCGCGAACTTCGGCGCGCAGGTGGACGTGGCCGTCGTCATACAGAACGGGGCGCGTCGTGGTGGGCACCACGCGCGTGGGTGTGTCGCTGACCAGCCAGCGCAACAACTGCCGCCAGAAGATTTCGTGGCTCATGTCCTGAACCGGCTGCAGCATTTGCCAGCGCCAGTCGCCGCCAGTGGCGAAGACCGCCGTGCGCCCGCGCCCGTATTTTTCCGTAATCAACAAAGGCAGGGGCTTACCGCCCATCACCGTCATTTCGGCCAATACCAGCGCGCCCGGCTTGGGCTGGCCGGCCTCCTGAAAATCCATCAGAAACGGCAGCTTCTTCCAGCGCTCCACGTTAGCGTCCGGGCTGTCTTCGATGCGCGTGATCAGGCTGTCGCGGCCGGCGGCGGTGAGCCGCGGATAAGCAGGGTCGCGATGAAACGTGTTCTTGTGATCGGGCAGCTTCACGGGAAGCAGATCGGAGAACGGAGGTTTATCGTAGCCGCCGTCAGCCAGCGACGAACGGCCGCCCAGGAACAATAACCCGCCACCGCGGCGATCCACGAATTGCTGGATCAGATCCTGCTGCGCGGCGGTGAAATAGTTGGCCTCCACGCTGCCGAGGATGATCGCCTGGAAGGTGAACAGGTCTTCCACCTTGGTCGGAAAACCATCCTTCAACTCACCCGTGGGCGCGTCCTTGGGCACCTGTACGTACAACTTGTTCTGCGTGGTGCGGACCACGCTGTACAAATCCAGATTCTTGTCGTCCTCCACCGCGCGCCGCAGGAATTTGTAGTCCCAGCGCGGTTCGCCTTCCATGTACACCACGCGAGGCTTGGCGTTGTCCACGTAGAGGACGCGCGTCAGGGCGTTGTTGTATTTGTTGTCTTCTTCGGGAAGCACGTCGATCGCGAACTGCAGGTTCTTCACGCCGGCCTCTCC